>DNTB01000076.1 GCA_003499525.1 Flavobacteriales bacterium
GTAGTGGTCATCATCAGGAACATGCAGTAATACCAAGTGTGAAGCGGCAATTTGCTGTGCATCATGATGGTGCCACTCCGGATGGTCGTTTTTGCACGGCAATCCATGCATTCCCACCGATTAATCGTGCTCAGCCAACTCAATCGCTTCGACGCGCACTTTCGGCACACAAGCCCGTTCTTCTCTCGCATTTTTTTCATGTGGTGAACGCATGCCGATTCATCTGGAAACTGTTTAAAGAAGTCTTTTGCTGTCATAATCATCATATTTTCAGCAAACCTCAGGCCCCGCTCCGTAATCTATTTATGTTCTACATTCAGACGGACATACATTTACAAAAAAAACGAAATTAAGGCCTGTTCTACTGTTCCGTCCGGCATTGCTGGATAAATAATACCCATTCTAAGTCCCTCTACTCCTGATTCTTGAATACTTTGCAACTCGGTGAGCGTACCTCTTGTTGTCAATAACAGTATCCGTGCAATAGCTCGCAACTCATTACCCTCTTCAAGCATGAGTGCCTCCTGAACAATTTCATCATTTTGATTTATAAAAGCTCCTTGATGAATTTGAACAATGTATGCAGCGGATTGATATTCTTCGATTCTATATTGAAGGGTGGATAGTGTATCTACGATAACCGGTTCTTGTGGCATGTCAAATTGGACATTCGCATATGAAGTAGTCGTCCATATTTGATCCTGATTCTGCGCTTTGACTTTAATTGTAAGACAAAGCAAAATCAATGAGAATAAAAGTAGGATATAAACATTCTGACTTCCCATCATTCAGAAATTTTATCGGCCTTGAGAGTATCGATTTCTTCTTTTAACTCTAAAATGTAGAGCGTCAATTCCTCTACTTTTTCTAAAAGCAAAAGGTTCATATCACCTAGATTCATTGTCCCTTTTTGAGCAAAATTCCTGCGCTGAAGGGACTCCCGGTAAATGCCCATTTTGATGGATATAGTCTTTAAGAGAATGCATATCCATCAATGCGTATTCTTCTTCAAATACGTAATCCGGTATGTTTGAAGTATGTACCTCTATCTCTCTTGCCTGTATAGCCCCGTTCTGGTACAACTTTATCTGCCTCTGATGATTATCATCCACAATAGATACATCCCCTTTAATGGCCAGTTTATCGTCGTTCGTGCCGCTGGACCCTAAGGGTTTTAGCTCTCCAGAGCTGTAGGTTGTTGTGAAACCTATTCCTACTGTTCCGTCGGCATACAGAATGAGCGGGCTGATCCAGCTTTTGTTGGCTCTGAAGTTCAGGTTCTCCATAAAGTCAATGTAGGCATGAGGGTTCGCGCTACCGGCATGGTGTAAGGCCAATCTCGGGTTATCTTCAGATGTAGAACCGATGTACATCCAACTGCCCGCATTCAAGCTACCGGTGCTTAAGTTCCCCGTTATCTGTGCATTGCCGTTGGCGTACAGCACGTTGGAGCCAGTGTAGGTTATGGAACTGGCGCCTACTAGCATTTGCTGGGCATAAGAGATGCCATCCACCTGCAGTCTGATGTTCTGATTAGCATTGAGCGCCATCGCGTTACCCGAGGATGCGCCGCTGCCGATTCTCACCTGACCCCCAAATGAAGCTTGCCCCCGGTAGGTCGTAAAAAACTTAACCCCCTGATGCTGTACTTCAATGCTGTTCATTGACCGATTTCCATGGTTTACCAATAATATACCCGATCGATTATGGTCTTGTATATGAAGTTTAAAGTTATTGTCGGCTATATTGCTAACTCCTATGCCAACATTTGTCGTTGTTGGATTAGAGCGCAAAGTATATATGGAACCGGAATATCCTATATTCCACGTTTGACTCAAGCCATCAGATACGCTAAACGTCAATATAACCAGAGAGAGAGAGAGAGATCGTAGCATGATATTAGTTTGAATTGTTTGAAGCAAGTTTAGGTGATGTAAGTCACAAATGCAAATTTATGTTAAAAGTTCTGGGTTTCGGGTTTCGAGTTCCGAGTTGCGAGTTCCGGGTTCTGAGTTTGTCTATTGTCTATGCCTGATAGACGTTGACCGTTTTTTGAGTTATGAAACTTTGAACTTTCAACTTTGAACTTTGAACTCCGAACTAACAAACTCCGAACTTTGAACTCAGAACTCCTAAACTTTACTGCTTCACCAACTTCCGAATGCCGGTATACCCCGATTCAGTTTTGAGCTGCACCATGTAGACTCCACTGGGCAAGCCACTGAGATCAAATTGCACGACTTCATCGATTACCGAAACCTGGCGGCTCACCACTTCTGTTCCGCTAATGTCTACCACCGTTACCCAAACGCTTTGATCCGCTATTTCAGTACTGTTCCAGCGAATTGTGGTAAGGCCGTTAGTGGGGTTGGGAAAGATCTTGAATCTTAATTCAGGAATATGATTCGACGAACCAAATACATCTGGACTATTTGGAAGACGCTTACTCGCAGGAACAATGTTAGCTCTATATTTTCCGCTGGTTTCATTACAAAAGTTTGCAACCACTTCTTTCGTGGCTGCCTGAATATTAGGTTCACCAAACCAGTCATCTCTAGTTTTTATTCGCCAATTACCATCAAATTGATAATCCAAACTCGCACCTTCATCTCGCAGAAAGACAACCTTATCAACAGCTTCCAAATGCGTTACTCCATATCCGCTGCTTACATTCTGATCTAATTCTATCCTTTCTGCTCTAATGTATAATTCACCTCCCACTACAGTTTTAGCTTCTGCCGGAACATCGTTTAAATTGCCATATCTAACCGTGCCGGGGTAATAAGGCATAGACGAGAGGTTTATTGGGTCAGCCGAAACTACTATATCATTATCTGTTCGACTTGAATTATATAAATCATAAGTAAACACCTGATACTGCGATACCTGCTCCCCATTGTGGCCAATCTGATCAAAATAGAAGTCTCCGATAACTTTAAGTTTTATGCTTTTGATATTGGCTTTTGAATTTGCTGGAGAATGGCTCGTGGGATCCGATTTCCATGTCCATGTCCATCCCATGTTACCTGTAAAAGGATCCGCAGTAAAGTAATACTTCCAATTTCTCACATAATCTCCTCCTGTTTGAAGGTTTCCATAAATGAAAAGATTCTTTGCGGTTTCAATGGGATAGATCTTTGAATTGAATACATAAGTTTTTCTATGATTATCCGAACCATCTATACTATCCTTATGTGTAAAGAACTCATGGTCCATGGTTAAATTGCCCCCCTTTAGTTCTGCAGGATAAAATCTGGATTGCCAGGGGTAGTTCTGTTCATACTCAACTTGAAACATGAAATAGACTCCCGATTTTTCTTCGTCAAAATCAATCGCAGGATTTAACGCATAGTTCAAGTCCTTGACTTGCAGCATAAATTCATTCTTATATAGTCTACGCCGAATTTCATCCTTGTTAAATTCATTGTACATAATTGTTTCTATTTCATCATCAAATATCTCCTCAGAAAAGGTTGTTACCTCAACCTCTGGTGTTTCCAGCATAGCGAACAAGCCCGGCAACTGGCTGTACGCCGGGTAGTTGTGGGGCATTACCTCTGATTGAATATCGCCGGGATCGTCTCCGGGAACGATAAGGGTATTGGATTCGTATGTCTGTTCGTCCGTAATAGTTGCTTTGAAACTTCCTTCGTTCCATGATGCAACCGGCGCCTGTGGCCTGGATGGTTTTTGAGTGATTCCCAATGAAGAGCTCACAAAATCCATTTCCTGAGCATACAAGGACTTCGCGAGTCCTGTTCCAAATTCTTGAACTTTCGCTTTACCAGACCAACTTGAATCTGCTACGATGAGTTCGTCTACGAACCCACCCGTTAATTTGCCCACTCCATTGTTTATCGCATCAGTTGCTTTATTTAGAATATATATTTTGGCCTGATTTAACGGACTTTTGAAGTCATTCATTTGAGCATCGTATGCCTCCAATTTTTTCTTGTAGTCTGAATACATATCATTCATTACCTGATATATACGGGCACCTGGAGCTCCTTCGGGATCAAGGTCTGAAAGATTCAGAAAATCACTATTCAAATCACTTTGCGTGATCTCTTTTTCCACCGTAATAGATCTGAATGCCCCATCTACGTTTAAGGTATTGAAGGTGCTGAACTGCATCTGGATATTGTGTGTACCGCTTCTTTCGCAAATACAAGGATCATAACTCAGCTGAAAATCCGCAACAATCCATTCGTCAATATCCGCAGGTGCCTGATTTGGGCTGATCATCTTTTCACCTGTTTCTATCGTTTCTTTGTCTAATGGGCGATCCACTCCATTGGAAACCCGGAACAGACCGGATCCAGAAGTTGGGCCTTCTGGAAAATGCAGTGTAACGTGTGTATAATCTACTTCAGGTAAGTTCCCATTACGAGCAAAAACATTGGCAAAGACCCGCATGGTGGATCGATATCTGTTGTACAAAACGAAATAAGGGACATGATTGAGTTCAGGACGCATATCCGCGTTATTTGTTGCATTTTGTGCAGGGCGCCAACTGTCGGAGTATGTTTGGTCTACATCATCCCCATTGGGTAAAAACCCCAAATTCAAGTACAACAGCTCCCATCCGTCCTCCCAATGATAGTCTCTATCTGCAACCGGAAGCGTTTGAGGGCTCGGAAGCGGGTCATCCGGGTTTTCTCTTTGAAGGTTTAGCGTGGCAGGATCCAGATACAAGAATGAAAAAGCACTGTTGTTCATGGCTGTACTCCAAGGCCAGGTCATGTCGTACAGCGCATTTAGTGAATCTCCGTCCTGTAATTTGAATTCAGGTACCTTCCACTCGTTCGATTTATTAATGGCAATTTTGGCAGGGTCGTACCAATTGAAATACGAATTCAAAAAGCTGTTTCGATCCAGGTTGCTGTTTCCCAGCGCATTCAATCGGTTGGACCATTCCACATTCACCGGACTCAAGGGATTGGTGATGGTTACATCTGTACATCCATCCTGACTAAATGTAAAATGAAAAACAAAAATGGCAATTGAAGTAAGTACAAAGTGTTTCATCGATCTGCAATTTTTCGTCCTCGGAGAACGTGGTACCCCTCGTCAAATAGATATTTTAGTTCGAACCTGTCGTTCGGCAAGATTTCCATAAATCCGTATGGAATATTTAACCCCGGGTCCGATGGCTCGACGTATTGATATGGGCCCGAAAATATCATTCGACTGTTCATCACGGCAAAATGTTTGACCCAGATACCTCTTACTCCGGGTTCGTAATCAGAGCTACCATCCCAAGTATAGCTACCCCAATTGTGAAAATTGTAGCTGTTAAAATCTATCCGAGAAGTTGGTATTGGCGCAATACCTATCGGATCCTCTCCTGTTCTACTGGCCCAAAAGCGCAGATCGAAGCTGTCTGTGCTGCCCTCAAACGCCCCGCGAAATAGACTTAAAACATCCAGATCGTTATAATCTTTAACCAATTGTATGAATTGCACAGTTGAATCGTACCCATCGTCCTGAGGGTCGCATATGGAATCGGCTTCATAGCGAATTACATGTGTAATGGGTATGCGTGCCGGACGAATAGTCACCGTAGAAAAATCCCTTCCAGGAGTTTGAGACCCATCAAAGGTTTCCTGCCCCACATACCATGTATGCTGCATGCCGAATTCATCGTCTATTGCATTAAAAATTATAGAGTGACCATAGTTTCCCGCAAAAATGGAATCGGAAAAAACGGTATCCGCTGATCGACCATCCTTATCCGTATACCATAGATTCATAAGCATTTCGAACTTCGCACTGGGCCTCTGGTACGCATGACACGGGTCATAGTTTTCGCAATCCGGATCGGTAGGATCAAAGCAATGCTCGTGCTTGCAGGTCTGCAGCATTACTGGAATAAGCCCAAGGAGTATGTAGTATTTTGCTTTCATGAAGATGAATATACCTTTTTATTGGTTATTTTCTACTTCAGAAAGTCGTTGCTCTAGTTCGAAAATGTACAGGGTCAGTTCTTCAACCTTTTCGAGCAACACTCGATTCATATCACCCACATTCATGGTACCTTCTTTCGCAAATTCTTCTGCAGAAGGGATTTTGGGCAAATGCCCGTTGTCGTTAATATACTGTTTGAGGTCGTGAATGCTCATCAGATTATAACCCTCTTCAAAAACATAATCTGCAATGGTTCCGGCTGCTACCAGTACCTCTCTTGCCTTAATGGTACCGTCTTGATACATCTTAATTTGTCTTTCATGGTTATTATCCACAATGGAAACATCACCTTTGATGGCCAGCTTATCGTTATTGGTGCCGCTGGAACCCAGAGGTTTCAACTCTCCGGAGTTGTACGTAGTGGTAAAACCTATACCTACCGTTCCATCAGCATAAAGAATCAGCGGGCTGATCCAGCTCTTATTGGCCCGGAAATTCAGGTTTTCCATGAAATCGATGTAGGCATGCGGGTGTGCAGTGCCGGCATGGTGTAAGGCCAATCTCGGATTGTCTTCAGAACTTGAACCAATGTACATCCAACTGCCCGCATTTAAATTACCGGTACTTAAGTTTCCCGTTATGGTTGCGTTGCCATTGGTGTAAAGCACATTGGAGCCAGCGTAGGTTAAGGAACTGCTTCCTATTAACATTTGCTGAGAATAGGAGGTGCCGTCTACTTGAAGCCGAATATCTTTGTTCGTATTCAAAGTCAAAGCATTTCCATTGGTTCCATTGGATAATTTTGCGGCTATGCGCACTTGTCCTGCATAAGATGCATCACCCATGTAGGTGGTAAAAAACTTAACTCCTTGACCTTGTACTTCAATACTGTTCAGGGAGCGGTTCCCATCGTTTACTAATAATATACCCGATCGATTATGGTCTTGTATATGAAGTTTAAAGTTATTGTCGGCTATATTGCTAACTCCTATGCCAACATTTGTCGTTGTTGGATTAGCGCGCAAAGTATACATGGAACCGGAATATTCAATATTCCACGTTTGACTCAAGCCATCCGATGCGCTAAACGTCAACAAAACCAGAGAGAGAGAGAGAGAGAGAGAGATCGTAGCATGATATTAGTTTGAATTGTTTGAAGCAAGTTTAGGTGATGTAAGTCACAAATGCAAATTTATGTTAAAAGTTCTGGGTTTCGGGTTTCGAGTTCCGAGTTGCGAGTTCCGGGTTCTGAGTTTGTCTATTGTCTATGCCTGATAGACGTTGACCGTTTTTTGAGTTATGAAACTTTGAACTTTCAACTTTGAACTTTGAACTCCGAACTAACAAACTCCGAACTCGAAACTCTAAAACCTTACTGCTTCACCAATTTGCGGATACCGAGTCTAAGACATATCCAAACCACACATAAATAACGGAGAATCCGAAATAGCTCTTTTTTGGGATACATCCATCTTCGGCATGGAAGCCATGTAATGAGCGGAAGGAACGTTATTGAAATTACTTAAGGTTCCTCTGTTGACCTCTGAAAAAAACCGATGATACGGACTCTTTACTTCCTGCCACGACAAAGCAAAATGAAGCTCAAAGATGGCTAAAACACTTTCCAGAAGTAATTCGAGTTCCTTTTCTCTACCTAACTCGTGGTAGAGGTAATCAAAGGTTAGAAACTTAAAAGATTTAGGATTGAAATAGGATCGAATTCCGGGTACTTTAGGAACCACATTCATGGCAATATTGCCCATTAGTCCTTTAATTTTCTTAACCTCCCATTCGCTAACATTTACCTGAACACCAGCCAATACCTTACCATCTTTTTCATAGATGAAATAATTATCCTTTAAAAAAAGATACTGCTCATCGTACATGGAAAAAGAACGGTAGTGACGCCTCAGCAAACTCTTTATATCCAACTTTAGAGATGTATTGAGTTGCTTTACGTGCTGGTCCTTTTTGGGGCTCAGCCTGGTAAAGGAAAAGGTATCAAATTTGGATATAGGATGAAGGCCAAACGTCTCTGACATGTTGGAAGAGCGGAAGTTATCACTGTCGATGAATGCATAAGTAAGAAACGGAAGTGAACGGTCCTCACCATAATCTACCCCCAAATCGAATGCCGGACGCGAAAGCAGTCGTTTTATGTAGGATTTAAAGAATCCATCCGCCTTATTGGCTTTTGCTGACTGTGCCGATGTTGCCGAAGCCCGAATGGCATCTTTAAACACAAAATACCGAATGTAAAATGCATTCAACCGACCTATTGATGATTGCACCTCTCGATGAGCAGACATCAGGTTACCCGTCAATTTGTCTCGCTGCAACATGTACATAAAATAAGGGTGCTCTATTTGACTTAACCTTTCTGCTATGGTTTTCAACTGATACTGGGCTCCAGAGGTGCCCACACTCATTTTATTTAGCAAATCAATTGCTTGAGGATCAGGGGTCTTGCTGATGTAGGCGTGATAACTGCCTCTTTCAAAAAGTGTTGCCTTATCTGCTGAGCTCATTTTACGTATTACAATGGTAAGAGAAATTGTGATTCCGGCGAACTATTGTATCGGGTATATCGCATTTACATGGCGTAAATCTTACTTTTACCGCCATCTATGAATGTTACAGATACAATTCTAGACCCAGAGTGGCGCCAGATAACTGATTATCAGGTAGATAAATACAGAAACGCTCACCCTTTTCCTCATGGAGTATTTGAGTCCTTTTTGGAGGAAAAAACGGCCCGGAATGCCGAAAGCTGCTTTCCGAATGTTTCGGACAGCTCTTGGATTCACTACATCCATTTCAACGAACGCAAACATGGCCTGAATAAAATTGACCAGCTTCCGGTTCGTATCCAAAGCCTCATCAATGAGTTAAACAGTGATGATTTTCTAAAGTGGTTGGAACGACTTACCGGAATAGAAGGTTTGATGGCCGATCCGATGTTGGAGGGAGGTGGACTTCACCAATCTCAAAGCGGAGGCTTTTTAAACATTCATGCGGATTTCACCGTACACCCACATCACAGGGACTGGGAAAGAAGAGTAAATCTTATTGTATACCTCAATGACAACTGGGAGGAGGAATGGGGAGGTCACTTAGAGCTTTGGAATGAGAACATGACCAAAAGAGAACAACGAATTGCGCCGTTATTCAATAGAGCAGTTATTTTTAATACAACCAAAACATCGTATCATGGGCATCCTGAACCTTTGAAATGCCCTGAGGATCGGACAAGAAGGTCTCTGGCGCTTTACTACTACACTCATGAGAAAAACCCGAATTGGTATTCGACAAACTACCAGGGAAGGCCGGACGATGCTGCCAGCAAAAAGAGATTGATCTGGCTGGACAAAAAGATGATTGCCACCTACACCCGATTAAAACACACATTGGGAATTAAGGACGATACTGTAAGTAAGATCCTTAATCGTTTTGGAAAAAAGTAAAACATGAGGAGCAATTTCGACTTGAGGAATACCCTCATAATCACCGGTATAGCCTTTCTGTTTTTTGGTTTCTTCAACGGTCGGGTGCATTTGTTCGACTGGGATGAGATCAACTTTGCTGAAATGGCAAGAGAAATGGTGGTTTCCGGGGAGTATCTACGTCCGCAGGTAAATTTCAAATTCTTCACCGAAAAACCGCCCATGTTCATGTGGATGCAGGCCGCTTCCATGGAGGTAATGGGCATTGGTGAGTATGCAGCTCGCTTTCCAAATGTATTGGCCGGAATTCTCACCCTCATTCTCTTATTTCATTTTGGCAAAAAGCTCTATAATGTGCGCTTCGGTTGGCTTTGGGTATTAACTTATATCGGTAGCGTACTGCCTCATTTATACTTCCGATCGGGCATCATAGACCCCTGGTTTAACCTTTTCATTTTCTTAGGCATATTTCACCTCATTCTGTTTGTCTGGAAAAAGAATAATGCCGCTCATATTGAGCTGTTCAGAAGCAAGTTCTTTTATCTCATCGTGGCTGGGATATTTACGGGTTTGGCTATGTTAGTGAAAGGCCCTGTTGCCTACCTGATTACAGGATTAACTCTTGGGGTTTATTGGATTTTCAAACGTTTCAAATTCTATATTTCACCGCTGGAGTTCATAGGATACACTGTTGTTGCCATACTTACCGCAATGACCTGGTTTGGACTGATCACAATTTTTCATGGGACACAGTTCGTTGAGGAATTTACTATTCGACAATGGGAGATATTCTCTCGTGAAGATGCCGGACACGGGGGATTTCCGGGCTATCATTTTGTGGTATTGCTCATTGGCGTTTTTCCGGCCAGCATCTTTATGCTGCGCAGTTTTGGAAAACAAGAGTTCAAATTCGACTACCTGAAAGACTACAAACTTTGGATGTTGATCCTTTTCTGGGTGGTACTGATTCTGTTCACTATTGTAAGAAGTAAAATCGTGCACTACTCGTCCATGGCTTATTTCCCTATGACCTTTCTCGCCGCCATGGTGCTTCATGACATTATGGAAGGAAGGTTGTATTTCAGACGGTGGATGGCTCTGCTACTGATGTTCATTGCTTTCATTTTTGGAGCAACCCTCATCGCCCTGCCCTGGCTGGGAAAAAATGTGGATCTCATCCGGCCGCTTTTTACCGCCGATCCGTTTGCCCTGGCTAATTTAGATGCAGACGTTCCCTGGACCGGCTGGGAATCCATTGCCGGAGTTTGGTTTATCCTGATTACCATTACTGCCATAATTCGTTTCTACAAAGCAAAATTCGGCAGTGGTGTCGTTTGGCTTTTTGGAGGTACCGCCATTTTCGTTTTCCTCACTTTATCACTGATTATCAAAAAGATAGAGATGATTTCGCAGAATGCGGCCATAGAGTTCTTTGAGAGCAAAGCTGATTGTGATTGCTATGTAACTACAGAAAACTACAAGAGTTACGGTCAGTATTTTTATGCAGCATCCCAACCTGGTGGCCATCCTGAGCGGTACAACAACGATTGGTTAAAACTTGGAGCTATAGATCGGGATGTATATTTCGTGGCTAAAATTACCGGCACGGAGGATCTAAAGCGTATAGAGGATATTCATTTATTGTACGAAAAGAATGGGTTTACTTTTTGGCACAGACAACCGCCAGATTACTAAGATTTTTCAATCCCTTTGAATATCTTGAAGTTGCCTAATCCTATTTTCTGGAGAAAGTAACTGATTGAGGTCCACAGCACGCCAAAGCCATAAACTGAACTCCTTTTGAAATTGATGGAAGAAGCCTCTTCAAAGTACTTAGTGGGGCAGGTTATTTCGGCAATCTCATATCCAGCGTAGCAGATTTGAGCCAACATCTGATTATCGAATACAAAATCATCAGAATTCAACTCATAATTGATGGCATTCAGAACTTCCATTGAGAATGCACGATAACCTGTATGGTACTCTGATAACTTTTGGTTCATCAGGATATTCTGAAACAAGGTTAGTGATCGATTTGCTACATACTTGTACAGCGGCATGCCACCTTTGAGTGCTCCTTTACCCAGAATACGGGAACCCAAAACAACCTGATAGGTGTCATTCGCAATGATATAACTCATCGGTTCAATAAGCTGAGGAGTGTATTGATAATCCGGATGCAACATGATGACAATATCCGCATTGATCTCTTTGGATTTATTATAGCAGCTTTTTTGATTTCCTCCATATCCTCGGTTTACTTCGTGCCTTATGACATGCTCTATTCCAAGATCTTTGGCCAATTGTGAAGTATTATCGCTGGACTTGTCGTCAACAAGAATAACCTCATCTACTATGTCTCGGGGAATCTCCTTGTACGTCTGTTCGAGAGTAAGCTCGGCATTATACGCAGGCATCACCACCACTATCTTTTTTCCTTTGATCATGCTTCCGAAATAAGCTCAAAACTATACAAACGAGAATAGTACTGGTATCAGGTTAACCACCCTTCACGGTCGAGGCTGCGGTATTGAATAGCCTCTGCAACATGGGCGGCCTGTATGGAATCACTGTCCGCCAGGTCGGCAATAGTCCGTGCTACCTTTAAAATTCTGTTGTAAGAACGTGCCGAAAAACCAAGACGCTCCACTGCGTTTTTTAAAAGAGCTTCACCTGCCGAGTCCGTTTTGCACCAGGTTTTCATTTGCTTAGGCTGCAACTGGGCATTAGAGTAAATTCCTTCTTCCTCTTTGTATCTTTTTAGCTGAACTTTCCTTGCTTCCAGCACCCTACTACGAATATCAGCGCTGGGCTCTCCTTCCCGCTTTTCTGCAAGCTTTTCAAATGGAACGGGGTTAACTTCAATGTGCAGATCAATCCGATCCATCAAGGGTCCCGAAATTTTATTCAGGTATCTTTTAACGGCAAACTCAGAGTCTGCTGAAGTGGAAGGATCATAGAAGTCTCCACTCGGCGAGGGGTTCATGGAGGCAACCAACATAAAGCTTGCCGGGAAATCCACGGTGAATTTGGCCCGTGATATGGTAACCGTTCGGTCTTCCAAAGGTTGGCGCATCACTTCTAATACGCTTCGTTTAAATTCAGGCAGTTCATCAAGAAAAAGTATTCCGTTGTGTGCCAGCGAAATTTCACCGGGTTTTGGAATAGATCCGCCTCCTACCAAAGCCACATCACTTACCGTATGGTGGGGATGCCGAAACGGCCGCTCCGTAATCAGCGAAGTTTGACTGCCTAACAAGCCTGCAACTGAGTGAATTTTCGTAGTCTCCAGAGCTTCTTCAAGTGATAGCGGTGGTAAAATGGTTGGTAAGCGCTTGGCCAGCATGGTTTTACCAGATCCCGGAGGTCCAATCATGATGATATTATGTCCTCCTGCTGCTGCTATTTCCATGGCCCGCTTCACATTTTCCTGCCCTTTAACATCAGCAAAATCAAAATCGATGAACTTGGCTTGCTGTCTAAAATGAGCATCCAAATCAACTTTAAACGGTTCTAATTTTTCGTTCTGATCAAAGAAATTGATCACCTGACTTATATGATCTACACCGTAGACCTCCAAACCTTCCACTACAGCAGCTTCCTCAGCATTATCCTTTGGCAGAATAAAACCTTTAAAACCTTGTTTTTTGGCGGACACAGCTATGGGCAGTGCCCCTTTTATTGGGCGAAGGGTTCCATCTAAAGCGAGTTCGCCCATAATTATAAACTTCTCAATATCAGATGCTTGTATCTGATCTGAGGCCGTCAATATTCCCATTGCCAATGTCAGGTCATATGAAGAGCCCTCCTTGCGAAGGTCCGCCGGAGCCATGTTGATCGTAATTCCCTTTCCGGGGATTTTATAGCCATTGTTTTTGAGGGCGGCATCTATTCGCTTTTGACTCTCCTTTATGGCATTATCCGGAAGACCTACCAAAAAGTAGTTCACCCCTTTGGCAATGTTTACTTCAACGGTTATCGTTTGAGCTTCAATACCAAATACTGCTGATCCATATGTTTTTACAAGCATAGAGCAGGCTTACAATGATTCAAAATTTGATTTTACGGTGAACAAGATAAATAATCCTGTTTCAAAGAGTAATCCGTAACAAAATCGATGATTTGCCAAATAAGAACACAATAGAACAACCCAACGGGCAGACAGAAAAAAGCTCTTAGTTCGCTCAATCTCCAAACCTTGGAAGTTGGTTGGGTAATTTATAGAATTGTAGAAGAAGCTGGACTCAGTAGGCCAAGTCTTTACGAGGCACTATCTCATGGTGCTAAACCGCAATTCGACACTATTCTATAATCTCTAAAGGCAATTAGTGGCAATACTAATATCAGTTTGGCTAGACAATAAAATACGCCTCATTTAACAGGCTATACCTCAGTGGAGATGTGGGTCGAAGCAGCCTTTGGCTTGAATATGTTCCTGATCCAGTGCTATTTATTCATTGCCCATCTCCATCAAATCAATTATCCAATGGATGACTTTGATGTGCATTTCCTGTATTCGGTCGGCATAACCGAGGTGAGGAATTCGAATTTCAATGTCTGCATAGTCGCCCAGTTTTCCGCCATCATTCCCTGTTAGAGCCACTACCTTCATTCCAAGGTTCCCGGCTTCTTTTGCCGCATTAATTACGTTTTGAGAATTACCAGAAGTACTGATCGCAAGTAGTGCATCATTCGGCCCTCCATGAGCCTCAATGTATCTGGAAAAGATGTATTCGTAGCCAAAATCATTGGCCACGCAGGAGATATGACCCGGGTCGGAAATGGCAATAGCCGGAATAGCTCTTCGTTCATCCCGGAATTTCCCGGTCAATTCCTCTGCAAAATGCATGGCATCGCTCATTGAACCCCCGTTTCCACATGAAAAAACTTTGCCGCCAGAAGAAATACTAGCACTAAATAATTCTGAAGCCAGAACAATCTTCTCCAACAAATCATCTCGATTTTCAAGCTCTTCTAAAAGAGCTTTGGCCTGATGAATTTGGTCTATTATTCTGGACTTACGCGTTTCCATTAGTTCTTTTTCTTGAATTCTTCCACTCCCCGATCGAGCCAATCTATAAACAAATCGATATCCGGATCGTATGCCGCGTGCTCATGCAATTGGTTCTCTTCATGGTCGAGTATTACATAATAAGGCTGCGAGTTATTTCCAAAACGTGCAACCTGAAAGTCGCTCCATTTGTTCCCAATGGTTCTGATTTTCTTTCCGGTCGTTTCTGATACCCGTTGCTCCTCCTGGGGAAGTTTTGTTCGCTCATCTACATACAAAGAGATAAGCACTACTTCATTCTTGAGTCGTTCCAGCACTCTTGGATCGCTCCAGACCTGTTCTTCCATTTTTCGACAATTTACGCATGCCCAACCCGTAAAATCGAGCATCACCGGTTTACCAACTTCTTTAGCATAAGCCAGACCCGTTTCATAATCATGAAAACAATTCAAATTATGCGGGCAATGCTCGGGATCTGCCCCTTGAGGTATCAGCTCTTCGTCTCCATGACTAAATGTGGCCACAGCAGAAGACTTGTACCCTACTCCATTCGGAGCCTCGCTGTAGAACGCTGGTGGTGGAAATCCGGAGATTATTTTTAATGGAGCTCCCCATAATCCTGGAATGAGATAAATGGTAAACCAGACTACAAGAACTCCAAGTAGCATACGTCCTACTGAAAGCTTTTCTACTTTGCTGTCGTGTGGAAGACGGAATGCTCCAAAAAGGTAGAAAGCCAGGATACCGAATACCGCGATCCAAATAGCGATGAAAACTTCACGAGTGATGATTCCGGCCTGTACAACCAAATCAGCATTGGAAAGGAACTTGAACGCTAGTGCCAGTTCCAAAAATCCCAGGAAAACTTTGACCACATTTAGCCAACCTCCTGATTTTGGGAGCGAGTTCAGCATACTTGGGAATAGGGCAAAGACCGTAAACGGGGCACCCAATCCAATTCCAAATCCCAACATACCAACGGTCAGAGCCATAGCCCCACCGTCTGAAGAAAGTGTTGCTCCGAGCAACGCTCCAAGCACAGGACCCGTGCAGGAAAAGGATACCAAAACCAGTACCACGGCCATGAAGAAAATTCCAACGATACCGCCAACATCTGAGGCCTTGTCCGCTTTGTTTACCCAACTGCTCGGCATGGTTATTTCGAATGCTCCAAAAAACGAGATAGCGAATACAATGAATATGACGAAGAACAAAAGGTTCAACCACACATTGGTAGATATCTCGTTGAGTACATCCGGGCTAATCGAGTCAAAAAGGTGAAAAGGAATTGACAGCAGCACATAGATAAGTACAATGAAAAAGCCATAGGTAAAAGCATTGAACTTTCCCTTGGCTACAGTAGGGCTTTGCTTTGTAAAAAAGCTAACGGTCATAGGTACCATGGGAAACACGCAAGGAGTAATCAAAGCAAGCAGCCCGGCACCCAGAGCAATAAGGAATACACCCCAGAGTGATTGACCACCAGCGGATTGATCTAAACTATTTCCATCACTCTTTGTGGTGATTATTTCAGTAGCAATATCTTTAGTGAAATCGAAAGTGAGATCTACAATTTCGGGGGGCAAACATCGCCTGTCGTCACAGGTCATGAATTCCACTTGTCCTTTGATCGACTCTAAAGAACCGGTAACCTTTACTTCCTGTTGGTATATTGCTTCGCCTTCCAGATAGGTAACATCCCGCATAAAGTTTGGGTCATACTCTTCGATGACAGTACCTATTTCTTCAACTTCTCCTACAAGTTCATAGCCCTCTCCTTCAACTATTCTGAATGAGGTTTCTATAGGGCCATCACCTTCAGCCAGATTCATCGAATACAAGTGCCATTCATCCTCGATAGAAGCGATAGCTTGCAGCACATATCGACCATCATCCAGTTTGCGCACTTCAGTTTTCCAGGAAACCGGATTGTAAATTTGGTCTTCTTGCTCTGGAGCTTGAATTTCCAATGCAGTGCTATTGGCAGCAACATCGTCAGAATCCGCAGATCCGGGCTTCCCTTTTAGTTTGAATGAAAAATCAACCAGTTCTGGAGGAAGGCATTTTTCATCATCACAAGCCATAAACTCCAGTTGCCCTTCAATTTTGACTCGTTTCTTTAAAATCTTTACCCTTTGCGTAAAGATGGCCTCATCCTCAAAATATTTGAGTTTCATCATGAATACCGGATCGTCAATGGTAATCCCGCTAGGCTCCTCAGTAGATCCAACTAATTCATAATCAACGTTTTGCACAAACATGAATGATGTAGGGATAGGCCCGTCATCCTCGACCTCCTGAGAATATACGTGCCAGTGTTCATCAATTTTTGCAACGAACTTTAACTCAAAAACATCATTTGTAATTTGTTCTGATTCGAATGACCATTTTATCGGCTCAAAGACCTGAGCTCGGGCAGAAATGGCTAAAAAGAGAATAGGAATGATTAACCTTAAGACGTTTCGCATGCTGTATTCTTTTTAGGAAGGCGTCAAATGTATGAAAATCAAGCCATCAGAATTTGTCTGTTAACTTGCATTTAACAGGCTAGATCTGGATTTCCTCATTAGGTTTCAAACCAAAATATTTCCTTGAAAAATAAATGGCTGCGTACATGAATGGGGTATCGACCATTGCAAAAATGACCTTGTACATCCATCCGTCTCTTATCAATGATCCCATTTCGGCAAATGACATTTGTCCGATAAACAGCACTCCGACGACGAAGGTGGTATCTAACAATTGCGATACAATAGTAGACCCGTTATTCCTAAGCCACAGATGTTTTCCATGGGTCAGTCTTTTCCAGAAATGATAGATACGGACATCGGCGAATTGAGCTACAAGGTATGCCAACATGGAAGACAAAATAACCCTCCAGGCATTTGCAAATACGCTGCGGTAGGTTTCATCATTAACCGGCGACTCTTCAATAGCTCTAAACTGATCCCCAAACCACAAAACACCAAGTACGAACATGGAAGCTACAAATCCTGCGGCTACCACTTGGGTGGCCTTTTTGCGTCCATAGATTTCCGAAATAATATCTGTGACCAGAAATGTAACCGGATAAGGTAAGACACCCGCGGATATTCTAAACTCCTTAAAACCCAGATTAAAGTAAACAAACTTATTGGCTATCAGGTTAGTAACTACCAAAGAGGCAATGAACAATGCACTCAGCAGCATAAAAAAGAATACGGCATGCTCTCTTCGTTTTTCTGTCATAGCCTTATAATTTGAAAACTTCTTTGAGTTTTATCTGTGACCTTAAAATCATCTGAGATTCGATGGCCGATCAACCAGCAGATTTCATTTTTACTCAAAACCACAAAGGTTTGATCTTTTTCTGGCACTGGAACCTTGGCATCAATGAGTATATCGCTAATGCGCTTTCTCCCGTTCATTCCCAAAGGTTTCATTTTATCTCCTTCCTTCCACTTTCGAATAAGCAACGGAAAAGTCAACTTGTCAAAATCCAGCGTTGCGGTATTTCGGTCTGTACTCCAAGTTATTTCCTCCTTCTTGCTGTCTTTAAAAGCCAAAGCAAGGGGCTCTTCAATACCGCCGATAAACTCGGTAATTTGAATGGATTCAGGCTCTGCGAATCGAGTCTTACGTCCCCAGATGAGATCGTTTCTATCTAAATGAATTCTCCATTTTTTCGTTGAAAAGGTTTTGCTCTCGGTATTGCCAAGAGCTTTTGTCATGTCTCTTATATCACTGTATGTCAGTCCCTTATCTAAAAATAATTCTTCAAGAGCAATTTCCGTATTCTTTAATTTCGCTATTTTGGAAACAGATATTTTGAACACCCCATTTTTCTCTTCGATGTACTTTTTCACTTCTTTTTCAATATGAGCATCCCATATTTCTTGAGTTGCTCTCCATCTTCTGAAATTGCGTTTGAATGTTTCATGAAAAGATGGATTGATCTTGCCAAATGACGGGGTGATTTCATGACGAATAAGATTCCTGCGATATTTGACTTCAGCATTGGATCTATCCTCTCTCCATTCCAGATTAAAGTGTTCGGCATAGGCCAGGATATCCGCTTTGGAGATTTCTAAAAACGGACGTACTACTTTGTCATTTTTGGGCAGAATTCCCCGAAGACCTTTAAGCCCGGTTCCTCTAACGGCATTTAAAATAAAAGTCTCGATATTGTCATCTAGATGAGTCGCAACGGCGATTTTGTCCAGACTCAATTTGTCGGCCAGTTGATAAAACCACTGATATCGGAGCGTTCGTGCGGCCATTTGGACAGATACTTTATAAACCCTTGTATACTCTTGAATATCAAATGCCCGTGTGTAAAAAGAGAGACCTAAATGCTTACATCGATCCTTCACAAAACGGGCATCTTCATTGGAATCCTGACCTCGCAGTCCAAAATTGGCATGGGCAACCACCGGTTTATATCCATGTTTTAACAATACGTCCAACAATACCATCGAATCTACACCACCGCTAACTCCTATCAATAACTCCGAGTCGGGTTTGATCAGGTCAAATTCCCATATGAATTCGCGACTTTCTTGAATTATATCAATCATAGTGATGTGTAACTTTTGTCATTGTGTAAAGGTCACTTTACAAGTACATTTATGTTGATTTTGGGGATCTTGAAAAAAGTCTACGATGAGAACAAAACTAATACACTTATTTGCCTCAGCTCTTGCCATCATTTTTTTGCTGATATCCTGTGCCAAAGATGAGCCTGTACCTATTGTTGATCCGAACGAGCCAGAAGACAAAGTGCAATATGACCCCACTCCTTACATCATGCCCAAACTTTTTCCATTACCGGAAATGGTGATCCCTGAAGATAATCCCATGACCGAACAAGGTGTTTTACTGGGCCGAATGCTCTTTTACGACCCCATTCTTGATAAAGATAGTGCACGTGCCTGTGCCACGTGCCACATACAAGAACAATCCTTTACATCCGGAGCTATTGTGTTGCCGCATTTAAATTTTGCCTATAATAAAAACTATCTGTGGGACGGTCATGTGTCCGGTACTGTAGAAGAAGTCATGTATTTTGAGATCACGGAATTCTTCCAGGCCGATTTTGACAGAATCAATGCCAGTAAACTTTATCGTGACCAGTTTAAAAGAGCATTCGATACCGAGGTGGCCACTCCTGAACTCGCCGCAAAAGCGATGGCACAGTTTGAACGAATTCTCACTTCGTACAATTCGAAATTCGACAAAATGCTGCGTGGTGAATTGATTTTCAACGAAGACGAGCGTGCTGGAATGAATCTGTTTTTTTCAGAAGAAGCGGATTGTTTTCATTGTCATAATTACCTGTTCTTTGGAGATAATCTATTACATAACAATGGATTAGATGAAGATCCTGATGAGGGTCATTTTGCCTACACGGGTAATCCGATAGATATTGGGAAGTTCAAAACACCAACGCTACGAAATGTAGCTCTTACAGCGCCGTATATGCACGACGGCCGTTTTGAGACACTTGATGAAGTTATTGATTTTTACAGTGAGCAAGTTAAGATTTCACCCACGATCGATCCATTAATGGAGTTTATGCACCAGGGAGGCGTTCAGATGTCTCCTACAGAAAAGAGGCAGCTCAAGGCTTTTTTGCTGACTCTTACCGACGAGGCATTCATTACAAATCCTGAAACTCAAAACCCGTTTACGGAGTAGTATCGCTTTCAATCAATCCATCGCGAAGTCGAACCACCCTTTTTGCATGAGCCGCGATATCTTCTTCATGTGTTACCACGATGATGGTATTTCCCAAATGGTGAATCTCTGCAAAAAGTTCCATAATCTCTTCTGAAGTCTTGCTATCGAGATTTCCCGTGGGTTCGTCAGCAAGAATGATAGAGGGCTTATTAACCAGAGCTCGTGCGATTGCAACCCTCTGGCGCTGTCCACCACTGAGTTCATTGGGGTTGTGCTTCAACCGATCTCCAAGTCCAACGTTCACCAAAACCTCCTGTGCTCTATTGATTCGATCAATTTTACTCATTCCTGCATAAATCAGTGGTAGAGCTACATTTTCGGCGGCAGAATATCTTGGCAATAAATTGAAAGTCTGAAAAACAAATCCTATTTCCCGATTCCGGACTTCAGCGAGTTCATCGTCCGTCATTTGGCTCACATCTTGATTGTTGAGCCAATAGGAACCACCTGTTGGCGTATCCAGGCATCCCAAAATATTCATTAAGGTAGATTTACCTGATCCTGAGGGACCCATTAGTGCCACGTACTCGCTTTTAGTAATGTCCAGATCGATCCCTCTTAGAGCTCGAACAATTTCTCTACCAACTATAAAATGTCGTTCTATACTTTTTAACCTGAGTAGACTTTCCATGGCGTAAAACTACTGCCATTCTGTGTGATGATGTCTTTGAATTTCCATGAATGGCAGGTGCGAATGATCCAAACAGCATTCAGTTGGTTAATGAGTCTAAATTTGGCCGGTGAACCGTATTAACTTCTCCAACAGATTTACACAAATTGCTGTATTGGCTCTTCTGGCATTGCTGTGGGGAAGCTCATTCATTCTTATGAAAAGAGGACTTTTAGCTTATTCTGCGGAGCAGGTCGCTCTGTATAGGATCTTTATTGTGTTTGTGGTTATGTCACCCAATGCTATTAAAAATCTTAGCCTACTTAGGAAAAAAACGGGTTGGATATATCTCCTCGTCGGAATTCTGGGGAGTGCAATTCCCTATTTTCTTTTCGTAAAAGCTCAAACTGAAATCAGCAGCTCACTTAGCGGTATATTGAACTCCCTTACTCCAATTTTTGCTCTGCTTGTTGCCGTAATTGGTTTCCAACAGAGATTTAAGGTAAACAGCCTGATTGGAATCGCGGTGGGTTTTCTTGGAGCTTTTGGTTTGATGTATTTCTCCAATGAGTTTGAGGTAAACCATTCTTTCACCTTATACATGCTTCTACCGGTAATTGCATCTGCGTTTTATGGCATAAATATCAACATCGTCAAAAATTACCTCCAGAATATTAACCCTCTGGTAATCACATCAATGTCCTTTATAATAATTGGTCCTATTAGTGGATTATTGTTATTCTTAGGCACCGATTTTGCCCATCAGACGGCCTATCACCCTTCAGCTGTTGAAAGCCTGGCTGCTATTTCAGTTCTGGGAATATTAGGTACCGCAATTGCCATCATTCTTTTCAATGCTCTGGTTCAGCATAGTTCGGTTTTGTTTGCTTCAAGTGTTACATATTTGATCCCCATTGTCGCTATTGGTTGGGGGGTTCTGGATGGAGAGTCATTCAGTTCTGTTCAGGGCATTTTTGCGGTACTCATTCTCGTAGGCATCAGTTTGATCAACAGGAAAAGAAGACGTTCTTAAGCCTTGATAAAGCATAATCTTCTGATGTTGTGATTACCAATTCTTTAGTTAATTTTGCAGCCCTTTACTGGTAAAATAAAAAGTATGTATGCAATCGTTGAAATAGCAGGGCAACAATTTAAAGTTTCCAAAGATCAGCAGGTATATGTGCATCGGTTATCAAACAAAGAGGGTGAAACCGTCTCTTTCGATAGGGTTTTACTCATAGATAACGATGGACAGGTTACCGTTGGCGCCCCGGCTATAGAAGGTGCTTCTGTTGAAGCAACCATTCTCGAGCACATGAAAGGTGATAAAGTCACTGTGTTCAAGAAAAAAAGAAGAAAAGGCTACAAGGTTAGCAGAGGTCACCGTCAGTATCTGACCTCTCTTCAGGTAAGTTCTATTTTGGAAAAGCCCGCAAGAAAAACTGCAGCTAAAAAAGCCAAGGTAGCAGAGACAGAGGAAGAAAAAGTCGAAAAGGTTTCTACTAAGAAGCCTGCAGAGGCAAAAAAGACTAAAGCTGCTCCTAAAAAAGCGAAACCTGCTGCAGCTAAAGCTGAAAGCACAGAGAAAAAAGTTACAGCAAAGAAGGAAACAAAAGCTAAATCTGCCCCGAAAAAAGCGGAATCGAAGCCAGAAACTAAAGCAGAAAAAGCGAAATCAGATAACGAAACAAAAGAATAACCCATGGCGCATAAGAAAGGTGTAGGTAGTTCGAAAAACGGAAGAGAGTCGGAAAGTAAACGACTCGGGGTAAAAATATTTGGCGGTCAGAAAGTAATTGCCGGTAACATTATTGTTCGACAAAGAGGAACTAAACATCATCCTGGAGAAAATGTCGGGATGGGAAAAGACAATACCCTTTTTGCTCTTACTGATGGAACTGTGAAATTCACCAAAAAGGCCAACGACCGATCCTTCGTATCGGTACTTCCAGCGAGTGCTGAGTAGGAAAAGGAAAATATCCTAAACCTAAACCCTTGTCTGGTGAAAACTTGACGAGGGTTTTTTATTTGCAGAAAAACTCATCCAAGCTAAACTATCTTCGTCAGGAATTTGATAACCTAAATCAATGGTACTTGTACAACTGCTTAGAGAGCAAAAACAAAAGGTGGTAGAGGCCTACCGAAAAAGAAATATTGATGCTGAAAATATAGTAGAACAAATACTGGAAGCTGATGATTATCGAAAATCGAATCAAGCAAAGCTCGACAGTCTGCTTAACCAATCTAAAACAATTGCAAAATCCGTAGGTGAACTATTCTCTCAAGGCAAAAGGGAAGAAGCAAACAAGCTGAAAGAAAAATCCACTGCTCTTAAACAGGAGATTAAAGACCTACAGGACAGAGCAGGTAGCATTTCCACCGAACTTGCAGATTTGCTCTACCAATTGCCTAATGTGCCACATGTTTTGGTTCCGGATGGCAAAACTGATCAGGATAATGAAGAAGTTTTCAGATTTGGTGACATTCCAGAAATGGGTAAAAATGCACTGCCTCATTGGGAACTGGCCAAGAAATATAATCTCATAGATTTTGAAACCGGGGTGAAGATTACCGGAGCAGGCTTTCCGGTCTACACCGGCAATGGAGCCCGTTTACAAAGAGCATTAATTCAGTTCTTTCTGGATGAGGCGGTCAAAGCAGGCTATTTAGAGGTACAGACCCCGTTTATGGTAAACGAGGCCTCCGGAATAGGTACCGGGCAACTCCCCGATAAGGAAGGACAAATGTATCAGGTACCAATAGATGGATTTTATCTGATCCCCACAGCCGAGGTGCCGGTTACCAATATATTCAGAGATACCATGCTCTCAATCAAGGACCTTCCTGTGAAAAGGACGGCATACTCTCCCTGTTTCAGAAGAGAGGCCGGCTCTTACGGAAAGGATGTGAGAGGGCTAAACAGATTGCATCAATTCGATAAGGTAGAGATTGTCCAAATCACAGAACCAGGGCTATCCTATCAAACTCTGGATGAGATGTTAGAACATGTTAAGAGCATTCTTACAAAGTTAGAACTGCCTTATCGAATAGTACGTCTCTGCGGAGGTGATTTGGGCTTTGCAGCTGCACTGACCTATGATTTTGAGGTGTATTCAGCTGCCCAGGATAAATGGCTGGAAGTCAGTTCAGTATCAAATTTTGAATCGTATCAATCCAACCGACTCAAATGCAGGTATAAAAACTCAGACGGCAAGACAGAATTGGTCCATACACTTAACGGCAGTGCATTAGCATTACCCAGAATTCTTGCCTCTTTGCTTGAAAATAATCAGAACGAAAATGGAATTAGTATTCCTGAAGTCCTGATACCTTACACCGGATTCCATGAAATTAACTAGTTCGTTTGTATTTATAACGTCCATAACTATTCTTTTTGGACTGATGGCGGGTTGCACAGATTCAAGGCGCAGCAAGACGGCTGATCTGCTCAACATAAAAGAAGAAAAAGTATCGAAATACCTCGACAGTCTTCAACTCTACGAAGATGTTGACCTCTCAAAAGAACAGGGTTTAAGTGAACATTTGAAAAAATTCAACAACCAACTCGATACCGCAGACATCTATAGACTTGAGGATTTCCAAATGTCACTTCGACTATTGCGAAAAGCCAATGAACGAATTAATGGTACGATTGAAGAAGGAACATTAACTAAAAAACAGCTTAGCTCACTTGAAAAAGATATTCGAAATGGTTTTTTTTCGGAAGAGGAGTATGAAGAATATGCTGCGATAGAGGACAGCGCGGCCGTAATGTTCATCTCCAGTGCATCCGAACTGTTGGGACTGTATCAAAGAAATATTTCCACACTTGAAACAACAAAACCGATAGCCGACTCGTTGGTCGGGTCACTCGTCAGAAGAGGATATAGATAATGAGATTTTCCATTCTTTTAGTACTTTTTCTTCTCCCCGTTAGTATGCTGGCACAAAGCGCGACGGATATTAATCTGGCTGAAGCATACTTCAATCGGGGTGAATACGAAAAAGCAGAGTTGTACTACAAGAAAATCTATAACAAGAGTCGCCAACCGGCTTATTTCGATCGATACATTACCTGTCTGGAGCGACAGGACAAAATTGAAGAGGCCACAAAAAAACTGGATAAAGAGATAAAAAAGAACCCAAATCAGGTCATGTGGTTGGTCAAAATAGGGGAGTTGGAAATGCGTTTAGACAATGAAAGAAGTGCCAAAAAATCATGGGACGAAGCGCTACGACATCTCAATAAAAGCCCGGGAAATGTGGTAACTGTTGCGCGGGAGTTTGCCAGCCTTGGTCAAAATGAATACGCCCTGGAGGCCTATGAAATAGGAAAAAGAAATCTGCAGGGCTTTTACACCTTCAACATTGAAATTGCCGAACTGTACGGTGCCGAAGGTAACTTCGATAAAATGGTGGATCTTTATCTTGAGCTCATCGCCATCAACCCAGCTTATTTGCAGTCGGTTCAAAACATGCTTAACCGAAACTTTAATCTCGATGATCCGTGGAGTGATGAGGTAGAGCTTATCCGTAAAAGGCTGCTGATTCAGGTAAATCAAAATCCTGAAAATGAAACATTTGCAGAAATGTTGATATGGATGTACATGAAAATAGATGACTATCAAAGTGCATTCATTCAGGTCAAAGCATTGGATCGCAGAATGGATTTGAAGGGCCAAAGAATGATTCGTTTTGCGAGGCTCGCCAGGAAGAACAGGAAGTATGATGTGTCGAAACAAGCGTATACCTATGTTTCGAAAGCTGCCCCCGTTGAATCTTCACTATGGTACATTGCACGAGTAGAACGCCTTTCGGTTTCCAAAGACCAGCTCGACGTTACACCCGGCGAACTGACACAAGAATATGGAAGTCTTGCCTCTGATTATCAGGAGCTTCTTAACACCATGTATATATCTGACCAGAATGTGCAGTACTATAAAGAATGGGCCGAGGTATTGGCTTACAGGGTCGACCAATCCGATTCTGCACTGGTCATTCTCCAGAAGATCGTAGACAACGGTGGTGTTAACAAAGAAAATAAGGCCCGTGTTAAAATTCAGATGGGTGATATCTACATCATGAGAAATGAAGTTTGGGATGCCGCGCTCTATTATATGCAGGCTGAAAAAGCGTTTAAATATGATGAATTGGGAGATGTTGCAAAACTTCGAGCTGCCAAAATAGCCTACTACACAGGAGATTTTCAATGGGCAGAAGCACAATTGGATGTACTGAAAGGATCTACATCTAAACTAACCGCCAATGATGCGCTCTATCTATCCAACCTCATTACCGACAACACCGGTCTGGACACTTCATTTGTAGCTATGGAAATGTTCGCAGCAGCCGACCTGTATGTAGCACAAAAAAGATATGAAGAGGCATTAAAAACCTATGACCTCATTAACATTCAATTCCCCGGGCATATGCTCACGGACGATATTTGGATGAGAAAGTATCAGGTTGCAATGGAGAGAAATCAAATTGACAACGCTAAAGATGCCCTGCTGGAAATAACTTCAAAATACAGTTATGACATCCTCGGAGACGATGCCCTCTTTCATCTGGCTAAGCTCTACGATGAGCGATATGATGAACCTGAAAAAGCAAAAGAGATCTACTTCCAATTTCTGAATGAATATCCGTCGAGCCTTTACATTGACGAAGCCAGAGAAAACTACCGAAGGCTGCGCGGTGACTTCGACGAACCCTCATTACCTTAATGTTATGATTATCTACAACGTTACAGAGGCCATTGACATCGACACCGAACAAGAATGGGTACGATGGATGCGAACACATCACATACCTGATGTGATGAAAACAGGAAAATTTGAGGGATATACGTTTTCAAAGGTACTCGGTACTCCCGAACAAGATCAGAGCGCAAGCTACTCCCTACAGTATCGATGTCAAAATATAGAACAACTCGAGAAGTACCAAAATGAAAATGCGACACAACTCCAAAAAGAACACGCAGCCAAGTTTTTAGGCAAATTTGCCGCATTTCGCACCGTTCTTGAGGTTGTAGAATGAAAATAAATCCCAAGAAACACCTCGGACAGCATTTTCTGCTAGATCAAAGCATTGCTCAACGCACCGCTGAACTCGTACCACAAACAGAAGATGAACTAGTCCTTGAAGTTGGTCCCGGAACAGGAATACTGACTAAATGGTTAACAAAACGCTTTCAGGAAAACTTCTTAGCTGTTGAAGTCGATCGCCAATCCATTTCATATCTTATTGATAATGATATACTTAGGAAAGAGAAAATCATCGATCAGGATTTCCTCACCCTCGACCTGAAAGAGTTAAGCAATGGAAAGGCAATTCATATTGTGGGGAACTTTCCTTATCATATTTCAAGTCAGATTGTATTTCATTCGCTCGATTTCAGAGATCAGGTATCCAGCCTAACAGGTATGTTCCAGAAAGAAGTCGCACAGCGGTTAGCCGCCAATCCAGGATCAAAAACATTTGGTATCATTACAATATTAAGCCGGCTCTGGTATGACTGCGACTATCATTTTACCATAGGGCCCGAGGTTTTTAATCCCCCTCCGAATGTGCTGTCAGGGGTAATACAGATGAATAGAAATAACCGCAAATCCATTTCATTTCCGGAACCTGACTTTGCCAGGCTGGTTAAAACGGCCTTCAACCAGCGAAGAAAAACACTGAGAAATTCATTGAAATCTTCATACGACATTGGTCTTCTTCCTCAGGAGTTTGCAGGACAAAGGCCCGAACAATTGAGTGAAAATGATTTTCTGAAATTGGCCAAATCTATGCTTGTTTAAAGAACAAGCCTTTCCATTTTCAAACCTTACATTTGAATCGCAATTCAGGTAAGGTGGATACTTTCAAAGTAAATAGCGAATTACTGGACCAGTTTAGGGAAGCTGCCGATCGGCTCGACTCTGCTCTATTGTCTGAGTTGACTATGAATTTACATCCGGCCGACATTGCCGAGGTTCTAAGTCATCTGGATAAGGATGCTGTAGCATTTTCACTCGACAGACTGGATGATGAATTTGCCGCAGATGTCCTCATGGAAGTTGATGAAGATATCCGGCGAGATTATCTTGAGACATCTACTCCCAAGGAGATTGCAGTTGAACTCATTGAAAATCTTGATTCAGATGATGCGGCAGATGTCCTGAATGAACTGTCTGCTGAAGTTAGGGAAGAAGTCATTTCTGAGATTGAGGATGAGGAACAGGTCATGGACATTGTAGACCTGCTCAAGTATCAGGAGGGAACGGCCGGTGCCCTCATGGGTAAAGAAATGGTTGTGGTCAACGAAAACTGGAGTGTAATGCACAGTGTTCGTGAAATGCGCCGACAAGCAGAAGAAATTGATCATATCTATACCATTTATGTGATTGATGACGATGAGAAGCTGCTCGGGCGACTGCCTCTAAAAAAACTACTTACAACCAACCTCAATGCCAGAATGGCTGATATCTACATACCTGAAACCCGCTATGTTAAAACAAGCACAACTCAGGAGGACGTAACTTCAGCCATGGAAAAATATGACCTCGTGGCATTACCCGTAGTAGATCTCGCGGGTCGGTTAGTAGGCCGAATTACGATCGACGATGTAGTAGACGTAATGAGGGAGGAAGCTGAAAAAGACTATCAGCTGGCATCAGGACTTTCTGAAGACGTTGAGCAAACTGACTCCATCTGGCAACAAATGCGTGCCCGACTTCCCTGGCTGGTCATTGGAGTAGCAGGCAGCATGCTCAGTGCCATTTTAATCGGAGGGTATGAAGAGGCCATTAAGACCCTTCCGGCACTTGCTTTTTTTATTCCGCTAATTACTGCCACCGGAGGAAATGTCGGTGTGCAATCCTCCGCCATTATCGTGCAGGGTTTGGCCAATAAGAGCCTGAGTACCACCGGAATCCTGCCTAAGCTGGGCAAGGAGTTGCGACAAAGTTCACTTAACGGACTTCTTATTTCAGTTTTGGCAATGGGCCTTAGTATTCTGGCGTTCAATGATGTCAATCTCGGCATTACCATTAGCCTTGCCCTTTTCATTGTGATACTTTTTTCCTCCCTGACGGGTACATTCATACCGCTCCTTCTTGAAAAGATGAAGATTGACCCCGCTCTCGCAACAGGTCCTTTCATCACCACTATGAATGACATCACCGGCCTGTTCATTTACTTCATCGTCGGGCAAATCGTATACTCGACACTATGAGAGTGCTGTTCATCGATTCAGTACATCCCATTCTTAAGGAAAGGTTGGAGAAATCGGGTATGGATTGTGTATCTGGTGAAACCCTTTCCAAACAAGAAGTTTTAGCACAAATTTCTGATTTTCAAGGTATTGTAATTCGCAGCAAATTTATAGTTGATCGCGAATTTCTTAAAAAAGCATCTTCCTTAAGGTTCATCGCAAGATCCGGAAGTGGGCTGGAAAATATAGATCTCGAAACCGCTAGGAAGAAAGGAATTACGATATTCAATTCGCCTGAAGGAAACCGAAATGCAGTTGCTGAGCATGCCATTGGAATGCTGATGTCATTATTCAACAATCTAAATAATGCCGATCGTGAAGTGCGCAATGGACTTTGGCAAAGAGAGGCAAACAGAGGAATTGAACTTGAAGGTAAGAAGGTTGGTTTGCTGGGCTATGGCAATACAGGTCAGGCATTTGCACGTGTACTATCCGGATTTGGATGTAGCGTTTATGCCTACGACAAATATCTGAAATCTTGGCCCGATGAAAACGCTATTTCCTGCAATGTAAAAACCATTCAAAAAGAGTGTGATATTTTGAGCCTGCATTTACCACTCACAAAAGAAACCAATGGATGGATAGACCACGATTTTATGGTCAAATTCTCCAAACCCTTTTATTTGATCAACACTTCAAGAGGTCCGATTGTAAAAACACGTCATCTGGTTGAAGGAATAAAAAGTGGCAAAATACTGGGAGCCTGCCTTGATGTTTTGGAATACGAAGAATCTTCTTTTGAATTGAGCTCTGCCATCACAAATCCGGATTTAGAGTATTTGACTTCCTCAAACAAAGTCATTTTATCACCCCATGTAGCCGGTTGGACAGTGGAGTCCTATTTCAAGCTTTCCAATGTATTGGCGGATAAAATATTGGCCGAATTAGGAATTCAGGAATGATAGCTCGCGAAACTACCTGCCTTATTCTCTTTACTCCTGATCCTATATCTCAATCTATTATTAGTTCTTAAAATACTGTTTTTAAATTACTTACTTAATATTTTATCCTTATTTCGCATCACTATTAAGCAAAATAGATATGCTTGATGATTTTTTGGATTAGTACATTTCCATCAACCAATAAATACAAGAATGAAAGATCAAATTGTAATCGTCACTGGAGGCTCCAAAGGTATAGGTCGGGAAACCGTAATTTTATTTTCACGAAATGGTGCAAAGTCAATCATTTGGGATGTGGATGAAGAAAATGCCAAAAAAACGATTGAACTGACCAATGGTCAAGCTGAATTTCAAAAAGTAGACACCACCAATTTTGAAGAAGTCGAAACTGCTGCCAACGAATTGATGGACAAATATGGACGCATTGATATATTGATCAACAATGCAGGAATTACATCGGACAGCACATTGAAAAAAATGACTTCAGAACAATTCAGAAAAGTACTGGATGTTAATCTTACCGGAGTCTTTAATTGTGGCAAAGCTGTTGGACTGAAAATGATGGAGCGCAATTATGGACGTATCATAAATACATCATCGGTGGTGGCACACTACGGAAATTTTGGCCAAAGCAATTACGTAGCAACAAAAGCCGGGTTAATCGGAATGACCAAAACATGGGCAAAGGAAATGGGACGATACAACATCACCGTCAATGCAGTAGCCCCAGGTTTTATTGAAACCGAGATGATTCTCACAGTTCCTGAAAAAATACTGGAAAGTCTAAGAGGAAAGTCACCACTGAATAGATTGGGAAAACCAAACGAAATTGCGGAGGCTTATTATTTCCTAGCAAGTGAAAAAGCAGCTTTCATCACAGGAGCTGTTCTCAATGTTGACGGTGGCCTAACCCTCTAAGAATGAATCGAAGAGCAGAAATAGTGGGGACGGGGATGTATGTTCCTTCCCATATCTATCCCAACAGCTATTTCGATGAACTTCTTGGAGAAGATGTCGACACTTGGCTTAGGGAGAATGTTCAAATTTTCGAAAGAAGATGGACCGGTCCAGATGAGTCCACAGCAAATCTGGCTGAAAATGCCGCACGCAAGGCTCTGGCGGCTGCACAAATCGATCCTCAAGATCTGGATTTGATCATTCTATCAACGGATACACCAGAATTTGTATCTCCTTCTACTGCTACGGTCGTGCAGCATAGGTTGGGTGCAACTCGAAGCGGCACCTTCGACCTGAACGCAGCATGTGCGGGATTCGTAACCGCCCTCGATATGGGATCGAAGTACATTCAATCGGACGAACAATACAAGAATATTTTGGTGATTGGAGCTTACAACATGTCCAAATTCCTAAACATGAGCGACAAAAAAACCGTCACTCTATTTGCCGATGGAGCCGGAGCCGTAGTACTGCGGGCCACTGATCGGGAAAACACAGGGTTGTTGGCATCTAAACTAGAAACCAAAGGGCAGTATAACGAATGGATGGGCATCTATTCAGGTGGCACGAGAACTCCAGTCGATATAGAAGTGCTCAACCAAAAAACGCATTTGCTTCAATTTGTTAAGAAGTTTCCAAAAGAACTAAACCCGGAAACTTGGTCTCGACTGGCCTTGGAACTATGTGAAAAAGCAGGAGTTAAACCTAAGGATATTTCCAGGTACTTCATAACTCAAATCAATATCAATTCCATATTTGAGATGATGGATATTTTGGGTGAACCGCCCGAAAAAGCCGAAACAATCATGCATTATTATGGCTATACCGGATCTGCATGCATACCAATGGGCCTTGATCAGGCTGTTCAAAAGGACAAAATCAAAAAAGGAGACTTGATTATGTTTATTGGTTCAGGCGGAGGACTCGCCTTTGCGGCGGCTCTGTATCAATACTAGAAAATACCATGCTGCGGAAAGAATTTATGGCCAGCGACATCAAACAAAGTTTCCTTGAAAGTGGAAATGGAGATGAATTCGTCCTCTTCATTCATGGAAACGGCAGCAGCTCCTTGTTCTGGAAGCAACTGATGCAGTCAATACCTGAAAAATACACATGTATAGCACCGGACCTGCGAGGCTATGGTGAAACTGAAGCAGTTCCAGCAGAGGCAAAGAACAGCTTCGGAGATTTTGTCAAGGATCTTGTTGGGCTCATGAAAGCCCAAAACGCTTCTAAGTTTCATGTGGTTAGTCATTCATTAGGCGGAGGCATTTCCTGGGAACTAGTATGCACGGTACCCGATTCCATTCTTTCGGTAACAATGGTAAACCCGGCTTCTCCCTTTGGGTTTGGCGGCACCAAAAACGAAAATGGCGAATTGACTTTTCCTGATGCTGCAGGAAGCGGTGGGGGCATTGTCAACCCGGATTTTGTGAAATTGCTGGAGAAGCAGGATCGCACCGAAAGTAATATCTCCAGTCCCTTAAATGTGATGAATGCATTTTACTGGAATCCCGATTTCAAACCGCACAACACTGAAGAACTGTTGGATTCTCTTCTTTCCATGAAAGTTGGGAACTCCTTTTATCCAGGAGATCATACAGCATCCCCAAATTTCCCGTTTGTGGCACCTGGTAAATATGGACAGCTGAATTGTGCGGCTCCTTTTGGAAAAGCAGAAAATGTAGAGAAACTACTCAAGCTTGAGCACAAACCACCGATTTTATGGATAAGAGGTGGTAAAGATCAAATCGTTTCAAATACCTCCATGTTCGACACCTCAACACATGGAATTACCGGCTTCATTCCTGAATACCCTGGAGAGGAAATTTGCCCGCAACAGCCTATGGTAGATCAAACTCGATTCGTCCTTAAAAACTATCAATCACAGGGAGGAAAGTATAAAGAAGTCCTCTATGAAGAAAGCGGACACTCCCCCTTTCTGGAAGAGCCGGAACGGTTCCTATCGGAGCTCATGAATTGGTTTTCTATTAATTAATGTCAAACGAGTTACAAATACCGACGCTTTTAATGCTGATGCTCCTTATGGGTGCACTTATTGCGATAGCCATTCGTGGTGCACGCAAAACCGACAGCGTAAGCGACTATGCCATAGGCAATTTGCAGTTCTCACCTGTAGCGGTTGGCCTCGCTCTTGCAGCCAGCATGACTAGTGCCGCAACGTTTATTATTAATCCTGGACTTATAGCACTATACGGGTTCTCCGGAGTGATCTCCTATGCGGTCGTATTGCCCGTTGCTGCTTTTATTTCACTCATTTTTCTTACCCGGAGATTTCGCGAACACGGAACTAAGGTTAAAGCATTAACAATGGCTCAGTGGATGGGAAATCGGTATAACAATAAAAAACTATCCCTACTATTCGCAGTGCTCTCCGTCTTACTCATTTCATTCATCGTGCTCATCGTTGTCGGGCTGGCACAGCTGCTTTCAAAACCGTTGAATGCGGATCCCATTTGGGTCATGCTAGGTATTGTTGTTTTTGTATTTGGATACATGATGTTCGGTGGAGCCAATGCATTGATTTACACGAATACCGTTCAGGCCAGTCTGATGTTTGTGGTTGCCATCCTACTGCTCTGGTCAGGCAGAGAGTATTTCAACACAGGATGGGATGGGTTTACTGCTCAACTCGGTGCTATTGATCCTCAGCTCACGAAATTCACGTATCCATCAAGTCTGCTCTTCCGGGATTATTTCGAAATCATTTTTTGCCAGATTGTGATTGGCATCGCGGTGGTTTGTCAGCCACACATACTCACAAAATCATTGATTCTTAAGAAAAGTGGCGACGTAAACAAGTTTCTACTCACATCTATTCTTGTGATGACCGTATTCTTTGCCGTGGTTATTACCGGTCTTTATGCGCGGATCTCATTTCCAGAATTCATGCTCGATGGAGTGGCCATCAAACCCGACCAGATTATCTCCATGTACATCATAGAGAAATTCAATACAGCTGCACTCCTGCTCATAACTTTGGGTCTCATTGCGGCAGGAATAAGCACACTTGAAGGGCTGATCCAGAGCCTGTCCGTAACCTTTACGCAAGACCTTTTGCTCGATCACATTCCGGCACTGGACTCGCTAACGAACTCACAAAAAATTGTATTAAACCGCATTGTAATTATATTCATGGCCGTATTGACAGTGGTTTTTTCTTTCAGGCAAATTGTTGCTCCTGATTTAAGTGTAGCGATATTTGCACAGAACGGGGTATATGCGTTTTTTGGAGCTGCATTTTTTCCACTAGTCTCGGGAATGTTTACTCAATTTTCATCTTCTAAACTGATGTTTATTACTTCTGCAACGTCTTTGATCGTGCATTTTGGAACGTACTACGGTAAAATCGGTCCGTATCTGCAGAACGACATCAACAACCCCGCAATTTCAGCTACCTACGCTATATGCTGCTCATCTCTTATTGGTATGGCAGGAATCATATTCATGAAAAAGGGTACATCTAAAGAACTTTCTAAATCAATCCCGTCATGAGGAATACCGATTGGTTTGCCAAATGGGCACAATACAGCCCTTCTAAAATTGCCCTTAAAGAAGCAGAAGCTGGCACAACCATATCATACTTTGAACTGAACGAAAAGTCGGAGAAAATGCTACGTCATCTCACTGAGACTTTTCATTTGGAAAAAGGAGATCGGATCGCGTATATCGGATCATTTTCAATTGCACTTATTGCACTATTTGGAGCATGCCAAAAGGCCGGGTTTATTCTTGTTCCCTTGAATACCCGACTCACCAAAAGAGAATTGGCCTATCAATTTGAAGATAGTGTCTCTTCCCTGCTTTTTGCGGATAAAGAACACCTCGAAAAAGGAAGAGAAATAACAGAACAATGTATTGACATACAGGATTTTGAGACTTCACTCAACAACATCGAACCGTTGAAACCGAAGGAGCAAATCGAAGAAAACGATCCGATATTTATCCTTTACACTTCCGGTACTACCGGATTCCCAAAAGGCGCACTCTATACCCACAAAATGCTTTTCTGGAACAGTACGAATACAGCACTGCGCTTAGACTTAAACTCGAATGACGTAACTATCAATTGCATGCCTTCCTTCCATACAGGAGGTTGGAATGTTTTGATAACTCCATTACTCCATCACGGCGGTCAGATTTGGCTTATGAATGATTTTGATGGATCAAAAGTTTTGGATTATCTCGTGGAAAGTCGTTCTACGGTCTTTATGGCTGTTCCAACTATGCTCGGCTTGATGCAGGAAGCAATGGACAATAAGAACTATGATCTATCACTACTCCGCTATTTTATCATTGGTGGTGAGGCCCTTCCAATTCCGACGATAGAGTTTTGGGAATCACATAAAATCCCAATACGTCAGGGGTATGGCTTAACGGAAGTAGGGCCGAATGTTACTTCTCTTCATCATTCCGATAGCCTTAAAAAAAGAGGAAGCATAGGTTTTCCCAATTTCTACATAGACTGGAAGCTGATTACCACGTCTGGGAAAGAAGCCAAAGAAGAGGAGATTGGTGAATTGTGGTTACATGGCAGTACGGTTACTCCCGGTTACTGGCAGAACGAAAAAGCTACTACAGAGTCCTTTGAAAACGGCTGGTTTAAAACCGGAGATCTAATGCGATTCGACCATGAAGGCTATTTGTACGTAGTAGGAAGAAAAAAGGAAATGTACATCAGTGGTGGGGAGAATGTATATCCAAGAGAAGTGGAAATGATTCTTCAAAGTCACAACAAAGTTTCAGAAGCCTCAGTTATTGGGGTTCCCCATGAAAAATGGGGCGAAACGGGTGCGGCTTTTATAGTTCCAAAATCGGAATGTACACGAGAAGAAATAATAGAACACTGTTCTAAAAACCTGGCAAAATTTAAATTGCCCAAACATCTAATTTTTATAGAAAGCCTGCCAAAAAACGCAACCGGCAAGGTGGACAAACAACGTTTAATTCAATTTTTTACTAATAATCAAAAACAACAATTATGATGAAATCTAAATTTCTATTTCTAGGAGCTTTGGCATTAAGTGTAGCTTTCAGTTCCTGCAATAAAGACGACGATCCACAATAGTGTAGTGATCCAGTTGATCTCGTAGCTGATGTAATAACAGCTAACTCCATTACAATTGCCTATGTTAACAATGGCACTTCAAGTTTTAATATTGAATATGGAGAAACAGGGTTTACACAAGGCTCTGGAACAATGGCAAACACTACAGCTGAAACCTACACTATCGAAGGTTTAGAAGGAAATACGGCCTATGATATTTATATTCAGGGAGTATGTTCAGAAAGCACGAGTGGATGGTCTGCTATAATTAATGTGCGAACACTTCACCCTATTGTAGGGTTCTGGGACGCATATGATGTATCAGCACTGCTAGGTGGGCTCGGAATCACAGGAATTACGGCAGATTTTAAAGAGAATAATACGTATGTGGTTGTTTCCACTGCCGATGGAGCCAAAACAACACTGGAAGGAACTTATTCGGTTAATGATGAACCAAATGCGGATGGTATTTACACTATTACACTAAACCAATCATCACCATCATCATTAACATCTGAAGGTATTTTCCAGGTTTTTCCTACCAATCCAGATTCAATGTGGTATGAAGTAGCACAAACTAATCCAGCTATTGTAGGTGTTACACCTCCAACAGCTGATGCTGGTTTTGGTTCCACTTCAGGAGGAGCTTTTGGAACATCCAATATTCAGAAGTATAACAGACAATAATTCACTCATCCCCCGGAAGTAAATTCCGGGGGTTTTTCTTCTCCCTCGATATGAAAAAATTAGGCCTGGTTCTTTTTGTTCTTTTCAGTTTCAGTGGATTTTCACAAAACACAATAGACACATTGGCACCCGATCCTTCTGTTTATTTCAATAAGGATATGCCAATAAAGCCAAATAAAGAGCTGCGTTTTATAGCGTATTTCTTCACTCAGGGAGTAACATCAAACTATTATCCTACCAATACCTTTTTCCAGGGTCAGGTCATTGGTAGATTATTTGGAAGAAGTACAGCCCGAACTTCGGACACGCTTCGTACTTCTTTTGTAGAGCAGCGCTTTCTACCTTTCTTTCTCTACACACCCAAGATTCTTGATGGCAAAGTCACACTTAGAGCATCGTTTGAAATAGACTGGACCTGGGGCGATGCATCCTATGGAGCGGGAGGAAATCAGGGAGCTGGTTTCAATGCCGATTTTGTTAACATTCAAACTCAAAACCTCGAAATAGAGATCATCCCCAAACTTGGTTGGGCCATAAATGTTGGCCTCATGCGCGGATTCGATACCCCTTATCATCCATACCGAACCACTTTTGACAGATTCCAACATTCAGGTTTCAGGCTCATGTATTGGGCTGGCGATATGGCCGGAATTAATGTTAGAAGAGACTTTTCCAGAGGTAGTGTTGATGTAGGAATCTACAATTTATGGGAAAATAAAATTGAACTTCAGGACGATGTATGGCTCGCCAAATTAATGGGGAATTATAAAATCAGCCCTCAGATTAATCTTGGTGGAGCAATTCATTTTATAGATGATCAGTCTTCCGGAGCTGGCGGAGCGTCCATACTCGGACAAGGCCCCAAGAGTCTTTTGACAGAATATACAGGTGCCTATAGGTTTAATTTTCCGGAGGAAGAATATAAGACACAGATAGCATGGCTAGGTACCTTCTTCGATTACAATACAGACTTTATATTCAGCAATCATCGTGTTTCCGGATTCTTTAACTATAACCTCGGCTCCATTACAGGTGAAGGACGCACTATTGCAGATATAAGAGGTTTTGGTGCAAACCTTAGTTATGGATTCCGGTATGGAAAAACATCTGATGACGTAATCGGACTAGATTATATTTACACTACAGGTGATGAGGATGGTCTTCAAGACGGCACCTATTCGGGAGTTATTACTGGAAATACATGGGGTGCACCGGGTAATTTACCCATCAGCACAGGTAACACCATTTTATTTCCCTCAGGAAACGTTGTAAACAGGTATATGCCCTTGATTTCGGATATTGCAAACCTAGGTGTAGGCTTGAATTCTGCAACGCTAAGCATTAAAAAAGCCGTGATCCCTCACAAGTTTATCCTTTCGGCCAATGGCTCTTTTGCCCGGTCCAATGCTGAATTGTCCAGAGGAGGATTCAACATGGGTTATGAGGCAAACGGTGGGCTCATTTGGAAGATGAAAACCTTTTTGGAACTAGAGGTCAGAGGTGGCTATGTATGGCTTGGTGATTTTTATGACGCCCCCTATGCCAATGGAGATTCGTTTTTACCTCCTGATGAGCGGTTGGGCACAAAACCCACAGATCCCTGGATGGCCTTTGCAGCACTTAAATGGTTAATGTTTTAATAGTCGACCCATGAAACGAATTACATTCTACATTTTGTTCGCTTTATTTCTGGGTCAGGCAACAGCCCAAAGTACATATAGCAACCTTCAAAGAGTTTCCTCTTTTCAAGAACTCAATTATCCTTTTGAAACCAGTTTTGCCGAACTCAGTAATGATATTTCAATAGCTTATTTTGACGAAGGCAATCAATCTGGCAAAGAAGCAATTATCTTCATCCATGGACTTGGAAGCTATGCTCCTGCATGGAAGAATAACATTAGTGAGCTATCAAAGAAATATCGATGCATTGCTATTGATCTGCCTGGTTATGGTAAATCGAGTAAAGACGATTATCCTGTTACCTTGTCCTATTACGCGGCCATAGTTTCGGAATTTGCTCAATCACTTGGAATAGATCACTACCATCTTGCAGGCCATTCGATGGGTGCACAAATCTCTATGGTCACGGCCTTGACCTATCCAGAACAGGTCAAATCCCTCATCCTGGTCTCTCCTGCGGGAATTGAAACCTTTACCGAAGGGGAAAAGGAATGGTTCAGAACAGCAATTACGGCTAAAAATGTAATGCTTACACCCTTGGATCAAATCGAGAAAAACATCGGGCACAATTTCTACAAAATGCCCAAAGATGCGCGGTTCATGATCAGTGATAGATATGCCATGACGGGAGCTGGAGATGAATTCCTATGGTATTGCAACGTGATTCCAAAATGTGTTTCGGCGATGGTAAATGAACCTGTAATTCGTGATTTACCAAAAATAAAACAGCCAACCTTAATTGTAATGGGTGAAGCAGATCAGCTCATTCCAAATCGATATTTGCACGGAAAATCGACCGAAAGCATTGCCAATAAAGGAGGTGAACTGATTCCGAATTCTGAAGTATTAATGGTCAAAAAAGCCGGTCATTTTGTGATGTTCGAAAAACCCGGAGAAGTGAATAACTACATGATGACTTTTCTGGAAAAAGTCAACTAAGTGGTTAAAAGGTGAACCGAATGAATTTCTAACTTCGCTCAATGCGAAAACGGCTGAAGGTATTTCAATCCTTTGTAGACAGCCTGTTCCCCTCAGAGATTGAGCTCCTGAATTCAAACCATCAATTCAAGGATCCAGAAATAATTTCACTAATATCTGACCTGAGAAGGAAGGAAAAGAACAAAGAACCATCAGAGTTTAACACTTCCCTCGATCCGCGCAAGTACTCCAAGGTTATCTCTAAATCTAAATCCCTATTGGACAAGTTTGATGTAGACAAGTACTTCGACTGGATCAACCGCATGCACAGCTGTATCATTACCGATCATATTTCCCCGGAAGACGAACGTCTAATTCTCAAAGAGATTGAGGGTTTTAGCATCTCTGGATTTCACAGTTTGAGCTTTTATGACATGATCCAGTCTTACGAAAATCATTTGCTTATGAGAGACCGTAAAAAAGACCTGAAGGATGTAGAAGTGTTTCTTGAAAATTATTCTGAACCCATCGAAATTGAAAAAAAAAGAGCTGATCGTTTGAAGCAAATTACCAAAATGATCTCAAACAATTCGATCGGGTTACAGATGAGCGATCTCGATTGGCTCCGAAAGCTATTAAAGGATGATCAAGCCTCTCAGAAAAACCGTTACTACGCCTGGCTGGCCTTTAACATGCATTTCATCAACAACAAATCCGGTAATGAACTCCTGAAACCCCTGACCTATGTTGAATCCTTAATAGAATCAGGAAAATTCTATTCACGAAGAATTCTATCAAACTTTTATGCAAATAAACTGCTGATTTTTAGGTATTTAAATAGATGGGAAGAGGCTTGTGAAGCCGGAGGTCTTTCGCTGAAATATGAAACCATTGATCACCTGTACTATATCAATAACTACTGCAGTACACTAATTCATTTAGACCAGCACGAACGGGCCGCAGAGTTGCTTAGAAGCAATGAAATGCATTTCAACAATACCCGAAATATTGCTCAAAAAGTAATATACCTGGCCCATCTTATTCGGTGTGAATTGCAAACACAAGTCCGACCGTCAACGGTTCGAATGTGTCGCGAGCTGACGGAAAATCTGAGAATTAAAGTTTTCGAATATCAATGGCACTATTTTTTTCGGTTTTACTTACTCTTCCTATATAAGAGTGAGCAAAGTGGGGCAGTGATAAGGTTGAATAAAAGACTTCAACTCGAGTCGAGAGAAACGGCCGAAAAATACCTCCCGTACATAGCTTCTATCGTCCAAACCACATTATTCTTAACCCTGGGAATATCACAGGAGCTATACAACCGGAGACGCGATGAATGGGAGCAAAAAAGCGAAGATTTAAACTTTAGAAACCACCTTTTAGAGATTGGAGTAGCATCGTTCTAAAGCAGCCTATATGTAAAGTGCACGATACGTTTGTCTCGTTCGCTGTTCCATCAGAATCTGTTTACCCGCCAATAGCTTATCCATGATGAAATTATTGTAATGCCGGATCGTCAAAAGTTCAAGGTTTTGGTTCGTTTTGACTTCGTAACTTTTACTTAACTCTTCGAGTAGGGCACCTAATCGTCCATTCGCATTATGAACGGCTACGGAAAAATGGATCGCGGAGTTCTGCATGATATCGATTTTAACCTGATGTCGGGCAAAAACAGAGAATATATGCTTTAAATGATCTTCGACAATAAAGGCATAATCCCTGGTGGCAATGGTGATCAGGTATTGGCCAGTTTGCACGATATACAGTGGATAATCAACCCGCTTTACTTTCTTGGATCCAATACGTGTTCCCGTATCATTAGGATTCTTAAAGGATTTTACACAAAGTTCAATGTCCTTATCCTGTAGTGGCTGAATCGTTCTAGGGTGAATGATTGATGCTCCATAATAAGCCAGTTCGATAGCTTCTTCAAATGAAACATAATCGAGCTTAACCACATCGTCGAAATATTTCGGGTCGGCGTTGAAAACACCAGCCACGTCTTTCCAGATGGTCAGCTGCTCGGCTTGGAGTACATGGGCCAGGATAGCGGCTGAATAGTCCGATCCTTCCCTACCCAAAGTAGTGGTATGTCCTTCATTTGATGCCGCAATAAACCCCTGGGTAACAATACATTGGTGTACTTTCAGTGCTTCATCAATACGCTTGCATTTTTCTTCCGTTTGCTTCCATTGTACAGCCCCTTCGCGATGTTTATTGTCGGTTTCAATAAGCTGCCGGGCATCCATCCACAGGCTGTGTATTCCCTGTTGAGACAGGTATGCTTCGATGATAAGTGTGCTCAACAGCTCTCCTAGAGATACCACAGTATCATAGAGAGCATACTCATCATAAGCCTTTTCATTCAGGTGCCGTTGCACTTCTTTCTTCTGAGTTTCAATGGCAACTGTGAGTTCTTGAGGTATTCGCTCGAACAACTCATCTACCACACTTAAGTGAAAGTGTAAAATGGAATCCAGCTTTTCCGTGAAATTTCGCCCTTTACTGCGCAAATGAAGAACTTCCTCCAGGGCATTGGTCGTTTTTCCCATTGCAGATACAACCATGATTAGTTTATCCGGAACTTCCCTTGCAATTATTCCATGAAGGTTACGAATTCCATCAGCATCCTTAACAGAGGCTCCCCCAAACTTAAAAACTCGCATCTGCCAAAGGTAGAATGGACGAGAATTATTAATCGACTATAAAAGCATCATTTATAAACAGCTCTTAAAGGGCGGAAACTGATTATAGTCATCAAATTCGAGGGGATATGTGACAGTAGTATGACATACTAATCTGCTGTCAAATGTTCTTTTGAATCGCTTTCTTAAAACCAACATATGAATAAACTAATACTCTCAATCACACTTTTATCCTACGCTTATTTTTCTGTCGGTCAGGTTATTAACGGAACTGCTGATATGGGTGCCGGGTATGCCAATGATGTTTATTACAGTTTAACCGATGGAGTGGTACAAACCTCTTCCAATGAAAACTGGGATTTGGCCTTTAGCATTCCCACTATTTCAGGAGAGATTCGTATTAACGATGGCCGTGGAGCAAAGCTTTACCTCTACCCCCATGACGATATCAACGGATGGGCGACTGTTGATACTGCTGGGTTAAATGAATGGAATCCTTTGTACAACAGCGATGAAATGTGGGAATCTACGGCGTTCAATCAGTATATGGCAGACATCCTTGATCAGGGTTGGGGAATTTACAATACTATTACTCACAACGTCCTGGGAGACAGCATATACATTCTCGAAACCATTGATGGAAATTATAAGAAGCTCTATATAAACGATTTGAACACAACAAGCGGAATTTACACCTTCGTTTATGCGGATGTAGACGGTTCAAATGAAAAGACGGCTACTCTTGATAAGGCCAGTTTCGCTGGAAAGCAGTATGGTTATTTTTCCTTCGTAACAGATAGTGTTGTAGACCGCGATGCTCCTATGGGAAGCTGGGATTTGCTTTTTACCAAATACCTCTCAAGAGTTTATAATCAAGTTGAAAATCAAATAGTTACTGGTGTTCTTACCAGCGGATTCAGCGGAAACGCCAAGGCAGAAAACGTTGACATCTCTCAAAATAATTGGTGGAATTACTCCTATGACAGTACGATCAATCTCATTGGATATGAATGGAAATACCTGAATTATCAGACCTTTCAATGGGAATTGACCGATAGCCTTTGCTACTTTACTACAGACACCAACGGGGCCGTATTCAAACTGATTTTCACGGGATTTGAAGGAACGAGCACCGGTATTATCAATTTCACACTTGAGCAGCTTGGACAACTATCTGTTGAGGATGTAGATCTCGGGATTGAAGAATTAAAGATTTTCCCAAATCCGGCGCGCGATCAAATAACCGTTGAACTCAAAGGAGAGAACATCAGAAACAATATGGAAGTCCAAATAATGAACCTTTCCGGGCAAGTTGTACGGACTGAACGCATCGACAACCTGCATTTTCACCAAACCCATGTCGGAAATCTGGAACCTGGGGTTTACCTCATTTCCATTGGCAACGAAGACGATAAAGTGGTTCAGAAAATCATTGTGCAATAGTGAGTCGGAAACGATCTCAGAAAAAAGCAATCCTGAAAGGAGCTCCAGTCATTTGGATGCTCCTTTTTATTCTTTACACTTCTTTTTCTTTTGCACAAACGACCTCCATTGAAATCAGCGAAAAATCTTCCGGAAACTCACTACCCGGAGCTCACGTAGTACCCGCTCAGAGCGGTAGCAAATGGTTTTTTCTTTCAGATATTCATGGGATGATTACCATTCCGGACACCTTGTTCAAATCTGGAAGTATCGAGGTCAAAATCAGCTTTGTCGGGTTCGAACCTCAGGTTATAACTGTTCATAAAGGGGATAACCTAAAAGTTTCACTCATTGAGGATATGACCCTTTTGGACCAGGTCGTGGTGACCGGCCTGCTGTCTCCTGAAAATGCATCGAATGCGATGCACAAAGTGAGCGTAATTGAACGAAAAAAAATAGATCAGCTAGCCGCTGTTACCGTAGACCAGGTACTCCTGCGCGAAACCAATATTCAATTTTCAAGAGATCCTATTCTCGGCAGCAACATCTTCATCCAGGGGCTAAGCGGTCAAAATGTGAAAATATTGATGGATGGTGTACCCGTTGTCGGCCGATTGAATGGTTATGTGGATTTAAGCCAAATCAATCTTAACAATGTAGAGCGAATTGAGGTTGTAGAAGGACCCCTATCGGTAGCCTATGGAAGCAATGCACTGGCCGGAACGATTAACATAATTACCAAAAAGAAGACTGATCCCAAACCAGAATTTGGTGCGAGCTTCTTGGTGGAGAATATCGGTACATTCAATGCAGGTGCCAATGCTGCGATGGGTATTGGTAAAAATCGATTTTCCATCAATCTCAACAGAAACTATTTTGATGGATGGAATCCAGGAGACCCCACCTTTGGAAATCCTGAACCCCATGCCGACAGCAGCAGGTTCAAACAGTTCAAACCCCGGGAACAGCTCAATGGTGAAATCCAATGGAGCAGAACATTTAATAGAACCACTGTAACATTAAGAAGTCATATTTTCAATGAAAACATCACTCATCGTGGATACCCCCGAGGTTATTATCAGGAAGATGCCTTTGACTATGGTTTCCGCACAACAAGGTTTGACAACTCATTGAATATCCATTCATTAATAGGGGAAAACACCTGGGAAACCATTCTGGCGTACAACCTTTTTACCCGAAAAAAGGACTATTACCTGGTGGATTTAACCGGGGTGGAATACACCGAAATACCCTCAGAACAGGACACTACCAACATCGACTATTTCATGTTACGAAGCACCTTTGTTGGACAGCCAAGTAGTCCCAAATGGAGATATAGAGTCGGTATAGACATCAATCATGAAACACTCTCCGGACAACGAATTGAAAACAAATCACAGGCTATAGGGGACTATGCCGTCTATGGAAACATAGAGTTCATGCCCATACCAGAAATAACCATACAACCGGGACTGAGGTATGCTTACAACACCTCTTTTGATGCCCCGGCGGTGCCATCACTACTTGTTAAATACCGCATCTCTAACCCGTGGCAAATTCGTCTGAACGTGGCAACAGGATTTCGTGCTCCTTCTGTAAAAGAACTCTATCTCGACTTTGTAGACATCAATCATGATATACAGGGAAATACAGATTTAGGGCCCGAAAACTCTATTCATTTAAGCGCTAACGTAAACTACACCCGATTAAATAGAGGGAGGTTGTTGAAGGCTTCGGCTAATGTTTATTTCAACGATATCCGCAATAAGATTGAATTGGTTCAGGTCAGTGAGTCCAATTCACTTCTCTATCAGTATGAGAATATTGCGCGCTCGCGCACATCGGGCGTTTCTGTTGAACTCCGATATACCATTGGACACTGGAGCATTCAACCCGCATTCACATACTTTGGAATTCGCAATCAGCTTGATGAAACAAATGATTTTTCTGAATGGATATTCAGCCCTCAGGCTACATTTAATGTAACCTATGACTGGCAAAAAGCCGATATTCAAATTGGCAGTTACATGAAATATACCGGGGAGGTTCCTCAAATTACCATTAGCGAGGACGATTTACAACAAGCTTCGATTTCGGATTATACTATTTGGGATCTTACAGCCACCAAGTTTTTCTGGAACAAAAGGATTTCATTAGCATTGGGCGCAAGAAACATTCTAAATGTTATTGACGTGCCCTCAGCATCAAGTGGTGGCGCTCATTCAGGAGGAGGATCAATCAGCATTGCTCCCGGACGGGTTTATTTCGTTAAAATTGGATTGCAATTCTGATGAGCACAGAGATCAATAAAGAAGAATATTTCGTCCGTACGGCAGATCAGCTTGAGAAAGGAGAAAAAAACCGAATTCAGGGTTTCACCTCAGAAGGCTTATCCTCCAAATTTCTGGAGCTTGGAATTCTTCCGGAGAATCCCATTGCGCTGGTCCGATACGGACCTGGCAGAAACACCATGTATCTAAAAGTTAACGGACACTATTACGCCATCCGAAAAGAGGAGGCGGCACAAATCATCCTTAAATTTTGAGTTGGGAGGACCTGAACAAATATTGAATGTAGCCCTGATTGGCAATCCAAATTCGGGAAAAACCTCGGTATTTAACCGCCTTACCGGTTTAAATCAACAGGTGGGCAATTTCCCGGGTATAACCGTAGACAAGAAAACCGGGGATTACAAGTTGCCAGATGGAAATAAAGCCAAAATCACCGATCTTCCTGGAGTTTACAGTTTATATCCGAATACTACCGATGAGCGCATAGTTCTGGAAGTTCTTCTAGATCCGGATAGTGGACTAAGACCGGATCTTATTCTCTACGTTGCAGATGCGTCAAACCTTGAGCGTCATCTCGTGCTGCTGAGCCAAATCATGGATTTAGGATTTCCCGTGGTTTTACTTCTTAATATGGTTGACCTGGTGGAAAAAAGCCGGGAATGCAATGATGTTCAACTAGCCAATATGCTGCAGATACCCGTTATTAAGGTTAACGGAAGAACAGGAGTCGGAATAAAAGAAATTGGGGAGGTTATCGTGAGGATGGAAGAAAAATCACACGAGAAATTTCTGGAAGTCAGGGACTATTCTGCAACCACCATTGATCAGGTGAAAGACATTTATCAGATCGACAACGATTACCACGCCTTACTGATTGCGCACAACTATCAAAAGCTGCGCTTCCTTGAAGTTGAGGAAAAAGAGAAAATAGGTCGGCTTCTGGAAAACTCGGAATTTAAAAGCATTGGGCTTCAATTTGAGGAAATCATGGCGAGATATGAGCGTTTGCATGAGGTGGTTTCCTCCTTAGTGGATGAAATTGTAGTCGATGGAGATACACCGACTGCGAAAGCAGATCGTATACTTACTCATCCCATTTGGGGCAGCTTGATCTTTCTTGCAACACTGTTCCTGATATTTCAGGCCATCTTCGCATGGGCCAGTTATCCCATGGACTGGATTGATTCTGGAGTAGCCCAGCTTAGCGATTACCTTCATCACAATTTGCCACGGAATCTTTTTACTGATTTCCTCATCGAGGGTCTGCTGGCAGGGATTGGAGGTATCGTCATATTCATTCCCCAAATCACTATTCTCTTTTTACTGGTTGCCATTTTAGAAGAAACAGGATATATGTCCAGGGCCGTATTCCTTTCGGACAACATCATGCGACGATTTGGACTCAATGGACGTAGTATCGTTTCACTAATATCAGGAGTGGCTTGCGCTGTCCCGGCGGTCATGTCTACCCGCACCATCAGCAATACCAAAGAACGCCTGATCACCATATTTGTAACTCCCTTCATTAGTTGCTCGGCCCGAATTCCAGTTTTTGCCATTCTGGTGGCCTTTGCAGTCCCTGCTGACAGCAGTTTGGGTTTTTTCAATTTACAGGGTATTGTACTCATGGGGCTTTACACCATGGGTGTAATCGCCGCCCTGGGCTCCTCATGGGTACTCCATCGAATAGTGAAAAGCGAATCAAAGTCTCTACTGATGATGGAACTACCATCCTACAGTAAGCCGTATTGGAAGAACGTTGGAATTACTGCGTACGAAAAGGTAAAGGTTTTTGTGATGAGTGCTGGAAAGATTATCCTCGTTATTTCCATTCTGCTCTGGTTTCTGGCTTCTTTCGGACCGGTAGAAAAAATGGCACAGGTCGAATCCGATACCCGGTTTGAATTAGCTGAACTGCGTTTGTCAGAAGAAGAAATTGAAAACAGAATTGCAGCTAAAAAAATCGAGCATTCCTATGCCGGTATTTTAGGAAAAACCATTGAACCCGTTATTCGTCCTCTCGGATTTGATTGGAAAATCGGCATCGCCCTGATTACCTCATTTGCAGCGCGCGAGGTGTTCGTGAGCACTATGGCTACAATCTACAGTGTGGGGAGTAGCCAAAATGAACAAACCCTGAAACAACGCATGTCCCGGGAAGTTTTCTTTGACGATGGAGAAAAGGTTTACTCCAAAGCGACCGCATTTTCATTGTTGGTTTTTTATGTCCTTGCAATGCAGTGTATAAGCACTTTGGCAATTGTAAAAAGGGAAACGAATAGCTGGGCAATACCAATAGTACAACTCGTCTATATGACCGGATTGGCTTACATACTAAGTCTGATTACCTATCAATTATTATCATGAAGTATTTAGTGATCATATTTCTATTATTGACGCTCTCAAATTGCGACAGAGAGGAAATTCCCGTTGAGCCCCGACCCCCCGGAGATGCCATCATAGGACAAGTGGATCTGAGATCAGATTATTTACATCAAATTTGGTTTAACCTCTCTGATAATCAAATTATTAGCACCAATTCAAAGACAGATTGGGACCTCTCATTTGAGATTACCGGTACCGAAGAACTCATACTACTGAACACCGCAAAACTCATGTTCGCTGCCCGAACACAAGAAGAGGATATTTTGAACGTAATGGATACTGTAGGACTAGATTTTGATTGGGACGTTTCTAGTGGAAACACCGACAGTCTGGCCATCACAGACTGGAAGAACCATGATAAGATTTGGGTTATTGATAGAGGTATTGATGAGCTGGGACGACATCTTGGTTTTGCCAAAGTCACCTTCAACCTGAATTCCGATAACAGTATTGATATTCAATGGGCAGAGCTGAACGGATTATCGTGGAACACGACTATTGTAGTAGAGCGTGAGGGAATAAGACGGAGTTGTTTCAGCTTTGAAACGGGGCAACAGATTGATATTGAACCCCAATCCGTTGAATGGGATATTGTTTTTACTCAATATACCTTCATTTTCGATCAGATTGAGGAAATAACTCCTTATCTGGTTACCGGTGTTTTAGGCAACACAGATAGGGTTGAAGCAATGCAGGTTTTTGACAAATCATTTGAAGAAATATCCCGTGAAAACATTGATCAAAGCCGGTTTTCAAAAGTTCAGGATATTATAGGTTACGATTGGAAATACTATGATTTCGATGCGAACTCTTACCTTATTGAGCCAAACCGGAATTTTGTGGTCAGGACCGCTGATGGTGTGCTGTATAAGTTGCACTTTATCGATTTTTACAATGATATGGGAGAAAAAGGTAATCCTCAGTTTGAAATTGCCAGGCTTTAGCTTTCGGCTGTTTTAAGAGTAAAAGAAAAGGCTGATCCCTCTCCCGGTTGACTTCGCACACTAATGGTTTGATTGTGAGCATCCAGGATGTGCTTCACAATTGCCAAACCGAGCCCAGTGCCCCCAAGATGACGCGATCTCGATTTGTCCACTCTGTAAAACCGCTCGAATAGCCTGGGCAGATGTTCTTCTTTTATGCCCACTCCGTTATCCTCTATCTCAACGATAATCTCATCGTCGAGCTCATCAAACTGTACCATGGTTTTACCACCATCAATTCCGTAGCGAATAGAGTTAGTTATCAGATTTGATAAGACCTGTTCAATTTTGTCCCGGTCTGCCAGAACCCATAGTGGCTTCCGTTCTCGTTCAACCTGCAGCTCTATCCCCTTTTGGTTGGCCATGAATTCCTCAGAATCCACAATATCGCGCACGAGCTGAACCACATCAAATCTGGTGATATTAAGAACCTCCTCACCGGATTCAATCTTTGTGATTTGATGGATATCATTAATAAGTGAAATCAATCGGTCGAGATTCTTGTCTGCACGCTCAAGGTACTTTCGATTGATGTTAGGATCTTCCAGCCCACCTTCTAAAAGAGTGAGAATATATCCCTGCAATAAAAACGCCGGTGTTCTGAGTTCATGGGCCAGGTTTCCGATAAACTCCTTTCGAAATCTTGCGAGTTCTTTGAGTTGCTTGATTTCCTGGTTACTATGCTGAGCCCATTCGAGTACATCGCGGTTAACATTTCCAATAACATCGGTACTAAGGTCGATGGTCTTATCCTCGCTTTTTGTGGCCCGTAGCTTATTTATTGTTCTGTATATCAAACGGATACGTCTATTGATGAATCTCTCGATAGTGAACTCGACGAGGTTCATCACAATAAAGTACATGGTTATCAGGGTGGCGATTAACCATATCCATGCCCTCCAGTCATTGGCGAAAACCAAAGTGAATGCGATGCCTAGAAAAGCGATAATACCGACCAGATAAAAGGTCAGGCGACGTCCAATTTCGCGAGGGGTAAAACCAACCATCAGGCTTCGAACTTATAGCCGACGCCTTTAATAGTCTTGATGTATTTGCTGCCGAGCTTTTCGCGCAGTTTACGGATATGCACATCTATTGTGCGATCCCCTACCACGACATCCTCTCCCCAAACACTGGTAAGAATGACTTCTCTATTGAAAACCTTTCCAGGACGAGAAAGAAGTAGGGAAATCAATTCAAACTCCTTCCGCGGTAAGGTCATTCGCTCGCCGTCCTTAATAATTTCATAACGCTCCCGGTCTATTCCTATACCACCCAAAACTTCTGTGTGATCTTCTGTTCCACCTGATTTTGCCCGACGAAGAATCGCTCTAATTCTGCTAAAGAGTACTCTGGGTTTTACGGGTTTCAGAATATAGTCATCCGCTCCCGCTTCAAATCCCGCTATTTGGGAGTAGTCCTCACCTCTGGCGGTGAGGAATGCAATCTGTGTATCATTGAGTTCAGGAAAAGCACGCAATTCAACACAGGTTTCCATGCCGTCCATTTCCGGCATCATTACGTCTAATAAAATAAGATCCGGGATAACTTTCTTGGCAAGTTTGATGGCCTCGTTACCATTACTTGCCGTTGAAACCTCAAATCCTTCTTTTTTCAGATTATATTCGAGGAACTCGAGGATATCAGGTTCGTCGTCCACGAGTAGAATCTTATTGCGCTTCATGAAAGAATATTTAAAGAATCAAATGTAATCAGAATTATACCTCACAATTTTATCAAAAAAATGACTTCATGAATTCAGGCTTCTTATTAACGATCTATTAATACCAATATGGACACATGTTAACAGTACCTTTAAATTCAATTCGTCTTCGTTCTTCCTAAGAAGATTAAATTTCAGCAGGCTCAAGCTATGGTATGCCATGAGTTTAGCGGGCTTTAAGGTAATAGACATTCTATAATTTGTCCACACTCACGAGAAACAAAACATCGAAAGAAAGAGCCTTCTCGCGGGGCAAAAACCTATGAATGGAGCAATGTAAATGGTGTTTTAACCACACTAATGTAAAATTCTCTTAACATAAGCTAAACACATAGAGGCTTCATTTGCACCAAAATTCAAAAATTCAAATTCATGAAAAAGTTTTTCAACCTTATGCTTATGGCCGGACTAGCAACCGGCATGATGTTGACATCATGTAACAATGATGATCCGGCACCTTCTACCCCCAAGGAAGCACTCTCTGGAATTCTAGCTGAAGATCAGACGCTTACTCCAGATAAGATATGGTTCCTCGACGGTCGGGTTATTGTTCCAGATGGGATTACTCTGACGATCGCACCAGGAACAATTATTAAAGGAAATCAAGGACAAGGAACACTAGCTTCTGCGTTGATCATTGCTAGAGGTGGCACAATTCTAGCTCAAGGAACGCCCGACAATCCAATCATCATGACATCAGAAGTTGATAACATTGGGTTGGGTGAAAAGGAAGGATCAAACCTTACCAAAGAGGATAACGAGCTTTGGGGTGGTTTGATCGTTTTAGGTTCGGCTCCCATCTCCGCTGAGAATGGTGACACAGAAACTACAATCGAAGGGCTTCCAGCTAACGAAGAATACGCCAAGTATGGTGGAAGCAATGAATCGGACAACTCAGGAGTAATCAGCTACGTTTCTGTTCGTCACGGTGGAATAAGTATTGGCGAAGGAAACGAGATCAACGGAATCACTTTCGGCGGTGTAGGTGCGGGAACAACGGTTAACAATGTGGAAGTTTACGCTACACTGGATGATGGAATCGAGTGTTTCGGAGGATCAGTAAACATTACGAACGCCTTGGTTTTCTATCAAGGTGATGATGGGGTTGATCTTGACATGAACTATTCTGGTACTTTCAACAACTTTCTGGTTGTGCATGGTGACGGAATCGGAACCGACGAAGGTCTTGAAATCGATGGTCCTGAAGGCAGCACTTATACTGATGGTTTATTCTCTTTGGTAGATGGGACTTGTCGCAGCCAAGGATCTACTGATGGATCTCCTGGTGATTTCAAATCAAAAGCTCAGGGAGCTGTAGCTAATGTAAAATTTACATACCCCAATGGTAAGAAATTAAAAATCAGAGCGAGCTATACGAATAACTGTGTAGATCCAAAAACAGATGCGTTCACACACCTGACTGATGCTATTCCTAACTTGGTTTTCAATTCTCAGGAGGTACCTGATGGAATCGAAGTGTACACAGGTTCTGAAGATGACAATGGAGGCGAGTGCAGTGTCCCTCAAGCTGATCAAGATGCTGCTGAGGCACTAATCTTGAACAGCACCCAAACAGGAGCAGATGAGAGTGTTTTCTCATGGACCCTTGCTGCAACTAGAGGTGAACTCTAATCTATCATCTTCCCGATAACAAAACAATCAACTTAAAATGATCAAAAGCCTTGTGATAATTAAATCACAAGGCTTTTGAAATTCAAAGGAACATGCGCGTAATCTTTACATCAATTCTTGTTCTATTGGCCTCACTTCTCCTTGCTCAGGAAAAAGGATTCATCAGAGGGAATGTTACTGATGGTGAGTTCAGCGGCCCAATGATCGGTGCTACTGTGGTACTTACAGACCAACCTACTACAGGTACGATAACTGATTTCGATGGAAACTACTCATTACCGCTTGATCCTGGAACGTATTCCATCACCATATCATTTGTGTCTTATCAGCCATACACTGTACGGGATGTGGTAGTAACAGCAGGACAGGTAACTGTCATTGACGCTGAATTGCGCTCAGCTGCCGAAGAACTTGATGTAGTTGAAGTATCAGCTACAGTTAACAGGTCTTCAGAAACAGGGATGTTGATGGAAATGAAAAATGCTACCAACGTAGTGGATGGTCTATCCGCCCAGTCTTTTAGGAAGGTGGGTGACTCTGATCTAGGAGGTGCCATTAAGCGGGTAACCGGAGTATCAGTAGAAGGTGGAAAATATGTCTATGTAAGAGGTTTGGGAGATCGCTACACTAAAACGACACTCAACGATATGGTAATTCCGGGGCTTGATCCAGACCGAAATACCATTCAAATTGATATTTTTCCAACTGCAGTATTGGAAAATGTAGAAGTCTTTAAATCATTCTCACCTGACCTCTACGGTGATTTCACAGGAGGTATGGTAAATATTACGACCAAGAACTTCCCTGAACAGAAATATACACAGATAGGCCTCGGCGCAGAATATTACCCTACTATGCACTTTAATAATGACTATTTCCTATACAATGGAGGCTCAACTGACTGGTTAGGTATTGACGACGGCACCCGTAAGCTACTTATCGACCCGAATGCCAGAGTCCCGGCACGACAGGAAGATGACCCCATTCTGGAAACACAAACCAGAGCTTTTGACCCTCAGATGGGAGTAAAATCAAAAACTGCCTATCCTAATTTAGGGTTCAGTTTTAGTCATGGTAATCAAATTAATCGAGAGAACAAACCGACCATTGGATACAACCTGATATTCCGTTATAAAAATGACTACATCTGGTTAGAGAATTTCGAAAGAAATAACTTCCTGAAAGACAATGATAAATCGGTAAATGAGCTGTTCAAAGATGAGTCTACTGAGGGACCAATAGGACAACGGCTCACTATGTGGACTGGAATGGGCTCCTATGCTATGAAGTGGAAAAATACAGACTTGAGTACCATGCTTCTTTGGAGTCAAAATGCTGAATCGACTGCCTCACGAAGAAATAGTAAGAACTTCAACCAAACTGGAGCTTCGCTTATTGAAGAAATTCTCACCTATACCCAGAGACAACTCGGAACATGGTTCATAATAGGGCGACACAATATCAATAATGTAAAACTCGAATGGCGCAATGCACTGACCATTTCACGTGTATATGATCCTGACTTCCGATCAACAAAATTCTCAACTACGGGAGGAGATACTTCATTAAACGTAGGTGATGGAGCAGGTATCAATCGCTTCTACAGAGACCTTAATGAAACTAATGAGAGCTTTAGGTTTGACGTAACCATCCCGCTTCGTGAAACTTTAACGCTGACTACAGGTGCGGTTGGAACTTTGAAGTGGAGAACCTTTGAAACGTACAATTATAACTTCACCAGAAAGAACAAAAACGATATCGTACCAGAGCCCGACTGGTTTCTGCAGACGGAAAACATCTGGACCACTTCATACGATGACGGCACCTACCTAATAGGAAACTTTGAACCGGCAAATAATTTTGATGCACGCCAAAACATTTTTGGTGGTTATGTAAAATTGGAACATCCGGTTTTGCAAAAGCTCAAATTCATATATGGAATCAGAGTAGAACAAGCATTAATGTATTACACGGGGCAAAACAACACGGGGAGTGTAATTTATAATGATGAGGAGACCTTAAATGAACTCAATGTATTGCCATCCTTGAATATTGTCTATAAATTAAATGACAATATGAATTTGAGGTTATCTGGAAGTCAGACCGTAGCACGACCTTCATTTCGTGAAAAGTCGATCGCTCAAATATTTGACCCGATCTCAAAGCGAACATTTATTGGTAACCTCGATCTGAGGCAAACGAGTATCATCAATACTGACCTCAGATATGAATGGTTCATCACACCTAGAGAATTGTTTGCAGTTTCTGCATTCTATAAGCAATTCGACGGGCATATTGAAATGGTCGCTTTTGAAACGAACCCAGACAATTACACTCCAAGAAACTCAGGCGATGCATCTGTATATGGTATAGAGATAGAGCTACGTAAGGCCTTAGCAAGTATTGAAAACAGTAGCTTTCTCAGACGCCTTTTCTTCTCTGGTAACTTCTCATATATCCAGTCGCAGGTCGATATGAAGAGCATTGTTACAGGTACTTCAGGACAGACGGAGTATGAACTTCGTCAGAACAACTTAAGAGATGGTGAAACCCTGGATCAATTCAGACCAATGGCAGGTCAATCACCATATATGGTCAATGCCACATTAAGCTACGAGGTTAGAGAAGTAGATATGAATGTCTCTCTTGCATACAACGTTCAGGGAGAACAACTCTCTATAGTATCATCAGGAAGGGTTCCCGACGTATATACCATACCCTTCCATAGTTTGAACTTCAACATTTACAAGGGTTTTGGAATGGATTTCAAACACAGAATTACCCTTCGTGTTACCAACATTTTGAATGCTCGACGTGAAATGGTTTATAAATCCTACGGCGCCGAGGATGAGGTTTTCTCAAGCTTTCAACCACAAACAGGATTTGCACTGGCCTACCGCTACAAGTTCTGATGAATAGTTTTCTTGAATTTTTAAGGCTGCGTCTTTGACGTGGCCTTTTTTATTTCTTCAACAAATTCAACAGCCGATCCGGATAATCAGTAATAATTCCATCCACCCCCCAATTCATCAAATCTTGCATATCCGATACTTTATTCACCGTCCAGGGGATAACCTGCATGCCCAATTCATGACAATGATTTATCCGGTCTGCGTTTAATAGGCCGTAATCACAACTGTATATCTCAGGTATAAACTCCAATAGCTCAAGGTTTTCATCGATATCTGCTCTACCTTCGATAAGATAAGCCAGCTTCACCTTAGGATAAGCGCGATGGAAATAGTTCAGTATTCTTGGGTCGAAACACTGTATCGTCAATCGCTGTCCCAAATTGTACTTCTTAAGAAGCGTCATCACAATATCCGAAAAAACTTCAGGACCCGGATGTAAGACTCCATCCCCCGTAGGCGTCGATTTGAGTTCAATGTTATACTGCAAAGAAAGATCGCCAGATTCAAACTCTTCCAGAACCTCACTTAACAAGGGTTTGTTAGCTCTCAGTTTGCTTTGATCCGGAAAGCGCTCATTACCTTTGCTTCCGCAATCAAAAGCTTTTAGCGAATCAAAAGACATTTGGTAAATCACAAAGCTGACTCTTTCGAAAGCTATCCGCTCAGGATGCAGACAAATTTCGGGTAAAATGAAAGGATCATGAGATACCACCACTTTTCCATCTCCGGAAATTACAACGTCCATCTCCAAAGTATTTACTCCTATTTCAGCAGCTTTCTGAAACCCAATTATAGTGTTCTCAGGATACAATCCCCTGAAACCTCTGTGGCCCTGAACGTCTATATTGGGATTATTGCAAGAATTCATCGCAATTACAAAAGAGAATAAAATCGCACAGATGATTGAGTTTTTCATTTCTGGATTCTTTCTTCATCAATATGAATGCATCAATATATAGCGGCGAAAGTACAATCTTAATGGGTGCTATATTTGTGCTGTGAAAATGTACCCTATGAAATACATTAACCTCTTCGTCGTCTTGGCGTTGTCCGCACTTTTGATTTCCTGTACCAAAGAAATTACCAGTGAATTCAGTGCTCCCCTTCCGGAATTTGATTCCCTTGAATCATCGAGCATAGGTTTGACCACTTTTACCGTCAAGGTTAACTTTAATACTCCTGTATACAGCGTTGCCAACAAAACAGGTCAACTCTCAAAAGAGCACCTGAACGTAAATCTCACAAATTCAGCAAATTCGGTTCGAAGCTACACCGTAGAACACATTGCCGGAGAGTCAATTGCCACTATTAAACTCCGAACCAGTAACCCATCATCAGGTTCCGATCCGATCGTCATAAAACCAGGCCTTAACATTTACAATTCGGATGGAATTGTAATGCCAAACTCAAGCTCAATCAATGGGGTTCTTCCATCCAGTCAGGACGGTAATTTCCCGGATTTTTCGAGCTTAACTTTTACTGCAAATGGAAACGAGCAGCAAGGCCTTCTCGTGTTCACATCCGGAGTGTACAGCACGGCCAATCAAACAGGAGCACTCGATGAATCTAATTTCGACATCGTGGTTCAAGGAGGTGCCGCTTCAATAGTGGACATTGGAATCACTCATCAAGAAGGTTCTGGCACTGCCATTCTTACATTAACAACGAGCGGTCCGGCGGACGGTACGGAAGAAGTAACTGTAAGTCCGAACAGTATTTTCGATGCAAACGGAGTCCCTATGCTGTTCACGTCTACAATTAGTCAAAAATTGCAATATGCAGGAGGTGGATCACCTTCGGCGGAGGTTTCTGGTGAACTTACAGGTACAATAACATGGAATGCCGACACGGTTTGGTATCTGAACGGTCATGTCCGCATTGCCCCAGGCGCCACTCTGAATATCGAACCCGGAACCATCATAAAAGGCCGGCAGGGCAGCGGGACAGATGCCGGAGCACTCTACATTACGAAAGGAGCTCAAATCTTTGCCAACGGAACAGAAACCAATCCCATTGTTTTTACCACAGAACTCGACAATATTCAGGTAGGACAGGTAGAGGGGACGAACCTATCCAGAACGGACAACAATATGTGGGCCGGTGTCATCATACTTGGCGATGCCCCTATTTCACCAAGTGACAACAGTCCAGAAACGGTTATTGAAGGTGTTTCTTCGGATGAAGACTATGGGAAATACGGTGGTACCGAAATTTCTGACAATTCCGGTGAATTCTCTTTTGTATCAATCAGATATGGCGGGGTTTGGATTTCAGAAGGACAGGTTATTGACCCTTTTATGCTCGGGGGTGTGGGAGATGGCACCACCATTCATGATATTGAAGTTTACTCGTCATTTGATGATGGAATCAGCATCTTTGGAGGCAGTGTGGATATGTCCAATCTTCTGATTCTAAATGCTGACGACGACGGGATAGATGTCAGTGAAAGTTACGACGGTACCATTACCAATTTTCTATGTCAGGTTGGTGATGGGATAGATGCGGAATATGGAGTATTGGCTCAGGGACCGGAAGGGACAATCAATGCCTCAGGGATGTTTACCCTGCAAGATGGTACGGTTAGAAATCAGGGAAGCGAAGGTAAACCGGCAGATTTCAGAGCTAAAGCTCAGGGAGCGGTCAGAAACGTTTCTTTCTCTTATCAAAACGGTCAGCCCATAACAATTCGCGCAAGTTTTGAGAGCGATTGCACAACCGACAAAGAAGATGCCTACACGCATCTCGCCATAGACAATCCAACAACCTTGAATTTTGTGAACTGCGCCTACAACACTTTCGTGCTGCCATATACGCTTTCAGAAGATGGAGGGGGCACACTTTGTCCGGTAACACAGGATATGTTAGACAAAACAGAACAGGCCATTCAAAACGGCAGCTCTACCGGAGCAGATGAATCTGTTTTTTCATGGACTTTGACATCTTTGCGGGGAGAACTTTAAGTCTGACCTTTGAGTTCAACCGTTAATTGAGAGAATGAAAGCAGTTGTACTCCAAAGAAATGGATCGGCCCATCAGGCTTTTGAGCTGGTCGAGGTTGCCCAACCTAACCTAAAAAACGATCAAGTACTCATCAAAGTTGAAGCTTTCGGAATTAATTATGCCGATGTCATGGCACGACAAGGCCTCTACAAGGATGCTCCTCCTCTGCCCAGTATTCTTGGGTATGAGGTAGTTGGAGAAATTGTGACGTCCAATGCCTCCAAATTAAATGTAGGGGAGCGTGTTCTTGCTTTTACCCATTTTGGTGGATATGCCGAGTATGCAGTTGCGGAAGAATTAGCTTGTGTAAAGCTCTCAAAAGAGATTCCAACTTCTGAAGCCCTTGCATTAGCAACTCAATACTGTACAGCAATTCATGCTTTTGAAAATATGGCTTCTGTTAGGACGGGAGAATCGGTGCTCATCCATGCTGCATCTGGAGGAGTTGGAAATGCATTGGTTGACCTAGCGAGAAACAAGAATTGTTACATCGTTGGCACTTCGGGAAGTGAGGAAAAAGTGCAATTGTTGAACCGCAGAGGTGTTAACTTGAGCATCAATTACAGTAAGAATGACTTCGAAAACACTATCGGCGCAAGTAATATCAGCGGAATAGATGCCATTTTTGATCCAATTGGAGGAAGGACATTTCGCAAGAATAAAAAGCTTCTTGCCCAGGGAGGACGCCTGATTATGTTTGGCGTTTCTTCTTTCTCAGGTAAAAAAGGAAATCTCATCGACAAACTAAGTCTGGCTTATAGCTTTGGCCTGATGCACCCTTTGGAATTTCTCTTGCGCGGAATATCCATTCAGGGGTTAAACATGCTTCACTTATCACTTGACAAACCTGAGCTCCTGAATGAACTAATGATGAGAGCAGTAGCACTTTATAAGGATGGAATTGCCAAACCGCAAATCGGCTGGAAAGGAACTGTTGAACAATTAGCAGAAGTCCATGATTTAATGGAGAGAAGATTGACCACCGGTAAGTTAGTGGTATATTGGAAATAATGACGACGGAGCTCAAAATACTATCATTAAAAGCCTGGTTTCCATTTGAAGGGGACAAACTCATTATTGCAGGGCCCTGTAGTGCCGAAACCAAAAATCAAACGCTACAAACCGCATCTGCATTAAAAGACATAAAAAAAGTCCATCTCTTCAGAGCTGGTCTATGGAAACCACGAACCAGACCAGGTTCATTTGAAGGAATAGGTGAAACCGGATTGAACTGGATGTCAGAGGTTAAAAAGACCACTCACATGCCAATAACTGTAGAAGTGGCCAATGCCGGTCATGTTGAAAAGGCACTGGCAAACAATGTAGATGTCCTCTGGATCGGGGCCAGAACAACGGCCAACCCATTCTCTGTTCAAGAAATAGCTGATGCGCTTTCAGGAGTGGATATTCCGGTTATGATAAAAAATCCGATTAATCCTGACCTTTCTCTATGGGTTGGTGCCCTTGAGAGAATTAACGGGTCAGGGATTAACAGACTGATTGCCATCCATCGGGGCTTTTCAACGCATCATGAAGAGTATCGAAACGCGCCTCATTGGGAGATTCCTTTAAAGCTTAAAACGCTTATTCCGCCTTTGCCAATTCTTTGCGACCCAAGCCATATTGCAGGAAGCAGGAAACATCTCTTCCAAATAGCGCAGAAAGCTATGGACCTCGATATGGACGGATTGATGATTGAATCACATATCAATCCTGATGAGGCACTCAGTGATCCTAAACAACAAATAAAGCCTTCCGATTTAGCTGATTTTCTCGAGAACCTTGAGCTTCGAAGTTCTACCTCTTCAGATGTGAGCTATCTTACAGAGCTGGAGGAATTAAGAAGCAAAATAGACGATCTCGATCGATCTATTATAGAGTTAGTCAGTCAAAGAATGGATATTTCGTCCTCAATTGGAGATTTCAAACTGGACCACAATGTCACGGTGTTTCAATTAGAACGATGGAAGGAAATACTGGAAACTAGAGTGCCATTAGGTGCAAGCAAAGGTCTGAAAGACGCATTTATTGAAGAGCTCATGCAATTGATTCATGATGAATCCATCAAGATTCAGTTGACAAGATTCAGATAAAGAAAAAGTTACTTTTTGGTTAAGATAATTCGGGGATTTTTCTGATGAAAAATCCCCAATCTGTTGTGCACAAGAAAAATTGATATACTTTTGTGCCAGTAGGTGGTTAGTGGGGGGAGTCATTTGCGCAACGCGGTGGCTCCCTTTTTTTATTCCAACATCCAAAAGATTATCCAACCGAGATAAGTTCCTACAACATTCCCCAGAATCGCGATCAGCACTCCCCCGGCAATCAAGTCTCGTCTACTCAATCTTTCGGTGATCATAGCAATGAACGGAGGGCCAAATATCGCTGCGGTAGAAGCCACAATCATTTCATCAGCATGGATTCCTAGCAATCTGCTTAACAGCAAATGCAGGAATACAATAGATAGAAATACACCAAAAAAGACCCCAAGAAAGCTCAACTCACTGTCCATAATCGCGCCAATATTGGCATGATAGCCTATGGTAAAAGAGAAAAGAAGGATGAAGTAATCGGCAAGCTGATAGTTCGTACGTAGCGCTCTGATTTTCTCAAAACGAGAAACCAATAATCCAAAGAGTGATACACCCAGAATAACGACAAATTCATCAATATTGGACTTGACCAAAAAAGATAATCCAATAGCTGCGCCCACAACGGAAAATGCCGATACTAAAGACAAAAAGTATTGATTCAGACGTTTTGGTGTTTCCACCTCTGTTTTTTCTACTTCTTGAGACTTTTCCGTGGCCTCATATTTTAGTATCATTCGGAAAAGTCCGGGAATAAAGGAAAGAAGCCCTAAAAGATAGACTCCACTTACCATCATATCATAACCATTCATGATCACAATTTCCTCCGGAGTTGCTTTTAAAGACACCGCAACGGCATTTAAATTTATGGTTCCTCCAGTGTAAACTGCTTCTATCATAGCCATTTTTTCAGGAACAACACCGTCATCCATGAAACTCCAAATCAATACGGCTATTGTGGTAGCCAGGATTGCCGGAATAAAAGCCTTAAGGAGTCGGTCAGAACGCTTCAGATCCGACAATGAAGTTGGAAAAAGAAACAAGGGAATCGCCAGTAAAATGCTAATATTCATTGCATTATCCAATATTTCAGCCCGGAAAAATGTTGGAATTGTGTTTCCAAGCACAATGCCCAATGCATAGGACATTATAATACTGTTAGCCCAACTCACTCTTCGATCCAAATGAAGGAGTACGAAGGGAATCGATAAGAGAATGATCAATTCTATCGCTATCATGGTGAAGATGCGCCTAAATTACAATCATTACTTTTGAGAAGATGGGGCACATCTGGAAGAAATATGAGGTTGATCAGGATGAGGTGTTGTCATTAGCTGCCGCTATTGCAGAACAAAAGCATCCTGAAAAAAAACCCTCTTCCGAACTCAAGATACTTTGCAATTCCCTGGTGCATAGGGAAATAAAATCCATAGACGAGGCAAAATCATTTCTTAATCCATTAAGTATAACTGAATATGATCCCCTTTCGATGAGGGGCATGAACGAAGCCGTAAAAAGGTTGAAACAAGCCATAGACCACAATGAAATCATCATGGTTTATGGTGACTACGATGTGGATGGCACCACCGCTGTTGCATTGATGATTTCTTACCTTCAATCCAGAACAAATAATGTCTTTCATTACATTCCAGACCGACATACGGAAGGTTATGGCATTTCGAAAATAGGAGTTGAATTTGCCGCTGACCAGGGTGCAACTCTGACCATAGCTCTGGATTGTGGCATAAAAGCAATAGAAGAAATCACTCTGGGCAAGGAAAAAGGAATTGATTTTATTATCTGTGATCATCATACTCCCACAGATACTCTGCCCGATGCCATTATTCTCAATCCCAAACAACCCAAGTGTACCTATCCTTTCAAGGAGCTATCGGGTTGTGCCATTGGTTATAAACTGATCAAAGCATTTGAGGCACTTGAACCCAGTGACTTTAACGCGAATGAGTTATTGGATTTTGTCGCCGTTAGTCTGGCTTGCGACATTGTTCCATTGATCGATGAAAACAGGGTGTTGGCTGCCAAAGGAATTCAAACACTATGTGAAAACCGGCGACCTTCTTTTGAGCTCATGCTAGGGATGGATTTGGCCAATGACGTTCCAACTATTGCAGATTTGGTCTTTAAAATTGGCCCAAAAGTGAACTCTGCAGGAAGAATGGATCATGGTCACAGAGCGGTAGAATTAATGCTAGAGAAGAAACTTGATAAAGCCCGGGAACTGTTTTCTCCTTTACTGGAACTAAATATCGAACGCAGGGTTCATGAGCAAAAGGCAACTTTAGAAGCTCTGGAAGACCTGGAAAAAATAAAGGAGCGAAGATTCACCAATGTGGTTTTCCGACCGGAATGGCACAAGGGAGTTATTGGAATTGTAGCTTCAAGATTGATCGAGCACTACTACAGGCCAACGATCGTTTTTACAGAATCAAATGGAAGTCTCGTAGGTTCAGCCAGAAGTATTCAAGACTTTGATATCTATGAAACCCTACTTTCTTGTTCGCATCATTTTATTCAATTCGGTGGTCATAAATATGCTGCCGGAATTGAATTAGAACAAACCAAATTTCAGCTTTTTCAGGATGAATTTGAAATTAAAGTAAAAGAGAAGCTGCAGGGTAAAGAGCCCGTTTCAGAGCTCTATTATGAAATGGAGATTGAGCTGAGTCAGATAACCTTGTCGCTGGCCAGAAAGCTTCAGAGAATAAGTCCTTTTGGACCTGGAAACAAGCGCCCGGCTTTTGTAATCAGGAACCTACATGATACTGGAAAAAGCAGGGCTGTAGGTGCCGACAAAGATCATCTTCAACTGTTCGTAACAACAGCACGAAACTCCGACGCCAGCATCAAAGGCATTGCCTTCGGATTGGGTAAACTATTAGGTCAGATTCAGCACAAAGAGTTTGATATTCTGGCCAATATCAGTATTAACCGATGGAAGGGAACAGAACAAGTACAACTAGAAGTAAAAGATATAAGGCTATATCAATAACCTACGGCCAGAACACCTGTAGCTTCAGTAATATCAATGTATTCTCCCGTAACACCGGGTAGAAAAAGACGGCAGGAAAAATCGACATTAAACTTCTTTGTATGTTGACCGCTACTATTCAAAGAGAAACCTGAAATATCATAAATAGTTAAACTTCCAAAATCTGGTTGAAAACCAAGGTTTGAATAATAAGTGTTGCCCTCAGTTGTAGTATAAACGATGGTAACATCCTGGAAATCTGTATTATCTAAACTTACCACCGCGCTACTGCTGTACGAGAAATTGGCCATGACAGTATGCTTATCTCCACTGATGGAAACATTTTGAGCATACTTTGCAGTGCATCCATTGGCATCTATGGTTTTGACACTCACTTGCTGGTATGGGAGCTGCTGGTTGAAGTAATAATGGTTATCGATATAATATTGTCTGGGATGAAAGCCCCATCCAAAATTCCACAAAATATTGACTGGATTTGCTCCATTTGTATGCGCAATGAAGTGCTCAACTCTAAGGTCATTTGGGTCATATGTAAATGTAACCAGACGTTCTGAACCTGGTCTTACTTCCATGCATAAGCTGCTGGAATCTCCATTTATATTATTGATTACTGTCTGACATACAATTGCAGATACAACGTCAGCATCATAAATGTGCTCAACGTTCAGACCCGAAGCGGTTTGACCATCTCCAAAGTCCCAATGAACGCTGTAGTCGTTAGTTTTGAGTTCAGGTGTTCCTTTGAAAAAAAATCGGTAGCCTTCAATGGCTGGTACAGAAGGTTCTCTAAAGCTATGATCCCCGGGAATTAAGGTATTTTCTATCTCTGTTAATCCTGACACATTCATCCCTCTTATTACAAATGTCAATGCTCCGGGGCATTCAGGATCACCGTCACATCCAAAATCGCCAAGAAGACCTATATGCTCTACTACACCGAGTGTATCAGTATGCGTTCCTGTAAACATATAAGTACCCTGATCACCAGCAGTCAATTTGAAAGGCTCTCCTTCCAATAAACCTTCCATTTTAAAAACCGGTGGTTCGGAATCGATCTCAACAGGAGCTCTTTGACAACTGAAGAAGACAAAAGCAAGGAAGAAAAAAAGAGGGTATTTGTTTGTTATATCCATTAAAATCTGAATGGTGTAATTCTGGCGAATATCCTGAATTGCAAGTTGTTGCTGAAATAATCGTTACTGAAATGGCCGGGTTTTGTAACGTCAATAAAACCATAGCTCACCCTACCTCCAATGCTTATCCATTGTAATGGTTCATATTCATACCCCGCCATCAATGCAATATCCCAACGGTTAAAACCGGATACATGACCGTTTTCTACCGTGACTTCAGTTTGAGAATTCTCATAATCCCATTTGCTGTGGGTAACCTCGCTTTCACAATCGACAAGGTATACAAAGCCCACGCCGGCATGAACGATGTGTTGCTTCATGGTATATCTGGCTAATACCGGAAGCTCCAGATAATGTAGCTTTTTTGCATCTATTCTAACGTATTCCATGGTACTTGAAAAGTGATATGTACGGGCCATGTGATGCTGATCGGCCTTTACTCCGCTTCTTCTCTGATAAATGAGTTCCGTTCCAATCGACCATCCTCCATTAAGCATGTACTCATAGGACAGGCCTATGAATTCATTTCCTGAAAACTGATTGTTATTCTCGGCATTTAATTCATTGCCAATATTTAGTCCTGCAATGAGGCCCAACTTTTGTCTCCGGAGTTTTATTCCGTTGTTGCCAACGGGGTTATAACGAGACATTCCATTCTTTGAGGCTATTTGGTCATTCGGTGTTACAGGAAGCAATCCTGAACTCCGGCTGCGTATAAATAGCTTATCTACAAAATCTGGAACAGCTGCTTCCTCTTTAGTTTGGGCACTGGCAATCAGAGTGCTTTGTTGCTGGCCAAATGCAGTCGAATTATCTGCATCAATATCTCCCTGACCTGCAGGGGCATCATTCTGAGGTTCTAAAGTGCCGGTAGCCAAAACATCTTTCTTTTGTCCTAAATCTGCTAAACTGCCCTTGTAAAATACCTCGTCTTGGAGCTCGTTGCTTTGATTTGAAAATAAAGCCCCCTCAGAATAGATCTCCTCTATTTCCATTCCCGCTTCATTCATCTTATTTGTTTCACTCGAGGCCGGCTCACGCTGCACATATTCTGGCTGGCTCAGGCCACCGTAGTTCGAAACATTGGTAGCTATCCAGCCCAGCGAGGCAATCATCGCAATTCCAGCAGCGATGGCTGCCCAGGTGAGAAATCCCGGACGTTGAGGGGCTACCTTATCCAGTTGATCGGACAGAGCATTCCAGGACCCTTCATCAAGAGGCACTTCTCTGGAGGTCAAGCGATCTTTAAAATACTTATCCAGGTCCATTTCATTCATAGTACAAGTGTCTTATCGGCTAATTCTTTTTGTTGAACAATCTTCTTTTTCAATATTTTTCTTGCATTGGAAACATGCCATTTGGAGGTGCCAACTGACATTCCCAGCATTTCTGCAACATCCTTATGACTGAAACCATCAATCACGTGCATGTTGAATACTTTTTGACTAATAGCAGGTAATTCTCTGATCATATTTTCAAGCACTTCTGCGTCAAACTGGAGGTCAGCTTCATTGAATGAAACTCTATTGTTGAAATCCAGGTCAGATTCTTCTCTTACCTCAATTCGCTCAATGTACTTTTTGTTCTTTCTAAAGTTGTCTATGATGGTATTTATCATGATTCGGCGCGCCCATGCTTCGAAGGGCACGTTATCCTGATATTTATCCATATTGGTAAAGATCTTGAGGAAACCCATATTGAGTAAGGACTCTGCATCTTCGCGGTTTCGCTCATAACGGAGACAGATACCCATGAGCATTCCATAGCTCAAACGATGCAGTTCGAACTGCGCCTTACGGTCGTTCTTACGACAAGCTTTAATGACGTCAGCTGGTATTTCCACCTCACAAATATATGGGAAGGACAAAATGACCCTCTACAGCAACTCACTGCTATGAGATGAAACGTTTTTAAAGGTCATTTGGTTGGTTGTCTTGTCCGGGGTTTACATGAACGTCTCTTTGAGGAAAAGGGATCCTGACTTTGTTCTGTCTAAATACTTCATCGATACGAAACCGAATCTCAGACTTAATGATTTCTATTTCCCATGATCTTTCCGCCCAAAAACTCAAACTAAACTGAAGGTCAAAATCTCCGAAATGCTCAAAACGAACCAAAATAGGCTGCTTTGTACTTACTGCCTCATGCTCTCTTGCGCATTCTATCAACAATCTTTTAACCAACTGAGTATCTGATCCATATGCAACCCCAACGTCAATTCTAAAACGGGTAAGTCTTGAACTGTGACTCCAATTTATGAGCTCGTTCGTTACAAGTCGGGAATTGGGAACTACAATGACCATATTGTCCCGTGTTTTGATCTTGGAAGTACGAATATCGATTTGTTCAATCCTTCCAACTGTTTGGCCAAATTCGATAATATCACCTTTACGAAGCTCCCCTTCAAAAATCAATACAAAACCGGAGACAAAATCTGAGAAGATATTCTGTAAGCCAAGTCCTATTCCAACGAACAATGCGGCTGAAGAGGCAAGAAGGTAGGTGATGTCTATCCCAAGACTATCCACGGCCACAATGAGACCAATGGTTATGACGAAATACGAGGTAATTTTGGTTAAAGCGTACTCCTTACCAGGTTCTTTAATTTGACGTGCGTCAAAAAACTTTCGTATTACCACTTTAAGAAATCGAGCCAGAATCCTTGATGCGATAATAATCAGTACGAAAATGATGATAGAATAAGCAGTTAGCTTAAACTGGTTCAATTCCAGTATTGGGTATTCGAGTATTGTTTTAATCCTATCCCACATCATCTCAATATTGTAATTCCCTGCGCAGCAAGAAATTTTCGTTTTACTTTTTCCAACTCGTCAATTTCTTTCAACTTTAAAATAAAATCCTCGCCTGCGGTTTGCAATTCCTCTAACTCCTTGCGCATTTCGGTAACCATCTGCTCAATTTTCCGAACCTTGAAAGCGTAGATAGCTTCGCGAATGGAGCGAAAAAGTCGCATTTCTTCGGTTTGCACATGAATGCTCTTTGATTCCCATTTGTGCAAATCATAGGGCGAACTCAATAGACTGACCACAGCATTCTGTACATCCTGATCTGCACTTAGCACCATTTCTGCTACTGGATCGCGACTCTCATTTTCTGAAAGGAGATCAAGGTATTGGTTGAAAACCTTATGATATAGTTCGTTCTCGAATGTCAGCTCATCTTCAAGTATCTCTGATGCTACAAAATCGGCAAGCTTTACTGGTTCTTCCTCAGCTTCCAACTCCATTTCCCTTGTACCATAATTGATCATCAACCTAAGTATATCACGTTCCTGATAAGAAGTATCCAGCTTAATTATCTCTGGCTCATCAGTTGCATGCAGATCTGCAGGTTGAATGTCTTCTTCTTCAGCCCTGTTTACTTTTCTGAACTTGGCGACCCGGATTTTGTTCAGCTCAGAAATCAGTACTTTTTCTGAGATATCCGTTATTTCAGCACATTCTTTAACGTATACCGTTCGGGCGATAGCGTCAGGTATCAGGGCAATACTGGAAACGACATCCCGAATCATTTCCGTTCTTTTAATGGGGTCTGATGAAGCCTCACTGGATAGAATGTTAGTCTTGAAGAGAATAAAATCCAGTGATTCATCTTTCAGATATGTGCTGAGATAGTCCGTATCATGCTTTCGGGCAAAAGAGTCCGGATCTTCTCCCTCAGGCAGTGCGACTGTTCTTACATTCAATCCCTGTTCAAGGAACATATCTATACCCCGAAAAGATGCCTTTATTCCAGCGGGGTCTGCATCGAAAATTATGGTAATATTCTTTGAAAACCTGGAGATCAAACGTACCTGATCTGTACTCAGAGCAGTCCCCGAAGATGAAACAACATTCTGAATACCAGCTTGATGCATCATTAAAACATCGGTGTATCCCTCTACCAGATAACAAAGGTCATTTCGAATGATCTCTGATTTTGCCTGATATAGCCCATAAAGTACTTTGTGCTTTTCATAAATGGCACTTTCTGGTGAATTGAGGTACTTCGGTGCTTTAATGTCGTTTCTTAAAATCCTTCCCCCAAAGGCTACCGGACGTCCCGATAAATTATGTACCGGAAAAATTACTCTGCCCCTAAAGCCATCATAGTAATTCCCATTTCGTTCCTTAATCAGCCCAAGTTCTTCAAGTAACTCCCTTTTCCTTCCCTCTTCTGTAGCTTTAAGTAGAAGCCTGTTGCCTTTATCCGGACTGTAACCAAGTCCGAATGCCTCTATAGTCTGTTGGGTAAAGCCGCGCTCGCGGAAATATTCCAGACCGATAGATTTACCTTCCTCATCATTGAATAGAGTATCTGTGTAAAACGATTCCGCCCACTTGTTGATTAAATACAGACTTTCTCTGTGAGTTGATTCTTTTTTTTCTTCGTCAGTTTCTTCTTCTTCCTCAATCTCAATGTTATACTTCTTTGCGAGATATCTTAAAGCTTCCGGATAGGACATTTGCTCGTGCTCCATGAGGAATGTAACCACATTTCCACCCTTACCGGAACTGAAATCCTTGAAGATATTTTTAGTCGGTGATACAAAAAAGGAGGGTGTTTTTTCATTGGTAAAAGGACTCAGGGCCTTGAAGTTTGATCCTGCCTTCTTTAAAGTTAGAAACTCCCCAATGACCTCTTCAATGCGCGCGGCCTCAAATATCCGATCTATGGTTTGACGATTGATCATCTCATCAAATGTAGCGAAACTGCCACGGTTACAGTCGTTTGTTTTTTCCTTTACGGATGCTCTTCCTTTCTGAGCACTATACCCAAACTGTCGGTGTAGGTCCAGGTTCCGGTCTTTTTGCCCAAAGCAAATTTTCCGGAGTACCTTTTAACTCCATTTGTATAGTATACATGAGTATGGCCGTTACGATATCCCTGTAAAAACTCCGCCTGACTTTGGAGGACACCATCCTTGTAAAAAGCCCTCCACACTCCAGTTCTTTTTTCATTCTCATCGTACTGACCTTCTATCCTTAGCTGTCCATTAGCGTGGTACTCTCTATGTTTTTTCAGTAAAGAGTCTTCATTCGAGACCTCATAAAAATAGACCACCTTGGGAGATCCATCCGGATAAGATTCCTTAACCTCCTGAATAAGAGGGGAATCACATGAAACCGCCAATAAGAAAATTATGAACCAAAGGCGCATGTATTTTATACTGCTTGAATCTCCTTAACAGCAGGTAACAATTGATCAAAGAGACCTTTAATACCGTTTTGGAGTGTTGCTCTTGATGACGGACATCCATTACATGCTCCCTTGAGTTTCAGGTTTAGAGTTCCATCCTCAAAGGATACAAACTCCACTGCTCCGCCATCTGAAGCAACAGCAGGGGTCACATATTCATTTAGAATATGCTTGATTTTTTCATCATACTCTGAAACTGGAAAGTCATTCTCAGCAACTTCATCTGACCCCAGTTCAGAAACTGCATCTTCTTTTGTATTGGCTTTCAGGAGACTTTCATCTACAACTGAATTTCCAGCCTGGATATATCCTAAGATGTATTCTCTCACTTCGGTTACCACATCATTCCAGTCGAGGTTTTCTGTAATGGTTACAGAAACGAAGTTTTCCGTAAGGAAGACCCCTTCGACCATGGGGAATGTGAATAACATCTGCGCTAGATGGGAAGCTCCAGCTTCTTCAGCACTTTGAAATTCGAGGGATAAACCGGATGGAATGAGCAACTGATTTGCAACGAACTTCATGACCCTTGGGTTAGGAGTCATTTCAGAATATATTGTAATTGGGTTCATTTTAGTTTGATTAAATTGAAGTGCAAAAGTATCGAACTCAATTTGTCATGGCAACCATTTTATCATGTAGAGGTACCACTCCCGAAGTAGACAGATCTTGTTTTCTGGCTCCTAACGCTATAATAGTGGGAGATGTTCGTATTGCAGCGCATTGCTCAGTATGGTTCAACGCGGTAATTCGAGGTGATGTGAACCGGATTAGGATCGGTTCAAATTCCAATGTTCAGGACGGAGCGGTTATTCACTGTACTTATGAAAAGACCTCCGTGGACATTGGGAGCTTTGTAAGTATTGGTCATCAGGCGATTGTTCATGGAGCGAAAGTGGAAGATTTTGTCCTCATCGGGATGGGTGCTATTGTTATGGATAATGTTCATATTGGGCATCACAGCCTGGTTGGAGCAGGGTCTGTTGTATTAGAGGGGACGAAAATCGAGCCCTATTCAGTTTGGGCAGGAAATCCAGCAAAATTCATTAAAACCTTACCTGACCGATTGAAAGAAGGAGAAATAGAGAGAATAGCACGCAATTATTCTTTGTATTCTTCCTGGTTTAAAGATTGACATTTTCCACTTTAGGTGCGTTAACACCTAATTTGACTAGAGTCTTTAGTAATGGTTCTGCAGATCCTGTGGAGAAAAACTTATGCTGTGCAGTCGATGTTTCTGTTGCCATCTTCTTTTTCATTTTTCGAAGCACCTGACGTGCTACCGCCTTTCCCGGATCAATGACTAAAACTTCCGGACCTATGATTCGGCTGATCTGTTCCTTTATCAAGGGATAGTGTGTACAACCGAGAACCAGAGTATCTACCCCTCTATTATTTATGAAATAAAGATTTTCATTAAGGTTTTCGTGAAGTGCATCAGAATCCCAATCTCCAGATTCAATGAGTCGAACCAGGCCCTTGCCCTGCTGCATGATCACTTCAACTCCGTTCGCGTATTGATTGCGGGTTTTTTTGAATTTATCACTTTCTAAAGTTCCCTTTGTTGCTAATACTCCAACAATACCATTTGCAGATTGCTCGGCGGCTGGTTTAATCGCAGGCTCGATACCTACGAATTCCATATTGTAGGATTTTCTCAGATGCTTAATTGCTGCAGATGTGGCAGTATTGCATGCTATCACAATTATATCGGCACCAGAATCTATGAGGAAATCAGTGATTCTTTCGGCACGCTGCGTGATAAAATTTCTGGATTTTTCGCCATAAGGAACATTCTGATTATCTGATACATAAATGGTTCGTGCATGCGGAATTAGCTCCTTAATTTCCAACCAAATGGTTAGACCTCCGATACCGGAGTCAAATATTCCGATGGTATCACTCAAGAAAAAGGGATCGCGAATAGAAGGATTTGCCTTACTCTACTCCTAGTTCTTTTTTGACCAGACCTAGAAGATTGTCAGAATCTGGAAAAACAACAACTGCTCCAGTACTGGTATCGAATACGTAAGTATATCCATTGGCTGCAGCAACTTTATCTATTGCATCCTGTGCTCGGTTAATTAGTGGTTCTACCAGTTGTTGTTCTTTTTGCTGAAGACTTTGTTGTGCGGTAGACTGAAATTCTTGTATTCTTCTCTCGAGGTCAGATATCTCTGAAAGCTTTGAGTTTTTAATCAGCTCCGTCCAGGAGGCTTCGTTCTGCTGATAGTCTGCAACCTTGGTTTGATATTCAGTGGTCATTGTCGTGAGTTGAGTTTCAAGCTGTTTAGCATACTCTTCCAACTCTACTTGTATTTGGTTTCTCTCCGGCATTAATTCGAGCAGTTCGGCTGAGTTAATATGTCCGAATTTGAGCTTAGATTGCGCCGAAGCCGTATAAGCGGACATAAGAGTTAGAGCCAATAAGATGAGAAGATTTTTCATGTTTGTTTGAATTATGTTTTGCTTTTAAAAAAAAAGACCTGCGAAATTATTCATCGCGAGCTGAATATCCTAACTTTTTAAGTATCACATCACTTTTATCATACTTTGGGTCTGAGAAAAGGATGTTCGTATTTACCCCTTTATCGAAAACTATACCATAACTTCTTTCAGATGCTAATTCCTTGATTGCATTGTAAATTTCGTCTTGAAGTGGCTTTATCAGTTCCTGTCTTCTGGTGAAGAGTTCTCCTTTAACTCCAAACTTTGCTCTTTGGTAGTCCTTAACCTCTTTGTCCTTCTCCTTAATCTGTGTTAGACGCTCCTTCCTCATTTCATCGGTAAGCAGAATCTTTTCAGCTTCAAAAGTTCGCTTCATTTCGTCGAGTTCTGCAATTTTAGCTTCTACGGTTTCCTGCCATTGCTTGCTGATAGCATTTAGTTCTTTTTGAGCTTCCTGATATTCTTCCATATTCTCCAGGATATATCGGGAATCAACATAAGCAAAACGCTGCCCAATAAGCTGGACAGATGATACAAGAATTGCGGAAATAAGAAGTAATTGTTTCATTTTTATAATTCTCCAAGGTTAGCTCCAATGGTAAAATGTAGCTGAGACCGCTCCATGAATGGAACGGTAGGCACATCGTCAAATCTGTATCCCCAATCCAGGCCCAGTAATCCAAACATGGGCAAGAATACCCTCACACCAAATCCTCCGGACCTATAGTTATTAAAAGGGCTGAACTGATCCAAACTCTGCCATGTATTGCCCATCTCAGCGAAAAGCAAGCCGTACACCATAGCACTTGGATTATTAGCGAATGGATACCTGATCTCAGCCGTATATCTTGTCACAAACGGTGCCCCTGTTACAGGTGAGAGTGATCCGTCATCATAACCGCGCAATGCGATGATTTCTCTTGCATCAAGATTAAACCCGGTTAGTCCTGATCCTCCAAGGTAAAACCTTTCAAACGGAGCTGTTCCCACAAATCTGCTGTACTCAAAAAGGCCTCCAAATCCAACTTTGGCGTAAACCACAAACTTGCTCACAAAGTTGTTGTACCACGCCGCGGTAAACTTCCATTTGTGATATTCTACAAACTTAAATCGCTCCTGTTGGGTAGCCGTTGCATAATCAATGTCATTGAACCAGGAATAAGGAGGTGTCAATTGTGCTGACAATGATATTCGGCTTCCACTTTTAGGGAAGTTCGGATCATCGATAGAGCTGCGAGTCAATACAATTCTTGAGAATATGTTGTTGGCAAACCCATTGTTAAACCCCTGAAAAGCAGGCCATTGATTCACATCGTAGTACTGATATGAGCCCTCAACATACAGCTGAAAGTTGTCATCTGGCCAGGTCAACCTTCTGCCCAGACCGACTGTAAAACCGAGAATATCCAACGACTGAAAAGCAGGGTTGTCAATTTGATTTCCTTCAGTATCTCTTGCGGTTCTTCTTTGACCGTTAGTTTGAAGAGTGTAATACGTACTGATCGTAAGAGCATTTGGCCTCTTTCCTCCTAACCAGGGTTCTGTAAATGAGAGATTTATGGAGTTGAAAATAGCGCCACTGGTTTGACCTCGTATGCTTAATCGCTGTCCGTCTCCTGATGGAAGTGGTCTCCATGCAGAACCATTAAACAGATTTCTGAGGGAGAAGTTATTAAAGGTAAGACCTAATGTCCCTAGCAGCCTCCCGCCTCCAAAACCACCGGAAAGTTCCACCTGATCCGATGGTTTTTCACCGACTTTATATTGAATATCGACCGTACCGTTTACTGGATCTGGTATAGGTACAACATCCATTTGTTCAGGATCCAGAAAACCTAATAGAGTTAATTCCTGCTGGGTTCGCATGATGTCCGAACGGCTGAAGAGTTCACCCGGTTTAGTACGTATCTCTCTTCTGATTACATGCTCATTCGTTTTGGTATTTCCACTAATACTTATTCGATTTATTCGGGCCTGAGTACCTTCCTGAATTTGGATTTCAAGATCTATTGAATCACCAACAACCTGCCTCTCCACCGGATTTACCTGAAAGAATAAGTAGCCGTCGTCCATATATTTGGAACTGATATCGAGCCCGGTTGGATTCATGAACAAGCGCTCGTCAAGAAGCTTGGTGTTGTATACATCCCCTTTTTCAATGCCCAGAATTCCCTTCAGAACAGAAGTTTCATATTTTGTATTACCCACCCATTCAATATCCCGGAAATAATACCTATTTCCCTCCTCAACGACCAGATCTATTCGCAGTCCCTTATTGCTCGTTGCGGTAACAGAATCTTCTATGATTTTGGCATCCCGGTAACCCAACTCTTTGTAGTAGTCCAGGATTGCTGCCTTATCTGTATTGTATTGTGATCTGATGAATTTAGAGCTCTTAAAGATCATCAGGTTAATGTTGTCATATTTATATCGGCGCACCACATTCAGCAATGAATCTCTATCTGGTGAAAATGTGGCAAGAAATACATCTTTTCCGAGGCGGGGTAGGTTCTCTAGCGGCCTAAAGCGGCTTTGCTCTTTAGTTTCTTTCATCGTTTTCCGAATCTTTCCATCGGATAGCTCAGTATTACCATGAATATAGATGTTGTCTATTTTGACTTTTTTCTTCTTATCGACATTAATTATAAGTACCACGTGATTGGCGTAAGCCGAGTCGTTTTTGGTAACGATTTCGACAGCGGTATTGTAGAATCCCTTTTGTACGAAGTAGGATCTAATTTTAGTCTTTGTAGTTATTTTCAGATTGTCGGTTACGATTTTCTCTCTGAACAGTTTGATATCCTCCCGGATATCGTCGGCTTCCGACTTGGAGACACCATTAATTTGAAATCTTGATAATCGAGGTTGTTCAGTGATAAAGAACTCCAGAAATATCTTCCTTCCTTCTACTCGGTTTACTTTCACCTCAATATCTGAGAAAAGACCCTGCTTCCAAAGGTTTTTGATGGCATTGGAGATTTTGATACCTGGAATATCAATTTCATCTCCTACCCTTAAACCGGTGAGTAGAGTAAGTGCATTTGGGTCTAAAATTCTAGCGCCTGAAATAATGATTCCACCGATTTCCATCTTACGAGGATTGGCATAATCTACCTCAAAGCTGCCCCATTTTGTTCTGTCGAGCTGCCCCAAAGTAGTCAGCGGGACAACACAGAGAACTAGAAATAAAATAAGGAGTGGATTAGCTCCTAACCTGTTCACTAGTTTTACCAAATCGTCGCTCTCTCTTTTGATATTCCAAAATGCATCTATACAAGTCCTCTCGTCTGAAATCTGGCCAGAATTTATCCAAAAAAACCAGCTCTGAATAGGCCATTTGCCAAAGTAAGAAATTACTTATGCGATATTCTCCGCTCGTTCTGATCATCAATTCGGGATCTGGAATTGAATTCGTTGCAAGGTATTCACCAAATGTATTTTCATCAATATTATCAAGTTCAAGTTCACCAGTTTTAACACTCTTTGCAATTCTCTTAGTAGCTTGAATAATCTCCCATCGAGCACTGTAGCTCAAGGCAAGAACTAAAGTCATATGGGTATTGCCACTCGTACTTTCTATTGCCGCTTTTAATTCTCTTTGACCTTTCCTAGGTAGATCGTCAAAGTCGCCAATGGCTAGCAAACGAATGTTGTTTTCATTTAGTGTTTTCACCTCTTTGTGAATGGAAGAAATCAGGAGTTCCATCAACCCATTTACCTCAAACCTCGGACGGTTCCAGTTTTCTCTGGAAAAGGCGTAAAGAGTGATGTATTCCAGTCCTATTTCAGCCCCACCTTCAATGGTATCTCTAACCGCTTCAAGTGCACTTCGGTGTCCAAACAGCCGTGCACGCCCTCTACTTTGCGCCCATCGCCCATTGCCATCCATGATGATGGCAACATGCCTGGGTAAACTTTCTTTATCGATTGTATGCATTACAGACACCTAAATACAAAAAGATCGTCTGTTCAGACGATCAGCTTGCAAAATTAACTATTTGAGAGGATTAAAATGGCAGCGGTTAGGATTCCTTGTGAGGTTATATGTTAAATACAGCGCATAAAAACTATAAACATCTCTCGTTTGTGAGTTACCACGTTGTGTACCCCAATTGGTTCCATCAGGACCTTGCGGCTCTATACTTCTGTCTGAAAGGTTTTGCGCTAGTTGCGTCATTCCCTCCGGGTTCAAAGGGTAAGAGCCACTCACATCATCAAGGTAATCCGTAAAGCTTCTCCGCAACCCTCCTTCTATCCCGAGTATAAACCGATCTGTCAATCTAAGTTTCAGACCTAATCCATAAACCAAAAAAAGTGAAGTACGGGAATAATCAACTTCCTCTGTTTTTAAAGGTCTGAGGTCATAAAGGTTTCCATTCAATTCTGCCTTTGGATTAAAATTAAATATCCCAATTCCTCCAAAAACGAAAGGGGTGAATGTATCGGTGCTTTGGAATAAGCTGACTGCCTTGTAGGGCTTGAAGCTAAAAAAATTGAAGTCTATGGCCGCATAGCCTTCGAAAACGTCAGACTCAAAGCTTAGATTTCGATTTTGCTGAAAATATCCATCCGCATCGCTGTCCTGTGCAGATACATGCCCGTATGAAAAAGCATAGCGTACGGACCACCTTGGATTCCAATTATATCGGTATAGTATTCCAACACCGGGGTGAGTATGACCCCCTGGAAAAAAACGTGAAGGATTTAAATCACCATTGTAAAAGGTGAGACCGGCGCCTAAACCAAGCTCGTAGTACCTCTGTGCGTTGGCACTTGACAGAGATACTACGGCTAAAACAATACACGGAATAAGGTGCTTCCTCATAGCATCGAGGAAACGAAAATAGTGATCAATTATTTCTTAGAAGCGGATTCTGCTTCTTGTAGCGGTTCTGATTCTATAGGTGAGCGACAAGGTGCCGAACATATAGGCATCTTTTCTTTCGTCGTTTCCGCGGCGTGCGTTACCCTCAAATCTAGAGTCACTCAGCCTTCGGTCGGACATCTCTCTTGCCAATTCGCCATATGCTGCCGCTATAGCATCATCATCATAGTAACGAGTACTTGAGTCATCGAGATAATCTGAGGGGGTTAAGCGAAGTCCGTATTCAATGGCAATTCCCCACTCTCGCGAAAAGTTGTATTTAAAACCAAATCCTATAGGGAAAGTTAGAGTAAATCTCGAATAATCCTCAGGTCCTCCGGGCAGTCCCTGCCCCTCGGTATTCAAGTCCGAAAGGCGCACCCAGCTACCGTCATCAGCTTTACCGTGCGGATCGTAAAATATCACTCCGATTCCTCCAAATACATAGCCTGCAATGTTTGTAGAACCGTAACCTCTTACACCTTTAATTCTATACGCGGCTCCAATTTTTTCTCTGAAGAAATAAAACTCTCCCTGCGTGCTCAATTCAATAATTGGTGAACGGAATGTGTGATTTCTATTTCTTCGCCATACGTTGGGAGTATTCTCATCTGTACCATATACTCTGCCGTAAAATAAATTGGCCTTGGCAGCAAACCGGTCATGAAACCGATACTTATACCAAACTCCGAATACCGGCCTTGTGTTGGAGAGGTCAAGGTCTCCAAAGCGAGAGCCGTCACCTTCACTATTTCCTCCGAGGTCTCCTAAAAAGTTTGATGCTCCCAGGCTCATTCCAACTTCTTGTTTGAATCTTTTCCACCTCTGCGCCTGTGCCATTTCCGGCAAGAGGAATAATGTAACTATAATGATTAATAACGTATTACGTGCCATATCCGCCATTGTTTGAAGCAAATTTAGATTTCAAGCAAGGGCAGGAATTGTTAATAAAATGCACTTATAAACAGAAAAATGTTTAAAACCCCAGTTGCTCTGAGAAAAGCATCAGTTCCGTTTATCGAGGCCCCAGCTTAGTTTTTCGCGGATATTTTTTAAATAGCTGTTGCCTTTAAGTTTGACTAATTGAATTTTGAAGGGTGCTTTTTTAACCCGAAGAGAGGTGGAACTGTTGATTCTAGCTATACGGGAGTCCAGACTCACCAAAAAGTTGTCTCCACGCCCCTCTACACTGAGCTCAACTGTTACGTTATCAGGAATCACTAGAGGACGCACATTCAAATTATGAGGCGCAACCGGAGATATGACCAGGTTTTCAGATCCAGGCATAATAATCGGACCTCCGACACTCATCGAGTAGGCCGTAGACCCTGTTGGCGTGGCTATAATTAGACCATCAGCCCAATAGGCATTAAGAAACTCACCATCGATGTAGGTATTGATAATGATCATGGAGGCATCATCATTCTTATGTACTGTTACCTCGTTGAGTCCAAAGTTTTCCTCACCGAAAAGGTCTCCGTCTATTTCCAAACATAACGGTGTACGCGGTTCAAGTTCAAAATTACCGAGGAACATTTGATCTATGGCCGCTTTGATGTGCCCTGATTTTACTCGTGCCAAGAAACCAAGACGACCTGTATTTATTCCAAGAATGGGTACATTGGAATTTCTAACATATAGGGCAGATTCCAAAAAAGTACCATCTCCTCCAATACTGATGAATAAATCGAAATCTGGATTTGGGGTAGATCTATCCAGCCAATTGTAGATCAGACTTTCATCAATAGCACCTTGAAACAATTCAACATAGGCCCGGTTTGTATGAACCTTTATTCCCTTTTTATTTAGATAATCAAATAGAAAAACGATCTCATCTTTGTGCTCTTGCTTGAGCTCTTTACCGAAAATGGCAATGTTTTCCATCCTGATTATCAGTATTTTATATTCAACGAAACAAAGTAATTAAATTGACTTGTTAAAATGCAAAAAGAGACCGGCTTCTTGTTCAATATTGAAGGAGTATTCAATTCTAAAAACAATATCATAGTATGCGGAGATATCTAACCCGACACCATACCCTGCTAACCACTTGTTTGACAACCCATTAAGCTCAGCATTCAATCTGTCCTCAGCATAACCGACATCTACAAAAGCATTAAGAAACGCTGAAAAATAGGGTTTGTTAAATTGTTCCCACGGCAACCACTGAAGTGGAATGGTTTTTTTCTTGATTAATTGATACTTAAGGTTGGTTTTGATCATAGCATATCGCTGTGCGTCCATTACATAATACTCATATCCTCTAACGAAATCTTTATAACCAAGTCCTTCTTGAAGATAATAGGTAGGGTCCTGAATCTCGTAAGTTTTCCCTATGATAGCGGCAGCGGAATACCAACGCCCTATGATCGGTTTGTGAAAGTTGGCTGCGGCTCTAATCATCAAAAGGTTTAAGTTCTGGTTGTCTAAAATCCCCATTCCGTGTAAAGCTACTCTCCCTTCAAGTTTGTATCCAGTCAATGGATACTCAATATAGTCCCGGCGATCATACTTTGCTTCATAGATAAGCGAAAAAAACTGGGAATGAGTGGTCTCATTCCTTAGGTAGTTTTCATTCAAAGCAGCAATACTAGAATCAATGTTCACATTCTGGTATTGCATTGTTATAAAATGGCGCAAATACAGGCCTTTGCGCACTTGCATTGTTGCTTTGGCATAGGAAGTATTTAATAATGCTCCGGTTTCGTCATTGAAAAAAAGTCTTTCGTTATCCAAAGAGTTGTAGTTCACATCTTTAATCCGGGTATGACCTGCAGCAACATGAAGTCCTAAGGTTCTGGCCTTGTTTAAATTCGGAAAATTATACCCAATTGCAAATTGCTGCTCATATCCAATTTTTGCGAGTATCTGAAAAGTTTCAGCTCTTCCCCTGAAATTGAACCAGTTGAGATACACTCCGTAGCTCAGGCGATTGAAATCTTTGGTTCTCCACCACGTATTAAAATTACGATCAGCATTTTCGAGAATTGGATAAGGCCATATGTACCATCGCTCTTCCAGATGAATGGTGACGACCGTTCGGTTGCCCTGAAGTTCTTGATAAACGTCCACTTCATTAAATAATGCCGTATTGAAGATGTTATTTCTGCTTCTGGTTATCGACCCGTCCAATCCCATTGCTTCTACAGAATCGCCGACTGAGAATTCCAGTTCGCGATGAATAATAAAATCTTTAGTGATCTTATTACCAAGAATAACAATACTATCGATGTAAATTGAATCGGCACGAGCTCTTACCTCAATGGAAAGGCAGAATAGTATACTGAAAAGCAGAAAAAACCTGGCCAATGGCTACAGATTCAAATAATGTACAAGATGCTCATAGCGCTGCCGCAGATCATCACTTTCTTCCCAGCTTAGATCATGAACTGTGATGTCAATCCCGCGACGTTCGAACTCTTTCATAAGAACCATCATGTCCTGGTTATTGAGTTTGACGGTGACGCGAATCATTTGGCTTTCTAACTGAGTATCCGTGTACAAACCGAGAATTCTGGAGTCATTCTGCTCCACGATGTTGATGACATCTGAGAGCATATAGTCTCTTATGTTCATCTCTATTTCAAGGATTCCTCCTTTATCTCTGAACATGGGCAGATTGCCAAGAGCCTTAAATGCACTTTCAAGAGTTACCATTCCTTCATAAAGCATTTGGTCATCCACAACTGCAATGCAACTTAGATTGCCAGAAGCCAATCTGGAAATCGCTTTTGTCATATGCTGATTAATGGTTACATAAAGTGGATGCAGAGTCTGTGCTAATTGACCGATCGGCTTATCGATTTCATCAATAGTTAAAAGAGCATCCATGTAAAGCATTCCAGAAAACACTCCATTTTCCGTTACCGGAATATGTGCGAGTCGATATTCTGTCATCACATCGAATGCTCGCGTACCTGTCTCGGAAATGAGAACCGGCGGTATATCTGCAAAGAGTGCTTCGATTGAGTTCATTTCAAGAGGTCCTGTAACAAAGAATTTACCTTTGTGGTTTGACCCAAATTTAGAAATTATATGACTCGTCTGAGTGTGAACATTAATAAAGTTGCCACCATTAGAAATGCCCGTGGTGGAGATATTCCTAATGTTGTTGAATTTGCCAAAACTTGTGAGGAGAGCGGTGCACAGGGTATAACAGTTCATCCGAGACCCGATGAAAGACATATCCGGTTTAATGATGTTTATGAACTAGCTGAGCGAGTTGAAACCGAATTTAATATCGAAGGGTATCCGTCAAGAGGTTTCATGAAAATGGTCCTTGATGTGAAACCACACCAGGTTACATTGGTTCCGGATCCGCCGGATGTACTTACCTCCAATGCAGGCTGGGACACAAAAAAGAACTTTGACTTCCTGTTGGGTGTTATTGATACTCTAAAATCAGCTGGAATACGCACTTCAATTTTTATGGAAACAGACCTCAAGCTCATTGAATATGCGGCAAAAATCGGAACAGAGCGTATCGAGCTCTACACGGAATCCTATGCTAAAGGCTTCCCTGTCGCACCAAAGAAGACTGTAGCTCCTTTTGTGCGGGCAGCTAAAACCGCACATGAGCTTGGGATGGAAGTAAATGCCGGGCACGACCTTAGCCTTGAGAATCTGAAATTTTTTAAAGAACATGTACAACCGCTTGCTGAAGTGTCCATCGGGCATGCTTTAATAAGTGATGCCCTGTACTATGGGATTACCAATACCATTCAGCTTTATTTGAGAGCTCTACAAAAATGAAATTAAACTGCAGGCAATACGGTGAAGGCGATCCCCTGATCATTATGCACGGCTTATTTGGTATGCTGGATAACTGGACTACCCTCGCCAAAATGTGGGCTAAGGATTTTCATGTCGTCACCGTGGACATGAGAAATCATGGCCATTCGGATAGGTCAGATATTTTGAATTATGACGTCATGATGGATGACATACGCGAACTGATGGACGAGTTGCATCTTCCTCATGTCAGTCTTCTGGGGCATTCTATGGGTGGAAAAGTGGCCATGAAACTCGCTCAAAATTACCCACAGGATATCGAAAGGCTCATTGTTGCCGATATTGGACCCAAGAATTACCCCGTGCATCACAGAGATATTTTGGACACCTTGTGTTCTATGAATCTTGAAGAGATAAAAACAAGGAAGCAGGCTCAGGATTTTCTTACTGAAAGAATGAGAAATGAAGGAGTCGTTCTCTTTTTTCTTAAGAATCTATATTGGAATGATGACAAAAAGCTGGAATGGCGATTCAATTTAAAAGTTATAGAGGACCATATCGAAAAAGTAGGAATCGCCATTGAAGATCAGATTTACAGAGGGCGGACGCTTTTTCTAAGAGGGGATTTATCTCCCTATATCCTCGATGATGACTGGCCTGAAATTCAGGTCATTTTTCCGGATAGTGAACTCATAACTGTACATGATGCCGGACATTGGCTTCATGCCGAAAAGCGGCAAGAATTTTATGAAGCGGTATATCAGTTTCTTAAGAGCTAATCGAAATTTGTAGTGAGCTTAAACCTTAGAACGCGCCCGTTACCCTTGTCCGCTACGTAAACAATTTCATTCAGATAAGCGACAGCTACGGGGTTGTTAAATTGGTTAGGCTCAATACCCGTTCCACCAAAAGACACTTTAATGTGCTTAACTTCTCCTGACCCGGGGGGTGGTTGTACCCCTTCCAGACCATTGCTGGTGAATTGATACAAAGAATCTTTAGCTTCATCGATCACAAAAATGAATCCAGTACCATCTCCCGCGAGGGTTATATCTACAGGTTTCAGAAATTTATTGGGTTCAGATATGAACCCAAATGCTTTGGAGGTATCTATTTGCCCGATAGGGTTAGGTACATATTCCAGCCCAAAGTCCGTTTCTCGATATTCGATCTGTCTCACTCTATACAGGTTGTCGGGATCAGCATCAATAGAGGTGTAAAAAAAGTCTCTTGAAAAGCTGGCGCTAATTTGCGGAGGTTGTGCTCTTGAAGTCAGCCCGAAGGGCATTTTGAAGAAATCTTTAAATACTCCTCCCTGGGTGGTGACGCTAATCGGAGTAATATAGGTGTCGTTAGCATTGAAAAGAAGAACCGCATCATCAGGCCCGCCAAATTTGGCAGGATCATTATTAGGTCCGGTTCTGGACACATAAAACTCGTTCACATCGATTACAGCAGCGTCAGTGAAGCGCACATCTCCATCACTTCTAGAAAAGGAGCTTTTGAAATAAAATGGATGAACAATCTCGTTAACGATTCTCGCATTATTGAGCCCATAACCCAGATCGCCCTGTAAATCAATACGGTACAAACATGCAAGTTCATAGTCTGTTCCTGCAATGGTGGTGTCTTTTGTTCCTATGGCAATAAGGTTTAGGCGTCGATCCTGAATTACCGCCGTTACACCGGGCACACGAAAACTGTAGAGTTCACGTCCACTCTGATCCAATGCAATAATCGATTCTGCGGCTTCATCTACTACATAAATCAACTCGTCGAAGCCAGCATGAATATCGGTAGGTGCAAGGAATTGATCAAGTATGGGAAGTATAGGCACATAAGCAACCGGTCTTGCCTGGAAGTCGGGAATATCGATGAAATCAACATCGGTTTTCTCTCCAAAAAAACCATCGCAGGAGATGACAAAGAATGCCAGCATTCCTAAAAGTATCTGAACTAAATTCCTATTCGCGCTTATCATTATTCAGTGTAAAAGAAAGTCCTACATTGTGCAAGACACCAAAGTGTCCGGTGGGTTGAGCAGAATAGTCAATCATTAAGGGGTGTGCGCCAATTTTAGATCGAAGGCCCAATCCAAATACGGGCCAATAATGGTCTTGTACATTAATTTTATAGCCCAATCGCAGGTAAAGGACTTTTACATAATTATACTCAAGGCCCAACCGGAAGTTCTCAGCATTGTCTGATGGATGATCCAATTCAAAAGCAAAAAGAAAGGTATGTCGGTCTTTTTGATAGGGGATCAATGAAAACCCCAGCCTGAAGACGGATGCTGAAGCATAATTCTCAAGTGCCACTCCGCTCCGGTTCAGGTCTACTTCCAGATAATCTCCTTTAAGCGTTGAGTTTCCTCCAAAATTTTGCAGCATGACGGCAAAGCTGAGGTCTTTCCAGTCGGTTTGGTAAGCAAAGCCCAGATCAAAAGTGAAAGTATGATTGGTGTATTCGGCCAGTTGCTCATATATGTAGCGCCCGGTCAAACCAAAGGTGAACATATCCGACAAACGACGAGCGTAGCTCACTCCGGTTGCGATAGTATTTGCTGAAACCTTTTGGCCTGTGCCCTGCGGTTGAAACTCTGTTCGGACTTCCATTTGACCTGAACTCAAGTGGTTTACGGAAATTCCTATGGCTGATGAATTATTTGAGGGCAAAACCGCTGAAACATACCCCTGATAAATACCAGCCCCCAGCAGAAAACTGGAATATGTGATGTTCAGCCCCTCTAAGTCAGGCATATATGCCGGGTTGCTGAAAGTGGAATAGCCCCCGGAATTCATTGATACCGATGCTCCTCCCATTGCAGTAGACCGGGGGTTCATATCGTTTTTTAGGAATGAAAAAGTTGCCAGACCGGTTCTTTGACCTCCAAGATTCGGGAGTACCTGAGCCTGACTTGTAGCACTCATGACGATCGTAATTATTATGCCTGGCAGAATCCTTTTCATTGATTAAAACTTGAAACTAATGGCATATAAAATTTGACGTGGAGCCAGGTATCTCGCCGGGTCATCAGGCAATGCTCCATTCTCTTCCGGCCCTAAATATCGGTTATCTCTGTATTGTTCCGTGACATCATCACCGGGTTCATAGCCCCTTCCGGTAATTGGGTTTACAACCTGGGCATTTTTATTGTCGAACAGGTTTCTCACCTCAACGCTAAGTATTATTCCGGATTTTTTTACCCGATTCACCACAATTTCATACGAGATCTTTAAATCGGCATTAAACCACGCCTTTCCGATTTCTTGTAAGTACTTGTCCAGTTCAGGCTCGTACAATGGCCTCCCCAGTTCGTTTTCACCTACCTTCACATAGGGGGTATAGCGATATCCTGATGTATATCTAAACTGTGTAAATATGCTTAGCCCATCCAGTTTAATTCCTGCAACACGCAGTGTAGAGTCCGGTTTAAAGAGAACTCCTAACTTAATATCCCATGGCCTATCCCATGCCAGATATTGCTCGCTTGTGAGGGCTACTTCACCGTTTTGTTCAATCTGTAAATTGCTCTCTCTGGCTGAATTTGATTTACCCCGAGCTACCTGATAAGCAATGTTAAAATTAGTTCGGAAATGTCTGTTTGCCCTCCAGAAAAGGCTGGTTTCAAGACCATATATGCGGGCATAATCCTGATTTATATACATACGCTTCGTCACGGGACGGCCCGTAACATCATTTACAATAACTGAACGTGATACGATATAATCAAATCTGTTGTTATTGTATGCCGCAACGGCAACGGCAAAGTCCTTGGTAATTTGGGTTTTCATTCCAAGTTCGTAGTTGACACTCACTTCAGGATTCAAATTGGGATTACCCAGATTTCCGAGAAATGAATTTTCAACATAGGTGGTATCCAGTCCCTGAAATACAAAACGAGGGTGTGGAAGCCGCATGAAATGACCGTAATTAAAATAGAGTATTATGTTGTCCGAAACTGGAAATGATACATTAATCTTCGGCAATAATCTTGCCTTCCACCGCATGCCGAAAAGACCAAAAGTTTCATTCATATAGTCTTCACGGATTTGATCTACCACGGGTGTTCGAGGGTCAGCAACGACATCATCTAGATAAGTTCCCTGTGCCCAATAATTCAGTCGTAAACCTAACGTAGCTACTATGCCTTTATAGGTAATAACATCCTGAGCAAAGATTCCGCCGTTCATTGGATTCACTTTCCAGAGGTCGTTCGAAACCCCGATGGATGTGGATGGCGTGGTGAGTGTATCGTTGACTACGATGGGGGCTCCTACCCACGGCTTGAATACGTCAACCCATTGATATTCAATGAAGTGGTGCTCGTGACCAAAACTAAACCGGTGCGATTTGTTCTCAGGGTAGTACCCAAATTTGTACTTGATAGTATAGTCTTCTACATAGTGATCGTGCCAGGTTCCTGTTATTCCTCCGTTATTAATGAGCCATGGCCCGGGAAGCACATAGCGCACATCATCATCAGGATTAAACAGATCGACAGGATCAGTAACGATATCATCCTCATCAAGAATTTCCTCCACTGTTTCTTGCCGAAAAGGCCTTCCGTTGGCATCAGCTCTAAGGTTGACAAACAGTCTCCCCACGGAGGCATTAATGTTCCATTTATTGTTGAAGAAATGATTGACATTAAGCACGGTCAGATTACTCTGATGTGTATATGTTGTGGCATTGTCAAGATTCAAACTTCGACGGTATTGAAAACCGGGGGCCAGAATTTGATCAAATCCGATAATTTGAAGGGTTCGTGTATTCTGGTTGATCTTTAGACTGTGTTGATTGGTAATGAAGAATTTTGTTCCAGGCTTTAGCTCATAAGATACTTTGATGGTATTGCTGTAAGAGTTATTGTATCTGGGCGCCCATATGGAATCATTGCTCGGTAGCAACGAACTATGCAGTTGATTAGCCGTTGAGCCGAAATAATCGTCCGTAAGTGTAGCATCTAGAGCAAAGAAATAGCGGAATCTTTTCTTTTTTCCTGGGAGAGCACCGCCCAGATTGAGATTAAATATATCGGTATTCCAAGAGTAAGCGGCATCTCTATCGAAGTAGAGGTTATCTCTCTGCCAGAAACCGCCGATCTGAAATTCCTCCCCTCCTTCTCTAATCTTGGTAGAAATAACTCCGGCCATTCCTCCATCCACATCAGCACCGGCACCTCCGGTGGTAATATCGATATTCTGAACCGAATTCGATGCGACATTAACCGCCGATCCTGATCCTGCAAGGGGGTCTTGTGCATTGATACCATCAACGACAAAATCCGTTTCATAGACCCTTCCTCCCCGAATGGAGAGCCCGTCAGTTGTTTGATTAACACCGGCTTGCATGGAGGCCACCTCATTTACATCCCTCGCGTTCATTTCCTGCAATGCTTCCTGCGATATGCGTACTTCAGAGGCCGCCGATTCAAGATCGACAAGATTGCTCTGCCCCACTACAGTGACTGCCTGAAGGGTTTGAGATCTTAGAACCAGTGTTGAGTTTAATTTGGTATCTCCCGAATTTTTGATCGTGATCCCGTTATAGATTTTATCCGCATAGCCGATGAAACTAACTTTCACAGAATAATCACCGGGTTTGATGTCTTTGATGACGTAGTTGCCGTCAATATCTGTAGCCGTTCCCTTATACGTACCCACTATGAGAACTGTAGCTCCGATAAGGGCCTCTCCGGTAGCATCATCGGTAATTTTTCCTTTGAGCACTCCCTGACCCATAATCGAGTTAGCGACCATTACTAACAAAATGACAATCAATGTTTTATATGTCCTACCAGTTGAAATCATTATTCAATATTTGGTCATATAAAGTCTCGAGGTCGGTTGGGTTTTTGTCGAATTTGTAAAGCTCCACAGAGAAGAAGTACTGATAAATATTGTTGTTCCCATTTACTCTGCGGGCACCGACAACATTTGGTCCCTGCCAAGGGGGGATAATGGTAAGGTCAGCACGGTAAAATGGTTCAGCATCTGCTGAAATGTAGAACGGGGATGCCCCCGTAATTACGGTTGATGGTGAAAGGTCCGGGTAGTTACCTGAAACAACCGGATAGATAACACTATCAGGGAGTATTCTCGCTTGTCCTTTTGCACTTGACAGGCTGTCCAAAGGTAGTGTGCTTGTAATACCTGTTATAATTTGATCCTGCGCAAAGGAGGTTGTTATCAAAGATTTGCCCGAGTTATTAGAGAATAGTTGAATGGAAGGTGATGCGAACTCCAGCATTAAAGCATCTAAACCTGAGATCGCGTTGGTCACATTGGACTGATCTGAAATGAAAAAGAGCTTGTCGTAATGTTGCAATAGAAGATCAAAGGTCGGTGTCCAGAATTTTACCATGTACAGGTTTCCATCGCGACCGTAATCAGCAAAGTCATAATCAGAAACTACCATAGACAGTCGGCTGCGGTACCTTTGGGATACACTCAAAGGAACACCAGAAACAACAAGCAACTCACTTGTTTTTTCTTTGATATATAGGCTTTCAGAGGTATCAGGTGTGCTTTCGGCCAGTGCAATGTCTGAAACTTTAATATAGAACCGGTTTGTATCGGCAAGCTTGAGCCCATCAATAGAAACACTGGAGGGAACCAGGGCGTCACCATAGTAAACCGTGGCACTTACGCTACCTGTAGCTTCAGGATCATCAGGAACTAACGAGATTCTCGGCTGAGCTACATCTATTTCAGTCCATGATCCGTCGTTGATTTTTAGAAATGCTTTTACGATGGTTTCATCTCCATCTAAGTCGGTTCCTTCCCATTCCAAAGTGGTGACGAGGTTAACCGTATCTGCAGGGAATGACCGCTCCAGAATTTCAGCGACAGGAGGTGTGTTTTTTAATGGGATAGTAAGCAAAGCAGGGGTAGGGTCAACATTATCTTCATTGTCAATAGCACGTACATACAAATCGATGTCAAGAGTGTCGGCGCCAGATTCCAATTCAAAGCGAAAAATGCTGTCGTATTCCTCGGTAAAGGCCCAGTTCTGGTTGTCGAGAGAAATCTCAAATCCTTTTATGAAACCATCCTGATCGGTGCCGGTCCAACTGATGAATATTACACTGTTCAAGCGATTTTCTCCTGTCAGGTTAATTTCAATTGGTGTAATTATGGTGTCTGGTTCACGATTAGTAAAGCGATCCCCCTGTCGTTCACAGCCCAATAAGAGCAAAACGAAAGTTGATAAGAACCAATATGACCTGATTGACAACATAAAAAAGATGGGAGCTGCTGGCGCAGCTCCCATTCTGAGATTAGTTTGTTCTGAGTACTTTATTGATGGAAATCAATTCTTCCTGAGCTCCTCTGATCTCTATCAAGAGAATTCCAGACGAAACACTCTGCAAGTCAATGGTGGTGAAACCAAAAGGATTCAGCCAACCGTTGCTGACCACACGCCCTGTAATATCGTAGACTACATAGGTCATTTCCTTTTCATAACCGTCTACTGCAACATTCACAAAACTCTCGGCAGGATTTGGAAACAACACTGTTTCAACCCTGCGGCCGTCAATGGTAGTGATGTTTGTAGTAGTATCCGGAAGGTCAACCCGTACGCCGTCATCAAGCAGGTTAATGATGTCGTAATTGCTCCTGGGGAGCAATCTGTAATTGCTGAAGCTATAGTACATCTGGCCGATGATGGTGTCCATTTCCATTTCAGGAGTGGTGATGACGGGATCCACCTGCATAATGCCCTCATTGTTGACGTAGAATGAGTCGGTTACCAGAGAAACCCATAATGAAGAGAATGCTCTACTGTTTTGACGTCCTGCCAATACTCTTGTACCTTGTGATAAAGTGGTATCATCTCCAACAACATAATCACCAAAGTCGGCATTTTCATTCATCATTTTCATGCTGGTTCCGGGGGTGGAATGCACCAATCCTATCAACATTCCCTCATATTTTTCCATTTCTCCGGAATTGTACAGATCACTGTCTGACGGATTGATATAAGTGGTTTCAAGCGGTGCCGTATTGCCGGTAACGACAACATTGTTAACTCTGAGTCTTGTAAAACCAAAATCCTCTTCAACCTCGCCCGTGACGGTCACTTCCTGGCCCCTGCTTAGCGTTGCCAGTTGAGGATCTCCCACCAGATTGATACCGCTCCATTCATTGGCACCGGGTTGCTGAATGTAAACGTATCCTATATCCCAATCCTTTGTAGTGGCGGTCACAATACCGGTAACGGTCATTTCCTCTCCTTCGTAGTATGACTCATCGTTGTTATAATCGAGGACCATTTGCAAGTCAACAATAGTTGCTCCATTGTCACGAACAGTATATGCTATTACGGGTTGGTTGCCTCCTGATGGTGTTGGAATGATCGTTTCATTTCCGGCATTGTCCACGGCCCGGAGATAATAACCTATCATGGTGCCGTCTGAAAATGAGGGAATCTGATATTCGTATTCATCAGTAGATCCTGAGACCAGACTCAAGTTAGCCTGAGTGAAGTTCCCGCCTGAAATGTCATTGGTATAGTAGATTTCAGCAGTTGCAATACTGCCGTCACTATCTGTAATTGAGCATCCTACTAGGGCAGTTTCAGTGCTGGTGGGCATTGTTGGTGTTCGGGTCAGGCTTGTAATTAATGGTGGAGTAACCCCTACTTCGTAATGCGACGTATCGAAAGGATTGAGTTCATACCCTCTTCCACCAGCTCCGGTACATCCATTTTCTGAGTGCAGGATAATGCCTTTGAGAGAAGCGTACTGCGTGCCGACTGCAGGCGGCACAAAACTACCATTGCTTTGCGGGGATGCAGGATTAACGGCGGTATGTCCAGGAAGTTTTTGAACCATATACCGATCTGAGATATTGATGGTATTTCCATTGGCATCCGCCACATCCAGACTTACCCTGCTATTGCCTGAGAAGAAATTAACTGCAGTAACGGTTACGTTCTGAATTTCAACAAATGAACCTTCCCATTCCTCACCGGTTTCAAGGATATTGGTGCGATTGACATCATTGAGGTCACCGACATTGACCACTGTTGGTTGAGGTGGAGTCGTAAAGCCCGATACTATAACACTTGAGTTATCTATGGGGTTTATCTGTGACTGTCCCGAAAACCTGTTCACCCAACCGGTGACGAAAATGATGTCTCCCGCCACTAATTGGTTCAAGGCAGATACAGGTTGATTTTGACCACCTGCATCCACATAAACTCCATGAACTTCGATACCCCTGAAGTCTCCCATTTGGGCATTCATGGAAGTATCCACAATGTTTACCGCAGGCCTGTAGTTTCCGTTTACAGATCCTGATGCTATTTCTGTTAGGTTTCCATTGTGCATGACCACACCCACAACGACCACGGTGTCGTCATAGTAAGCTGAAGTGTCGTTACAATTCGCCAGGTCCGTCTGGTCAACAAATTGTATGTCCCGCACGGTTACGGTGTCATACTGGGCCGCCACTGACAAGCTAAACCCTAAAAACAAAGCAAGAAGTAGATTTGATTTCATATCTCTCATTTAATAATTAAAAATTTGCCTTTATATAATTTCCCCGTTTCGAGGTCTTCCACACTAAAAACATAGAGTCCGCGGGCAAGAATCTGACTGTCTTCTGACAATAAATTCCATGCGTGCTCTCCACCTGAAAAAACATTATTATCTGGATCTACAGCTCCGAAGGTTTGAAACCACCGGATATCTGACCCATTGTAATCCTGATCGTGATAAATTTCTTTGATAAAATCGCCGGCTGTGGTGTACACTCGAATCTTACAACGTTCCGGAAGGTTAGCAAAATATATTTTTCTACTCTCCTCTTGAAAATTACTCTTACCCTCCCAGGATGCTCCGGCATAGTATGGATTCGGATATACGAATGGTCCATTTTCTTCTGGATTGTCATTTACTCTGGTACCGGCAAAAACTCTTCGGTTAGTCGAATTCGGGTTTGATTCCAGAGATTCCAGATTAGCCCCAGGATTTCCACGGTCAAACGCAGTTACTGCAACCGCATATTGCCAACCGTTTTGAATGTTGTCAAGTGTATATCTGTAGTAGTAGATGTTGGTATCTCCCTCAAAAGTTACAGGCTCCGATAAAGTCACCTGATCGAAACCCACCTCATTAAACAGGTTGTTGCCTTTGATGTCATACTCTCCAACCTTTACGAACTCCAATCTCGGTGGGGTTTGTAATACATCAAAACCCAGTTTGGAAAGATAAACCCTGTACCCTTCAAAATCCAGTTCCTGAGTGATAGGGTCAACAGACGATTCGGCATTGTTGCTCCAGTAGATATCGATTTTATGATCGCCAGCCTCAACCCTGATACGAGGTCGGTCAGGAGGAGCAGGGAGAATGTATCTGGTTACGCGTCCATTACCATCCAAATCTTCTCCTGGGTCAAGAATTCCATTGAAGTTCTTGTCTTCGCCGTTGTAGGCAGTTTGAGCCCAGCCGGCATTTTGCATCAAAAAGGCGCGTTGAATCTCGTTATTTTCTGAATTTGGATTGCCATCTTCATTCTTTGGTGCCAATACAAAAGCGTAAGTAATATTGATCGTATCTCCAGGTTGAAAATCGCGAAACGGCCCTAGCGCAACCAAATCAGCCCGGTTTCCGGCCTGATTAATACTTTCTCTTAAGGAAAGCGCATTGCAATTCGGATTCTGACTTGAGTTTTGATCCCAACATTGATTATAGTTCAATCCTGCGCTCATTCTTTGGTAGCGCTGTGCATCGTTTTGAGGCAAAAAGAAAATCGGATCGGTACTGTTATTAAACTGCCAGGTGCTGTAATGCGAATTAAACCTATTCGTAGAATCCAATAATGGATGATGAAAACCATTTTTATCCTCGGCTCCCAGGAATTTTTGACCCACATAAGTGTCGGTAAAGCCCACATCTCCGTCAGCATCAAAGCAATAAGCCATGAATAGAGAATCGAGATACCCGTTGCCTCCTTTGTTATAAAATGCCGAACCTCCTGATCCTGCGGGCGTGATGTTGATGTTACGAATTACGGTATTCGCCCACAGAGCGAAATATGCACTATCAATGAGGTTCTGGCTGTTGTTTACAACATAAAAGTTGAGTATGACGAAAAAATCACTAAACGAATAGCTCCAGTTGTATACCTCTCCTCGAACATCGACAAACATAGGGTTGGTATGACCCTGAATTTGGATTTGTGTACCGGGTATCAGAATATTCTCATCAGTGTAGACGGATATAAGATCTTCGTGCGATACGGCCTCAGGTGAGAAAAAAGGACTGTCGAAGAAAGAACTTCTATACTGAAGGTCACCGCTTTTGTTCGTGAACTCAAAGCCTGCTCTTCCGGTAGAATAACCCGAAGAAGCATCATATGCCGAAGTACTAACCAGAGTCTGCCCGTTGACAATACCCCCAAACCAGATACCGGATTCAAAAAGGTGTTCAATTCCCGACTGTACCGGATACTCGCATGATTTGGTGCCACTGCCATCCCGGTAACCCCTGAATGCATTTCCGAATGTTCCAATATTGGTCACGTTGATAGCAACGTTGGAAATGGATGTATTTCGCTCGTTGAACGATTGTCCAAAAACTGATCCTGAGATAGCAAAGAAGAGTGAGAGTAAGGGTATCCTCATTGACTGACCAAAATTGTAAAAGTTATTGGTTCCACAAATGATTTGAGCTTTAAGTTTGAATTAAAACAACACTACCTTTTGAGCAGCTCTTTGGCCGCTATCCCTTTGTACTTCAACAATATAAATTCCAGGTTTAATGTTTTGATAATCAACCCTTTGCCAATCTGAGACTCGGTTCAGATACTGTTGGTGGAGACATTTACCGGTAAGATCGTAGAGCCTTAGAATCTCGTTTGCACCTTGCTCATTCAAAAGCACATAAGCCTCATGGCTCTTAGTCCGAACTAAAAAGTGAAAGTCATCAGCACTTGGTCCCCGTAGTGCATTCGGTTCACCTTCCTCTATGGCGATGGCCATAGTGACGGGTAAGTGGTCACTCAAATCATAAAGGGCATCAATAACCGCAGGAGGCTCTGAATTATTCTGGGGAGTATTAACGGACTCATTGAATCGGTTTCCATCATTTCCAATGGCCTTGTAACTTGTATTCACATACCTCATACCCGATGAGTTGGTCATGATATCAAAAGAAGCGAGAATAAAATCAAACCTATCGTCCATTCCCCCACCTGAGAAACAGCCCCCGTTTGTAGAACTTGTTCTGGTAGATTGGGTATGGGTAAACCTGTATTGAAAGTTGTTATTCCACTCTCCTACCTCACTAATGGGATCGAAAAACCTCTCCTGAGTTAATCCTGAACTGATCAGTTGTTGAAATGCCGGTTCTGATGCGCCTTTCACATTTAAATCACCCATTAAAAGAATATTTCCGGTAATCTGCTCATCTGCAATATATTTCATCAAAGCTTCCGCAGCATCCTCTCTCTGATTTTCATCGCTGGTGCTACTTCCTGCCTTTAGATGAGCTACAAAAACATACAGTCTGTTGGTATCTGCTCCTAAAGATAAATTGGGGTCGTTAAAATAGAGTTGATACAGGTCAATCAGCCGGATCAGCCTGATTCCGTTAACATCATTCCGAACCTGACCCTGTCGTTCCAGAGTGAAAACTTCACTATTGTAAAACAGCATATTTGTAATGCTCGAACCTATAGTGGTGGTATACTGAGCTCTTTCATAATGAGTAACTCCATTGACATTCAAGCTATTGGATAGAATAGAGTCTGAGTTTCCGGAAAAAGCGCCAATTTCATTGCACGCCAATATATCGGGTTCATATTCCTCAATAATGGTTTTTAAGGCATCTTCCTTCACCGAAGGAGGATTAGAAGATGAGGTACAGAAACTATTGAAAGACCTGTAATTCAATAAATTGTACTGCATTAATCGCACTACCTGAACCTCTTGTGCGTTACTTTGGAATAGAGCGAAAGTGAAAAGGGCAATGAAGGATAACTTCGCTTTCATAGAAAAGTTTAAGGGGCGCAAATATACGGGCAGATGATCATAAGAAAAGGCTTTATGAATTGAGAGAATGTAAGTTTGTGTAAAATTCATTCAACATATATTAGCACTTTGTTCTGATTATGAGTGAGCGCCTCGTCATTATACCTACGTACAACGAAAGGGAGAATATTGAAAAGATGATACATACCGTCTTTTCGCTGGATATCCCTTTCGATATTCTCGTCGTAGATGACGGTTCTCCTGATGGAACTGCCACTATTGTCAAAAAACTTCAAAATCAATACTCAGGAAACCTTCATCTTGTCGAACGATCCGGCAAACTGGGGCTGGGTACTGCCTACGTTCATGGGTTCAAATGGGCTCTTGATAGAGGATTTGAGTTCATTTTTGAGATGGATTGCGATTTTTCTCACGACCCTAAAGATCTCGTTCGATTATATGAAGCTTGTATTGATGAAAAGGCAGATTTGGTGATCGGCTCTCGCTACAAATCTGGTGTGAACGTGGTGAACTGGCCAATGGGAAGAGTACTGATGTCATACTATGCCTCTGTATATGTTCGGTTTATTACCGGAATGAATATTCGTGACACCACAGCAGGATTTAAGTGTTATCGTGCTGAAGTACTCAGAAAAATAGACATAGATAATATTTCTTTCAAAGGCTATGCATTTCAAATTGAAATGAAGTTTAGAACCTGGAGAAAAGGATTTAAAATATTTGAGGTACCCATCATCTTTACCGATCGACGGGAAGGGGTTTCCAAGATGTCTGGGGGCATTTTCAAAGAGGCAGTTTTTGGAGTCATACAACTAAAACTAAAGAGCATCTTCGGAAAAATTTAAACCATGCAAACTCTCATCAAACACGCTACCATAATCAATGAAGGTCAGAGGTTTATTGGCAGCATCTTAATTGATAACCATCTGATTTCCAAAGTAATAACTGAAGGAGTATTGCCCAAAGCAGACCGAATAATTGATGCTGAAGGAAAACTTCTCATTCCCGGAATGATCGACGATCAGGTACATTTCAGGGAGCCGGGCCTGACCCACAAAGCTGAAATTTATACTGAGGCTAAAGCCGCGGTTGCAGGCGGAATTACCAGTTTTATGGAAATGCCGAATACCGTTCCGCAGGCAGTTACCATTGAAGAACTGGAAAAGAAATATACTCGTGCTGCAGAGTGCTCATTGGCCAACTATTCTTTTTTTCTTGGCACGACCAACAACAATATTGAAGAAATAAAAAGGTTGGATACCCGGTCAATTTGTGGAGTAAAAATTTTTATGGGCTCCTCCACCGGAGATATGGTTGTGGATCTTCAGGAAGCTTTGGAAGAAACTTTTCAAAATGCTCCATCAATTATAGCGACACATTGTGAGGATGATGCCATCATTGCCGAAAATCAGGCTGAATATGAAAAAAAATACAGTGAGGATATACCTTTCGAATATCACCCTTTAATTCGCAGCAGAGAGGCCTGTCTTGCTTCTTCAAAAAAAGCCATTGACCTGGCTCAGCGAAATGATGCAAAGCTTCATATACTTCATATTTCTACCCGTGATGAGCTCGACCTTTTTACTCAGGGCAAAATGAGTGATAAGCAAATAACAGCCGAAGCTTGTGTCCATCACCTGTATTTTACTGATGAAGATTATAAAACCAAAGGTGCTTTCATCAAATGGAATCCTGCGGTAAAAGAAAAAGCTGATAGAGATGCTATAAGGGAAGCCGTTATGAGCGATAAAATTGATGTAATAGCTACAGATCACGCTCCACATACCTATGAGGAAAAGAGCAATCCCTACACCTCTGCTCCTTCAGGAGGACCCCTGGTTCAGCATGCCCTTTCGGCTTTATTTGAACTCTGCGATGATGGAATATTTACTTATGAAAAAGTGGTAGAGAAAATAGCACATAATCCAGCTATGCTCTTTAACGTTCAGAATAGAGGATTTATAAGAGAAGGGTACTTCGCCGACTTGGTGCTAATAGATACACAACGACCCTATACCGTAGAAAACGATAACATTCTTTATAAGTGTGGGTGGTCTCCCTTCGAAGGTCATACATTTGATAATCAGGTGATTGCAACGTTTGTGAATGGACATTTGGCCTACATTGGTGGAGAATTCGACGAAAGTCAGAAGGGTATGAGATTAACCTTTGATCGATGAGATTCAGCTTAGCCATTTTTATTTCTATACTGTTATACTCATGCTCATCAGACAAACCTGAAAACCTGGTTTCCCAAGAAGAAATGGTGTCGATATTAAAGGAAATAAACCTTATTGAAGCACGCCGGCACAAAAGGTTCGAAGATTACAGTAATGAAGTAAACCAGACGACACTGAAGAATTACACTGCTCTGTTTAAGGCCTATAATCTAACGGACAGTACATTTTTAGAATCCTACAATTATTACGAAGAGCATCCTAAGCAACTTGAGGAGATATATGCCAAAGTAATGATGGAGCTGGAAGAAGAATTGCGTTTATTACGAGAAGTCAACAAATCTGACCCGGATAGCATTGGACAGGATTCTGTTGGTAAAGCCATAATGAAAGGCCAGTAGAAACTTAGGTCTAGTCCCTGTAATACTTAGCCGTTCGTTCAACGGCTTCAACGATAGGAGTAAAGGAAAAGCCAAGCTCTTCAGTAATTTTTTGGTTAGAATAGCTCCTTTTCAACACTGCAGATTTAAGAGAGTCCAGTGTTAACCGGCTTTCGTCATTCATGATTGTAGATCTTAGGCTTTCTGCTAACCAGGCCAGTTTGAGTAAGTTTTTACCAGCTTTCTTTTTAGCCCCATTCACCTTCATTTCTGACGCTACCAACTGCAGAAAATCCTTGTAGCTCATGTTTTCACCAATTGTCAAATAGCGCTGTCCATAAACCTTCCTGTCAAGAAGCTCTAGGAGTATTGCGGATACATCTTCCACCGCGACAAATGCATTTGACCCTTCGGTATAATAGTTCAGACCCTCTTTTACCTTCTTGAACAGCGTACCTGACGATCGGTTCCAATTACCGGGTCCAACTACAATACATGGATTTACTACAGCAATGTCAAGACCCTCGGAATGCCCGCGCCATACCTCCCGTTCTGCGTAGTGTTTGCTAATGGAGTAATAACTTGCACCCCGGTCAGTATTCCACTTGGTTTCTTCATCAATATCACCCTCCTTTTTTACTCCAAGAGCCGCGGTAGAACTGACATAGCCCAATACTTCAACTCCGGACTTCAAACATGCATTCACCACATTTTCGGTGCCCTTTACATTTACTTTAAAAATTCTTGTTCTGTCCTTTCGATTAAAGCTCACCAAAGCAGCAGCATGAATAACCGATTTTGCATATTGAAAAGCGTCCTCCAAACTGAAGTACTCAGTAATATCTCCTTCGAGCCACTCTATTCTTTCAAACAATTGGCCGTCATCTTGGAGAAACCGAAAAACGTTACTTACAGTTTGGATGTCACTTTGGGGCCGTTTAAGAGCATAGACACGTTCACCACGACTGGCCAGGTCAAATAACAGTCTGGCACCTACAATTCCAGTTCCTCCTGTTACCAGTACCCCCCTATTATCCATGTGCCAAATGTACAATTATGCAAATGAGATATCACGGCTAATCGTTGTACCGATGCTGACATTATCTTTGGGCGCCAAAATAAGAACTGCACATGAACCTGATTGAAGAACTTGAGTGGAGAGGACTCATTCACGATGTCATACCCGGGACCCAGGAGCAATTGGAAAAAGAGCAAACTACCGGCTATGTAGGATTTGATCCAACAGCTCCGTCGCTGCATATTGGAAATTTGGTTCCGGTGGTTTTGCTAAAACATTTGCAAAGAGCAGGGCACAAACCCATAGTTCTCATGGGAGGAGCTACAGGAAGAGTTGGTGACCCTTCGGGAAAAGATAAAGAACGACAACTACTTGATGCAGAGGTTATTGAATCAAATGTTTTGACACAAACGGCTCAACTTCAAAAGTTTATTGACTTCGAGAATACCGACAATGGTGCCATCCTTGTAAATAATTACGATTGGTTTAAGGACATGAATTTTCTGGATTTCATTAGAGAAACCGGAAAGCATATTACCATAAACTATATGATGGCAAAAGACTCTGTGAAGAACAGGCTGGAAGGTGGAATGTCATTTACCGAATTTTCATATCAGCTTGTTCAAGGGTATGATTTTCTAAAATTATATGTAGACTATGATTGCAAGCTTCAAATGGGAGGCAGCGACCAATGGGGCAATATCACTACAGGAACAGAACTTATTCGCCGTAAAGCAGGCGGAGAGGCATTTGCGCTCACAGCGCCTTTGATAAAAAAAGCTGACGGATCAAAGTTTGGCAAAAGCGAGGGAGGCAACGTTTGGCTAAGTTCTGAATTGACCACACCTTATGAATTCTATCAGTATTGGCTCAATACTTCTGATGAAGACGCAGAGAATTACATCAAGGTTTTTACTTTTTTAAGCCGTTCGGAAATTGAAGAAATCGTCGAAAACCACAACAAGGAACCTCACCTAAGAAAGTTGCAAAAAAGACTGGCGGAAGAAGTCACCAAATTGGTACACTCAGAAAAAGCGCTGAATGTTGCACGGGCTTCTACAGAACTTCTCTTTGGCCGAGGGTCCGTTTCCATGCTTCACGGTATGGAAGACGATGAGATTTTATCCGTATTTGATGGTGTACCGCAAGCAAATCTTAACGATGCGGTTGGAATGGGAATCGCAGACCTATTGCATGAATCAGGGTTTTTGGCTTCTAAAGGAGAGGCGCGTCGTGCTCTCAAAGAGAACTCTATTAGTGTAAACAAGGAGAAAGTGAATGAAGCGTTTGTGCTGGAGGAGAAAGCGCTGATCAATCAAAAATATGTTCTCCTTCAGCACGGAAAAAAGAAATTCTTTTTGCTTTCTACAATTCCTGGTTGAAGAGGAGGTTACACCCTCTAATATCGGCATGATCCAACCTGCCAAGAACAGAGAATCGGTCTTCTACCAATGAGCCCAGATCGGAAGTGGCAATAAAGGCGCAAGATTGAATGTTTGCCAGGTCTATAATGTTGAGTGCACCTGTTACACCTTCTTCCACAAAGTGAAAAGGATCGTACACATCCCTTATAAGAACCTTCATCCAGGGAGGAGTAATAAACTGTCCATCCGAAGGGGCATATGCCTGTGATTGTAATTCAGTCATCCCGTACTCTGAATGAATTTGATCTACACCAAAGCTTTCGCAAAGAATCTCATGAAGCTCCTCTCTAATCAGTTCTTTTCGCCTCCCTTTCATTCCACCTGTTTCCATAACGGTGGTGTTTTTTAACTGAAACCTTTCTTTTTCAGCAAGCTCGAGAAGTGCAAAAGACACGCCAATGAGCAATATTTTCTTGCCTGAACTATCCAATTCTTTGAGGGCCCGTGCTAGCAAATGTCGATCCGAATAAAACTTGCTGTTTCTATCATTTGATAAACGAATAAGCTCATCGACCATGTATACTAGGGAGGACTGACCCTGTTCCTGATAAGAAGGCAGGTAAGCCAGAATAATCCAGTCTTTTGGAGGTCCGTAGATTAGCTCAAAAGCCTTTGTAAAACTATTCCTGTACATATTAGGATTAGCGATGTAATGTGAGCTTCTATCCATATTACCAGTACCGGAACTTCGGAAAACCAGAGATGCCTGCTGCCCTTGAGCTAATAGCTTATGAGTTTTGAAAAACTCAATAGGCAAAAAGGGAATTTGTTTTGAAGAGGAAATTTTTTTGGGGTCTATTCCCAGAAAATTAACAAAAGCTGAGTAAAGGTCAACCCGCTCTGCCTGGTATCGAAACAGCATTAAGGCATGCTCTTCAAACTGATCCGAAGAACGAATTTGAACAAAGTCCTCAAACCTTTTAAAAATATCCTGCGTTATCTTCAATGTAGTAAATTAGCCCGCTGCTATGATTCGTGCAAATCTAATTTTCCCTGTAATACTAGCTGTTTTTGCCCTCACTTCCTGTACGAAGGAAGAATGTTCCAAGACAGTTCCGGAATTGAGTTATTCAGAGTTCAGGTCAGTTGGGTTAAACGACTTTGCTCTGATTCATCGATTTAAAGATTGCGATGGTAATATTGGACTGGGCCAAAATGATTACATCCTAACTCCTGAAGGAGATACCCTGGAGGTAAATTTTCTTATTGATTACTACTATATCGCGAACGGTGACACTTTTTTAGAGGCATATGTGGACTCCATTACCGGAGAAGAAGGTATTGGATTAAACAGTAAAATACCGGTTCTTTCCAACAATGCGGCGAGTGATATTCTGGAAGGCGAAATAGAGAAAAAAATGAACTGGTTTACGGATTTGTTAGGTCGAGACACCGTCTTTTTCAGAAGCACTTTGTATGACAATGATGGAAATGCAAGCGAGGTGGTTCAATCGCCAGTTTTTATTATAACTCAATAATTATCAATTGGTTATATTATCTGCCAAAACGGCTTTGTTCCATTGAATTTTATCAATCTCGGGCCGGATGGAGTCAATATACATCTGAAATTCATCGTAATACTCCGGCTTTAGAGGTTCTGCAGGTGGCACTTCTTCTCTTCGGTGGTTTACCTGACTTCCGTTTTTCCAGAATCTATAGCACACATGAGGTCCTGTCGCAAGGCCGGTACTTCCTACATAACCGATAGTTTGACCTTGTTTAACCCTTACACCTGGCTTAATTCCAGATTCAATTTTACTCATGTGAAGGTATTGTGTTGAATACGTGCCATTGTGCCTTATTTTAACATACCGGCCATTGTATTTTTTGTACTGTGCTTCCACTATAACGCCATCTCCCGTAGCCATAATTGGTGTGCCCTTTGGGGCTGCGTAGTCTGTTCCAAGATGAGCTTTGTACCTTTTTTGAACCGGATGGAACCTCCGATACGAATACCCGGAAGATAGACGTCCAAATTTTAGGGGGGACTTCAAGAAAGCTTTTCTCAAACTTTCCTTTCCTTCATCAAAATAATCCCAGCCTTCTCCCTGATCAAAGCCGAAAGCATAAATGCTATCATTCATATGGCAAAATAATGCCGCTTCGACACGGTTAACACCCGCAAATTCGCCTTGCACAACCTTTTCTGTGAAAATAAGTTTGAAGAAATCTCCCTTCTGTAATCGATAAAAGTCAATGGTCCATGCATACATATCTGCAAGGTTTATGGCTACATCTACAGGGCCTCCATTGTCCACGATGGCATTGAAAAGTGACGTTTCTATTCGACCTCCCAGAGTCATGGTACGGTATGTGGCAGGGTGGCTGCCTTGTTCATATTCAACTGTGTCGCCCAAAGTATACATATGATAATGTTCCAGATCAGATTCATATACCAGGCGATCTTTATCAGAACTATCCCGGGCCAGAAGCACGGCGTATTTCTTCCCTGCCCTGAATTTTCGTACATCAAGGTTTTTCCGGGAAGCTTTAGCGAGCCTATCTATTTGAACATAATCAATCCCATGGCGAAGGAGGATATCAGCAACAAATTCATTTTGTTCGATGACCCCCTGATGAACTTCATAGGATGAAGGGTCTAACCCAAAGATACTCTTCGGCTCTTGAAGAGCATTTTTTTCTTCTACTCCCTTAGGTTCACGCTTTCCCCGCTCTTCTTCACAGGAGGCAATAATTAGAAGTAGAACGATTAAAAAAAAGGACTTCTTTATCATGAATTGATCTCACTAAAAATCACATCTATTTTATTTCTTCCCCAATTCAATCGTTCTTCTTCAGTCCATAATTCGGGATAGAACATGCGCTGTTGAATCTTTGGTCTGAGGTACTCACGCCAATTTGAGCCACCAGTTGCCCGCAGGGGCTTTTGCCCCTTAACTAGGTACTGAACAGCCGTTCGAAAATGAGATAAAGGCCAGTTTACATTTACATCAGCATCCAACTGTTTGAGTGCCTCTATTAAAGGTTCTGGCTTTTCATGTTCTTTCAACCTTTCATAGCAAGCCCATATATTTTTGTTTCTCATTTCACGAGCCAGATTGAGCAACATATCCTGGTATTTCTCTTCAAACTGAATCAAAGTGTACGTTTTCTTACCTGTCTGGGCATCATTCGCTCCTTTTTTCCAATAAATATGCTCGAACATCTCGTCCACAGATGAATCCTTCGTAAACTGAGATCTTGCAGATTTCTCAACAAGATTCAATAATTCTGTAGACATAATTTCGATGACCCGATACTGAAAGGACTGAAATCCGCTGGCAGGGGCGAGTGCATCTCTGAATTTAAGATATTGCTTGGGGTCCAGGCCTTTAGACATGATGTCAAAAGAATGTGAAAGCACCTTGAAATAGCGATTCACACGTAAAACTTTACGAATAAAAAACTCGGAATCAATCTCCTGAAATTCAGTTATTTGCTTGAGTTCATTGATGGATAAACGGAAGAATAATTCCGTGATTTGATGATAAACAATAAATATCTCTTCATCAGGGATATCGGTCTTGGGCTTTTGTAAAGTGAGCAAAGTATCTAGGTGGATATAATCCCAATAGGTAATATAATTTGAAACGGAAAGTCCCTTTAAAAAGGTGTTCATGTCCTGACTAGTAGCATCAAACTTTGCTTTGAGCTGCTCGAGAATATCGGCTGTTGAATCTTCCACTTTATAAGGTTTATAGCCCAAAAGTAGAATCGGGAGGCATATGTACTATACCTCCCGAATAAATACTATCAACATCAGATTACTATTCTCTGGCCAGATCATGCAATAGGCCTTCCCAGGAAATGAGTTCCATTTTAATAGAGCCTACTAAAACATCTGCTTTCATTAATACCGGTACCTTGTTTTTATCATCCGAGATGTACACGGTCAAATCCTCCGGATCATCGAAAATTCGTCCTTCCTGCACCAGCGGTTGAAACTTATGACAACGGTAAGTACCCGTCTTTATTTTGACCTTTTCCTTACCTAAATACCTGATTCTTAGCGGCTCCACTTTTTCATCAACAATGGCTTTAAACGAAATAACGTCTCCGATCTGGTAAGAGTCTAAATCGATATGACGAGCAAAATAGTAACTGCTTAAAAGATCCTGAACTCCTCCCGGGACTTTTATTATCTCCCCATTATGGGTAACAACTCGCTGATTCTCTCGATCAAAATTGTATTCCTTACGAAACTTAAATCCACCTTCGTTAATATCCCGGACAAAGTGATAAGGTACCATGCTATCCGGATCCATGACAGTCTCGTAGTAATCGCGCACCTTATAGAAAAAGTCAAATGCACCTTTGCTTCTTCCCCACCCCTTGATATGTAGCATTGTTCTTCCCTGGTATTCCATATCTTCATTCTGCACCTCTACAATGGCCTTTCCGGCATCAATCCAGCCATAATGAACGAGGTATTCCATCCTTTCACCTCTTTTGAAAACCTGGTAGTCTACCAAATGTAGTTCAGGGTCTTCACCAAAATTCTTCACGACAAATAATCCGCTAACCGCTTGAGTCAGCAAACCCATTAACAGAATTAAAACGCCTTTTTTCATTTCGCTGATCTTAGAAGAATATTACATTTCAAACCTCATGCCAAGAGTTCTATAGAGCTCCACTAAGTACTATCACATATTCACCTCGAGGGTTTTTAACGGATTCTGTAGTCAGCAATTCTTCGAGGCTGCCTCTTAATACCTCTTCATGCAATTTAGAAATCTCTCTTACTACTGAAGCTTTCCTTTCAGGCCCGAAGATTTCGATCATTTGGTTTATGGCTTTCTCTATGCGATACGGAGACTCATAAAACACCATTGTTCTCGTCTCTTCGGACAATTCCTGAAGTCGCTTTAGCCTTCCTTTCTTGTGGGGCAAAAACCCTTCAAAAACAAACCTATCAGAAGGAAAACCACTTAGAACCAATGCCGGCAAAACTGCTGACGGCCCAGGTAAAACTTCTATTTCAATACCCCGTTCAATAGCGGCTCGAACCAATAGAAAACCCGGGTCTGATATACCTGGCATACCGGCATCGGAAACCAGTCCGGAGGCTTGGTTTGACTCAATGATTTCAAGGTATTCTTCCAATTTATTGTGCTCATTGTGCTGGTGAAAGGACTTCAACGGAACCTGGATATCAAAATGGGCAAGAAGCCTGGCCGTGTGACGGGTATCCTCGGCAAAAAGTAAATCAATAGATTTTAGAGTTTCAAGAGCCCTTAAGGTGATATCTTCCAGATTACCAATTGGAGTAGGAATGAGAATAAGTCGAGCCACAAGCTAAAGCATTCTTGATATAACTTTTACCACCTTTGATTTTGGGGTCCCCATTTCAACTTCACCTACGACAGTCTCAAGGAAATTATCAATGTTGTCTTCTTCTATTCCAATTGCAACACCGATAGACTGGCACAATCGGTATTCATTTTCGTGTATCTCACCATCGGCCAGCATCATATCTGTCAGTTCGTACATTAATCGGGCTCGTTCCTCCTTCTTCTGAGGTAGAGAGTCCATCACATTTGTGGTGACTCCTTTCATCATTAGATCCAGTTCTGAGCTCGTAAGGAAACCACGTCCGCTACTCTTGAATACTCTTGCTATCTCTGATTTATCCAAAATGCCATCGGCAAGAGCCATGGCCAGCAGTTGTTTTACATTATTATTGATGGAAGTTTGTTCCATTCGATTAAAGATTTCGTTTCAGGCTAATTTAAAGGAAATCTTCTTTTTAGCAAGTTAATGAACCTTTGATATACCTCAGAGTTTTGATCCCACATCTTCGAGGGGCTGTAGTCCTTTTCCAAATAGTCTAAAGCTTGCTGCAAGTCTGCCTTTTCGTCTATTATATTCAAGGCATTGTTGAGGTCTTCCATGTTACCATCAAATAACTCTGAGGCAAACTGAAACCGATCATTTAAACCCACTGATTCTTTTAGGCTCTTCACCATGTGGCCCTGAAACCTATCTGCCAATGATGGCTCAGTTGAAATCTTATCATTAATTTCAATGGATTGATTATCTGTCTTTTCCGTATCAAGGGCCTCACTGCGGGAGCTTTTATCCATAACCGCAGGTTCATCACTTGAACCATCGATCACCTCTATTTCTGAATCATCTGAACTATTCGGAACTTCAATTTCTACATCTTCGGCAATAACCTCCTCAAATTCCTCTATAGATTTTACCACCTCATTAACTTTTGATTGTACTTCTGAAGCTTGTGTATTTCTGTCGAACATTTCAAGGAATTCAATTTGCATTTCATCAGAATCTCTCAATTCACGAATAAAACGATAAACCGCCAAGGTGTCTTCGAGGCTGTTTAAAGCCTTATCAATCCTCTCCACTTCATCTATTCTCAGCTCTTCATTTGAGAAAATCTTCTCCGACAATTCGTTGAAATCCTCCAACTGATCTATGAGCTTCGCTCTGATAAATTTTTCTCTTTTCCCCATATTTATTCATCTTTTTTTAATCAAACTGGCGTACAAAATTAGTTAGATTTGTTCCAGCCTGAAACGCGCTTCTGTCCTTTATGTTTCCTGAGAATTATGAAAATCGGCATCAGAAAAATGGTTGGATCGAAGTTATTTGTGGCTCTATGTTTTCAGGCAAAACAGAAGAACTCATCAGACGACTAAAAAGAGCTCGTATTGCCAGGCTAAAAACCGAAATATACAAACCCATTATAGATATCAGATACCATAAGACGAATGTGGTATCACACGATGAAAATAGTATCGCTTCTATTCCCGTTCCGTCATCAGCCAATATACTGCTGCTATCGCACAACGTTGACGTGGTTGGAATAGACGAGGCACAATTCTTTGATGATCAGCTTGTGGAAGTATGCAATGAACTGGCTAATCGCGGCACCCGGGTCGTGGTGGCAGGTTTGGATATGGATTTCAAAGGTGACCCCTTTGGGCCTATGCCCGAACTGATAGCTTCTGCCGAATTTGTCACAAAAGTTCATGCCATTTGTGTTTCGTGCGGAAGTCTTGCCCAATATTCCCATCGGGTTGCGGAGAATGAAGAGCTAGTTCTCCTAGGCGAAAAGAAAACGTATATTCCTCTTTGCAGGAACTGTTTCAACTCTAAATCAAAGAAAAAGTGAAAGGATCGTCATATCAAATAGCAGCTGTCGCCGATATTCTAAAATACACTGGAAGTCTTACGAATGCGGAAGAAACTTTTGACACCATTATCACCGACAGTAGAAAGATTGGTAAGAAAGAGAATGCTATTTTTTTTGCGTTAGAAGGCAAAGACAATGACGGTCATAAATACGTGATCGACCTTTATGAAAAGGGTGTGAAAAACTTTGTGGTATCACAATCTTATGATGACTTGGAAGCCAACTTCATCGTGGTTCCAGATACATTAAAGGCATTACAAACACTTGCCACTCATCATCGGAGCAAGCATAAAATAAAGACACTCGCCATAACCGGGAGCAACGGAAAAACCATTGTGAAAGAATGGCTCTATCAACTTTTACACGATTCAAGAAGCATTGTTCGAAGTCCAAGAAGCTACAACTCACAGTTGGGTGTTCCGCTCTCTGTTTGGCAAATTCAGGAAGCGCATGAACTCGGTGTTTTTGAAGCGGGCATATCCTTGCCAGGTGAAATGCAAAAACTTGCCAGAATTCTGCAGCCCAACCACGGAATATTCACAAATATTCGATCGGCTCATCAGGCGGGATTTGCAAACAAATCTGAAAAGCTACATGAAAAAATGCAGTTGTTTCATCATGTAGATAAGTTGTTCTACTGCGCTGATCATCAAGATATTAATGAATATGCTGAGCAAAATTTTGATGCTGAAAAACTTTTTACCTGGAGTAGAGAAAAAGAGGCTAATCTCAAGATCATTGATGTCGGAAAATCTCAGGGTAACAGCATCATCAGCTTTGAATTCAAGGGGCAAATCAACCAGGTGTCCATTCCATTTACAGATGATGCATCTCTGGAAAATGCTTGTCATTGTCTGCTATACATTCTCGTAGAGACTTATCCTTTCTTTAAGGTTAAGAATCGTTTTAGAGTTCTTGAACCGGTGGAAATGAGGCTGGAACAGAAACAGGGAATTAATAATTCCATCATCATCAACGATGCCTATAATTCAGACATCAACAGTTTAGAAATTGCATTGAATAGAGTTCACGAATTCGGCAAAAAACAAAAAAAGACGTTGATATTGTCTGACCTTATGCAGATAAGCTCGGAGGAAGATCAGGCTTATCTACGTTTATCTCAGTTGCTCAAAAAGGCAAGCATCGATAGGTTTATCGGTGTTGGTAGTGCGCTGGCAAGGCACAAGAAGTTGTTCCATATTCCTCAGCAAGAGTTCTACTTGTCCACTAATGATCTCATTAATGATCTTGACCGATTTGAGTTTACTCAGGAAGTGATCTTGATCAAAGGTGCTCGCCGGTTTCGTTTTGAGCATATCGTCAAAGAGCTGGAACAAAAAACTCACGAAACTGCACTGGAGGTAAATCTGGACTCCCTCATTCACAACCTGGAATACTTCCGGTCCAGGATAGACAACCGTGTCAAAGTTATGGCCATGCTTAAGGCCTTTGCCTATGGTACAGGTAGCATTGCACTTGCAAGAAAGTTACAAGCTCACAATGTTGACTATATCGGGGTGGCATATACTGACGAAGGAGTAGAGCTGCGTAAAGCTGGAATTACTACCCCAATTGTGGTGTTAAATCCTCAGTATGAGACGATCAAGTGGTTATTTAAATACAACCTCGAGCCAGCAATATACAGCTTCGAAATGTTGGAAAAACTCGAAAAAACAATGCTTCGATCAGCTCTGGTATTGCAATACCTTCCTATTCACATCGAGTTAGATACAGGTATGCATCGACTTGGATTCAAGTCCGATGATGCTGCACAAATTGCAGAACACTTAAATGGGTATCCAAATCTTACGATTGCCTCAGTTTATTCGCATTTAGCTGCAAGTGATGAAGAAATGCACGACAGTTTCACAGAAAGCCAAATACGTGAATTCAAGAAGTTCTGCACCACTCTAAAATCATTGACCGGCCAACATTTTCTCAAACATATTGCAAATACCAGCGGTATTATTCGTCACCCTCAATCTCATTTGGACATGGTGAGGCTGGGTATCGGTTTATATGGTATTGAGACGTGTGAAGAGGTAAAAGGCAAATTGGAAACCGTGGGCACTTTGAGATCCACAATTACACAGGTCAAAGAGGTTAAGAAAGGAGACTCTATTGGATACTCACGAGCTGGGTTTGCTAAAGATAATATGATGATTGCAATCGTTCCTGTCGGCTACGCTGACGGGATTGACCGCAGGATGGGAAATGGCCATAGTTCGTTCTATGTCAATGGAAAGCAATGCCCTACGGTTGGACGAATCTGCATGGATTTGACCATGATTGACGTTAGCAGCGTTCAGGTCAAAACGGGTGATGACGTTGAGATTTTTGGGAACAATATTCTTTTAGATGACCTTGCGCAACAAATCAATTCTATACCCTACGAAATTTTAGCAGGCATACCCAGCAGGGTGAAAAGAATCTATACGAATGAAAAAACATGATCAAACTAAGCATCGCGATCATTACGTTTAACGAAGAGCGAAACATCGCTCGATGCCTCGAATCGGTTAAGGAAATTGCAGATGAAATTGTAATTGTCGATTCAATATCTACGGATCAAACCATTGAATTGGCCAAAGGGTATGGTGCTACCATATATCGTCAAAAGTTTTTGGGTCACATTGAGCAGAAAAATCTGGCATTGCAAAAATGTAGCAACGATATTGTCTTGTCGCTCGATGCAGATGAAGCGTTGGACGATGAGCTGCGCGAAAGCATTAAATTCATCAAGCAAAACTGGAAAGGAGATGCTTACAAAATCAACCGGCTGAACAACTATGCCGGCCAATGGATTCGGCATGGAAGCTGGTATCCTGATAAAAAAATTCGATTGTTGGATAAAAGAAAAGGCCGTTGGAAAGGAATCAATCCACACGACAGGATAGAATTGAATCCAGCTGCCCACATTCATTCATTGGGCGGTAATATTCTACATTTCTCCTTCGGGAGTATTCATGAGCACATTGAGCAAATCAACAAATTCACTACAATTCAGGCCGAAGCCATGTTCAAAGAAGGAAGGAAGACTTCGTGGTTTGATTTGAATGTAAAACCCGGTTTGTACTTTTTCAGGGACATTTTTATTCGTTCCGGATGGCGTGACGGCTACTACGGCTGGGTGATTGCTAAACAATCGGCAAATTCTACATACCTGAAGTACGCCAAATTAAAAGCTTTGTGCGCATCAGCTTCTTGAATCCTGTTTAAAAAAGAGTTGTTTGAAAGTGCTTTTGCTATCCGGTTGATACAGAAAAAACGGCAGGAAAAACATCGCGTATGTCGCTCCGATTTGGGTTTCCAAAGTATCCTCATTTAAAAAGGAGGCAAAAACCATCACAAAGTGAATTACAAAAAGGAAGGATAACGTATATCTCTTGGAAAAAAATGGATAGAACAGAAGGAGAATGAAGAAAAACAAGACAAAAATACCAAATGAAATTCCAATCGTAATGAATTGATTATGTGCTCGTAACATGTTTCTGGGGTCGATATCATGGGCATATCGAGCATACATTTCATTAAAAGCTAATTGGACATCCCCGGTCCCCACCCCAACAAGTGGGTGTTCACTCATGATTTGAATACCGAATTTCCAAAATAGCAAGCGTTGTGATAAAGAACCCCACTCTGGATTTCCTCCGTTTGAGAAATTGTAGTACTGCCACCAATAGACATACAGAATGTTTTGTGGGAGATATGGTTTACTAAATCTCTTGTTCGCTATGCCATTTTCTATATTGTTAACGTCTTCATCTGTCAGACTAAGAACCCCTTCCTTGTCCTTGTGCAATCCAACAGAAGTCATGTAGCGCATTGCAGTATGAAAAATGGGCTGCCCTTTTCTGTCGGTGCTGTCCAATGCAATGTCACTTCTCTTTTTCCAGGTCTCTTTGAGTTCCTTTTTATTATAAAAAGCATAAACGTATTCTCCGTTTTCGACCATTTTTTCATTCAGGTTGAGCTCATATCGGTTTCCGGACATGGTCCTAAGGCTTCTGTAATTATCCGGAATCGATTCTATATCCCTGAATTGATTTAGACTCACGATAATGAATGTCATAATTAAAAGAGGAAGCGACAGATATACAATCTTTAGGGTTTTAGAAGATCGGAATGACCACAAGGCATATCCTGTCAGAATAAAGAGCGTAATCCCAAAAGCAATCCATCCGCTCATTGACCTAAGTAGGAGTAAATAGGCGGAAAACCATACCATGGAGAAGGAAAAGAGCACCATCAAGGGTTTCCTTCCTTTCTGCTTGTATTGCACGGTTAAATAAAAAGAGACAAAGATGGCCGTAGCAATCAGCAGGCTCAGCCTAATATGTGAAATCATTGGTGATAGCTCGCGATAGTCTGCCAACAAATGATCTTTGGATGCCAATATGGTCAGAGACCAGATGGAACTCACCCATAAAGACAATAAGAAAGCCATCAAAAGCCCATCAAAATGAGCTTTCTTCAATTTCGGCATGGTGCTTAAAACAGTAGGTAATGCAAGAATTGGTAGCTTGATTCGAATGTCGTTAAGTGCGTATTCAAGATCAGTAGTCCAAAACAAAGCCACAAGGTGAATAAGAAAAAAGACGGTCCAACCCAATGCAAGCTTTTCGTTCCATAGGGCTCTGGACTTTCGAGCAAAATCCATTTCAAGTAAGTAATTAACGCTCAGGGTTATAACCCCAATACTTACAAGTAAATGCAAAAAAGGTAATCCTACTAAGATGAACAGGCAACCTGCTAAGTACCAGAATTGATGAAACTGTTTTCTGTATTCCTGGAAACGAGAGCTTTCCACACGATAGAGTCTTAATTCGAACCGGCAAGAATATCCTGATAGCGCTCTTTTTCGTCCAATACACTGAGCGCTTCCGTGATATCCTCATCTGCCGAAAGTGATTGTCGAATCCTCCCCTTTTGATAGTAGTATCTGGAAACTATTTCATTGGACAGCACTCTTTCTATTTGATCTCTGAATGTATCCAGATCCTTGGTTTTATTATGACTAACCGCCTCTTCTAGTTTTGCGAATTCTTTTTGTACATCCTTATAGTACTTTTCATTTTCGGCGGCTTCTTCCAGCCTATCAAGGAGAATCTCGGTTCTTGTTTGATAATCATATTCTTTATCCTCAAGGAAGGCTTTGAACTGTTCATAGATCTCATCGGTAACCTCAAACTCTTCAGGAGCGGCGATAGAATCATTCTCTGAAGCAAATTCATTGACAAATGAGAAGATAAGCCGCTTGCGGAGCAAACTTCTAAGTATGGGACTGGCGTCCGGTACATCTACGGTAAGGTCAGGTTCTATTCCTGCCCCATCGAGAACTTTTCTTCCATTATTGGTTTGAAACTCCTGTCTCAAAGAATCAGGCACCTCCTGAGCTCTTCCGTCATCACTTTTGTTGCTGTAGTCTAGCCGTTGAATGCACCTTCCACTGGGTATGTAATACTTGGCCACGGTCATCTTTAACATGGAATTGTAGGCCAATTCACGTGTTTGTTGAACAAGTCCTTTTCCAAAAGAGTTTTCCCCAATAATCACCCCTCTGTCCAGATCCTGTATTGTACCTGCTACTATTTCAGATGCACTGGCAGAGTTTGCATCTATAAGCACTACCAAGGGTATCTCTGTATCCAGAGGCTCATTGGAAGTGACATGACGACGATTCCAATCTTCAATCCTCCCTTTAGTTTCCACTACCATTTGACCCTTAGGAACGAAGATATTGACAATGTTCACCGCTTCCTGTAGTAATCCTCCACCGTTACCTCTAAGGTCGAGAACTACCCCGCTGATATCATGTTCTTCCTTAAGATTGTTGAACGCCTCTTTTACATTTTTCGAGGCCGTTTCAGTAAAGCTGGTTAGCTTGATGTACCCTATATTATTATCAAGGACTCCTGAGTAGGGGACATCTTCAATCTTAATTTCCTCCCGAATTACTTTGACATCTAGCGACTCCTCATCATTGATTCGTTCAATCGTCAGAATAAGTTCTGTCTGAGGTTCCCCTTTAAGTGCTTTGCTAATTTCTTCTGTCGTTTTATTTCTGGCATCTTTCCCATCAATTTTTATGATCTTATCCCCTGCAATGAGTCCAGCCTTGTACGCAGGAAATCCTTCATACGGTTCAGAAATAACTACGTATTCACCCTCGCGGTGAATAAGTGAACCAATGCCGCCATACTGACCAGTAGTCATAAACTTGTAATCTTCGATATCCGATTCCGGATAGTACACTGTATAGGGATCTAAAGATTCCAACATTGCATCTATTCCGGTTTTCATGATCTCACCAGGCTGAGTATCATCGACGTAATAGGTATTGATTTGCTTGTAGACCGACACCAGGACATCCAGGTTCTTTGTTACCTCAAAAAGGTTGCTTTGGAATGCGGTAAACAAAATGGAAACACCAATTGCGATTACAATTGCCACTAAACTGTGATTACGTAGTGATTTTCTCATACTCAGCTTTTTGTTCTCTGGAACAGTTCGCTCAAAGAAAGGGATATTTTCTTCTCAATGAGGTTTTGATCCAATGGTTTATGATGCAGATAAAGGAAAGCAACGAGGAGTTGGTGGTTAAGTTCATCAATTTGCAATTGGTGATGCGGGAGAGATTTCCGCACCGATTCAAAAAGCTTGCGTCGCAGCTTATTGCGTAAAACAGCTTTTGAAACTTTTCTTTTTGGGACGGAAAACATCATCTGAATGTCCGAAACAGGTTTATCGGTAGACAAAAAAACCAAACGAATGGGGTAGTGAGTTATTGTTTGTCCATTCCGAAACAAGGTTTGAATATCCTTTCTGCTTTTGAGTCGATATTTTGAAGGCCATCCAAATTGAAGCATGGCGATAAAAATAGAGGAAATGTTTAGGACTTTTTCCTGCTTTCTTTGATATAGTTCTCAATAGCCATCGTCATCGACGGAGCATTTTGAGTTGGTGCCATAACATCAATGCGAAGCCCATAATCTAAAGCAGCCTTTCTAGTAGTCGGCCCAAAAACAGCTATTCTGGTATCGTTTTGCTTGAAATTTGGAAAATTGATGAACAATGATTCTATTCCGGCCGGGCTGAAGAAAACGAGCATATCATAGAACACGTTCTCAAGATCGCTCAAATCAGAACAAACGGTTTTGTAAAGTATGGCTTCTTTAAAAACAAATCCATTCTTATTGAGCTGTTCAGGAATTTCTTTTTTCAAAATGTCCGAACACGGTAATAAGAACTTTTCATCTTTGTGCTTCTTCATGACCTCTACTAGGTCAGTGAAGCGTTGCTTTCCGAAGAAAATTTTGCGCTTTCTATACACCACATATTTCTGCAGGTAATAAGCAGTACTCTCCGAAATGCAGAAATACTTCATTGAATCCGGTACATTTACCCTGGACTCCTGAGCCATTCTAAAATAGTGATCGACCGCATTTCTACTAGTAAAAATTACTGCTGAATAGTCCAGTAAATTGATTCTTTCTTTTCTGAAATCCTGAACCTCGACACCCTCTACATGTATGAACGGTCTGAAGTCTATTTTTACCTTGTATTTCTGCGCTAGATCGAAATACGGCGAGCGCTCCGTTTCTGGCTTTGGCTGCGAAACCAGAATACTTTTTATTCTTGGATCCATTAAAATCTTGTTCTAGTAACCCCTCAAAAAACTTCTAAATAATCCTGCCTAAAGCAATCTTTCCCACAAGGAGAAAAGGAATTATTTCAAGGGTGCAAAAGTACAAAATAATGTAGAGCACTCCATCCAAATTGTTATTTGATGAAGTGAGATAGAACATTCTTAACATTCTAAACCCAAAGAGCATAATAAGCATGAACAATCCGAAATAAAACAGATATTCTGAACCCGAAAAAACTGATAGACTGAGTATTACACTCATTGGTAAAATGACAAGAGTTGCAGATTGCAAAAAATATCTATTAAACTTACTCAATAACTCTACCGTATCCTCAAGCCGCAATATCCATTTGATTATTAGCGATATAAGGGAATAAAAAAGAACTATGGATAGTAAGACTACCAGAACGAATGCAAAAGTCTCCAGCGTATTGAGGATATTCTTTTTCCCAAGCCAATTGAAGAAGTATTCAAACATCGCCGTTAAGAAGAATGTCCAACTTAATAGAGCTACGGTTGATAACATCAGTCCAATCCACCCTTCAGAAGATACATCACTATCAAATGGTTCAGGGTTCGCTGGAGTTTCAGTCATGCTATCGAGAATCTTCTTATAGGCTCCTTTGAACCTGTAGATCATCCAAACCAAAAGCAATAAAATGCCGGACAACAGAGTAAAATAGAGATCCTTGCTTTCAGTAATCTTTCTATCGAATGGCAGTAGTACTTCTGATTCCTGAATCTGTGCAGTTTTGGAGAAATAACTGATCTGATCAAATTCAAAGAATTCTGGATTAGAGTTTTCTTTTATTACCCAAAACTTTGCACTCGCGGTATCAGATGTCTCGAACATGAACCATTACTTCTTGTTATTTCAGTCTGAAGAATCAGATCACGACAAAATTATATCGTCAACGATATAATTTACTTTCGCGGTCAAATAATACAGGGTATATGGATCGTTTTCAGTCACATGATTATTATTTGATGGATGAATTGCTCACCGAAGAGCAAATTTTAATTCGCGAAGCGCTTCGCGCCTATTTAAAGAAGGAAGTGTCCCCAATAATAGAAGATTACTATGAGCGTGCGGCATTCCCCTATCAAATCATTGAAGGTTTAGCCCAATATGGGTGTTTTGGTCCTTATATTCCGGAAGAGTATGGTGGCCCGGGACTGGATCAAATAACATACGGGATTTTAATGCAGGAACTCGAAAGGGTAGACAGCGGAGTACGATCTACTGCATCGGTTCAGTCCAGCCTTGTAATGTACCCGATCTGGAAATATGGAACAGAAGAACAACGCAGAAAATACTTACCTAAACTCGCAACGGGCGAAATGATGGGGTGTTTTGGCTTAACAGAGCCAGATTTTGGTTCCAATCCGGGGGGCATGTTGTCCAGATTTGAAGACCAGGGGGATCACTACGTATTGAACGGATCGAAAATGTGGATATCCAATGCGCCCTTTGCTGATGTCGCCGTGGTATGGGCGAAGGATGAAGCGGACAGGATTCATGGGCTCATAGTTGAAAAGGGCATGGAAGGGTTTTCAGCCCCGGAAATGAAAGGAAAACACTCTTTACGAGCATCTGCAACGGGAGAGTTATTGTTCAGCAATGTGAAAGTCCCCAAGGAGAACCTGCTACCCGGAAGATCGGGTCTCGGAGCTCCCTTATCCTGCTTGGATTCAGCCAGGTATGGCATAGCTTGGGGGGCTATCGGAGCAGCAATGGATTGCTACGATTCTGCTTTGCGCTATTCGAAAGAGCGAATTCAGTTTGATAAACCCATAGCATCATTTCAGCTCATCCAGAAAAAATTAGCCGAAATGATCACAGAAATTACCAAGGCTCAATTACTTACATTCCGCTTGGGTCAGCTCAGGAATGAAGGAAGAGCCACCTCGGCTCAAATATCCATGGCCAAGCGAAACAATGTAGAGATGGCATTAAATATCTGCAGGGAGGCCAGACAAATACACGGTGCCATGGGTGTTTCCAATGAGTACTCTTGCATGAGGCATATGGCTAATCTGGAATCTGTGGTTACTTATGAAGGTACACATGACATTCATTTACTTATTACAGGAATGGATATCACTGGTATACCTGCGTTCCAATAGATTTACTTCGTCCTGTTGATGGTATAATCAACCAGACGGATCAGGGAGTCCCGTGCTTCACTTTCTGTAAAGCTCTCTTTAAGCTTGGATTTAGCCTGCTCGGATAATTTGTTCATCCACGTTGTGGCATAATCAATTCCTCCGTTATCAAAAACGAATTGGGTGACTTCAGCCACTGTGGAATTTTTTGAGTGGTGATTTTTTATCAGTTTAATGATTCTTCTTTTTTCAGAGCGACTGACATTCTCCAGGGCATGGATGAGCGGAAGTGTAAGCTTTTTTTCCTTGATATCTATTCCTACAGGTTTGCCCACTTTTGTGCCCAATCCGTAATCAAACAAATCATCCTTGATTTGAAATGCTACTCCGATATCGATTCCTATTTCATGAGCTTTGTTGACAGTAGCTTCATCAGCACCTCCTGAAGCTACGCCCGTCGCACAGCAAGCCGCAATAAGGGCTGCGGTTTTCTGTTTAATGATTTCGAAATAGACCTCTTCATTTACTCCCAGATTGCGAGCTTTTTCCATCTGAAGTAGCTCCCCTTCGGACATAGATTTAACGGCATTTGTTACCAGTTCCAAAAGCTTGAACTCCGACTTCTCTACGGCGAGCATCAGACCTTTGGAAAGAAGATAATCACCGACTAAAACGGCTACCTTGTTTTTCCACAAAGCATTGATAGAGAAAAAGCCTCTGCGCTCATAAGCATCATCTACAACATCGTCGTGAACCAGGGTAGCAGTGTGAAGTAATTCTATTAACGAAGCTGCATGATAGGTTGATGGTGTAATATCTCCCATCATCTTAGCCGAAAGAAAAATGAAAAGTGGGCGCATTTGCTTTCCTTTTCTCTTGACGATGTAATGAGTGATTTTATCGAGCAATGGGACCTTGCTCTTCATAGAGTCCCTGAAGATCCGCTCGAACTCTTTCATCTCCGCCGAAACGGGTCTTTTTATCAGGTCTATTTCAGCCATAAATTCAGGCAAAGATATCTAAGGCATTAAGTTTTGATAAGAACAAAGTACTCATGATCTTTTGTTCGCTAATTGACCGCAGGCAGCGTCAATATCCTCACCTCGGCTTCGTCTAATGTTGGCCATAACACCTTTATTCTTCAGGTGCTCCGCAAACTTAAATGTGGTATCCTTCTCCGCTTTTTTATATTGTGCCTGATCAATGGGGTTGTATTCGATTAGATTGACCTTAACCGGAAAGTTGCTGGCCAATTTCACAAGCTTTTCTGCATCCTGAAGCGTATCGTTAAACCCCCGCAGCATAACATATTCAAAGGTGATCTTTCCTTTTGCTTTTTTTGAAAATGCCTTGAGGGCATTCATCAGTATGTCGATAGAATTGGTCTCGTTAATGGCCATTATTTCAGACCTTTTTTTGTCATCCGGTGCATGTAACGACAGCGCAAGATTGAAGCGCACCTCGTTATCTGCAAGGCGATGAATGGCTTTGGCAATACCAGCTGTCGATACCGTAATCCTTCGTGGTGAGAATTCTAAGGTTTTTGTAATTAGGTCAATAGATTTTACTACCTCTGTGTAGTTCAGCAGTGGTTCTCCCATTCCCATATACACAATATTCGTAAGCGGTCTACCAAATGATTCCTGGGATGCCTCGTTAACCAATCTGGCCTGATCGTATATTTCAAAAGCTTTGAGATTACGTTTAAGACCTAGTTTACCAGTGGCACAAAAAGCACAATTCAGGCTGCACCCTGCCTGAGATGATATGCAAGCTGTATATCTGTCATCTGCCGGAATCAGCACGCCCTCAACCCATTCACCGGAATGAAGCCTGAATCCATATTTTTCGGTTCCATCAGTGCTTTTTTGCCGATCTGCCATGACAACAGCGGGAATATCAAACTCTTCCTTGAGTTTTGCCCTTAAGTTTTTAGGAAGGTTTATCATCTGGTCGAAATCAAAAACCGCTTGACTCCAGACCCAATTGAAGATTTGAGATGCCCTAAACTTAGGGTATCCTTTCTGTTCCAACCATGAAATCAGAGATTCCTTATCCAGGAGCCGCAGGTTTTCTTTACCCCTGGTCATGACCATTCAGATTAAATGATCAGCATCGCGTCACCGTAAACGAAGAAGCGATACTTTTCTTTGATAGCTTCATCGTAAGCATGACGAACAAAGTCATAGTCACCAAAAGCGGCCACCATCATGAGTAAAGTGGATTGGCTCGAATGAAAATTGGTGATCATGGAATTTGCTACTGAAAATTCATGTGGAGGAAAAATAAATTTATTCGACCATCCCTCGAAAGGCTTAAGGTAACCATCAGTAGAAACAGATGATTCCAAACTTTTCATCACCGATGTTCCAACAGCGCACACTTTCTTTCTTGCATCCTTAGCTCTGTTCACCAATTGTGCAGTCTCCGCACTGATGAAGCATTCTTCGCTATCCATCTTGTGTTTGGTAAGGTCTTCTACCTCTACGGGCCTGAATGACCCCAGACTGGTGTGGATCGTTAGAAAAGAAAAATCTACTCCAACGAGTTCGAGTCTTTTCATAAGGTTTCTGCTGAAATGTAACCCCCCGGAAGATGGCGCAACAGCTCCTTCGTTTTTGGCATAAATGGTCTGGTAACGTTCCTCATCTTCTGGGGCAACATCCCTCATGATGTATTCCGGCAATGGGGTTTCACCCAATTGATAGATCAAACTTTTAAAATCTTCGTATGGGCCATCAAATAAAAAGCGAAGAGTTCTTCCTCTTGAGGTAGTGTTATCTATTACCTCTGCTACCAATAAATCATCCTCTCCGAAGTAGAGTTTGTTTCCAATCCTGATCTTCCTTGCCGGATCTACAAGAACATCCCAAAGGCGGCTTTCCTGATTCAATTCCCGAAGAAGGAATACCTCAATTCGAGCTCCTGTTTTTTCCTTATTGCCAAATAACCGGGCAGGAAAAACTTTCGTGTCGTTCATAATCATCACATCACCCTCATCAAAATAATCGACGATATCCTTGAACATTTTATGCTCAATTTTTCCGCTATCGCGATGCAATACCATCATGCGGGATTCGTCTCTTTCGGGGGTTGGATGCTGAGCAATAAGATCTTGGGGGATATCGATTTTGAATTTGGATAACTTCATGTAACCCTGGAATTTTAAAGGGTGCAAAAATATTAAATAAATTGGTACTAACAGTCTCTCATTAGAAGGCATGGTTTTCTACCAAAGGGGCCGTACTGATAATCTCAAGCCATTCCTCAAGGGATCTGGCATCCTGTAAGGAATAATCCCCTATTGCTGTGCGACGAAGTTCTGTTAAATGCGCACCAAGGTTTGTGGCACGCCCCAGGTCATGTGCTAAAGAACGTATATAGGTTCCCTTGGAACATCGGACTTTAAATAATACATCGGGCCAGTTTTGGTTGAATACTTCAAAATCATAGATGGTAATATCAGCGGGTTTGAGTTCAATTCTACCTCCCCTTCTCGCTACATCGTATGCCTTCTTTCCTTTTACTTTTTTTGCCGAAAACAATGGCGGCATCTGCTGAATATCGCCGATAAACCCTCCTACTCTTTCTTTTACAATCTCATAATCAGAGGGTTGTATGTCAAACTCCTCGTCGATTTCTGTCTCCAAATCATAAGATGGTGTGGTTGCTCCAAAGCGCATGACCCCGTCATAAGATTTAGGCAGCCCCATAAACTGCTCAATCCTTTTAGTGGCTTTTCCGGAACAGATGATCAGTAAACCTGTTGCCAGCGGATCAAGGGTACCTGCATGACCAACTTTTATCTTTTTTATCTTGTATCGGGACAACAAAGCATAACGAAGCTTATTCACGACATCAAACGAAGTCCAATGCAGCGGTTTATCCACAAGCAATATTTCCCCACCTAAAAAGTCGTACGCTTGTTTATCCATCGATTAGTGTCCATGTTATGGCGATTATTCCAACAACCAGACAGTATACCGCAAACCATATAAGATTGCTGCTCTTAACAATCCTGATCATCCATCGGCAAGCTAAAATTCCGGTAACAAATGCCGCTATAAAGCCGCTTGAAATCACTATCATTGATAAACTCTTGAAGTCTGCACCATCCAGGAGATCCTTGGCCATTTTACCTAAAATCAATGGAACGACCATTAAAAACGAAAACTTAGCGGCTTTTTCCCGGTCTATCCCCAGCAGAACAGAAGTGGAAATAGTAGCCCCAGATCTCGATATTCCGGGAAGAATGGCAATCGCCTGTGCTACACCTACTGCAAAAGCTCTCCAGGTATTCATAGAATGCTTTCCGTGTGGCAACCGATCTGCAGCATATAAAAGAATCGCCGTCACCAATAGCATGGATCCGACCAGCAGAATGTTATTCTCAAAAAGAACTTCGATTTGATCATTCAGGGTGATTCCAATTAGACCGGCAGGAATCATGGAAACGATAATCCAAAGACTAAACTTTCTATGCTCTGTAGTTTCCGGTGAAAAAATCCCTTGAAGGATTTCAACTACTTCATTTCTGTATACAACCATAGTGCTGAGGGCAGTCGCTGCATGAAGGGTTACGGTAAATGCAAGGCTGTCACTACCGAGGTTGGTATTCCCTGTAATGGCTTTGACTATCTCCAAGTGTCCGCTGCTGCTCACCGGAAGAAATTCAGTAAGTCCCTGAACAATTCCAAGGATAATGGCTTCGAGTACGGTCATCCGGACTTATTCTCCGGTCTTTTTCATAATAGAGTATAAAACGGTGAGGTAACCCAGAACGATTATTATCGGTGAAACGGTCAACCTACGTGTGGAGAAAATAGCATCACTGAAGACATTCGGGTCGTCAGAGCCGCCTCCTGACATGAGTAAAAAACCTACCAGGATAAGAACTGCTCCCACAATTAGAAGGATGTAATTAAGTCTTGTGAATGCTAGTTGATCTGCGCTTTGATTATCTTGATTGCTCATAGTCATTATTTATACAGGTGATCTGTTTTAATATTTAAATATCTCCTTACCGCGAATCTCGTGCTGAGCCAGCTTAATAACAACCCCATCACCAGAACAAATATCACTAATGCGGCATAGGGTTGAAGGTCATCAGCATTGAAGAATTCAGGAATTTGATTTCTTAAACTAAAGACCAGTATCATCAACAATACTATAGCTATTACCGAAGCATAGAATCCATTTATTATCGCGCTGGTAACAAAGGGACGGGTAATAAAACTCCGTGTTGCCCCCACCAACTGCATACTTCGTATCAAAAACCTTCTGGAGTAAATTGAAAGACGTATTGTGCTGTTTATCAAGGCTATAGAAACAATAAGAAGCAATGCAGAAAAACCTAAAAGTACTAAGGTTATCTTCCTCATATTCTCGTTCACTACATTCAATAAATCCCGATGATATTCTACTTCCCGTACTTTGGGGTTCTCCATGAGGTTGGATTCTATCCAGGTCAAACTGTCAGGGACGGCATATTCCGCTTTTAATTTTACTTCTAAGGATGCTGAAAGCGGATTGTAACCTAAAAAAGCGATAAAATCCTCTCCTAATTCGCCCTGTAGTTCTTCCGCGGCCTCCTCCTTGTCTATAAATCTTGTAGTGTTGACGTAATTGCTGGCCTCTAAAGACTTTTGTAACCTCCTGATATCTACATCTCTAACGTCATCACGGAGGTAAACCGTAAAACCAATGTTCTCTCGTACGTAGTTGGATACCTTACCTGCCTGTAGTAAAAGCAACCCAGTTGTACCAAGCATAAAAAGTACAAGGGCGATGCTGATAACTACTGAAACTTGCGAGCGTTTCATTAAGTGAAATAGTCCTTTTGCTGTTTAGGGCGACTAAAGTAATTATTTTGAAGATCGGCGCTTATCTCCTGATGCTCAAAAGCCCCTATTATTCTAATTTCGTCAGGTTTATTAGCACAGTTTAACACGGATTCGAATGGGGTATAATTTCCGAGAAATTGAAGCCAAATGGCAAAAATATTGGGCTGAATATGAAACCTATAAAGCTGAAATCAATCCAAATAAAAAGAAGTTCTACGTTCTTGATATGTTTCCCTATCCCTCTGGTGCGGGCTTGCATGTAGGTCATCCTCTGGGTTATATCGCCTCGGACATACTTGCGAGATATAAACGATTGCAGGGATTTGAGGTGCTTCATCCAATGGGATATGATTCTTTTGGGCTTCCTGCCGAACAATACGCCATTCAAACCGGGCAGCATCCCGCGGTCACTACTGATAAAAACATCAAACGATATCGCGATCAGATGGACAGAATCGGGTTCTCTTTTGACTGGAGCCGCGAAATTCGTACTTCTGATCCGTCGTATTACAAATGGACCCAGTGGCTTTTTCTTAAATTCTTCAATTCGTGGTACAGCAATGACCTTCGCAAAGCTTTACCCATTGCCAATCTCATCGAGATCTTTGAGCTTTTAGGAAGTCAATCTATTGATGCAGCATGCACTAAGGAAATGAAGTTCAGTGCCGATGAATGGAATTCCTGGTCGAGCGAAGAACAACAAGAAGTATTGCTAAACTATCGATTGGCCTATTTGAGTGATGCGGTGGTAAATTGGTGTCCGGAATTAGGCACTGTTCTCGCCAACGATGAGGTAAAAGACGGGGTATCTGTAAGGGGGGGGTATCCTGTGGAACAGCGATTAATGAAACAATGGTCTTTTAGAATTACGGCTTATGCCGACAGACTGCTTGAAGATCTTGAAAATTTGGACTGGCCGGAATCGATTAAAGAAACACAAAGAAACTGGATCGGCAAATCAAAAGGTGCAGTGATCAATTTTGACGTTATCGGTCACAAACAACGTATTGATGTTTTCACCACACGCCCTGATACTGTTTTTGGGGTCTCATTTATGGTTCTTGCCCCCGAACACCCCTTAGTTCTTAAGATTACGAATAAAGAACACCTGGACGATGTTAAAGAGTACATCAATCAAAGCAGGAAAAGGTCAGCAAGGGAAAGAATGGCTGATACCAAGCATATCAGTGGTGCATTTACCGGGGCTTATGCCGACCATCCTTTTACAGAAGAAGACATTCCGATATGGATTTCGGACTACGTGCTGATGGACTATGGATCAGGAGCGATTATGGCGGTACCTGCAGGTGATCAGCGGGATTGGGATTTTGCCAACCACTTTGGCCTTCCTATACCCGACATTTTCAAAGGAGTAAACCTAAGAGATGGTGCCTGTACCGATAAAAATGCCATGCTGATCAACTCATCATTCCTGAGCGGTATGACGGCAGAAAAGGCCATTCATATCATCTGCGATCGATTGGAAGAATCAGGGAAGGGAAGAAGGGAAACCAACTTCAAACTACGTGACGCTGTATTCAGTCGTCAACGATATTGGGGAGAGCCCATTCCAATCTATTACGAAAATGGACTCCCTAAACCCATGATCCCCAAAAGGTTACCACTTGAATTGCCCGAGGTAGATAAATATTTGCCTACAGAGCAAGGTGAGGCTCCACTCGCCAGAGCTAAAAACTGGACTACAAAAGATGGGCATCCTATAGAAACCCATACGATGCCGGGATGGGCGGGTTCCTCATGGTATTACCTCCGATACATGGATCCGCGGAATGAACACCGGCCGTTTGACCGGGAGGCTGCTGACTATTGGAAGAACGTCGATGTCTACATTGGAGGGGCCGAGCATGCTACCGGACATCTTCTCTATGTCCGTTTCTGGACTAAGTTTCTACATGATTGTGGGATGGTTCCATTTAGTGAACCCGCCAAAAAACTTATTAATCAGGGGATGATTCAGGGTAGTTCCAGATTGGCCTATCGTCATAAGAAAAGCGGTGTTTTCGTCTCTGCCGATCTTGTGTCCCTGCTGCAGAGTGAATCTCTTTCTCTGAATGGATTCAATAAAAAATTCAGCAAAGAATTAAAAACACCTCTAACGGACCTCGAGTTTGTTAAAGTACACATGGAGGTAAGCTATGTTGATGGTGAAGTGGCTGATATTGAGGCCATCAAATCCTGGAGACCTGAGTTTGAGAAGTCCTTATTCGTTTCAGGTCCAGATGGGTTTCTCTGTACTACGGAGGTAGAGAAAATGTCAAAGTCCAAGTACAATGTTGTCAATCCTGATGAAATCATCGATCGCAACGGTGCGGATGCATTGAGACTGCATGAAATGTTTTTGGGCCCTATAGAAATGCACAAACCTTGGAATACCAAAGGAATTGATGGAGTATCGAGGTTTTTAAGAAAACTTTGGGCTTTATTTTATGACAAGGACGAGTGGATTGTAAACGATGATGATCCATCACCCGACGCTTTGAAAGTGCTGCATAAAACCATCAAAAAAGTACAGGATGATCTGGACCGATATTCTTTCAATACGGTTGTGAGCCACTTAATGATTGCAGTGAATGAACTGACTGACCTGAAATGTCGCAATAGGGCTATTTTGGAACCGCTACTAGTTTTGACCTCATGCCATGCTCCTCATATTTCTGAAGAGTTGTGGAATAAGTTGGGAAATACAAGCAGCATTACAATGGCTTCGTTTCCGGCCTTCGATGAAAGCGTGCTGGAAGAAAACGTGTTTGAATATCCCGTTTCGTTTAACGGAAAAATGAGGTTTAAACTAACACTCCCAACAGATATTACTGCTGACGCTGCAGAAAAGCAAGTATTGGCAGATGAGCGTTCGGCAAAATGGATTGGTGGTAAACCACCGAAAAAATTCGTTTTTGTGCCGAATCGCATCATAAACATTGTCGTGTGAAAACAAGGATGAGGGAAGCAATTTTATAATAATGGTATATCCTTAATTTTCGACGAAATGAGCAATAAAATGAATCCTTTAAACGATCAAAAGAGGACTTCAATCCAATCCGCCCTGAAGTCCGGTATTCGCACTGCATGGTATAATCTGGATAAAAAATCCTTCGAAAAATGGCTGGAAGGGAAGCGGACTTTTGTATAACAAAATCCCGATTTAATCCTGTTGTTTTGTAGGTTTTGGCTTTATTGACAAGGTAGGTCAACAAGATTCAAAAGCGAAACCCTTTTCTCGAAGGACTGTTCATCTCTCGGGAGATGAATTCCCAAGCAGATTGAAATAATATAATGATCGTCATTCGAAAGCGTGATTAGAACAACTTTATAGTAATCGTGTAATAGTTGAGTACTTTCATATAAGTGAATGCTTAACCGATAATTTGCACATGTCTACATTTCACCAACTTACGAATGCCTGTGTACCCCGATTCGGTTTTGAGCTGGGTTTGGTTATCAATCAGCAGAAATTGACCAATAGAACAATTGTTGTACTTACCTCTACGCGAATATCCAGCCCTGAGCAATGTACGTATTAAAAAGGTAGGTTGCCCAGATAATACTTATTAACAAAAACAAAGATTGTCCTATAGAATATGCCTTGTTAGAATTAAGATCCTGTATCAACCAGAAAAGGAGTGAGGTAATCAGCACGAATAATCCAAAATCTGAGAAATTCCAAAATGTGGAATAATCTGCCAAACCAAGAACAAAAATGCTGACAAGAGCTAATGTACTGAAAGAAAATAACCTAAAATTAATTGGTACTTTTTTGAGATAATCAAAAGCAATGAAGATCAATACATAGAAGAATGGGGAATCAATAGTAAACCTGAAAAGGCAGTGTAAACTTCCTCCACGGAACAGAATTATGAATAAACTGCTCCCCACGACATACAGAATTGAAAGAAGTAATAAATAGTCCTTAGGTCGGTTGTAGGTCAAAGCGAATCTCGCTTTGCGAGGCTTCAGTTGGTTGTAGCCTAAATAAAACAGTAGCGTCAGCAATGGAAAGAACACCAGAAATACCACTCCAACATTAATTGCAAATCCCTCATGTGACCAATCTCGAAGTTTATGCGGTACTGATAAAACATTATTCCAGTACTTCTGTACCTCTATAAACTTAAAAAAACTTCCACTTCCTTGAGAATAATGAATTAAAGAAACAGCTAATGTTCCCAAAATGAGAGGGGTAATTCGATAGGCCAATGAAACAAAACCTGATTTAATGTCCTTACTTTTTATTAAAAAGAAAAGCTCCGTTCCTATTAAAGAAAGTAATAAGAAAGTAAAAGACGGTCTTGTTAATGACGCTAATATAATTCCCAAAAAGTAAAGCCAGTAATTCTTTTTCACTATACCATAAATACTTATGCTGACCATCAGCATATATGTAGCCTCGGTATAAGGCATAAGAAAAATAACAGTACCGGGTAAACTCAAACTAAAAATCACATTTTTAACATGATCTTTAGGTTTAGAGAGTACCGACAAAAGCAGGACAATTGCAATTGAAAAAAAACCGTAGTTCAAGAAAAGAACTCCTATAGGTGGAATATTCAGAATGCTCCAGATAAAGGGGAATAGTGGGAAAAATGCAAAAATATAATCACCACCATCTTTACCGGTTTGGTAACCTTTATTTTTAATTCTATAGTAGTGTGTTCCGTCCCAATTTATGTAATTTTCATTGGTCAGTCTTTCATAAGGGCTATGTACTAGATTTCTTTTTCCGTTTTTCTTCTGCCAGTTATCTGCAACCAGACCTAAACTATAAGAATAAACCGTCTGATTTTGCAAACTCAGAAAAACAATCCAAAAGCCAATGAAATATGCCCCCTGAATTAGAATAACCTTTCTATTCACAATGGGCTTTCTCATTCAAAGTATCGTTTTATTACGACCATAATTTAGTTTGACTGTTTATCGGAAATTTCTTTATACCTATTATAAATTCTACTTGGTGAGATCAATTTTTGCGCAAAACATTTTCAACTTACTTCTTTTCAGATAATATACTTAACTGGTTGGTGAATATAACTTGTAAGTCTTGCTAAAATTAAAGTCAAATAGAATACCTAGGTTCAAAAGGAGCGCATTACATTGATCAAATTTATAAAGTGCACTGATATTTATGAGCATTCAATGCATTGAAATAATATAGTGATCGTCATTCGCAAGGGTGATTACAACAATATAAGCAAAACTGTATTTTTATTATTTGGCGAAGTGCGAGGGAAAAGACTTACAGGCACGACCACATTGCGGCGGTCAGGCATCCCTCCAATTCTCAATTTTCAACTCGTTTATTCTTGAAAATTCTCCGAGGTTTGAAGTTACGAGGATCAAATCATTGGCCAGCGCCGTAGCGGCTATGAGAACATCGTAAGGACCAATTGGTGTTCCGAGGAGTTTCATTTTGTTTCTTATTTCCGCGGCCTTTTTGGCCTCTTTCGATTCAAAGTTCTGCAAGTTCACTTCCTGCAAAAGTGATTCGACAGCCCGTTTTGATTTGGTTTTCAAGTTGGGTGTTTTCGCAAGCCCGTATCTGAGTTCAAACTCTGTTATGGTTGATATCGCTACCAAATCAGGTGATTTGGACTTCAATGCCTCAATCGTATTCGTATCTCCTCGGATCAAATCAATGATGACACATGTGTCGAGCAGGTAAACCATCTTAAAGAATATCTTCTCTTTGAGGCTTCAGATCCTTTCTAAGCTCCTCCTGATTGGGAAAGCTTGGGTCTGCTTCCAATTCGTTGATCCAATCTCCCCAATTTTTGTCTGACTCGTTTTGTAGCAGCAATTCGATGGCTTTTCGAACGGCTCTGTTGGTAGATACTCCTTTTTTGCGCACGTAAGCGTCAAAGCGCATTTTTAGAGCATCCGGTAGATAGACAGAAATATTCATCAATATATCTTATATTATAATATATTGCAAATATAGATGGATTTCGGCTTTCTGGTGCTGTTTTCATTGTAACAGTTTACTCAACCCGTGTACCGTGTATGTGCTTTTGGATTTTATTCTTCATTTCATCGCTGGAGGCCCATTTGGTTGGATCGATGGCTTCGTAGTACGTCATCTCAAAGGAGCTGTAGTCCTGAGAAAAATGCATAGTTCCTCTTTGCTACCGCCAGCCATATTCATGCCAGTAGTGTTCTTGAAGCTCGGCGCAAAACGTGACGCTATAAGTGCTTGACCTTGATCCCAAACGAAATCTTGCATCAAACGGTTCTTGCTTCACATCTGAGTTGAATCCAGTTACTGTTAGATCCCTAAAATAACCAGATTCATAAATACTTAATGTAAATGTATCTCCTAAAGTCTCCTCTATATAAAAAGAACTTTCCAACCCATGGTCCTTGCCAATTATTTGGATCACCTCCAACAGGATCTTTAAAATACAAGTTCTTGGAAGAGGTAAAATACTCTGACTCTCGTCGTAGCATCTTTTGCGGTTGGTCCGATATACGGTCAGTGCGATGGGCATGCTTTCGCCCATCATCACTGGATGCCGTTTATTCTAGATTATTTGTCTTATCGTATTCATGGGCAGGAACATTTTCTCACTGTCTGGCAATTGTTCAAATCCATACTTCTTGTAAAACTTTAGGGCATACTCATTTATGGGATCTACCACTACCGCCATAGCTCCAACGCTTTCTTCTGATAGTGTATACGCTCTAAATAATGCGTCTATGAGTAGGTGCGCTCCCAATCCTGTTCCTTTGGCAGTCAAGTCTCTTGTCAATCTTCTCAGGAGTATGACCGGGGCATTGTAGTTTTGAGGTACTCTTTTGATATACTTTTCGGGAATTTGTTCCCTTCCAAGACTTTCGCTTGATAAGGTGTAATAACCCTTTACATTATTATCAGCGTCGATTGCAACGAAGCAGACTGCAAGTTTCTTCTTAATGTCTTGACTAACTTGATTTCGGATATAATTCGTAAGCTGTTTTTCTTCACATTCAAAATGCTTCCGGTTGTGCGCCTTGTCTAATAGAAATATGTTCAACTCAGGCCTTTTTTGATTTGTACCTACTAACCGCTTCAACCAAATTCTTATTGGGTTTTGAGTCTCCGAATACTGCGTCAAAAAATACTTCGCGGTCCTTTTGCGTTGCTAGAATTCTGTCATTTTTCGCTATGATTTCTTCAGCCTTTTGTTTGACGATCCTCACAATAAAACTGCTGAATGACTTATCTCCGCTTAGTTCATGTGCTCTTCTGAAAATTCTTTTATCGGTAGCAGTTACTCTTAATTCAATACGCTCGTCTTTGCTTAACTGTGCTTCCATGACCCCTTGATTTTCACAAATGTACGGCATATTACCGTACATCTTGACGTTTCTTCAATGCGATTCATCCTCCTTACCGGAAATCTACATTTTGGACGCTGTGTTTTAAAGGGCGCTGATTCGCTTCCATTAAAAAAGGGCCGTGGCTCGTCCAGGTTGCGAGCACGCGCTGCACGTGAACTGGAAAATGCGCGATGTCAACCAATGAGGGCTTGCTCCATCGTTCACCTTTTCTTCTTCGTCAAAAAGAAAAGGTGCTAAAGGAAAGAAGTTAGCACCGGGATGTCTTGCATTGAAAAACCACTGAACCCCCAGCCACAGCGCACCCCGATTTCTATCGGGAGGCGCTGCTTCGCTCCGACCAGAAACTATCTCACTTCATTGATGCTCTCAAGAGGATCCGTTTCATAATAAACGCAACTCAAAACCCAGAACTCAAAACCCGGAGCACGCAACCTAGAACTCGCAACTAAAAAAACCGGAACTCAAAAAACTCACTGCTTCACCAACTTCCGGATGCCCGTATAGCCTGATTCGGTTTTGAGCTGCACCATGTAGACTCCACTGGGCAAGCCACTGAGATCAAATTGCACGACTTCATCGATTACCGAAACCTGGCGGCTCACCACTTCTGTTCCGCTGATGTCTACCACCGTTACCCAAACACTCTGATCCGCTATTTCAGTACTGTTCCAGCGAATTGTGGTAAGGCCGTTAGTGGGGTTGGGCATGAGCTCGAAGCGAATTTCAGGAGGAAAATATCGGTTGCTTTGATTTCTTTCTGCGGCAGCCCGACGATTGGCATATTCTGCTTTTTCAGCCAGCAAGGCTTTGTTCGCAAAGGTTTGTGCTTTGTATTTATCGGGATCCTGGCAAGTGCCGCTAATTTGAGCATATGTTCTTTCAGGTTGAAGCCTGGCCGGGAAATTTGGGCCTGTGATCAACTCAATATCAGGTGAGATCTCCGCTCCTGGCAATATTTGAAACCCATTGAGTGAATTTATGCGAATTTTCTCAGGTGCTGATTCAAGCTTCGCACTGATAATTACGGGGCCCTCAAAGTACTTATCTGATTCATAAAAGAAAAACTGATCACTATCGTACTCTTTTACTCCGGATGCATAATTTCCTAAAGTCTGTCCTCCCGTAGGATCATCGGTTTGCTCTTCAAATTTCACCGGAAATGTCAATACCTGTACAAATTCATTCGGAGTGCCATCCTTCCCTATATCAAAAGACTCTCCAACAATACTGAATTGGATGAACATGTTTTCCTCATACGATATAAATTCATCCACCCATTGGGGTCGTGGTAAGGCAGGGTTTGTAGTTGATGCTAATCGGCTCCAGCTAATTCTAAAAGGCATGTTAGTGATGTAGTCGATAGGCACATATGGAGTAGAAAGTATATACTCCGCTTCCGGCGAATACTCAATATTAAGAGTATTGTAAATATCAGTGGTTGGATCACAATATGACAAAGCTGGTGCTCCAAATCCTCCTCCAGTAAAGTATTCAGCATCCCTATGTATTGCAAAACGGACACGAATAGAAGTTTTCTCAGGGTTCAATCTCATTTTTGGATTAAAAGCATACTGAATTGCTTCATCAACAAGTTTAAAACTCCAACTCCTTCTGTTATAAAAAGATTTTTCTTGAGTTCCAGGATTGGGGTTATAAGATGCCACATTATCACATCTCTGTTCGTTTTCCTTGACCAGCAGCCGAGGGGTTTTTAACAGCGCAAAAGTTCCCAAACGTTCGTTGTAGGTCGGGTAAGCGGGTATAGTTTTACTATTCGCTATATAATCATTCCTCTGCATTTGTTTATCCGACCACTTAGATCCGGGTATGGCCAATAAGATCTCCGTGTTACCCACTATTGTCGTATCTGTCCAGGTGCCGCTTAATTTCACAGTACCGTTTATTGTGGTAATGGCATTATCATTTTTACCGCATCCGTTGGCTAAAGAGGAAAAAAATGTAGTGGTTCCATTAAAAATTTTGCTGGCAGCTTCCAAGTCCTTTACGTCAGTGCCACCGGCAGAAGGAAGATTACCTTTGATTACACCGGCAAATTTGCCTCCACAGTCAACATAGTTCGCTGCATTTCTTAAAGATGCTCTCTGACCCTCATTGAGTAGAGTGCCTTGTCCGTCTGCCATCACTCTTAAAAGATTTGAGAATGCTTCATAATTAATAATAGCTCCCCCTGATTTTATCGCCAGAACAGCGGAAAGTCCTGCACCGATTACTCCGGTAACAACTTTTGCACCATAGGGTGTATCGTCGTCTTTGGGTAGAGTCGTTATGGCCCCTTCAATGATTCCATTTAAGTCAATTTGGGCCGTTTTTACAAAGGCGAACGTAATATCCAATTGTGAGCGTATGGTGCACACACATGGATCGTAAGCCACAGGCATATCAAACCAAAAAAACTGGTTCACATTGTTTGTCGCTTTCGCAAAAAACACTATGGTTGCTTCCTCCGTCTGCTGGTCCAATGGTTGTATGGACTTGCCCTGTATGCTTAAAAGATTGGTGGCTTTGAGAGAGTCTTGGTATCTGTTCGAATTAGGATCAGCAGAGACAGCATCAGGAGATCTTTTGGGTATCCGCAATTCTATCTTCACTGTTTCGTATCCTTCCATTTGGCCGAGGAGTGTTCCAAAGAATCGAAAGGTACCGGTGTATTTGTTGTACAGTATCATATACGGGAGTCTGGCGCCTCCTGTCAGCGGGTCCGGGTCAGGGTGATCTATTGGAGAGGTAGTCCAACCCGTATTAAAATTGCTCAATGCCCCAAAATCTACTTTCAGCAGCTCCCAGCCGTCTTCGGGGTGGTAGTTGCTATTTTGGTTGTCCGCCAGATGGCGATATTCAGCCTTGTTGTCAGTTTCATTAAAAGGATTTCTCACCCCTTTGGGGTCGCCATTTTCATCGTACACAACGTAAAACTCATTAGGTACAGCCCCACCGAGAGGATGCTTTACCCGCCATTCAAAATTATTTTTCAGTGTATCGCAATGAGGATTCAATAGATTATCAGGATTTGTGCTGATCCCGTTTCCATCTTCACAGGCATTTGCGTTGGTGTAGGGTTCACAAACCTGAGCTCTTATTGCAATACTTGGAATTATTAGCAGCCAAAGTGGAAAGAGTATTTTTAAGTTCATTTCTATGATTTTATTGCTTTATTGTCTTGCTCCTATGAACACGTGCCTTTTGTGTATTCCCGGTTCATTTTGAACCCACGTAAGTTTGACTTCGTCTTCTGAACCTAAAAATTGAAATTCGGCTTCACTTAGGGGAAATTTGGTGCTTTCGTAACAATCATTAACATCTTGATATATCACAGATTTAGTATGTAAATAGTTATCACAGACGTCACCATAACAAATTCTTGGATACACCAGAGTATCTATCAATGGAAGGCCTACTATTACTGAAGTTGGAGCCGGCACTCCTCGAATACTTCCCTCTGTAATTCTGATATATTGAATGGTCGCTTCCTTGTCAGGTTTATCTGCAAAGAACCCTTTGAAAACAACAGTGTCTTCTCCCTCTTTGTACAAATTGAGAGATTTCTCTGTAAAGAATAGTTCTCGGGTGACGGTCATTAGCGTATCTGCCGGATTGGCCAGGCAACCGTTGGGCGGAGTACGAATGGTTAAGGTTATGGGTAACCAGGTTTCCCATCCATATTTCGCTATATGAGGCCCAAATTCTATTTCAAAGCCTTCGCCGTAGCGGGGTTCAGGTTCCTCGCCAATCTGCCACTCATAGGTACTGTTCTCGGGGTTGCCTTCCGGAATATCAAAGCGTACAAACACCGTATTGAAAGTGTCGCAGTTTACCAAGTCGCACCATTCCTCTGGAGGTGGAAATCCTCGGTCGCCGGGCCTTACCTTAAAAAAACTGTTGATGGTTTTCTTGCCGTAACACGGGTCGTAATTCGCACAATCGGGGTTAGTAGGATCGTTGCAATGCTTGCAGGTCTGTAAACTAAAGGCAGCCAGCACGGTGAAAACTAAAAAGGGAATTCGAAATTTCTTCATACCACAGATTTTTTTCTGAAGGTGAATTTAACCCAATTATTCTCCTGATTCCAACTCTGCAATGCGCTCTTGGAGTTGAAGGATGTACAGTGTAAGCTCTTCTACCTTCTCCAGCAGAAGGTTGTCCATTTCGCCCAGGTTCATTTCACCGCGCTCACCGAACTCCTCTGCAGAAGGTACTTTGGGTAAATGACCATTATCGTTGATATACTGTTTGAGGTCGTTTAAGCCCATAAGCTCGTAACCCTCCTTAAATACGTAATCCGGTATCTGATCCGATGCCACCATTACATGTACCTCTCTTGCCTTAATGGTACCGTCTTGATGTAGCTTAATCTGTCGCTGATGGTCGTTGTCCACAATGGAAACATCTCCTTTAATCGCCAACTTATCGTTATTGGTGCCGCTGGAACCCAGAGGTTTCAACTCTCCGGAGTTGTACGTAGTGGTAAAACCTATACCTACCGTTCCATCAGCATAAAGAATCAGCGGGCTGATCCAGC
>DNTB01000029.1 GCA_003499525.1 Flavobacteriales bacterium
GGGCAGGTCGCCTTCGTATGGAGCATTTGCCCGATTTTAGCGGTATGACCTATGGTGTTCTTGCTAAACGACTGCTCACCAAGCAGGCCGTTGTTCTCAGTGATGCTAACCCCAGTTATAACGCTATTCAACCCCATGTGGAGCGTCATCAACCTAGCAAAACTGATCCCAAAAAAGCAGCCAAAGCCCTGCCCTGGGTGCATATTGCCATCAGCAATGCCAAACGCGTGTTCCTCGGGATATACCATTCAATATCAGATTGTTGGCTGCAATGCTACCTGAATGAGTTCTGTTTCAAATTCAACCGAAGGTTTGAACGCCATATATCTGTCAATCAATTATTTACAGTAATCGCTACGAATCAACTACACTAAAGCGGATATACATAAACTCTAAATAATGAACCCCTTATTACGAAATATTCTCGGTGTAATCGCTGGTATTATTGTCGGTAGCTTTGTCAATATGTCCATCATTATGACGAGTGGAAGCATAATTCCTCCTCCTGAAGGTGCAGACATGACTACCACCGAAGGAATAATTCAGGCGATGCCATTGCTAACACCAAAACACTTTATTATGCCTTTTCTTGCTCATGCGTTAGGCACACTGGTTGGAGCACTGGTGACCGGTCTCATTGCCGTGGGGCATAAGATGAAACTGGCATTCGCAATTGGTTTCTTTTTCCTCGCAGGGGGCATAGCAAACGTTTTTATGCTACCAGCGCCCATGTGGTTCAATGTTGTGGACCTCGTTTTTGCATATTTACCAATGGCCTGGATCGGTGGAAAATTATCATTAAAAAGAAATGTAGTTTAACCCGTTAATACTGGTGTGAATGGCAGTATCAGAATAGCTTTACGCCCGAAAAAATCTGAGTAGATCAGCTTTCACTTTTTCCAATATTGTCTGAGATTGTTTGAGTTATTCAAATAAAAATTTTGTAGGCTTTATATTTATTAAAGTGCTGATTAACAATAATATACAAGAATGACAGAGAAAAATTTAGCAGTTTTATTGATCATTTTGTTTTTCACCTCGTGCAGCATTAATGGAGATAAGAAAGAAAATCACTTTGAAGTGAAACATAGTGGAGCCATGAGAAACGTAATGATGAAAGGGGATCTTCAATCGAATATAGAAATGGATACGCTAAGCGGTCGTAACGGGCTATATGGAATTGGACCACTTGAAAAACTTCGAGGTGAAATTCTCATCAATGACGGTGATGTTTTTGTATCTACCATCACCTCAGAAAATAGTATTAAAGTAGAGCAATCGGTAAATGTATCAGCTCCCTTTTTTGTTTATTCAACGGTGGATGATTGGAAGAAGATCGACTTGTCTGGAAGTGTTGCCAGCATCGATGACCTCGAGGCTCTGCTGATTAAAAAATATAGCATCTATCAAGTTCCTTTTCCCTTTAAACTGGATGGTAAAGTAAGCTATGCATCCATTCATGTGCAGAACCTACCGCCGGGGACCTTGATACGCAGCCCTGAGGACGTGCACCCACATCGCTCAGATTTTGTGATAGAGAATACACAGGTAGAGATCATTGGTTTTTTTTCTAAAAATCACCAGGGCATTTATACCCATCATGATTCTTTTATTCACATGCACCTTATTACAACTGACAGAAACTTAATGGGACATTTGGATGAAGCGGTTTTTCTGGATATGACACTGTATCTCCCAGTTAATTAATTGTCCATGTATTTAGCACGGCAGCACCATTATCTTATTTTCGCCCGGCTCGCAAAGTTGTGCTGATCAAAATTATTTGTCACAATCGTGGCATTTGAAGTCATTGGACAGAACAAAAAACTAAATTGCACGAAATGAATAGTGTTTTACTGAACTTGAGGCTTCTCGTGATGAGGTTGATTCTTTTAGGTTTTTCGACCCTCATTGTCTCATGTGCCAGCCACCAGGAAGACTACAACAACTCCATAGAGGTGTTTCAGCAATTCTCTGATTTACAGAGTGTTATAAATCAAGAGAAAGACAGGCTAATGATCGTTAATTTCTGGGCTACGTCTTGTCCTCCCTGTTTGAGGGAAATGCCGCATTTTGGGAAATTGGAAGAGGAATATGGATCAAAGCTCAAGGTATTGCTCGTCAGTCTGGATAAAGTTGATTTGTTGGAATCTCGAGTATATCCTTTTGTAGAGAAATACAAAATCACTCCTGAAGTTGCTGTTCTTCAAGACCCCAATTATTCTGCCTGGACTGATGAAATAGATTCATCGTGGTATGGAGCGTTACCCGCAACAATTATGATAAAAGGGAAGGAACGAAATTTTCGTTTTGGGAGTTATGAATCTTACGAAGAGCTGCAGGCAGACGTGGATTCATTCATGGAATAGTTTCAATCGACCCAGTTTCCTAATAAAACTACATTTTAAAAGATGGCACATTTAGCAATACGAAAAGATACTGATCATCAGGAAGTCATTCGGGATATCCTAAAACATCTTCCTGACTACTATATTTTGTTAGACAAATCACACCCACCTCAGGAGAGTCATGCTTTCTCTTTTGCGGATATTATCCCTGAAGGATATTCAGAGAGAAATGAATATTCCGACTCGATGACAAGAAAAGCAGAATGGTTTCCCGGATATTTTAACATTCACACCACACTTAGTTTTGGAATTAAGACTAAAGATGGACTAATAACACATTTCAGAACGCCATTTCTCGACTCATCTGATGATAAAGATGTGTTTGTGAATTTCGATGAACGAGCTCCTGAATCTGACTTACCACCTCTGGCACCCTTGACTATTGCACTTAATCAAACCATCAGAAATGAGGATAGTGAAGTGGACTACAAAACCTACTTCTGGGTAGATATAGATCCAAGCGGCGGAATGCTTGGAATTCGGTCACCTTATATGGCAGCTATTCAAGACAATTTTAGAAGAGATATTGAGGTAAATGGCCCATGGGATGAAATGGAAAGTGATCTGGCGTTTTTGGCAGAGCTCACTAAAACGGTCCAGAGCTTTGAGGAAGGAAAAAATTTTGATTTCAAGCGCTATCACGATGAATTGAATGCTTTTGTTCTGGAATTTTTTGACCGAAATCAAGGAGAAGGTGTATTTGAACGAAATGATACTGGACGGGGAGCTGTTGATGTTAGCACAAGCCGTCTTGAAAACAAGAAACCAAAAAGTATTGAACGAATTCGACTTGATGCCGAAGATCTATTTATACAGACTACGCTGCAGCGATTTGGAATGTGGTCCGAGTCAAGAGATACAAATATTAAGAGAATAACTAATTATTGGAAAGAACAATATGGAACTCCCCTGTGGCAAAAATTTATGGAACAGTGCTGGCAGGGAGGCAAGGGGAGTTGGGATACGGTAATCGATCTCTTCGAAGAAGTTCCGTTTGATGAAGACATTATGAATACGCTATTGATATTCATCACTGGGGATGTGAACTGGCCCGGGTTTACCGGAGCTTATTTATTGCTGCTCAAAAGAATGGATACCCATGAAAAGGAAATTAGGGAGACCATTGTTGAGCTCAAAGACTTAAATAAAGATGCCGCTGATGACTTTTGGATATTCGAGCATCTATTGGCTAGAGACAGGATGGGTTTCTAACCCTTTCTCTGAATATTACGGTTCTTCGGAAAATCCATTAGTTTTCAACTGAATCCTGAGGCTTCGGTCAAAACTAAGTCAAGAGGTAGACAATTTATCAAGTTCTAAAAATGCTTCAACGTTCTTGCAAAACCATGCAACTGCTCAAATCTTGTCGGAGTAAAGAGATACGCCTGCTTCAAACCTTTTTTCATATAGCAAGGTGCAGGGAAGAAAACCGTGCTTTGAATATAACTCAAGGATGAACCTGCTCAGGAGAACCCAGAATTAATCAGTGAGACGAGCCCTTACAATTTTTGTATCTCTACTTCACTTCAAGGGAAATACCAGTGCTTTAGATGGGGGAAAGCATATTTATAGAAATACATTTTTAGGCGGCATTAATGAAAATGAATTAAGTAACACCCTTGCTACCGGTAGGCCGTGACCAATCAGGTTAGAAACCAATTCAGAAAAAAATCAATCTTTAACTTGTGAAATGAATGTATCTTATCGAAAAGAATAAAATGAAAGAATATCACACCCACATTGAGATAAATGCACCCAGAAACGAGGTTTGGAATTCACTCACAAGCTTTGAAAATTATGGCGAATGGAATCCACTTGTTTCTGAGTTGACAGGAGATATTTCTGAAGGCGGTACCATAAACACTAGAATTGTTCCATTGAATAAAACGTTTTCAGTTAAGCTGCTCTCATACAGAGAAAATGAAGAGATAATCTGGAAAGGCAGACAAGTGGCTAGCTTTCTTCTCGCTGGAAAGCACTACTATCGGTTAAAAGAACACAAGGAGAATGTGACCATTTTGGAACATGGAGAATATTTCACAGGATTTTTGTCCACCTTTATCCCGAAAAGGCTACTGGAAAAAATGGAAAAGGCGTTTAATGACCACAATGTTGCCTTGAAACAAAGAATTGAAAAATGAAGAACGGAAAGATTCTTATTTATGGAGCAAATGGCTACACTGGAGGGCTCTTTGCCAAACATTTATTGTCTAAAGGGATTCGTCCCATTCTTGCGGCTCGGTCCTCAAAAGTAGAACGGGTAGGTAAAGAACTTAATTGCGAAACCAGGATATTCAATATCGAAAATGCTGAAGATTATTTGTCAGATATAGACGTGCTCGCAAATTTAGCCGGTCCTTTTTCAATTACGCAGAGTGATTTAATTAAAAGCTGTTTAAGGTCAAAAACGCATTATGTTGATATTGCTGGTGAGTACGCGGAAATGGCCAATGCATTTAGATTTAATGATGAAGCAAGGCGAGTCGGAACGGTGATACTTCCAGCTGCCGGGTTTGGAGTTGTGCCTACTGATATTGCTGCAAAGTTGGCTTGTTCGAAAATTAAAAACCCTATTTCTCTGGAAATTGCATATGCAACTAATGGAGGAGCATCTCGGGGCACACTCAAAACTGTATTGAAAGACATTCAAAAATCAGGGCACATCCTTGAGAATGGTGAGTATAAAATCGCTAAACCGGCACAGAGTGAAATAGAAGTAACTGTTTTTAAGAAACGGTTTAAAGCTGTTTATAACCCATGGCGTGCGGACTTATACACAGCTAAAATATCCACAGGGGTTGATAATATTCAAACCTATTCCGAATTTCCGGGTTTCGTTGTTAGCATGATGAAAGGAAACCACACATGGTTAAGAAACTTATTGCTAAACAGAATCATTAATCTCTTGCCAGAAGGTCCCTCTGATAAACAATTGAAAAAAGGTTCCACCCATATTCAAGCCATAGCGAAAAACAAAAAAAACGAGGTTGCTCGCATAGAAATAAAAGGTCCTGAAGCCTACATATTTACTTTAATTTATCTCGATAAAATGATATCTCTGATATTAGAGAATGAAAGCAAAAAGGGCTGCCTTACACCATCTGAACTGGGCACCGAGTGGTTAGGTAAAATCAATGGTGTTGAAGTTAAATAATTCCAATTACCATATTTTCCATGAGTAATAACTGGCAAAGTGCTAAGATTTGCAGTATGGAACCGTCTCAATCCAGGAAGCTATTTGACTGGAAACTATCATTGTCCTGTAAGCGTTTGGCATTGTCACTACTTAAAAGATTTACCGAAGTGATAAACAAAATCCAATACTAAATGAAAAAAATATTGGGAATATCCGCTTTTTACCATGACTCTGCTGCTGCCTTAGTTGTAAATGGTGAAATAATTGCCGCAGCGCAAGAGGAGAGGTTTTCAAGGGACAAACATACCCCGGTTTTTCCTCAACAATCTATTAAATACTGCTTGGAGGAAGGTGGTTTGGTAATTGATGAACTAGACGCAATTGTTTTTTATGATAAGCCATTGCTCAAGTTTGAAAGGCTTCTTGAAACATATTATGCCTTTGCGCCTAAAGGTTTAATTTCATTTCTCAAGGCTATACCAGTTTGGCTGAACGAAAAACTATTCTTAAAAAAACTGATTTACGATGGACTAAAAGAAGTTGGGCATTACGATAAAAAGAAATTAAATCTCCTTTTCTCAGAACATCATTTATCCCATGCTGCAAGTGCCTTTTACCCTTCTAGTTATAAGAAAGCAGCCATTCTTACTATTGATGGGGTCGGAGAGTGGTGCACCGCTTCCATTGGACTTGGCGAAAATGGCCAAATCTCCATATTGAAAGAGATGGAGTTTCCACATTCGGTTGGACTTTTATATAGCGCGTTTACTTATTACCTCGGGTTTACAGTGAATTCAGGAGAATATAAATTAATGGGTCTGGCACCTTATGGCAACCCAAATTCTAATGACACCATCAGATTAAAAAAACTCATTGAAAGTCGCTTAGTGAATATAAAAGAAGACGGTTCTGTTTGGCTCGATCAGTCGTACTTCAATTATGCTACTGGCTTAAGAATGACTAAGGATAAAAAGTGGGAAAAGCTTTTTGGTGTAAGGCGTAGAGATCCAGAAAGTGATCTTCAACAAATTCATTGTGACCTTGCCCTCGCTATTCAGCAAGTTACGGAAGAAATAGTGATTAAAATGGCAGAGGAAGCCAAACGTATCACCAATGAAGAGTATTTGTGTCTTGCCGGGGGTGTGGCTCTAAATTGTGTGGCTAACGGCAAACTGTTCGAAAAGAAGATCTTTAAAGACATATACATACAACCTGCCGCAGGAGATGCTGGAGGTGCATTGGGTGCAGCTCTGGCAATTCACTTCATGTACTTTAATGAAGAAAGAAAGATCGATTATTCATACGACACGATGAAAGGTGCTTATTTAGGGCCTGATTATTCTGTCAAAGAAATTCAATCCATGAATAAGCGAGTAAAAGCTGTGCATTCGTATTACGATAATTTCACAGAGTTGTCCGAAAAAGTTAGCTCAAAACTTTCGGAAGGTAATATTGTTGGTTGGTTTCAAGGTAGAATGGAATTTGGCCCAAGAGCTCTGGGAAACAGAAGTATTTTAGGTGATGCGCGCATCCCCGAAATGCAGAAAAAACTCAATCTAAAAATTAAGTACCGCGAAGGATTCAGGCCATTTGCTCCTTCAGTATTGGCAGAAAAGTATCAAGAATACTTCGATCTTGATCGCAAATCACCTTATATGTTGATTGTTTCCCCTGTAAAAGAAGAACGAAGAAAAAAGCTTCCGCAGAATTTTCATGATTTACCGCTGATGGAGAAGCTATACATTGAACGCAGTGATATTCAAGCGATCACACATCTCGACTTTTCCGCGCGAATACAAACGGTTCACAAAGAGATAAACCCAAGGTACTGGGAATTAATTAATGCCTTCAATAACCTTACCGGTTTCGGCCTATTGGTAAACACCAGTTTCAATGTAAGAGGGGAGCCGATTGTCTGCAGCCCCTATGATGCTTATCGCTGTTTTATGAGCACAGACATGGACTATTTGGTGATCAATAATTTCCTTTATTGCAAGAACGATCAACCAGATTATGAGAATAAAGATAAGTGGATGGTGAAGTTTAGAATGGATAATGTATGTCCGTCTGAATGTAGAACATAAATAGATTACGGAGCGGGGCCTGAGGTTTGCTGAAAATATGATGATTATGACAGCAAAAGACTTCTTTAAACAGTTTCCAGATGAATCGGCATGCGTTCACCACATGAAAAAAATGCGAGAGAAGAACGGGCTTGTGTGCCGAAAGTGCGCGTCGAAGCGATTGAGTTGGCTGAGCACGATTAATCGGTGGGAATGCATGGATTGCCGTGCAAAAACGACCATCCGGAGTGGCACCATCATGATGCACAGCAAATTGCCGCTTCACACTTGGTATTACTGCATGTTC
>DNTB01000053.1 GCA_003499525.1 Flavobacteriales bacterium
AATTGATCCCCTAGCTCCAATGTTAGCTGGTGCTTCTCCTTATGCTTATACACTGAACAACCCCATTAAATTCACCGATCCAACAGGAATGTTTCCCGAATGGGGCTACAATGGCCAAGAGCGAAACATGCAATTCATGAAACAAAACTTTGACACCTGGAACAGCGGACAAACAGATTTAAAGTTAGCCCAGATAATGGATCATAATAAGAAAGTTGCGTCCAATTGGCAGATTACACAGTACATGACCTCTGCTTTTGATGATCACCAGACCGTGGCGTATCGTTTATCAAATGGACTAATAATTACAGTTAATCCTGATGGTACCATTGAATGGACTGCCAGTGAAGATTATATTACATTTGAATCAAATTATGTGGATAACTATTCGGTACATGCGGGAGGCATTGGAATTGGACTAAGCGGGGTATCTGAGTTACTTAATCAGACGATTAAAGACATGCAGATGTTGAAGTATGCTCAGAGAAATCAAAATATTGGAATGCAAATATTAAATACTAATAAATGGATAAAAGGGGTCAATTATATAGGAGGCCCAATAGGAGCAGTTGATAATTATATACAAGCTAAAAATGATTGGAATAAGGGTAATTATGTCCGTGGAAGTATACAATCGGTCCAATCTGGAATGTATGCCGCTGGAACTATATTTTTATTAATCCCTGGAGGTCAGGCGATTGGAGTTGCATTAATTTCAATTGCTGGTGCGTCAGATATTATAGAAATGGCAATTGAACATGATTGGTAATTACTTGTTTAAATTTTGGGTTTTTTATAGGATATTCGTTAGAAAGGTATACTTCAAAAGAACTAAGGGGTTTGGTACTGCCTCAGAAAATGCTGCTTTCCTGTTAGTTGTAATAAATTTTATAACGATAGCTCTTTTATCAGAAGCCATATTCAATTATAGCGGATTAGTACGATTAAGTTTAAGTCGTAATATTCCATTAGGACCAATTTCGGGAGCTCTTTTTTTTGTAGTTGCATTGATGATCTCGTTGATTTATCCAAATAAGAAATCGAAACGTGATAGACTTGGCCATATTCGAGATGGATATAATAAGTTGAATAAAGTGCCGGTCAGAGTTCCAATTGTTTATTTTGTTTTGTCCGTTATAGCATTTGCTCTTACTTTGAATTTTGTTGTTAATTCCCTGTTATAATTGGCTGCCCGTTGGCACCTATCTCAGGATCCGTGCCTCCGATAACTATGGATAGATTAACCTCTCGAGTAACTTGAAAGTCATCACCGCTCACCTGAGAATTACCAATTTTGTATTTTAGCGAATCATTTTTCAGCTATGGCAAAACACTTACTCCTACCCGTACTTACCCTATCTTTTTTTCTATCCCCTTCTGGCCTGGCTCAGGTTATAAATACTACAGTTCCTCCGCTTTCAGGTTGGCATACCGATATTGGCATTACCTTTAACCTACAGGTGCAGGATAGCATCGTTCTAAATAAAATTGGCATCAGTTTCGTCAACGGAACCAGCTCAAATTACTTTATCTGGAAGAAGAACGGGCCTATTTCTGGCCCTCCTGATATCACCTTCTTAAATGGATGGACGCCCCTGCAACTCGGATTTTACGCCCCGTCTAATCCTGGAATAGGCAATCTGGATTATATTCCGCTTACCAATCCGGATACGTTGGCTCCAGGCACTTATGGCTTTTACGTGGGTGGTGGCCCCTTTCATATTTCAGACACGAGTAATGGGCCTCCTTTTCAGTACCCGGATGGAACCACAACTATTATTACGGGATCTGGAGTGGGGTATTCAGGAGCACAACCCAATCCAGCCACTACGGTTCGCCAATTTAATGGCGCACTAGAGTATTTCCCACTTATCCAGTCTTGCCCTAAGCCGTCAGGAATGAGCTCCTCCCGTCTTGGAGGTTATGTTTACGAAATCGACTGGGATGAAAATGGAACAGCAACGCAATGGGAACTGGAATGGGGCGAAACCGGGTTTATACCGGGAACAGGAACTAAGGTACTTACCTCAGCCAAACCATCACAAGTTTCTGGGTTTGTTACTGGAAATCAATACGATATATACATCAGAAGCATCTGCACGGTGGGCGACACAAGTCTGATTGAAGGTCCGTATTTATTGGAAACGACGTACTGCCAAACCCAACCCATGACCAGTTCTGGTTCCGAAATAAGCAATGTGGTATTGGCCGGTGAATACCTTACCATATCAAACCCTACAACCTGCCCGGCTCCCGCTACAACACAAGATTTTACAAGTACCCAATTGGCCGATGGAAAAAGAGGGAACAACTACTCGGTACAAGCCATATTCAGCACCTGTTATCAACCAGAATTTGGCTCAGGACAAGCATGGATCGATTGGAATCAGGATATGCAATTCGATACTACAGAGCTGCTCGGCACCTGGACAGGCGTTTCAGAAACTACCAACTCTACTACCTTTAATGGCGTGTTTCAATTTCAGGTCCCTCAAAATGCCAAACTCGGCCCAACTCGTTTAAGAGTTATCCAGGCACAAGGAATTGGAACGGCTTTTCCTGACTGTATCCTCATTTTTTCGGGATCAGTTGAAGATTACACCTTTGTAGTTTTAGATTCCAACCAATCCTGCGCCATACCTACCCTTCTTCATGATACGAACATTACACCTACCACAGCCGAACTCAGCTGGACAGAAAACAGTGGAAGCACTGCCTGGGAAATTCTCTATGGTCCTATCGGATTCGGTCCTGGGCAAGGAACTTCTGTACTTGCAAACGCCAATCCTTTTACCCTCACGGGGTTAAGTTCGGATACAGAATATGACTACTATGTACGTTCTATTTGTGGCCCTGGAGATACGTCGTATTATTCTCTACCCGACTCATTTTATACGCCCTGCGGGCGCTACCCTACCCCCTACTATGAAAACTTCGACAATACACCTTGGATAGCAGATGACATTTCCAACATTTCATATGAATCAGAAATAGAGCGCTGTTGGTATCGTTTTCCAAATACATTCTCCTTCGGTTTTAATTGGCGTGTTCGTTCGGATTCTGCATTCACTTCAGGTACCGGACCGGCGACAGACTTTTCTGGAACGGGCAATTACATTTATACAGAATCCTTCTATTCCAGTTCGGGATATATAGCTGAATTAAAAACCCCAGTTTTCGATGTAGCGCACCTTAACAATCCAACCGTCGAGTTTCAATACTTTTTCAGAGGACCTCAGATAGATCGAATGGTTATTGAAGGTGATACCGGGTCGGGTTTCGCTCCAGTAGATAGTATAGTAGGAGAACAACAAGTTTCTATACAGGACAAATGGATTAAGAAACGGATAATATTTCCTCCTTCAAACACACTTCAAATACGATTTTTAGGGATTCGCGGTGCTGATACAATTTGCGAAATGGCCATTGACGAATTCGTAGTTCGCGAAATGCCTTCATGTATTGAGCCCGTCGACTTGGAACGAGTTTATGCCTTGGATGATGAGATCCGTTTATCCTGGTCGGATTCGGGAAGTGCGGTATTATGGAGTGTAGAATATGGTGCCCCAGGATTCAATCCGGGAACAGGCTTTTCTGCCATAGTGAACAACCCCAGTCATACTGCTCAAAATTTGGTGCCAAATTCGTCCTATCAGTTCTATATTCGCTCAATATGCAATCCGGGAGATACCTCCGAATATGGAATACCATTAACTATTCATACGAGCTGTACCCCCATCATGGCACCCTGGAATGATGATTTAAATGGTTCATCATGGATCGCCGATCCAATTGGAAATGCGACCAACTCGCGGATAGATTCATGCTGGTATGGATTCCCCAATCTGTCTCATCAATACGGTTGGAGGGTCCGGGAAAATCCTTCTCAAACAGGAAATACCGGTCCTATTTCAGATTTTTCGGGTATGGGTAATTATGTATATACCGAATCTTCTTTGGGACAATCAGGAGATCGCGCAGTTCTTGAAACTCCAACTCTTGATTTGAATGGCTTCAACTATCCTAAACTTGAGTTTTGGTATCATTTCTTTGGTCAGGATATTGACAGGATGTACGTGGAAATGTTGGTAAACAATGTATGGACGAAACTCGATTCTATTCTTGGTCAACAGCAAGCCAGCAGTACTTCTTTATGGAAGATTAGAACCGTTGATTTACCGGTAGCTAATGTTACTAGAATTCGATTTGTAGGGGTACGAGGAACCGGCGAAAAAGCTGATATGGCAATAGACAAAGTGCATGTTTATGAGGGATCAAGCTGCCCAATGCCCTTATCTGTTAAAGTAGATGATGTATTCGGTGATAGTGCACAATTAAGCTGGATAGATAGCAACGCGAGTTCATGGCATTTGGAATATGGCTCTACTGGTTTCCAAATTGGTTCAGGAATTCAATTATTAACTATTAATCCCTTTGTAACACTCAAATCGTTAAATCCTGGTCAGGAATATGAAGTATACATCAGAAGTGTCTGCAGCCCTGGTGTTACGTCAATTCGATATGGTCCTGTGGTGTTTAATTCGTCATGTATTCCATTCTCTGTGCCATGGTTTGACCATGTAGAAAGTGGAGGGTGGTTTCCGGATGACATTGGAAATGCAACGCAATCCATAATAGATCATTGCTGGAGGAGAGAAGAGGATAGGGCAGGAGCGTATACTTGGTATGTGCGCTCAGCACCAACTGCGACAGACTATTCGGGTCCTGATAGCGATGTGTCACAACGCGGAAATTTTGTGTTTGTAGAATCTTCTTTAGCGGGAGATTCCGCTATACTGTACACGCCAGCGGTGGATATAAGTGCTACAACGAACCCCACAATGGAATTCAGTTATTATTTCTATGGAGCAGGTATAAACAAAATGCTGATCGAAGAGAGAGGTGCAAACGGTTGGATTTTATTGGATTCCATAGCAGGGGAACAGCAAAATGGAAATTCAGAGCCATGGTTAATAAAGAAGGTTAATCTCAGTCCAACAAGTTCCGCTCAAGTTCGATTCATTGCAATAAAGGGTACAAGTGATGAAGGAGATATTGCTCTGGATGAAATAGCTATTTACGAACAGACTACTTGCATACGTCCAACCCAACTCATTGGAACACCGGTTGGATACTCAGAAATTGAACTGAGTTGGATTGAAAATGGAATGGCCTCGCAATGGGAAATTGAATATGGAATAGTTGGGTATAGCCCTGGTAGCGGTCAAAGAATGATTGTAAATTCAAATCCGGCAATTATTGATGGATTAACCTTTTACAATAGCTACGATTTCTATGTGCGCAGCATTTGCAATACTGGAGATACCAGTTTCTGGTCAAGGCTCCACACCACCGATTTGAATTACTGTCAAGGTGGCCCAACCAATGGGAATTCTATTGAAATAACCAACGTGGAGCTTATTGGCGAGACATATGACATTTCCAATCTACAGACCTGCCCGGGGGCACTTGGAGTGCAGAACTTCACCCAAACAGATTCGGCAGATGTTGAAATATCCAATACGTATTGGCTAAAAATAACTTTTGGAACATGCGCAGGAACAGCAGTATCAGCTGGTGAAGCATGGATCGATTGGAACCAAAATGGCTTCTTCGATTCTATGGAATCATTAGGAACCTGGTTTCAATATCCAGAGCTACCCGGATCTACAACATTCAATGCGGTTTTTCAATTCTCTCCTCCTCCATCTACCACGCCAGGTACTACACAACTTAGAATAGCAATGGAATTGACTGGCAGCCACCCTCTTGACCCTTGCGCATCGTTTCCCGAGGGATCTGTTGAAGACTACAAGATTGTAGTAAACCCACCAGAATTTTATTTGGGTGCAGATACTACCATTGGTAAATGCGACTCCATGCCGCTTTCGGCAGGGGCGTTTGATTCTTATTTATGGAGTACTGGAGATACGACGGCTTCCATTATTATTGATGGTTCCAGCTTATCTTCAGGAGACTATGACTACTCAGTTACAGTAACTGACGCGTCAGGCACATTGTTTTCTGACAAGATCAAAATATCCATAGCTTCAGCCCCAAATGTTTCGCTCTCTGCTAGCGATACCATTTTTGTTTCTGGTGTTAGTTCCTATACCCTTGAAGCAGGATCTGGTTTTACCAATTATATCTGGGACGATGGCTCTTCATTTCCAAACAGAATTGTAACTGAAGATGGAACATATTGGGTAACAGTATGGGATGAATTTGCATGTACTGCCTCCGACACCGTAGTCGTTGATTTACTTCTTAGCACTGAAATAGTCAATCAAGGTAAAATTCAAGTTTTTCCTAATCCAGCACAGGACTATTTGAATGTTCGATTTTCTAACGTGCAATATGCATTGCCTGAAAAACTTGAAATCTTCTCTGTTTCAGGGCAAATGGTTTTTCAAATTCAGGTAAATAGTTCATTTACCCAAATTGACTTACGTGATTTTACCACTGGAATTTATGAGCTAAGATTTTGGTGGGGAAATGAACAGTTTCGGAAAAAGCTGATCATATCGAAGTAAAATACTTACCTCAAGGTATGATTCTTAATCTGCTCTGAATAGGCACTATTCAGCATCTGGATGAGTATTTTCTATTCCTCTAAAAACTCTTCTTAAACGTTGTTTTAATGATACCTTTTCCTTTTTAGAATCCTCTACTTCGGATGTATGTTCGGGATCGGGTATTTCGTTATCTATAGATTTGTTTGGAATGGGTTCTCCATGCTTATATCGCTGCATGTTTTCGCCTTCTACCCCAGATGCATACCATTTTCCGTGTTTGATTCCTTTCTTATATGACCCGGATTCAGTTACAACTCCCTCCTCATTATATCGGATAAAAACACCATGAGAAACGCCTCTTTTATAATGGATGACTTCTCTTTTTGTACCGGATTCAAACCATCTTATCCATTCACCCTGCTTAGCTCCTTTCTTCATTTCACCTTTTTCATACAACTGACCAGAGGGAAAATATGCTTCAAAACCACCGTCTAATAGGTGTCCACCATATGCACCTTCTGTACGATGCATTTTCCTTTTCTTAGTCCAATAATAAAATACATCCGATTGTGTTTTGACCTGTTTTGTCGTTGTCTGACAATAAATGAGCTTATTATCCTGTCTGAGTATAAGATTATTCTCCATTTCCTGTGCGGAAAGCATAATGCTCATGGACAGGCCTAATAATGTCAATAAATACGTTTTCATCACTTTAGTTTTCGATGGGTATTGTTTTACGCTCTCCTTCATATGAAAGTAATACCTCTTCGGGTTTCAACTTTGTAATTTTTACTCCTCCATGCTCATCTCCCTTTTTTACCATGTATTCTCTTCCATCTATTTCAATAATTCCTTTTATTTCACCTGTAGATTTGTTTATGAATTTCCCGCTATACCTCACCTGAGGCCATTGAATGGCCTTTCTGCTCTGTCGCCTAACTGCTGTTGAACGAGCATTGGGAGCAGGTGTAGGTTTGGCCATTGAACCCACGGAAAAAGGGTCTTTGTAATCAAGAAATAATTCGAAGGAATCTGCAGCAATAAGCGCTTTTGGAGCTGTATTCAAGGGGGCTACAGGATAAGATACGACGTCATCTCCAACATCAAAAAAGGTGCTATAAACCTTGAAACCAATAAATCCCCAGAGGATGGATACCGCTCCAATTAGAACATATTTTATATTTCCGTTATTCTTCATTTATTGTATGGTAATCCTTCTGACTTCGGATAATCCACTGTTATTCCCAGCCCGGTCATATCGTCGTACTGCCCAGAAATAAGTTCCATCCGCTAATGAATCTGAAAACGTAGCACTGGTACTTTCATAACTAGAAATGAGCGAACTCAACGTAGAGTCTGAAGAGATAAACAAAGAATCAAACTCTGGAGCCCCTCCCGATCCCAAAGCGCTCCAAGAAAAAACCACGGTCGGATTTGTGGTTACAATGTTGTTGCCAGGATTTGTCAGATTCGGGACATCAGGGTTGGTAATATCTACAGTGAGCATTCTTGAAGAATAGGGAGAATTGGACTGATCATTTTCTCCACGCACACCCCATTCATAACTACGTTCTGATAAGGAAATTGGAAGACCCAGACTAGTGGCATTTCCATTAATCTCACTGGTGGCTAGGTTACTATTTCCGAACTCGCCTTCATAGATTTTATAACTGTATTGAGTTGCTCCAGGTAGTACCTCCCAAGAGAACACCGGATCGGTTTGGTTGATATATGCATTACTTGCAGGACTGCTCAAAACTATTTGCGCTCCACTTAAATTGCCGGAAGAATCAATAGCAAATATTCGATAATAAAAAGGTGATTCTGAATTTGCATTTAGTGCTTTAATCCTCCACGTATAAAGCCCTGGTGTGAAATTTACAGTTAGGGTATTTTTTGAGGTGGTAGAGTCAAACACAAGTTCGTCGATAAATACAAAGTCGGGTCGAGCTATTTGAACCTTATAGTTAAGCGCAAATTCAACTGGTTCCCAATAAAACGTTTGTGTTACTTCAGATGAAATAAGTCCATCTCTTGGGGTAAGTATTTCGATAGTTGCATCACTCAGATCCTCTTCTATAAAATCCTCACAACCAGACAGTAATACGAAAAATAGAACTACAAACCCTGTTTTATTCCAATATCTGAAAGATAAGCGTTGCATATCTTTTATCATTTTTTTCTTTTTTATGTCTATACAAATTGACACTTCTTATTTGGGGCATTGTTGGATCGGTCTCATAATAATGAATAGTGGAAAGTATAGATTCAAAACTCCCTGCCAGCTCGAAAAAGTGTGTATTTATTTCGATATCACCTTCTTGATATCGGTGTATTGGAGGTATACTATTAAGTTGAGAACGATTATGAGGTTGCCGTTCCAGAAAATCAAGAAAAACATCTTCCATAGTCTCACGTTGACTCAGATTCATCTTCTTTTTTTCGGCATTGATTCTTTTTAATTCGACATTTAAACCTGCCAAATCCTGCTCTAGCTGAATGATTTTGAGCTCCTGAGCCGATTTATTCAGTCTCCAGAATTGATTAAATAAAGGAACTACATTTCGGAAAATGCTAACTAACAGTACTACTCCAAGCAAACCAATGAGCCCAAAAAACTTATATCTCCAGCTCAACGATTCCACTATATCAAAATTTTCAATTCAAACTGATACCTGCCTACTCGTTCGTTATAGGCGAACTGTTCAATATCGGTCTCAGCAATCCAATCGTATTCCTCAATTTTTTGAATGTATTTCTGAAGGGTATTTGAATTTCTCGTACTTCCTTTGATAAGCACCCTATTCCCATAAAAATCAAGTCTTTTATCTTCTTTCGGCTTGTCAGTTGCTGGAAAAATTGTTATAGAATTCCACATCAGGTCTCCGCTGCGCTTTTTAGCAAGTCTATCTATGTAAAACGATATTCTGGATTGTTCGCCTCCTCCATAACGAGCAATAAGGTCGACGGATTCTTGGGTACTACTCTTCACTTTTGCTATTTCCTCTTCGAGATAGGCAATTCGCGTTGTCCGCTCATGACTTCCGGCGACTTTATCTTTTAAAAGTTCTTTTAAAAAGAAAGAACTCACCAAGAGAACGAAAATGGAAAAGACCCCTATTCTCAACCCCCAATGGAACTTCTTTTTATACTTGTGCTCTTCCTGATTTTCAGCAATAATTTCAGGCATTTGACCATTCCAATGGGCATCTGATGACAAATACTCAAAAGCCGCAGCATGAGTATGTATATCAGAGCCTTCCAAATGCCTTCCATCTAGTGTGATATTTTGAGTAGAACCTTCCTTAACTTTAGATAATATGTTTACGTGAGAATCATCTAGGAATGCTCCAAAAGCATCGCTTACAGCAATGTTATCAAGATACACAGATTGAACCTCAATACCTTCATTTGAGAACTTTTCGACAAGTTTTGTTAGTTGATCTTTTCGGGTAATGTAGATTTGATCTGACTCCGCAAGGCCATATTGATATGCGAAATCATCAATAGAAGCATTTGGCATCACATTGTTGAAAATATCCTCATCATAAGCATCTGAACGCGAGTTGAATGATTTCCCGAGAATTCCCTTACCCGCAACGGTTATCAGAACATCGTCGATACTTTTTATCTGGTCTTTTAATTCCTGAAGTGAAATTCGTTCATAACGTTCGCCAAGTCTAATCTCACTACCTTTCTTTACGAATTGACATGCCGAAACAGCTGCAAAGTTGTCCATGTCATTGAGGTAAACCGACCATATATGATGTGCAATGAACTTCATTTGATTAATAAATTACCACTGGTTTAATAAAGACATGAAGCTTAGACTTGGATTTAGATTTGGTTCTTGATCCAAAAATCCATTTGAGCACAGGAATACGAGATAATATAGGGAGCCCCCTGCCACTTTCATTTACACTTTTCTCTTCTAGACCACCAAGTAATATCATCTCACCGTTCTTAATACGAATTAATGATTTGAATTCTCTAGAAACCTGACCTGGAGGAGCAGTATCGCTAATTCTAGCTGTAAAATCTGATTGACTTACGGTTATTTCAAGAGTTACCTGTTCGTCGCTAGAAACGTGCGGTTTAATGTTCAAGGATAAATCAGCGCTAACCGGCTTAAAAATTTGCTGTTGCTGTGTAATTGGATTTTGCGTCCCTATTACATTATTATTCACTTCTAAGTAATACTCCGTATTTCCGATAGTGAGCGATGATTCATGACCATTTAAAGTAGAGAGTATCGGTGTTGATCTTACCTTGAGGTTTCCATTAGCTTCAAGCGCTTGAATAGTCATATAAAAATCCGGTTGAACGGGACCTAGATTTACGGCTCCAAAACCATTAAAAGCCTTTAGCAAGTTGTTTACCGTAGTACTGTTTAATGTTGCCCCGGCTCCATCAGAACCCACGCTGTAACTCGATTTTTCAGGAGTTTCTCCTACACCTAATTTCATATCAATTCCAGCCGATATACTATGACTTCGCTGATAATCAATTATCATGACTTCAATTTTTACCACCGGCACTACCTGATCAATAGAAAAGAGAAAACGTTTAATCTCCTCAATATTTGGTCTTGATCCGCTTAATACCAGTCCATTGAGCTCCGTAAATTCTTTAATCTCAACTCCTGATTTCATTTCGGCCGGAATATATTCCAAGACGCTTTCAACAGTTCTGTTCTCAAGTTGAACTAACTCTGTAGTTCTTAGCATTTCATCTTTTCGTTCTCCAATGAGATAAACGCCCTCCTGCTGTCTGAAAGTAAGGTTAGAGCTGTTCAACAAATAATCAAGAATAGATTCGAAACTGACATTCTCCACATAGACAGAGGCGTTCCCTTCGGGTTCATCATACAAGAAATAGGGCCTGAACGACTTGCGTGATACCGCATGAAGAATATCCTTAATAGATGCATTACTAGCGCTGACATTAAGATTTCCTGATTTCAATACTTCTACTTCGAGAGGCCCAATAGAAGAATAGTCATAGCCAGAAATTGTAGGGCGTCCTTCCATTTTTGGAGGAGGACTATACTTTGACGAAAGAACATAGAAGTTTGCTCCTTTTTTCTCTACCTCTAGATTGTTGGCCATAGCTAGCATATCCAGAGCACTTTCTAAAGGCCTATTTCTTATATATACGCTAACCTGGCTCATGCGCACGTCAGGATCAGCAAGAACGTTCACCATAGTCAGATCGATTATTTCCTTAAGTACGCTTTGTAGTGTGTCATTTTTTAGATCAAGAGAAAGGAAATGTGAGCTATTATCATACATTACTCGAGGCTTCCGATTCATTTGACGCAGGCGCTCTGTCTCAGCTCTTTCATCGAGTGATCGAAATGCCATTATTGAGCCCATAAATACAATATTTAAATGATACTCTGTACAGAGAAATATCAGTACATCTGATACCTTGGCATTTGCAAAATTATTAACCACAATTCCATTAACATCCTCGGCAACGCTGATATTAAGGTCGTGATTATTGGCAAGTGTTCGAACAAATTCTTTGACGGATACTCCACTTACAGAGAATTCGACAGATTCATTTAAGCCTGGATAATCTTTTGATAATTCTTTGAGTTTAACACGAATAGAATCGATCTTCTGAGCTTCTTGCCCGAAAAAAGTCAAGTTTATTAAGATAGTTATTGTTAGTGCTAATATATTCTTCACGATAGTTAGTTATCTAGTAGTATAGGGTAAATTTCTTCTATTGAGGTCATACCGTTTTCAAGCATTTCAATTGCCGATTCGTGCAGCGGCGTGACTCCGTGTCTGGAAAGAACGTCATCCAAATTGGCTTCTTTAGAACTGAGCATTTTAAACAGTGTACCACTAAATGGAATGACTTCGTATATAGCCTTTCTACCCTGATATCCAGTGTAGTAGCAATGATCACACCCAATGGGAACATGGACTTCCTTTGGCAATTTGTGTCTGCCAATTGTGCGCTTTTCTTCCGACAGTTCTCTGGAAGCTTTGCACGAAGGACAAAGAGTTCTTACAAGACGTTGTGCCATAGCAATATTGATGGTACCTTCCAGTAAGAAATTAGGGATTCCCATATCCATTAATCTCGATATAATACCCCAAGCAGAATTGGTATGTATTGTGGATAAAACTAGATGACCTGTTAATGCCGCTCGAATAGCCATCTGAGCCGTTTCGACATCTCTTATCTCTCCAAGCATTATAATATCTGGATCTTGCCGAAGAAAAGTTTTTAAGGCCTTTGCAAAGTCGAGACCAATCTTTTCTCTAAGTTGAACCTGATTTATTCCTTCTAGTGTGTATTCTATCGGATCCTCAATAGTAACAATATTCTTACGAGAATCATTCAGCTTCTTAAGGGTAGCATACAACGTAGTAGTCTTACCGGATCCTGTTGGACCACTTATTAGAATTATTCCACTAGTTCGATTGCTGGCTTGTTCATAAACTCGAATTTGTTCTTCGCTAAAACCGAGAGAAGTCAATTCTATTCTTGAGCTATCTCGATTGAGTATTCTAAGTACAACTTTCTCGCCGTAGAGAGTAGGAAGAACGGAAACTCTCATTTCAATCTCTCTTCTATCAACTTCAGCTATCATCCGTCCATCCTGAGGTAATCGTCGTTCAGCGATGTCCACCTTCGACCGAATCTTAATTTGATTAACCAATGCGGCGTACTCTGAAACCTCTATGGAGAATCGCTCAATAAGGTGTCCGTCTATCCTAATTCGAACTCTTGCTTTCTTATCATATATTTCTACATGTATGTCTGAACTTCCCAGCCTGAATGCTTCACTGATAATGCGATTCAAAAAGTCAGTTTTACTTGTATTATTTGCAATACGCTCTCCATTCAACCCATGGTTACGGTAATGCTGATTCAAAAGTGGTATAATCACGTCTTCGTCAACCTTTACTAGCTTGACTGAAACTCCAAAAAGCATCTCTAATTCTTCCGCTTTGCCATCTGAATCTGAGTCATCGCAATACAGCGTGAATAAATCAGCACTTCTTGATTTGGGAAGTATTCTATAGAACCAGGCCTGTTCAGGCGTAATAATATCCTTTAATTGTGGTTGTATAGTAATTAATTCTGACATCAGCGTTCAAAAAACTTCAAATCTCAAGTCTATTTTCAATATTTCATAAATGACTAAGGTGGTCATACAAATCCCCATAAAAGCAGCATAGGGTATTCTGATTTTTGAGTTTAATTTCCCATACTTGATTTTTCCATAGACAAGAGATAGTATTGAAGATGCAATGAGCACAATCAGGTAGATCTTCAATTGCATTGCAAAAGAAAGGACCAGAAGCATCCATATATCTCCATTTCCAATATACTTACGGAAGTCTTTTACTGACATGGAACCAATTTCTTTCTTAGAAATTAAAGACAAGACTCCTAGAGAAATAAGCAGCATTAAAACAATGATGAGAATGTTTCTAACTACCATTAAACCATAAATCTCTGTTCCCAGTACAGTTATTCCTTGGTATAAAAATGCTGGAAGTAAAATGAATAGCCATAATGACCTGAATGAGAAAGATTTAAGATCTTCAAAGCTGAGCTTCAAATGCGCAATAATAATTATTATCTGAACAGCAAGATACATAGGTTTGGTGCCCGGTTTGGTATAGTTCTAATCTTTAGTTATTTCCTTCAATTGCTTCTTTTCATCTATTTCCCAAACATTAAAAACACCATCATTATCAAAATCAACTACAGCTGTTGCAGTTGCTCTATATTCATTGGGCGCATATTCAACCAACTCAATTAGATAGTTAGCTTGCCCTCCCTCAGTTATTAATTGCTCCTGAATGAATCCCAATTCATCGAAATCATCACTATATTTTGAGAACTCATAATAATGTGTCAACTGCAAATTATAAAACGCATTCAACTGCAATTGAGCTTCCTTTGATTTCGCCTTGGAGATAACTGCAGTTTGATTAGGAAGCACAAGAAGTACTAAAATTCCGATGATTGCAAGTACGATTAATATTTCGGTCAGGGTCCAGCCCTCAACTCTTCCGACTGGTTTAAGTGATTTCATGAAATCAAATCTAAAGAATATAAACATAACATTTCTATCATCCTCAATCCTAAAATTATCCAAATATTAAAGTTTTCAAATGTATGTCCGTCTGAA
>DNTB01000014.1 GCA_003499525.1 Flavobacteriales bacterium
AATCTTTACCGCTCCGCCACCAGCTCCACCTTTGGTTGATGAATATCCTGTTCCTCCTCCCGAACCAATATCGATAGGGCTTGTGGGAGATCCATAGCCAGCTCCTCCTACACGTCCTTCGCCGGAGGCTCCGCCGTTACCACCGTATCCTGCACCTCCGCCGGACCTACCTAAACTGCCTCCCTGACCTGCTCCCGGTCCGGCATTCTCCTGGTATCCTTTATGAGAGACATCGATTGCCCCACCAATTGCAATGGTCATATTACCTCCAATATCAAGGAAAAGTTTGTGCTGTTCTACAGTGGTGTTTTCTTCATGCGTTAGGATTCCATTAGCTCCTATAAGTACATCACCGGTTACTATAAGTTTTTTTGAATCTGTGTCTCCATTGGAGATGGTGAGAAGTGAAGTGTTGTTTTCACCCAGAGTTAGTGAGCCTATGGTAACTGTTCCTGATGTAAGATCCAAGATTGGCGAATTAGTATAGTTTCCATCAATAATCACATCATCTGCAGCTGTTGGGGCCATGCCCCCTGTCCAGTTCGCACCGGTTGTCCAATCAGTAGACACCGATCCATTCCAAATAACCGTACTATTGAGAGCGCGTAGGAGGCCGTTTTCGTCAACTGCAGGATAAAGGGCATCCGTAGTTGAAATATTTTCCAGGGGGAAGGTATTTGTGGTAAAAAGAAGAGCCATTCTTTCATTCCTACCAAGCCCATCGACCCCGCCATTCAATATTGGAGCTGTTTCATTCGAATCGAGCAGCTCATCTATTTGTATCAGAAATGGATAAAAAGATAGGTCATGGATCAGGGTACTAGTAGGGAGAGGGTCATGGATAAAGGTGTTATCAATATTATGAGCCACTTTGTTTGGCCACGGTTCTGAAAGCCCGGCTAAGGATTCCGAACTGTGCATAAATAGTAAAGCAAGGCTAATGAATGCCGGATAGAGTATTTTTCTAACTACCGCAAAAAGTCTAAAGTTCGTTTGTGAAAATCTATTGGATCGGGAAGGCGTTAAACTAAATGTATCCATGACATTACCATGAATAGTTAGACCTTTAAAATTATTGAATAAATAGAGTAGCATTGTGTCTCTATATGGTCATTCTGTATTGATTTTCAACCAATTAGGATGTAAAAGGCATTTCACGGTAGGCATCTTGTATCACCTGAGTAGAATAATGGCGCATTTCTGGTCATGGACAAAAGATGCCCTAATAAAATGAATATCAGGGGCTTTGACTTATTATGCTTAAGGAAAGATTGCGAAGCACAATTCGCTTTACCTCTTTCAATTGATTCGTTTGCAACCGGATGAAGTAGACCCCCTTGACGAATTCAGAAATAGGGAGGAGATCCATTTTTCGAAGTTTTCAACCGATGATGCATTGCTCCTTTAAGGCGGATAAGTGCAGCCGTATAGGCTTCGGATTGATACCCGAAACGTTCAATGCGAAGTTTATCACTTGTGGTGTGGGCATTCCATTCAATAATGAATCCTGGATCATTCGGGGTGGGTGGTAATTCGACTGCGGAACTGGCTGCACGCCGATGCAGATTTTTACTATGAGAATTATGGAATACTCTATTCTAATGAAAACAAAAACGCCCGGAATTAAAGATTCTAGGCGTTTTTAAGATCACTCTCAATACTATCAGTGAATTACAATTTTTTGGACTTCATGTTTTTCACCATTTATTGTATTAACAATTAAATATACTCCTGAAGCCAATTGGTCTGTATTATAGGTATAAGATGACCAACCTTTGCCAAAAGTGTGAATATTGACACCTCTTGAATCTAGAATTGATATTTCCTGGTTGTCCCCTAAGTCTTCAGATGGAACAATGGTAAGCTCTTCACCTAGCTGGTAAATTTTCATTCCTTGCGAAGAACTTGTATTACCGCTCTTAGCTCCTTGATTCGATATCACTAAAGAGTATACATTCTTAACATCGTCAATATTCTGCACGTTGAATACATATTCATTTTCGATGGAAATAATCTGTCCAGAACTAACATTTTTAAGAAAGAGCTGCAGGTTTTCAGGCCAGTTGCTCAAGCCCATATTTAATCGATACTTTCCTGGTGTTGGAACAATAATTTGTATTGGTATTTCAGTAGTATTGACAAAATCATTAGGATGAAAGGTCTGAATAAGCATTGCTCTTCCCTCTAATTCTGAGCTTAAACTCATATCGCTCCATAATTTTGGTAATGGTGCATCATAGCTCCAATCTTTACCTGAGGTAGCATTTTCATTAATCGAAATCACCATGGACTGGGTTTCATTGTCCTTATTTGAGAGAAAGAACCTAGCCTCCACATGTTCAATAGTTTCCTGCGCTTTATAAAATTGATTATTTGCTCCTGTCCGCATAAAGTTGTCCATGTAGATAGCGCCACTAGAAAACTCGTCTGCCAGAACATAAAACCCTTGGCCTGATGCTATGGAAGTAGGAGGGGTAGTGTGTGTTCCCATGCCATTCTGCCCTCCAACATATTGTCCAAACATATTGACCACGCCGTATCCATATCCTCCAGTCCCAGGCATATCAAGAAGGTAAATGAACCCATCTTCCAGCTCAAATTCATTTGTTGCCAAAAAGTTAAAAATATCAATTCCACTAGGGTAAGGGTTTCCTAAGAGATTAACGTTATTGCCTCCGGTATTCCAATGTATGGGAATAAAATATTCTCCATTGTTTATTTCATTACCCACAAATATTCTTTCCATATCCGGTGATCCTGGAACCAAATAACCTCTTCCTACGTCCATGAGGTTGTCCGCAACTCCATCCGTGTATGCATGATTACCATTAAACTGTAAAGGCCCACCTCCACAGTCTGCAGTCGTACCGATAGGATAGTCGTATTTCCAAGCTTGAGTGCTTGCGTTAAATACATAGATGCCACAAGGATTTGTATTATGAAATACTCCCAGATGCCCGGATGCGGGAATATCGATAAGAGGAGCATCCTTTACAGGAGAGGAAAAGAAATTTGCGGCATTTATATTTGACCAACCTGATCGGAGAATTTCATAAGTTCCTGAACCTGAATTGACATAACTTGAACTTCCTTCCTGAACTAAACTAGTGTTCTCGCCTAAAAATATCTCACCATTATTAACGATTCCCTGCCTGAGAACAAATGCAACATTGTCCTCTATTTCTAAGGAAGCTCCAGACTCCACTGATAAGGACTTTATTCTGGCGTCGGCAGTGATTCTCGCACCTGCGTCTAAAACGATTAAACTTTTATTGCCGTCAGAAGTTCCAGGCTCTCCGTTAGCTCCAGTGCCTCCAGCAAATGCTCCATTTTCAAACCTGATATCATTTGAAAATCCCAGGGCTATGTGGACATTATGCGGGATATTCCGATCGTTGAAATACAATATTTTGTTGGAGAAGATATCAGGTACTCCTAAGCTTGTGGCATTTGAGAAATCACGATCTCCATCGCTATCAACTAACAAGAAAAAATTACCTCCTTGTTTGGGTAGGCTAAATGCATAGGCATTTATATCAAATACCAGATCTAAGTTACCCACGGTGCCCGTTTTCTGAACAAACCAGGTTTGCTCAAGTCGTTGAGCACCGACAAATGGTCCTTCGGTGATCTTGTCGTAGCCTTTGTCATCATTTCCCCAAAGAACAAAAGAAAGGTCATTGGTAAAACTTCCTGAAGGCTGTATAGTTAATATGTCACTATAAACATTGCCCACATCATCTGTGGAGTCGGCAGCTTTGGAATTGACCTGGTTAAACCCTGACTCATCATCACGACCTATACCAGTTATGAATCGATTACATCCATGTCCTTGGTCATAATCCCATATCACGGAATTGTCTGATGCAAAGTAATCTCGGTCATCACGCACAGAGCTCGCAATGTTTTCACTTTTCTTTGAAATACCGTACTTCAAACATAGATAGCTCAATATTTTTTGATGATTCAAGGCCGTAAGAGGAGCTTGATAAACGATAACCTCGGCTATTTTTCCATCTCTGTAAAACGAACCGGGGTGGAAACCTCTCCATCCTGCACCTATAAACATGTCCGTGTTTGTTCCAACTACCGGAGCCATATTGCTGTTCGAAGCTCCTCGGGTTGAACCATCCACCCAGATCTCAGTTTTATTGAAAGCGCTAAAAGGAATATTGTCATCACTATACGCAGTTGCGAAAACATGAGGAGTTGCTGACCCTGCTTCCGGGTTTGAATTTGATAAGGAAAAGCCCGTTGCCATGTAATGTGCTAAAGTACTGCTATTTGAATATGGGATAGAAACAGAAACGAAGCCAGATCCTCCGGATTGTCTGTCCACCAGCTCATTCATTACACTGTTCGTACTGGTTTTGTCTGAAGTAACTACGGTATAGGTCCAGAAATCTTTGTAGAGTATTCCAGGTTTAAAAACACCCTCGTCAATGGACATGTATTGTCCGCTTCCATCAAAATCGATTGCAGGGTAGCCATTAATATCGTTTGTTACCAAAGATGGCGCTGTTGTCGTTGCGGTGGCATGATTGTTATTTCCTGACTGATCTGTCCATGAGGTAATCGCCGTGGTGCCAGTTACGCCAATGTCAGCCCTTAACCATAATGCAATTCCATCCTCAACATCACCCGGGCCTTCAAATGGTGCTGTAAGGTTTACGCTGGATAAAGCTAACCTGAAATAATCAACGGTACTTAAGTCAACATCGTTTACAATTAAAACACCATTAACCAAAGATGATCCGATTCCTAATTCATTGCTAGAAGAAAAGTCTTGGGAACCGCTGCTGATTACAACATAATCGTTTGCATTTGAGGAAATATTATACCCAAATTTATCAAGGTTAAAGTATAAGTCTACAACTTCTGAGTTACCGGTTGATTGAACGTGCCAAATGCGATTTGAATAAGCATATAAACCGTTACCCAAATTTGATTGTAATATGCCCGATTCACCATTATCCCCTGTCAATAAGAAAGTCTCATCGTTTAAAAAAGAACCATTTCTGTGCAATCCAATGATGCCCGGGTTGGAATAGTTCGAGGTTGAATTCATATCTAAACCACTAAGATCATCACGTCCAATTCCAGCAATGTTCTGATTGAAACCGGTAGCTTCAGAATGATCCCATATTATATTCTCTGAAGAGGAAAAATAATCACGTTCATCAAGTGAAGTAGTTGACGGAATATCATTGCTAACCTTCTGAATTCCATATTTAATTGCTAAGTATGACTGAACGCGCTCATGCTCAACACTTTCCGGGTCTGCATTGAGGACAATTATTTCATATATCCTTCCATCAAAGCTTCTAATTGATGGGTTATTCCTGCCACTTAGAAAGCCACCTCCGATAAAAAAGTCTTTATTGCTACCGGCAATTGACGGCATTCCGACAGAGCTCGTAAAAGTTTGTGTTCCATTGAGCCACATGGAAGATTGAGTTCCATCTATAGAATTTCCGTTCACGGCAATTCCGTAAGAAATGATCATAGGAAGACCTTCTTGCATTTCAGTCATGGAGGTAGATGATGGGTGCAACCCAAAGTAAGCTTTGGCAGATTTTAAATACGGTAGCGCTAAGGCATAATATCCACCAGCTACCATTTCATTAAAAACGGTTCCACTTGAACCTGCAAAATTATCAGTACTGGCAACCACATACGTCCAATTATTTGTAACGGACGATGTATTGTTAAATATTCCACCCGGAATTTTCAGAAAATTCGAAGAAGTGCGATCAAACGCAATGTAAGGAAGGCTTCCTGTTCCGCCCGCTACATACTGCGGTGGGCTAGTCGTGCTTATTGCAGTCAAACCATTGCCAGAAAAATCTGACCAGGAAATTACTGATCCATTTTGGGTGACCCCCTCGTCTGCCTTCAGCCATAAACGCAAATCAGAATTGAGGCCTCCCGGTGAAGCTACTTGCTGTCCATAAGAAAAATTATAAAAAAATGGGGTAAAAAAGAGCACTATAAGCCCAATACGTAGAAAATTTTGCATGTTAATATCCTTTACACATTGATATGTATATCCGCTTTAGTGTAGTTGATTCGTAGCGATTACTGTAAATAATTGATTGACAGATATATGGCGTTCAAACCTTCGGTTGAATTTGAAACAGAACTCATTCAGGTAGCATTGCAGCCAACAATCTGATATTGAATGGTATATCCCGAGGAACACGCGTTTGGCATTGCTGATGGCAATATGCACCCAGGGCAGGGCTTTGGCTGCTTTTTTGGGATCAGTTTTGCTAGGTTGATGACGCTCCACATGGGGTTGAATAGCGTTATAACTGGGGTTAGCATCACTGAGAACAACGGCCTGCTTGGTGAGCAGTCGTTTAGCAAGAACACCATAGGTCATACCGCTAAAATCGGGCAAATGCTCCATACGAAGGCGACCTGCCC
>DNTB01000077.1 GCA_003499525.1 Flavobacteriales bacterium
GAGTCCCTCCGCCCGCACGGAACAAGATCCCAACTGAGAGGCTGGGTTATGTTGCTTTTGGGTTATTGTCAATAGTATCTATTTGGAAAAGTGGAAATCAGTAGCGAACAAACGGCTTCGTCACCTGCGAATGCTCCTGAATGATAGAGATCATGTGCGATCCACGAGCAAGTGCGGAAACATCTACTTCAAATCTTGTGCTGTTGTACTGACCTTCCTGAACGATCTTACCGTTGAGATCGGTAATCCTGAATTTGCCCTGAACGAGGTCATTTCCCTCTATAAAAAGCTTATTCGAAGTGGGTGTTGGAAACACCCGAAGGGCTTTGGAATCGATTTGCCCAATGCCTAATGGAATTACGGATACGTAGTAGTAGGGTGGTGCATTTAATGTGCATCCCATTGAATCGGTAATAAACGTGTTATAGTCCGTGCTTACCGTAGGCTTTGCCCAAATTCCAAGTCCGATAGAATCGGTTAAACCTTCCTGGGGTCTCCAGATGATCGCATCGTTTCCGAATGAACTAGAAGCATTGGTTTCGTCCAGTTGTACAGAAAATCACCAGCGTTGATCGTGTAATTGATACCAGAAAGAACGATTCCCCAAATGGTCGTTGAGATTTGAACCGAATCGTGCGCAACAGAGCCCGTGCTATCCGTCACTTTGAGAACTAATGGTGCAGTAGTATTAATGCCATCTACCGTATGAGGATTTGCAATGCTTGTGTCATTTAAAAAATAAGATCCATAATTAATGATGGAAGATCCCGGAATAATAGGTTCAGCATAGATCCACTCATAGGTGTAGGGCGGAATGCCTCCGGTAGCTGAAGGATTGCCCCCAAGTTGGATACTATCCACTGAACTTAGAACCGAACATAAATGAACATCGGGTCCGGCATCGGCTTGCAGTTGGGCGAATAAATGGAGTGTCGAAAGACTAAGAAGAACAGACAAAAGTGATTTCATGGTTTGCGATAAGAATGGATAAACGGTCCTAAAGTATTGTTTTGGTTACAGTAAAAGTAATTCATTATTGAGCTTATTTAACACTTGACTTTTCCAGGATATTGGATAATGATATTACTTTGAAAATCAAAGTACTTTTAAGATGAATCAGACGGAAGCTCACAATGAACTCAAAGAAATTAGAGCGATCATGGAACGTTCAACCCGCTTTCTTTCTCTTAGTGGTTGGACAGGTGTGTTAATAGGAATTTATGCAATAATCGGAGCGATAATAGCATGGAGGTTGTTGTATGATTTTGACCCGTACTTTAATCGAGCCACAGTATCGGTTTCTCGGATTACGCTTATTTATTTGTTTTTGGATGCAGCTGTGGTGTTACTGATGAGCATTGTCACGGGTTTGGTATTGACCTATTTCAAAGCGCAATCTACAGGACAGCGACTTTGGTCTCCTGCCGCTTTCAGATTATTTCTGGATTTGGCTGTTCCTCTAATCTTTGGGGCATTGTTTCTAGGCATTCTGCTTTATCATGGGTTTGTTGGAATTGTGGCTCCCGGAATGCTGCTATTTTATGGGCTCGGTCTTTTTGCTGCTGGCAGGAATACACATTCGGATATCCGTTTTCTTGGAATCTTGGAGATGATACTGGCAGTAATTGCACTATTAGATTACGGGCATGGACTTTTTTACTGGACCCTCGGGTTTGGGGTCTTGCACATAGTTTACGGTGTATGGATGTACTTCAGATATGAAGTTAGAAAAGGATGAAGCAGCACCCAATACATCAATTAAATAAAGCTTTTGACAATCGAGCACGTCTCGGAATTGTTTCGGCCTTGCGTGCACGAAAGGACGTTACATTCAATGAACTGAAAGGGCTGCTGGAGCTCACGGATGGAAATCTGGCAACTCATTTACAGGCCCTGGAAAAGGTGGACTATATAGTGGTTAAAAAGGAATTTGCGGGCCGTAAGCCCAAAACTTCCTACACCTTAACGCGGAAAGGGAAAATAGCGTTTGACAAGCACATTGAAGCACTCGCAAGCATTATCAATACTTCGGGCCTATAGCGCAGTTCTACCTATTATTTACTCAAAAACAAATAGTTATGTCAGAAAAGAATGAAACGTTTCTCCAAACCATTAATCGATGGTTCCGCACCTCTATTTCAGTCAAGGTGGTTACTATCATCATCTTAACGCTTTTACTCCTTATTCCTACAAAAATGATAGAAGACCTTATTCATGAAAGGGAATGGAGGATGCGTGGGGCAATGTCTGAGGTTGGAGAGAAATGGGGACAGAGCCAAACCATTCACGGACCTGTTCTTGTGATTCCTTACTATGAAGTCTACAAAACCTACAATGAGGAAAAAGAGAAATACGTCTACACCAAGAGTGAAGATTTCTATGCCTATGTGTTACCTGATGAGTTGTACATTAATGGTGAAGCAAGGCCTGCTCATCTTCACAGGGGCATTTATGATTTAGTGGTATACGAAGCGGATCTTTCGCTGTCCGGCACTTTCCCTAAACTGAAACTCGAAGAACTGGGAATCAATTCAGATTACGTGAAATGGGAAAATGTAATCGTAGCAACAGGAATTTCTGATAATGGAGGTATTCAGAATGAAAGGTTGAACATCACATTAGATACCGCAGAATATGAGCTGAAACCGGGAGTTGGAATAAGTGTGCTCACCCAATCCGGTGTACATACTGAAATTCCTTATCAGGATTTTGTAAACAGTGATAAAAAAAACCTCCCTTTTAAATTGGATTTGAAAATCAAGGGAAACGAACGACTATATTTTGTTCCCGTGGGTAAAAGCACCAAAGTGCAGTTAAAATCTACATGGAAAGACCCAAGTTTTGGGGGACAGTATGCTCCAGATCATCGAGAGGTACAGGACTCCGGATTCATTGCGGAATGGGGAATTACAAATCTCAATAGAAATTATCCGCAGCAATGGGCGAACCGGAATTATAATACAGAGCTTTCAGCATTTGGTGTAGACCTGATGATCGGGGTGGATCAATACCAGAAATCTTTCCGCGCAACCCATTATGCCTTGTTGGTCATAGCGCTTACTTTTATGACCTTCTTCTTTGTTGAAGTTAGCCGAAAAGTGCGCATTCATCCGCTTCAATACATTCTTGTAGGATTAGCATTGGCCTTATTTTATTCCCTTTTGATTTCGATCACAGAGCATTTAGGATTTCAGGTAGCCTATGGAATTTCAGCGGTGATGGTTGTTGGATTGGTAGGCTATTACTCCAGGTTTGTATTTAAAAGTAGCCGATTTGCCATTTATATTGCGTCAGGAATAGCCATCATATACGGGTTTTTGTACGCCACTTTGGGTTCTCAGGAGTACGCATTACTTATGGGAAGTCTCGGTCTGTTTATCATATTGGCCGTGGTCATGATAGCTACTCGCAGATTGCCAATGTTTCAACAAACAGAAATTGAATCGAATTAATCGGTATTGGATAGGGAAGTGCAAGCTTCCCTTTATTTTCTTTGTCACGTGCGCAGAAGACTTGGAGTATATTTTTTTGGCGTAGGATTAGGCTTGATCCTCACCTGGGCCCTGGTTATTCGGAATAGAAATAAGCAGGACCTGCTCTTTTGGCTGCCTGAAGAACGGGTTTTAGAAGTCATTCGGTCGGATTCAAACCTGGAATACTCCGAAACCTTTTGGTGCAGAATGAAGTGTCTCCAATTTAGCAGTATAGATCTTGATCAGCTTTTGCAAGAGGGAGATGTGAACTTTGCCAATCGACGGGAAGAAGGCGAACAAAAAATATATCAAATCGACTACAATGTAGAACCTGGCAAAAAGATGAGTGTTGAAGTGGCCCTCTTTGATAGGGAAGCGAAATTGATCAATGTGTTCTCCAGCGAAGAACTAAAATGTGATTGTCCATGAGGAATACTGAATTCAAATCCTTTTTTGATTTTGATCAGTTCAAACAAAAAATGGCCAACCTGAACGCCACGAGACACTTCATCATCGTGGATTCGAATACTTTGGAACATTGTCTTCCACAACTTGACCTAATGGCCATCCCCAGTCTTCAGGATGCGGAGCTAATCGAAGTTGAGCCGGGAGAGCAGTCAAAAACCATAGAAGTCTGTTCGGGAATTTGGAAGACCTTGTTAGAAGCAGATGCTGACCGCAAATCGGCAGTTATCAATTTGGGCGGGGGTATGATAACCGACTTGGGAGGGTATGTTGCAGCCGCATTCAAAAGAGGAATTCGATTTATAAACATCCCAACGACGCTATTGGCTATGATTGATGCGGCTATCGGAGGTAAAGTTGGAATAAACCTCGATCATCATAAAAATCAGATTGGCCACTTTGCAGATGCGGAGCTCATTTGGGTGCATCCCTCTTTTTTAAAAACATTACCGGATAGAGAGTTGATTTCCGGCAAGGCCGAGATGTACAAACACGGATTGATAGCTGATGCAAGTCATTGGGGTGAACTTATGAACGGGGATAGAATTCCAGATACGGAACAAATCTTTAATTCTATTCGGATCAAATTGGGTATTGTAGAAACGGATCAAAGAGAAAGTGGAAACAGAAAGCTACTCAATTTTGGACATACTATAGGTCATGCGCTTGAAGCCTGGGCTCATCAGGTAGGGTATGACACTCGGCATGGGGAAGCTATTGCCGCCGGTATGATGGTTGAATCCTTATTGTCAAAAGACATTCTGGGGCTCAGTAAAAATGAGCTCATAGAAATACAGCAGGTGATGCTTCTCAACTATGATTTTAGTTTGTGGAAATCACTCTCCTTTGACGACATTATGCCGTACCTGCTTAAGGATAAGAAAAACGAAAGCGAACGGGTAAACTTCACCTTGCTTCATTCTATCGGCAACTCATCGATAGATCATTTCATAGCTCCCGACCTTATCAAATCAGCATTGAGTAAAACTCAGGAAATGTGGCGATGAAGAAGGTTAGCATTGTTGCACCAAATACCCTGGAAAAAGGCTTTGAGGTAAACCTTCCCTCCTCAAAAAGTATTGCAAACAGATTACTCATTATTCAGGCACTTGCGGGAGGTGAAATGGACATCCATGAACTGTCGGAAGCTGACGATACTCAATTGCTTCAATATTTGCTGAATTCTGATTTGTCAGAATTCAACACCAAAAATGCAGGTACCGTTTTTCGCTTTCTTACGGCTTATTTATGCCTCCAAAAAGGACGGTTTCTTCTTACTGGATCAGACCGAATGATGAATAGACCTATAGGTCCTCTGGTCGATGCACTTCGCTCTCTTTGGGCGCAAATTGACTATGCAGGTGCAGAGGGTTTTCCGCCAGTCCGAATTACCGGGTCTGAACTAAGCGGCTCAAGCATTGAAATCCCCGGAGAAGTCAGCAGCCAATTCGTTTCAGCCTTAATGCTCATTGGTCCCTATGTCAGGGGAGGAATAGAACTAATTCTCGCCCAGCAGCAAGTTTCTAGATCATATATTCACATGACTTATTTGCTGATGAAGGAAGCTGGTGCTGGCATTGAGATCAGTGAAAACATCATTACCGTGCAGGAAGGTAAATATCAGGCCGGTCAATACGAAGTCGAAAAAGATTGGTCATCAGCGCATTTCTGGATGCAACTTTCGGCACAGTATTCCAGATCGCAATTAATACTAGTTGGTCTTAAAAACAGCGGATTACAAGGTGATGAGCAGGTTGCAAAATACTTTGAGAAGCTTGGTATTTCTGCGGTCAGCTGCACTGCTGGAATCGAATTACAGAATATCCAGAAATCCGCTTCCTGTGACCCTGAGTTTGATTTATCGTCAACACCAGATGCCTTTCCGGCATTAGCCTGTACCGCTGCGGCATTAGGACGAAGAACTGGTTTTACAGGAATACATCACCTTCAATACAAAGAATCAGATAGACTTGAAGCTGTGATCAATGAGTTGGGAAAAGTGGGTGTGGTCTTTGAGCAAGGAGCGGATACGTTAACTCTGAAAAAGGGTCTCAAGTCAGGAGGAAATCCCGAATTTAATACTTATGATGACCACAGGCTGGCTATGGCATTTGCCCTACTGGCTCCAAAGTTTGAAAGTGTAACTGTTGTAAACCCTGAGGTGGTAATCAAGTCCTATCCCTCGTTTTGGACTGAACTGAAAAAAGCAGGATTCTCATTAGATTTTAAGTCTTAATTGTATTCTAAAATCGGTACGCTGCGGTGCACCGATGCGCTCTGTACCGCTTCCGAAGTTTTCAGAATTGGTGAGAAAACTTCTTGAAATGCGCGCCCAAATCGTAATGTGCTTATTCAAATTTACTCTCCACAAGAGATAAGCCCTCCAACCGACATTATTATAGGCGGGTACACTAAAATAATAAAGAACGTCGTGCTCGTAAGTGAAAACCCTCGCATCGAAATCCCTCACATCAATGAGTGCAAACCTGGTTGTGAATGTAGAAGAAATATCGGGCACAACGTAATGAATGTCCTGAAAAACTACGTAGCCGTTGTCAGTAGGACTACTCCCGAGTTTGTGGCTCGAAAATTCAACTCTGCTGGCCATTTTCAACCTGTTTGATGGTTTATAATCAAGGTGGAAACGCCAATACGTTCTTGCCTGATCTGCAATTTCAGGATTGGGAGAATCTGCCGAAAGGTTTCTTTCCCTTACTTCATGCCGAACTCTTATATATCCACTTACATTCCTTACAGGAGTCCAGGAGATTCTACCCATGAGATCTAACCCATCGCTGGGCGCATCAGTCTGGTAGCTGAGCCAGTCAAAAGCATAAGCATCGATGTATCCGTTAAAAATGACACCTCGATAGGGCTCAATTTCGATTCCGAAATAGGTTCCTCTTTCATTGTTTACGTTGGATTGCTCGGAAAACGGTTGGGCATACACTGCTAAATAATCTCTTTGAAAGTTCCGATTTAAAACAGATACTTTGAACCGGTCATCCAGTTTGATAATAGCACCCGCCAGATATGCCCAGCCTCCGTTATTGCTCAAGGATGCCTCACCGAATAGGGTGAGTCGGTTGAAATGGACTTTGGCATCCAGTCCGGCATTGTACCACCGATTGGTATCTAACTGAAATATCTGATAGGGTTGAGGGTCACGGTCAAATTGACCTTCGTATTTAGATTGTACAACACGGGCACCCAGACTGGCTCTTCCGAGCTTTATGCCGGCATCAAGCCCCATGATTTCTTCGCCGATTGCATTTTTGTCGGCAATTTCATTTGGCGTACGGTGTAACCCTGACGTTTGTATGGAAGTGAATACTCTTTCGTCATTTCCCAAAGTATCAAGGCTCGCCAGATTGGCATCTACGCGTTTATTTGAATAGAAGCCGGTAAAATCAAATCGTTCATTTCCGATATTGACTGCACCTCCGCGCAAAAAATTATTTTCATTGCGAGAAACATACGGAGTTATTCCGCGGGCATATCTGATGGTATTGAGTGCATCCGCAGTTTTTCCAAAGCTAAACCCGGACCAAAAAGTCAGGCCCTGTCCGAATTGGGCGTGAAAATCTCCAATAATTGCCTTTTTTACAATTCCAAGGTCGGCTACCATCAGATGAGCACTGTAGAAATCGAAACCATTGGGATTGGATCCCTGGAAAAACTCTTCACCAGGGTCTTTTTCAGCTGTAAACCCGGCTGAGAGCCTGTCTCTATTAGTAAAACGATACCTTAAAAAATACCTGTTTGGATCTCCTTTGTAGTAACTTCCGGGACTGCTGTTGCTATCCGGAGGCATATAACCGGCTTGCTCTTCCAGTGTTCTGCCGTAAAGTACAAACAGTTCATGATGAGCGTAGCGAATGTCCTTTTTGAGTGAGCGCTTCGGCGCCTCTATGCTCGGAGCCGTGGTTATGAACGGGAGAATATTCTGTATGGTCAGAAGGTCCATTCCTTCAATATCTCTAAGCTCATAAACCGTTAGAAGATCGCCATACTCAATTCGATAAGTAATTAGTCCATCTGCCTGAAAAGGTGACAATAATCCTAACGATAGCAGATCCTCTCTGCTGGCAGTATTAATATTTAAAGGGTTTTCATAATAATCGACCAAAATTTCTATCAATTCAGTATAGTCAGTTACAGAGGATTCCAGTTGTGCAGATAGAAACTCAATACGTTGCTGGATGATGTCGTTTTGAAGTTTATCGGACTGTCCGTGAGCAGATAATCCGATAAGTGCCATGACGATGCCCATGTACTTCCGTACGTTTTCTAGTGAAATCAACACATTGGATAAAACCATGATCCTCACTAAAGTAGAACATCAGGTTGCAAAACAAAAAAGGCCGCACCTTCCGGCACGACCTTTTTGTGTCAGCATACAAAATATTTTTTACGGAGCTGGCTGAATCACGAAATCGATTACATGAACTACACCGTTTGTTCCCTGAACATCGGTAGCTACAATGTTTGCGACATCTCCATTTCCGTCCGTAATGGTTGGATTATCTCCATCTAGATTTATGGTAATATCCGTTCCTTGAAGCGTTGTTACATTCCCGTTCATTAGATCGCCGCTTCGTACATTTCCATTAACGGTATGGTAAAGCAGAACCGAGGTTAATCCATCCTGACCTATGGCATCAACCAATTCATCCAGTGAGGCTACTCCTGCTCTGTCCAACAAATCTGCAAATGCCGCATTGGTTGGAGCAAAGACGGTAGTTACGTCTGTTTCACTTCCCAGTCGGTTTACTACATCATCTTCAGCAGCAAGCACTGCACTCACCAGCGAACTAAACCCCGCATCGACCTGGGCAATTTGAAGGACGTTCATTGGCAATAGAACTACATCAATTTCATGAATCACTCCATTGCTTGCATCGATGTCTGGTGTAATAACGGTCGATACGCCGTTTGCTACAACTCCTGAAGCTGTATTGAGATAGAGTGCCAGGAACTCATCAGACTGACCATCGTAGACACCATTTGTGGTGACAAAACCTGTGGGTACATCGGCTGCTTTAACTTCTCCTCCCAACACATGATACAGTAGAATATTTCGTACAGCATCTTCACCAAGCGCATCAATTAAACCATCAACTCCTCCGGATATTCCCTGATCTTGCAGTAATTGTGCGAAAGCATCATTATTCGGAGCAAAAACGGTCAATTGATCTGAACCGTTGAGGATAGATTCCAAACCTGTTTTTTGAACAGCCTCCAGTAAAATTGAAAACCTTGGCGTTTCCGCCACGATTTCAGCAATAGTTTTTTCTTGTGGTTGTGGTGTAGAATTGTCATCATTATTGCATGACACAAGTGCCATGGATGAGATGAATAAAATGGCTAGTGCTTTAAACGCAGTTAACTTTAACATGATTTTAAATTAATAGGTTAATAACTGAGGGGATAAACAGGATAAACGAATAAGTGTTCAAATGCATCAACAAAATGATGACTTAATCTCGTTGGAAAGAGAACACCAACGTTCCCTGCGTAGTGTATCCTAATAGGTTTTGATAGTCCATACCCAGATCAAGTTGGAACCATTTCCAGTTGATTCCTAACCCGAATGCAAATCGAAAATCATTGGTGCGGAATCCTCCTCGCAGATAGAGCAAATCAATTGGCCGGTATTCCATTCCAAATTTCGTGATCAAGGGATAGGTAAGGTCTTTTTCGACTTCAACCAGAGTTAAAAGCTGTTTGGAAAATGTATATCCCAGTCCAAGCCTAAAAATGGTCGGAACGCGAAGGTCCTCGTAATTATCAAATGATGAATTGCTAATGTTTTGGATATTGGCTCCTAAGGTGAGGTCATTGTTTAATTGAGCTGTAAATCCTAAATCTGCACTTACAGCCTTCGCATTTTCATACCTGTTTTCCTGAATAGATATCCACTGATAGTTAAGTTTAACTCCGGCCGAAATGTTTTTCGAAAGCTTCATAGCATAGCCTAAAGCCACTAGGTTTTCGTTGTAGGCATCAAAACCAAATTGACGTATTTCGGCACCGAACGCACCAAATTCTAAAGCAACTACCCCTGATAAACCCCTGGTGCTCAATTCATTAAGGCCATATCGGTTTTCGTAGGTCATCCCTGCAGCCGATTTATCTATAAATCCAACACTCCCTATATTATGATGAACAGACCACACGTCTGAGAGGGTTACCGAAGCATGTGCAAGAGCTTTCGATCGTCCCCCCAATCTAACGGGATCTACGGCTCTGACCTCGCAGATAAAAAGAATCAGCAACGTAAGCGTCAGAGCTTTTCGTAACATACTATCGAACTGCCGTTTTGTAGATCATTCCTTCCTTCATCACGAACGAAATCTTCATCATTAGAGAAATATCATCAAGCGGATTTCCCCTGACGCCTACGATATCCGCTATTTTCCCTTGTTCAATAGTTCCTAACTCATCATCGATACCCAGCATCTCGGCAGGCACTCTGGTGGCGCTCTGAATAGCTTCCATTTCAGGCATCCCCACTTCTACCATGTAGATGAACTCCTGGGCATTGGTCCCATGCTCGAAAACTCCGGCATCGGTTCCAAAGGCAATCTTTACTCCCCTGGTATAGGCATCGGCAAAAGTTTGCTGTATCTGAGGACCAACCGTCAGGGCCTTTGGAACTACAATTTCTGGATAATATCCGTCGATTTCAGCTTTTGAAGCCACTTCTTTACCCGCTGAAATTGTAGGTACATAGTATGTGCCGTGCTGGATCATAAGATCCATAGTTTCCTCTGACATGAAAGTGCCGTGTTCAATGGAGGTAATGCCGGCTCTGACCGCTCTTTGCATTCCTTCGTCGCCATGAGCGTGAGCAGCTGTAGTAAAGCCATAATCCCGTGCTGTTTCTACAATGGCTTTAAGTTCCTCATCTGTGAACTGGGGATTGGTGCCGTTCTTCGCCTGACTAAGCACTCCTCCGGTAGCCGTGATTTTTATGCAGTCTGCACCATTCTTGTATCTCTGTCGAACTGCTTTACGCGCATCGTCCGGCCCATTAATAACCCCCTCGTGCGGTCCGGGATCACCCATGAGGTCCTTTCTCCAGCCATTCGTCGGGTCGGCATGACCACCTGTAGTACCGATGGCTTTACCCGCGCTGAAAATACGCGGTCCTATCGTTATGTTTTGGTTGATCGCATTTCTCAGGGAAGTGTTTATTCCGGTCCCGCCTAAGTCTCTCACTGTTGTGAATCCGGCCATGAGGGTACGGTAAGCATACACATTGGCACGCAGGGCAATGTCTGCATCATTTAACTTATATCGATTCAAATAGACATCTTCATTAAACTCTTCCTCGATATGAACGTGCATATCCATAAGGCCTGGCATCACTGTGTAAGCTCGTAAATCGACAACACTGTCGGATCGGTTAGGTGTGACAAAGCCTTCCTGAATATCAGCAATCCGGTCTTCAATGATGATGATGGTTTGATTCAACCTCGGCTCTTCAGAAACTCCGTCGATAAGCCGACCTGTATAAAGCAATATTCTCGGGTCTTCCTGAGCAGATGCGCATGTTGACCATAAGAATAGAAGGGTAAAAAGTATTCTCATAAGCATGTTTCTCGCTAAAAGTAGTAATTCTTAAGAAGTCCTTCTGCTTAATTTTATGTCAACGTTTTCATGAACCAACTTAGGTGATGCTTGTTACCATCAGCAACATTGGAAAGACTAATTTTGCAAAAAATTTAAAACATGATAAAACCTGTATTATTTATTGCCGCTTCAGCCTTGTTGTTGAGTTCATGCGGGAGCGGTAGTGAAACTAAAGTAACTTCTCAGGAAGAGAAGAAAGTTGAAGTGAAGTCAATGTTGGAAGAGGAGCCGAAAGAAGCGGATCCCATGGACAACATTGGAGTAGGGCCGGCCACTGAAGTAGTATTTGCTGAAGAAGTGGACATGGAATTGGCAAAAAAGGGTGAAGAGGTGTACACTGCAAAAGGTTGCACAGCATGCCACAAGCCAGATGAAAAACTATTAGGGCCACCTCCGACGGGCATTTACGAAAGAAGAAATCCTGTTTGGGTGATGAACATGATTCTCAATCCGGAGAACATGACCAAAGAGGACCCCATCGCCAAAAAACTATTGCAGGAGTACAACGGAGTTCAAATGACGAATCAAAACTTGACTCAGGAAGAGGCAAGAGCGGTACTGGAGTACTTCCGTACCTTATAAGATTATAACACCATAGAGGGAAGCTGTCTCATAACCGAGG
>DNTB01000039.1 GCA_003499525.1 Flavobacteriales bacterium
TTCAGACGGACATACATTACACATTGATAGTGCAAAGATACCCTTTTTAATGGCCAAAATCAATGAAAGTTTTCAAGATAGAAGCAGAAAAGTTGTTCATTTGCAAACTAATGATCAAAGTCATAAATAGATGACCGAAAAACATGAATTTTATGTTAGGCTTAAGGAGCAAATAGAGAAAAACCACGATTTTCCAATAGTCTATCTCTTCAAATTCATAATTCCGAACGATAATAGGGTATTAGCGCTGACAGAAGCTCTTTTTGGTGCAGAAGCTGAAGTTCAAATCAGGCAGTCATCTAAAGGAAATTATATTAGTATTTCTGGCAAAGAATTAATGATAGATGCGGACTCAATAATAAATAGATATAAATCTGCGGAGAAGATCAAAGGTCTTATCGCATTATAACAAAAGAACATGGATAAATATGGAGCAGTTAATAGATTTATAAATTATGTCAAAATTGATACCCAGAGTGATCCTCATTCAAACACTTTCCCCTCAACGGATAAACAATTGGACTTAGCACGACAACTTTTTACCGAGCTTGTCGAAATGGGAGCTGCGGAAGTAGAATTGGATGAGTATGGGTATGTTTTCGCCACCATACCGGCGAATACCAATAAGAAAAACGTGCCTGTGATTTGTTTCTGTTCGCACATGGACACCTCACCCGATGCAAGCGGCATGGGTGTCGAACCCATCATCCATTCCAACTATCAGGGACAGGACTTGGTATTGCCAAAAGACAAATCAATAGTTTTAAAAGCGCAAGACCACACAGATCTATATGATCAAATTGGAAATGACATTATTACTGCATCCGGAGATACTCTTTTGGGAGCGGACAACAAGGCTGGAGTCGCGGAAATTATGGCATTTGCGGAGTATTTGAAGGGAAATCAGCAAGTAAAGCATGGCGATATTCGCATTCTTTTTACCCCAGACGAAGAAATTGGAAAAGGCGTGCACAAGCTGAATCTCAAAAAGCTCAATGCCAATTATGCATATAGCATAGATGGAAAAACCAGAGGGTCAATTGAAGACGAGACTTTTAGTGCCGATGCCGTTAAAGTGACCATTTACGGTGTCAGTGCTCATCCAGGATTTGGTAAAAATCGGCTGGAGAATGCTACAAAAATTGCTGGTGAGTTTTTGGCATCGCTTCCGAAAGATACATGGAGCCCCGAGACTACCGAAGGTAGAGACGGCTTTGTGCATCCGCTTGAGGTGAGAGCAACTGCAGAAAAAGCTGAAATCACTTTTATCATCCGCTCTTTTGTTGACTCGGACTTGATAGAGTATGAAAATCGTCTGGAAACCCTATTAAAAAGTTCCATGGCCAGTTTTCCAAATTCTCACTACACTTTTGATGTAACCGAGCAATATAGAAACATGAAAAATGTTCTCGATCAACATCCACAGGTAGTTGAGTATGCCATAAAGGCAATAAAGCAAGCCGGAATGGAGCCAAAAAGAGGTAGTATACGGGGAGGGACTGATGGCAGCCAACTCTCATTCATGGGCTTACCATGCCCCAACATTTTTGCAGGAGAACATGCATTTCACTCAAAATATGAATGGGTTTCTGTACAAGACATGGAAAAAGTGGTGGAGACACTAATCAATCTGGTTCAAATATGGGAGTCAGAATCATAAAAACATACTTTTGAGAAAACCTAAAACAATAAAATGGAAGAAGAAAAAAAGACTATCGGTCAAAGAATGAAAAAAGGATTAAGGCGCATAGGAATAATCGTTCTACTTCTTTTTCTTGCTGTAATGCTCTTCTTTTATTACGGAACATTTAGCTCCGGAGTTAGAGCAGGAATTGTTATGAAAGTGAGTAAGAGGGGTACCGTAATCAAGACCTATGAGGGGCAGATGAATTTGGAGACTTTCGGAGCTGTCGAGAGCGAGAATATCGTTTCGGAAACGTTTAACTTTTCTGTTGAGAAGGGGAATGATGAACTCATCAAACAATTAGAAGAAGCCGCCAGATCAGGCAAACGGATCAACCTTAGATACATTGAAAGGTACGTTGTCTTGCCGTGGAGAGGGGAGACCAAGTATTTTGCCATTGGAGTGGAAATGAATACGGGTTCCTCAGGCAATGAAGAAAGACGAGATAGTCCTCTATCTCATTAAATATGGCCGGAAATTCTTTTGGAACTCTTTTCAAGTTGACCTCCTTCGGAGAATCCCATGGAGAGCTTATTGGAGGTGTAATTGATGGCTGCCCAGCCGGATTAAATCTTGACGTAGCCAGAATCCAGGCGAAACTAGACCGAAGAAAACCAGGACAATCAGGAATTAGTTCTGAGAGGAAAGAAGAGGATTTGGTTCGAATTCATTCCGGGATATTTGATGGAATAACTACGGGTACCCCCATCGGGTTTACCATTCTCAATAAAGATAACCGATCTAAGGATTATGCTCATTTAAAGGATGTGTATCGCCCGGGCCATGCAGATTACGCCTATCAAGCTAAATATGGATTACGGGATTACCGTGGAGGTGGTCGGTCGTCAGCTAGGGAAACTGCAGTTCGGGTAGTAGCCGGGGCAATTGCAGAGCAAATATTGTCCGTTTTTAATATTGAAATCAGGGCATTTGTGCAGGGCGTAGGCAAAATCAGTTTGGAAAAAGAGGTCGACTGGGAATCCATTCCGGATTCTGAAAACAATACAGTTAGATGCCCTGACCTGAAAACTGCCGAAAAAATGAAGAAGCTCATTGAATCGGTTCGAAATGAAGGGGACTCAACAGGGGGCGTTATTGAATGTAGAATTCGGGGTCTTTTCGCGGGATTGGGCTCACCCGTTTTCGATAAACTCAATGCTCTTCTGGCCCATGCGATGGTTTCGATCAATGCTGTTAAGGGAGTGGAGTTTGGCTCCGGCTTTAGCAGTGCTGCAATGAAAGGGTCCAGATATCGGGATGAGTTTCGTATTGAAGGTGGTGAGCCAAAATATTCATCTAACAATTCTGGAGGTATAACAGGTGGAATTTCTAATGGAAATGAGTTGGTTTTCCGAGTAGCTTTCAATCCGGTTACTTCTATTCCGAAACTGGCAAAGGCCTCAAATACCTCCGGAGAAAGTCAATCATTGTCCGTGCAGGGAAGACATGACCCTTGTGTCGTTCCCCGCGCTGTACCAGTAATAGAAGCCATGGCGGCAATTACGGTTCTCGATCAGTTTTTGGCCCGAAGGTCGGATAAGATTTAAGAGGTGAGTGACTTGTTTATCGCTGACGGACAATCACTTGCTATTTTTGGTATATTTGGCGGTTATTGATGGAAATACATGAGTAAGCTTAGATTTATAATCATAGGGGTATTAATTACAGCACTTTCAGTTCAATGCGAAACGGACAGTCTGGTTCAGGATGTACCTCACAATCAGGATCCAAACCTTGATTGGGGCAAGAATCCTCCACCAGATATAGTCGCAAATTATTACTATCAGGGAAAAATAGATAGTACACTATTAACTCTTCAGGATGGTATTGGGAGTGTGGTGAATGTCTTTTCGGAAAGATTGGTAACTCCATGCGATTCAGCAGACTCGTTATTTGAGATTAGAACGCAATTTGTCGATACTATCAGCAATGAGATTTTGACAATCAAGCTGTTCAGTTGTGTAAATGATTCCATAGATACCCTGCTTGCCCGATTTGATTTTCTTCGCACCGGGGTTTATTCTTTTGGTTCCAGTAGTCGGGTATTTCCGCAGGAAGGTGTTGAAATCAGCTGGCAGGATGCTGACGGCACCGTTTGGAAATCACAACCCGGTTCGGGTTTTGACAGCAGAAGTTCATTCGAGATTACAAACCTCGACACCATCTATTTTGATACGTTGTACTCCGAATATTTCATGGAGGGCAGAATGAAAGCTTGGCTTTACGCCAATAGTGTCGAATATGTCCCAATGGAATTCAGCGATTTTAAGGCAAAAATACCTGCATACAAGTGATGCGAAACGCTGCATTTTACGCATTCATCTTTTTGGGATTCTTTGTAGCTTGTTCTGATCCGGAGCCTATCGAACCATTCAGCAATGATAATCTTACAGATACCTCAGGGACAGTTTTACCCTATGACCTTAGCATGTCTTTTGATCACGAAAAGATTAAGTATTCATTCTTCAACGGTCAGAACGGGTATTACAATTCTGTATTTCAGCAAACAGATACTTTTTCCTGTCCGGATGACTCCTTAGGACAGTACCGAGTATTTTCTCTTTTTTCAGGAATGCGAGGGCAGTCGACATTGTATCCTGAAATGCAGATCAGGATAATGGAATGTGTTGAGTATGATCCGGCTTTCGGTATTACCCAGGCGAGAATGGACTCTATTCTTCAGGTTGCCGAGTACGACTATTTCGACAGCACAATGAACGGTATGATGGCTGAAGTGATATTCATAGATAAGGATACGGTAATGTGGAGTTCTAGCACGGGCTCCAACGATTTTTCTGCCACCAGCAGGTTTTTCATCAGTGCCATACTGGACAACCCTGATCAGGATGCCTCCAGAAGAATTGTTTACGGCCAATTTTCAGGCTTCCTGTACAATGCCGAGGGCGATACCATGGCCGTTTCTAATGGTCAGTTTAAAAGTCGATTCATAAGACCATAAATCCTTACTTGTTTTATTCTACATTTGGCACTCTGGTGCCTAAATGGACTAATATGGGAAGTTCGTGAGAATCGAACACTGTACCCGCAGCTGTGAGCTTCAATGCCCGCTATCTTTTGCCACTGATTGATCAGACAAATCGGGAAGGCGATGGCAGGTAAGGAGTAAGTCAGAAGACCTGCCAGAAAGAACAATTTAATTAACCGGCTTTCGGGAATAAAAGCATGGAAGTATGAACTCAACTCTGCTCCTTTATTTTCTAGAAGCGCAATCTTTTTATGATGTATAGGATTGTCACCTTTACCATTGTTTTTCTTTTATCTGTTTACGGTTTTTGTCAGCACAATAGTCACGGAGCGTTATTTACAACTGGAGGGACATATCTGGCTCCCGGAAATCAAATCAATCTTTACCGGTATCTATACGGGGATAGTTCAATGACTTTATTGGATTCTTTACCTGGTGACTTTTCTAATGACGTCATCTTTGCCAATCCCTATGCTTTTGTTCATGCGGGCAGAGCGGATGGTAGCGACAGAATCTATAAATACCTGATCGCAAGCGATTCTGTAATGTTGATTGACAGCACCGATGTATTTTCCGGTATTCAGAAGATGACAGCTCATTGGACAGATAATTGGTCTTCTGGTCAGCTTGCTTTCACAAGAGGATTTGGGGCAACAGATAGTTTTTTAGTTGTGGTGGACGCCACGAATCTCTCACAATTGTTGTACGCCGATACGATGAACGTCGAAAGTATGCTTTCAGGAATAGCGAGCAACGATGAGAACTTTTTTGTAGTGAGTAGCGCAAGCAGTCCTATAAGGGGTGTAATTCATCAGTATTCCTGGGGTCAGGGGCTGGCAAATGTTCAAACATATTATTTGGATTCACTTGCTTTGGGAGGTAAAGACATTCTGTTAAGAGATGATTACCTGCTTACAACGCACGAGGTTTACAATGCAGGTTTTCAACTCGAGTATGCTGGGGTTGGTATTTTCAATTTGAGTTCGGGATTATTCTCCTTTGATACCAGCGGTTTCTCCGCAGCATCAGCCTTTGCGGTGAATGACTCTTTGCTTATTGGGAACTTCGGTAGCCCCATACAGCACTATGACTATATTAACCAGTTAATAATTAATGATTTTCAGGCAGGATATACTGATGCAGTATTCGATTCGGTTAGAGGAAATTTCTTCTTGCAGAATACGGACTATTTCAGTTTTGGGGAAATGATTGTTTACGATTCCATCGGGGTGCAAACAGAGTCATTTATGACGGATATATCAGGGGCTGCAATCGGCGTCATATATAATGAGTTACCACAACCCACTTTTAGCGGAGACACGATGATTGGGTGTACTAATCTTGATCCGGTTATAACTGTTGAGATGTCAGATTTAGTCTCAGGATGGGACCTGGAAATTATCAACGTACTGGATGTCGACATCAATTCAACAGTCACTTATACCGGCGATATCCTGAATTATTTTTCAGGAGTTCTGACAGATTCAGTTCAAGTTGTGGTGGCAGATTACTGGGGCGACTCTGTTACGATGGAGATCGTTTTTGATATATGTGGTTCGCTCAAGAGTGTGGATAAACCATTTTCTTTCAATGTCTATCCCAACCCAACGAACGATATCTTATTCATTGAAGGCGAATCAAACACAATAAAGTCAGTATCGGTTTTTGATCTTCAGGGTAGGGAAGTTTATCGTTCTGTTGAGAATTCTAACATTACTTCAGTAGATCTAAGTGATTTACCGACAGGAGTTTACCTGGTGCAGGCAGCCTCGAAAAAGTCGGTGTTTATCGAAAAATTTTTCAAGCGATGAGGACATTAATTCTGGTTTTTACCCTTTCTATTGTTGCCCTGAATTCTATGGCTCAAGGAATGGGCCCATACCATCCAGGGTCGGGTTCGACCGGCAACCATGCGGTTTCCAAGGATTCGTCAATAATTTATAATTGGGCGAGCTCATGCACGGTTATTCGAGGAAATGAAAATATTTCGAATGCAGGTACCCTGGTTACTTCAGGAGAACCTGTTAATGCCACAGGGCCGGCTGACGGTTCGGTGGTTAGCTTAGGGGATGGGGGTATGGCAATCCTCTCTTTTGATGACCCGTTTTCCGATCACCTAGGATATGATTTTGCGGTATTTGAGAATGCCTTTCCGCTAACGAACGGAGAGTATTTTTTAGAACTGGCCTATGTTGAGGTGAGTTCAGATGGAATTAACTTCTTTAGGTTTCCGGCGCATTCCCTCACCCCATCTTCAGTGCAAATTGAAACTTTCGGAGCTCTAGACCCTACTAATATTAATAATCTCGCGGGGAAGTATCTTACAAACTATGGAACTCCTTTTGATCTTGCGGAAGTTTCGGATGACCCATTGTTAGATAAGAATAGTATTACCCATGTGAGGGTAATTGATGTGGTGGGTAGTATCGATTCAGCTTTTGCCTCTTATGATACAGCGGGAAATGTCATAAATGACCCTTTTCCGACTGAATTTAGCTCAGGCGGATTTGATCTGGACGCGGTAGCTGTCCTGAATACTTCGCCGTCATCGTATCAAAACCTTACGGCTGAAACTATAAGGTGCTTTCCCCAACCTGCCTCAGATGTTTTATTCCTGAAGGGAAATAATCTGAACATAACTTCAGTTAGATGCTTTGGAATTTCTGGTAAGTTGATATTTGAAACGGAATACCATCATTACTTAGACATCGGTTTCTTAAAAGAGGGCTATTACGTTATTGAAATAAAATCGGATAAAGGAACCTTTAGAAAGAGAATCTTGAAAAGCTAATTCATTGAGAAATACGATTTCCTTGTTGCTCTTTCTTCTATATGGAGTGCTTGTCGCTCAGGAGTCTTTCTATGATGATACTGTAAATCTTGTGCAGGTTGATATCTCAGGAACGAAACCTACAGATATTCCAGGCATAATGAGCACGGAAACCGATAGCATTGTTAAGACACTTCAGCAGTTTAATAGCAGTGGTGATCTACTAAAAAAAAACAGCAGTGTTTATGTAAAAGACTACGGACCGGGCCAATTGCAAAGTATTGCGTTGAGGGGAGCTTCGGCCACCCATACCAGGGTTTTATTCAACGGATTAGAAATTTCACCTGCCACTTCCGGACAAGTGGATTTTAATACCCTGCCGGTGTATCTTTTTAGCTCATCGGCTATAAATTATGGCAATGCCTCCTTTGCCAAAGGAATAGGAGGATTGGGAGGAAGTATAGAGGTGAATACCGCTCAATTGGAACAGTTCACAGGACTGAAGGGAGATCTTGGCATATCATTAGGTAGTTTTTCTGATTATCGCGCCTTTGGGGGTGTTAAATTTTCAAGTGACAAGTTTTGGTCCAATACAAAGCTGAGCCTGAGGACAGCTGCAAATGATTTTTCATATACAGATATTACTCAGGAGGGTTCGCCGGAAGTCACTCAGGACCATGCTCAATTTGATCAAACTGGAATATCTCAAAACTTTGGCTATCGAATGAACTCCAATTTGGAATTAAATGCCGATGTTCTATACGTGAATACTTCCAGAGAGCTTCCCGGAACTATGCTTCAGTCTGATGCGGATGAAGAGCAGGACGATGAGATCTTTGCACTTCAGTTGGGCCTGAATAGATATGGAAGAATTTGGCTATCAAAGAACAGAGCAGGGTATGACCTCAATAGAATTGAGTATCGAGCTCCTTCTTTAAATTTTTATTCTGAAATCACCTCAAGAAAATGGTCTTTCCGCTCTGAAAACAGAATTGAAATTGATCAGCGCACGAGCTTCAGCGGGATTTTGAACCTCAAGAGCGAAGAGGCAATTTACAATTTCATTGACGAGAGCTTCCACCGTACCGAAGGAGCATTGCTATTAGGCCTGAATAGGAGTATTGGTAGATCCTTGGAATTTGGAGTTGCCCTTCAACCAGTTTATTCGCAAGACAGCATGGTTCTGTGGCTACCTGTTGCTGGAATAAGTTTTAACCCTGAATTTATAAGTTGGTTGAGTCTGGGAGCAAATTATGCCAGGAATGCTAAATTTCCTTCTCTGAATGACCTTCACTGGGAGCCCGGAGGAAATACAGCGCTGGTTCCCGAGGAAAGTGATCAGGTAGAGATCAATGCGATGGCTACTGTTGGCACATTGCTGTCTGTTGATCTGATGGCTTACTATTCGGAAATCCGAAACTGGATTCAATGGGTACCCGGAAATAGCGGAATATGGTCACCTGAGAATATTAAAGAAGTGGAACAATCTGGTATTTCTATAAACCTTAAACTGAATCACAAACTTCAAAGATGGAATTTTAGGTATATTGCTGGATATCAATACGTTAGATCCATTGATCGAGAATTGAATAAAGTACTGGTTTATACACCAGAACACATGGCGCACTGGACCATTTTTCTTAGTAGAGGTTCTTTTGACTTTAATCTTGCCTACCAGTATAATGGAAGCCGATTCATTGATGCTGCTAATGAGACCTACCTCCCTGATTTTGATCTTGTAGACTTCGGAGCTTCATACACTTTCGTAATTGAAAATCTCGCTTTCAGACTGGGAGGAGAAATAACAAATGTTCTTGATAAGCCATACATGAATGTGGTCTGGAGCCCGATGCCCGGAAGAGCATACAGAGTCTATCTAACTATGAGTTTTCAAAAAAAGTGATGAGATATTACTTCATAGCAATTCTAATGGCGATTACGTCCTGTACAGGACTGGATAACGACTATGGTCCTGGAAATGTAAATGAGACCCCTCAGTCATCTGTCCCTGTAGGAGTAATAATCTTGAACGAGGGAAACTTTCAATTAGGAAATGCATCAGTTGATGTTTTCGACAAAACAACCGGCAGCATTTCCCGAAGTGTATTTCAATCCAGTAACGACCGACCATTAGGAGATATAGCACAGAGCATGCTGATCGATGCCGATACGGGGTATATTGTAATAAACAATTCAGGAAAAGTAGAAAAGGTACTGTTGCCATCTATGGAGTCCATTGGAACATTGGATGGATTGAGTTCCCCGAGATATATGATTAAAATTGATGACAACAAGGCCTATATCTCTGATTTTTTATCAGGTAGAATTTCTGTAATACACCCAACTTTTCTGACTACTATAAAAGAAATAGAGACATCAGGGTGGACGGAAAAGATGTTTCGATATGATAACTGGATTTACGTTCAGAGTATAAGCGACTCGGGAATGTACATTATTGATGCGTTGCAGGATTTGGTGATTGGATTTGTTTCCATTCCGGACTTGATAGATGTTACTATGATGGATCATCGAGAATTGGCCTGCCTTACAAAAGGAGGTTTAAGCATTCTCGATATGGCAAACGCTGAAGTGTTTCCAGTAGCCCAGGCAAACAGGTTTAATACTTTCTCCCGAATAGATTACAATCCTATTTCAAAGCAGGTTTATGTTTTAAGTGGCAATTTGCTTCAATATTCCTTAAACTCCCACGAGCTGGATACCCTCTATTTTTCAGATGAAAGGAGCCTCTATGGATTGAAAGTAGACCGAGTAACAGGTGATGTTTATCTCACCGATGCAAAGGATTTTGTTCAGAACGGAGAGGTGCTCTGGCTTTCTCCCGATGGAGAGGTTCAGGAAATTTTAGAAGTTGGAAAAATCCCTCAGGCTATTCAATTTCTTACTGAGTAAGGGTTGGCACTTGCCAATTGATGTTCATACTTTAGCATTATTGGTTCACAATAATTTCGGCATTGAGATTGTTACCATGCAAGTCATATTTTTGCCCAGTATGCGAAAAAACTTACTCCCGACGGTGTCATCCTCTTTGGCATTAGTTCTAATGATTATTCTAAACTCAGGTTCACTTTTTGCGCAAGAAGATGAATATGGGGTGGGTATTGACGGAACTGTATTTCAGGGTCGGGAGAAGCTATCTGGAGTAAAAGTCACCATAAAGACTAACGGTAAACTTTTCAGCGAGAGCACTACAGATGGCAACGGGTCATTTGAACATAAACTGAATTTCGACAGGATTTACAGGGTGTATTTTTCAAAAGATGGTTTTGCCGAAAAGTATGTAGAGGTAGATACCCGTAATGTTCCCCAGGATCAAAGAAAGTTAAACTACGCTTACCGTCGATGGAAAGTCGATCTTTTTAGAGATGACCTCGATGTAAACTATGGCGTACTCAACAGGCCCCTGGCCAGGGTGGTATATATTCCAGGAATAGCTGGTTTTGATCTGGATAAGAAATATGAAAAAACTATCAGACCCGCATATGAGAAGCTATATACAGATGTTCAGAACGCTTTAGACCGAGAGGAGCAGCTTAAGGAGCAGCTTTATAAGGATTACCTGATAGCCATCGAGGATGGCGATAACTATTTAAAGGAGGGCTATTATGAAGATGCCCTGGTGCAATACGAAGCGGCTAACGAAATGCGCCCCGAAGAACCTTATCCAATAAGGCAACTTAAAAAAGTGAATCAGCTTATAGCTGAATCTCAGGGAGTTGAGGAACGCTATGCAGAACTTCTAAATCAGGGCGATATAGCATTTGACGCTAATAAATGGGAAGAATCTAAGGGTTATTATTTGCAAGCCACAGAGCTTAAGAAAAAAGAGCAATACCCAAAAGACCAGTTAGCTGCAATAGATAAAGCGATTGCTGCAGAATTGGCTGCTGCTGAATCAGCAGAACAAGCGCGGATCAGAAAAGAATATGATGCGCTGATCATGCAGGCTGATGCTAAGTTTACCGCAGCAGCTTATAGTGAAGCAAAACCACTGTATCAAAAGGCTCAAACCAAACTTCCTTCGGAGCCCTATCCTAAGCAAAAGATCGACGAGATTGAGAACATTTTGCGATCTCAGGCTGAAGCGGATAAAGAGTACCAAAGAATTAAAGCAAAAGCGGACAAAGCTTTTATGGATAAAGACTACTCTAATGCGGTAACTCAATATCAAAACGCATTGCAAGTAAAACCGAATGATGGTCACTCTACCGCCAGAATTTCAGAAATAGAAGCACTACTCGCGGGCATCGCTGCATTGCAGGCTGAAAATGAACGATTGGCTAGGGCAGCTCAGGAACAAAAAGAAAAGAACTACAAAGATTTTATTGAAAAGGGAGACATTGCATTCAAAGCACGTAACTATCCTGATGCGATTACAAGATATGAATCAGCACTGGAAATATTTAGCGACAGAACATATCCAAAAGATCAAATCAAATTAGCAAATAATGAGTTAGCTAAACTTGAAGGATTAGATAAACAGTATCAAAGAGTAATGGCGGCTGGAGACCAAAATATGGTGTCCAAAGAGTACGAAAAAGCGGTTAGTAATTACGAGCAAGCGCTAACCTTTAAACCGGGAGACGAACGAGCCACAGCTCAATTGGCCGAGGCCCGCAATAAATTGGCCTCTATTGCGGCAGCACTTGCAGCTGAAGGAAAGGCTTTAAATGATCAGTATGATGCTGCAGTGAAAGCCGGGGATGATGCTTTCGCGGCAGCAAATTATACTCAGGCAATCCTGAGTTATGAACGTGCATCTGATATCAAGAGCAATGAACCATATCCCAGGGAGCAGATAAAAAAGGCAAATGCTGAACTTGCCAAACTTGAAGGAATTGAAAAGCAGTATGAAAGAGTCATGAGATCTGGAGACCAAAACCTTGCTTCCAAGGACTATGAGAAAGCTGTGGAGTACTACGATCAGGCTCTAAATTTAAAACCAAATGATACAAGAGCAGCTGAGCAGCGAAACAAGGCTAAGGCTGAGCTTGCGGCCATCGCCGCAGGACTGGCTGCTCAGCAGAAGGCATTAAATGATAAATATGATGCTGAAATACGTTCCGGTGATGCCTCTTTCAGCTCTAAGAAATACGCTAAGGCTATTCAACATTATGAAACGGCCCTAGAACTTAAGCCCAATGAAGTTTACCCCAGGGAACAGCTTAAACTCGCCAATAGCCAATTAGCCAGACTTGAGGGTGTCGAAAAGCAATATGAGAGAGTCATGAAATCCGGGGATCAGAAATTAGCTTCCGGTGATTTCGAACAGGCAAAAGGATTTTATGAACAGGCACTTGATCTCAAACCCAATGATGAAAGGGCAGTTGCCCAATTAAATAAAGCCAAGGCTGAGCTCGCCGCAATTGCAGCGGCACTTGTCGCAGAACAAAAAGCTCTAAATGATAGGTATAATGCAGCGATCAATTCAGGAGATGCATCGTTCAACGCTCAAAATTATGAGCAGGCCAAGAGCTCCTATCAGCAAGCTGTAGCTCTTAAACCATCCGAGGCTTATCCGAAAAATCAAATATTATTGATTGAAGACAAGCTCAATGAATTGGCGCAACAGGCTAGAATGGAAGAAATGGCCGCAGCAGCCTTAGCAAGAAAACAAGAGCAATACGATCAAGCTATTGGAAAAGCAGATAAACTTCTTGCCTCTAAAGATTATGTAAGTGCAAAATCTGTATATGCTGAAGCACAGGGCATTTTTCCGGAGAAAACCTATCCCGCTCAAAAAATCCAGGAAATTGATGGGATTTTAGCTGGCCTGGCTGCCGCCGATGCAGAGAGAAAAGCAGCAGAGACGGAAGCGCAAAAGAAAGAAGATCAATACAAAGAGATGATTTCACAGTGAGACGCTGCCATGGCACAAAAGAACTGGGATTCGGCGGAATTGGTTTACAAAGGTGCTATGGCTTTATTCCCATCAAGAACCTACGCCGGATCTCAATTGAAGAAAATAGAAGGTTTTAGAGC
>DNTB01000083.1 GCA_003499525.1 Flavobacteriales bacterium
AAAAACGAGTGAAGAGCAGCCATGGCGCATCGACCGAAATCCCAATACAGAGAACCACCCAGCCACTAAAAGCGGCTACTTTGCAGACATGTCGATATTCTTGACGATGGCCTGCCCCTGTGCTAAGTTCACCAGCGCCTGCGAGGTATCCTCCTCGCGGCCCCTGCACATGCATCATGGTCTACAACACAAGATGGGCGGGTAGCTCAGCTGGATAGAGTGTCGGCCTCCGAAGCCGAAGGTCGCGGGTTCGAATCCCGCCTCGCCCACCAGTTTCAAAAAATCAAAATCTCTTTTCCAATAATCGCAGAGCTTCCCCTGAGCGCGGGACTGCCTTGAAAAAAGATGGATGTTATCCAGCAAACTTGGTAAGTAGCAAGCTTGTCCCGATATATAGCAAAAAATTGGGGTAACTGGTTGATCTTGACCGTCAATGAATTTTGTTTTCTGGAGTTATGAGGTAATCGGAGAATATCACGTAAGATGAGTAAAATATAATTTTTAAATAATTAACGAATATTTTGCAGACTAGATACTACATTTACATAATATTTCCTCTGCTTATTTTTAATATCTTAGTGTACAAATTTGAGATATTACAGTTTTTGAGAAAAAATAAAACCCCAATAGATACAGGTCTAAACCAAATAAATTATTTTAAGGAACTTTCAAAATATAAAGCGTTAAAGAAAAACCAGCATAATTCGCTCTTCTGGTGGTACTTTTTTGTTTGTATAGATTTATTAGTATTGGGAATTTTTCTTTATCTTATTGCTAGTCAATAAATTCACAAAATATTCAAATGAAATGTTTGATTTAACCAAGCGTTAGAGATGGTAAATAACTGTAGGCCATCCTTATAATTGAAAGTTTTTGGTATCTAAAAGTCTACTGTGTTGGGGGAGCTCTTATCGTGGTTTTTGTTGCTCAACTTTGCTATTTGCAATAAAAGCCTTCTAGTATCATGTAGACTAACTGTAAAGGGGGATTGGTAAAAATTGGCAAAGCTGTCAAAAAACGGGAATGACAAATCCCTCGAATCCTGGATATGGGACGCCGCCTGCTCCATCCGCGGTGCCAAGGACGCGCCGAAATACAAGGACTACATTCTCCCCCTCATCTTCACCAAACGCCTCTGCGACGGCTTCGATGACGAGCTGAACCGCATTGCCAAGGAAGTCGGCTCGCGCCAGAAGGCCTTCGCCCTCGTCAAGGCCGACCCGAAGCTCGTTCGCTTCTACCTGCCCCTGGTGCCGGACGATCCCGAGCAGCCCGTCTGGTCCGNNAAAAAAGGCTGGTTTTATTTTAAATAATCTGGGGTTCAACACTATGAACGTAATTACCGCAATAGCTCCAGGTGCAAGAGTAGTCATTCGAGACGCAGAATGGCTTGTTCGAAAAGTGGATAGAACCTCTACTGGTGGGTCGGCTTTATCTGTTGTCGGCATTACAGAGCTAGTTAAGGATAAAGAGGCAATATTTTTAGACGAGATCGACAAGGATATAGAAATACTAGATTCAGTCGATACTAAGTTAGTCCCCGACAACTCAAGCTCCTATCAACGTTCCCTCCTCTATATGGAAAGCCTGCTCAGGCAAACTCCTCCCACTGACTCAAATCTCTATATTGGCCATAAAGCGGCTATGGACTCTGTTCCATATCAGCTTGACCCAGCAATCCAGGCATTAGAGCAGCCCCGACAACGTATCCTGATAGCTGATGCCGTTGGGCTTGGTAAGACGCTTGCCTGTGGCATTCTTGTCAGTGAACTTATCCGGAGAGGGAAAGGAAAACGAATTCTGGTACTGGCTGTAAAAAGTATGATGACCCAATTCCAGAAGGAGATGTGGAGCAGATTTACCATCCCTCTGGTCAGACTCGATTCTGTCGGTATCCAAAGAGTCCGATCTCGAATCCCGACCAATCACAACCCGTTCTATTATTACGATAAAGCTATAATCTCTATTGATACACTAAAACAGGATTCCGAGTATCGAACTTATCTGGAAAGTGCGTATTGGGATATCATCGTAATCGACGAAGCGCATAATGTTGCAGAGCGTGGCAATAAGATTGCGTTACGAGCAAAACTGGCAAAACTTCTCTCGAGCAGGTCAGATACCTTGATCATGCTGTCGGCTACGCCCCATGATGGTAAAGCCAAGAGCTTTGCCAGTCTCATGAATATGCTGGACCCGACTGCCATCGCCAATCCTGAGAATTATGGCCCAGATGATATAAAAGGGCTATTCATCAGGCGGTTTAAAAAGGATATCCAGGACCAGGTTCAGAAAGCATTTAAAAAACGAAAGATCAGCAAAGCCTATTGCGAGGCGAGTTCAGCTGAAGAGTTTGCTTTCGATGTGTTTGCTGAAATGAAATTTACAAAGTTGGATCAACGCAAAGGTGCCACTCAGCTTTTCAAAACTACCCTTGAAAAGAGTCTCTTCTCCAGTCCTGCAGCTTGCCTGGCAACTATCAAAAACAGAATATCACGGCTCCAGAAAGACGTTGGTGAAGACACTTCACATGATATTGCTGTTCTTGAGGATCTCGCAGAAGCTGTTGAGATGATAGCTCCTGCTGACTTTTCTAAGTACCAAAAGTTACTCTCAGTCATTAAGGATAAAAAGCAAGGATTTGGGTGGACGGGTAAAGATCCAAAAGATCGACTGGTGATTTTTACAGAGCGTATTGAGACCCTTAAATTTCTTCATAACAACCTGCTTGATGATCTACAGCTGAAGGAAAAGCAAATTGCAATTCTCCATGGAGGCTTAGCAGATATTGATCAACAGCAAATTGTCGAGGATTTTGGAAAAGAAGAATCTCCGATACGCCTGCTTGTAGCGTCTGATGTAGCTTCTGAAGGCATCAACCTCCATTACCTCAGTCACAGGCTTATCCATTTTGATATCCCCTGGTCGCTTATGGTGTTCCAGCAGCGGAATGGGCGTGTTGATCGCTACGGTCAGGAGCATACCCCATATATCCTCTATATGATCAATCAGAGCAGGAATGAAAAAATCAAAGGAGATATGCGCATCCTAGAGCTGCTTATTCAAAAGGATGAAGAAGCTGTTAAGAACATAGGTGATCCATCAGCACTGATGGGGGTTTATGATATTGATGAAGAGGAAAAAATTACTGCTGAAGCGATAGAGCAAGGCAAGAGTGAAGAAGAGTTTGATGAGGAACTGAGCAGTACAGCAGAAAATACTTTTGACCCACTGGCATTACTGATGGGGGAAGAACAGTCAACACCACCCATAGAGAACAGTGAAAAAACAAAGAGTATGCCGACTCTTTTTGAGAGCGATTACAAATTCTTAAAAGACGCGATCAGTTATCTGGAAAAGGAGTCATACCTTAAATCAAATGAGACGGAGTGTGTAGACCCAGACCAGGAAATAACACTGATAGCGAACGATGATCTGAAGCATCGCTTAAAATATGTTCTGCCGAAAGAAGTTTGGCCGGGTGATAATACATTTGTACTGTCTGCAAACCCTGATGCTATCCAAGATGAGATCAAACGCAGCAGGAAAGACGAAAAGGCCTGGCCGCGAAAGCACTACCTCTGGCAGCACAACCCTATTCTTGGGTGGATCAACGATAAAGTGATTGCAGGATTTGGACGGCAGGAAGCTCCGGTTCTCCACTTGAAAACAGCCCTGGCACAAGATGAAACGATTTTTATTCTCTCCGGTCTTATCCCGAACAGGAAAAGTCACCCTCTGGTTCATCGGTGGTTTGGGGTTACGTTCAAGGGAAACATTGCTGAGAAAGTAGAGGATTTTGAGAAGATTATTGCCAGAACAGGAATCGCCGAAAAGAAATTTCCCAACCCAGAAAATAATACCGACTATGACGATCTAAAAAAACTTTTGCCGGAAGCTGTCAATAGGGCACGAGGTTTTATGAGTGAGAAACGAGGTGAGTTCGAAGATGAGATCAATCCAAAGTTGCAGGAGCATCTAGACAAGTTAGATAGGCTCAAAGGGAAGCAATACAAACAGTTGGAGCTGTTTTATATGGGCAAGAAAAAGCTCAGTAAAAAAGAAGAAGATAAAAGAGAAATTGATCGAATTTTCAAAGAGTTCTGGTCATGGGTGGAAGATACAATGACCACTGAAGACAACCCCTATATCCAGGTTATTGCTGTATTAAAAGGGGGTGAATAATGACTATCGACATTACCGGAATCACCAATGAAAATGAATTTTACACCCACCATTACCTCTCTGCCATTCTGGAAAGTGATCTGAAAGATGTTTTTAGTGAGTGGAAACGTAAAGAAGACGAAGAAGAGGTTCCGCAACCATATACACTTCTCCGCGGATTGCGGAAAGATTACTTCGCAGCTCTCGCACTATTGGAGAAAGAGAAAAAGATTGAAGATCGTCTCACTATTCAGAGGGAGTTCCTGGCCGACCTCCTTGCAGGCCTTGGGTTTCAATATCATCACCAAGTGGTCGATTTAGACGAGGACGGCTCGATCCCCCTTATTGGAGGCGTTGCAAAAACTGATGGTTCTCCAGAACTATGGGTAATTGAAGCCCTGGCAGGTCATGAAGAAAACCTAGATCCGTTAGAATTGATATTCCATCAAGAGCAATATGGGCTGCAAGAAGACGACCTTAAACCTATTTGTTGAACCCCAGATTATCT
>DNTB01000035.1 GCA_003499525.1 Flavobacteriales bacterium
TTTTGAGTTTGTTTTAAGTCGTATTGGGTCAATATATTTAGGCAGCGACAAACTCCGAGCTCCGAACTCCGAACTCCGAACTAACAAACTTTGAACTTTCAACTTTGAACTTTCAACTTTCAACTTTCAACTTTGAACTTTCAACTCCGAACTAAAAAACTCCGAACTCGAAACTCTAAAACCTTACTGCTTCACCAACTTCCGAATGCCGGTATAGCCTGATTCAGTTTTGAGTTGGACCATGTAGACTCCTTTAGGAAGGTGAGATAAATCTACCTCATATTGACCAAGGTTTGAAGGTAGTTGTGTATTATATGCCTGAGTTCCTTTGATATCAAAAATTATGAGTTCAATCGCCTCATTAGTTTCAGATAAACCATGCCATAAGATTTGAACCGAGGAAAAAACAGGGTTCGGATACAATTGAAAAGAAAAATGATCTGTATAGTCGCTCTTTGAGGATACCTTGTTTTCTGGTAGCTTTTCTTCAGGTAATTCGATTTGACGGAGTTGTTCGATTAAATCATCTTTCACACTCCTGTTTAACTTGCCGGTTACAACCTGATCGCAATCATAATTAATGATCTCCGCTTTAAAACTGGCGCCATTTTTTACATGAAATCCGTCGGTAAGCGTAATCCGATCCCTTGCGAAAAAATTGTATTCAGCCCCCTCGTGAATGGTAATGTCAGCGTTATTTCTTATGTATGTTTTCGAAAAAATGGGAATGGTATTATTCGGCTGGTAATGATTTGCTGCAAAATATTCACCGGATACATCTGTATGACCAAATCCCGGCAGAACTAAATCGGAATAGCAATTGATATCTCTGCCCTCTATGCCCATTTCTTCAACCCACCTATCGTGGTTAGGATTGAGTGTATTCCTTACGTTTTGATTACTGAAATTCGACTTAAACTTACCCCAACTTAACGCACGTGCATCCGAACAGTTACCGACACTTCCCGATGTTATGCCAATCAATCGATTGTGGTAATTAAAAAGACCTGACCCGGAAGAACCATCTTCTATCGTACCGTACTTCATACTAATCGCAGTCATCCAGGGGTTGTCGATGTATTGACAAATGACCTGAGTAGAAAACTGTTGGCCCCAAATCCAGCCAAATAGAACATCTATAATAACCGTAATCGTATAGCAACCTGTAGCTATTGGGTTTTCAAGATACTGTACATTCTCCATACCGGTTATTTTCTTGATGTCCCCCCTTGGGTGATGGATGGCAACAAAATTTGCAGGGTCGAACGGGCCGTTGCCTCCCCAGAAAAATCTGTTTGGGGTCCACCCTGCGTAGTGCAAGTTAAAGTGAGGTGGTATGGGCTTTTCTATTTCCAACAATGCGAAATCTCCATACGCATACCAAGAAATCAAACGGAGTTTGGTGGTGTGCTTGTATTCATATCCTTTTCTTGGATCTGTATTCGATACGCTTTGAATGCTTCGGCTCCCTTGATTGGAAAAAGCAGTCGAACCATTATCAAATGAACTGCCTTGGTAGTTAAAGTATAAATGATGCTCTCTGCCAAAATCGATGTCAGTTAAGCAATGCCTGGCAGTGAGAATATAGTACCCAAGATTCTCTTTGTTGGTATTTCTATTCATTAGAGTTCCTGAACACAGTCCACCGTTTGAGAATTCTATTTTAAAAGTAGCTCGAATTACACCATCGCGAAAAGCGTTTCCAAGACTTGCATCCATCACATTTCTGTGACAATACTGTGCCCATCCAAACCTCTGCGAATAGGTTTCATTTGAAAAAATTAAGGATAAGAAAACAAATAGTACGATCAGGCGATGTGAGTTCATGGTACAAAATATTTCGTTAGATAAAAGGTGTCCAAATCATATGAACAATAACGGATTAAGCCGATATCCCTTGCAAAGACAAAGTCATCTGAATTACGAACCGATATATCATCTACAAATGTTACTTCAGGGTAAACTGTATCAAGACCAAAAGGAAGTTCAAATTGGGTCAAGGATTTACCGTTCAGACCGCTATCAAGGGTATCAATTCCTGAGCGGCTGGCCATTGCAATTTTCCTGATGTTTATTCCAAATCCTGAGCTGGAACAATTACCTCCATTCCCATATTCTCCGTCAAACTTCCCATCATTTGTAAAGTAGTCCGAGACACAAGTAAATTCAACATCCTCCCACTCATAGCAGGGGTCTTCTCTATCTTGCCCGGGATCCACCCTGTAATCCGATACATAAACACTATCCCTTTTGGAACCGTCGCTGGTTTCGTATACCCACCACGCTCCGGATTTGTACACTGAAAAATACCGAACAGCGGTTTCGGGTTGTGGACAGAACTCATGCGTTTTGCATGGTTTTTCCATACACCCTGATAAGAGCGAGCTTGCCAGAAAAATGAAGATTTTAGCCGTTAAATTCATACTATTATGGCACATCCAGGTAAAATGTATCTTGTTTATCCTCCGAGATATAATAGACCAACCCAAAACCTTCTGCGAATTTCAATTCATCGTTGTAGTTCCACATATTCGTAGGGTACTGGTCTGAAAAAGGGCTGAGCTGAACATTTTCCTCAAACCTTAGAAAAACACCGGCATCATCTGTTGTGAAAACATATTCAGGATCCATAGAACGCAAGTTGACCTCCAAACCTTTTGAATCTGTGAAACGTATCAATCCTTTCCCACAATATTCTTCAGTTCCGTTGAAATACAGCACATATCCATCGCCAAAAAAAGAACTGCTAATTCTCAATTCGTCATCGATCCACTCCGCACAATACTTATTGCTTTGTCGCACCATTGGAATCTTCTCCGAAAATTTTAGGGTATCGCGCTTGGTTTGATCCAAATTTGCAAAGGGCAAAGTAGCTCCCGTTTCAGCATAGGTCTCGTAGTAGGAAAAAAATCTCCTTGACATCAGGTTCTTGGTGCATTCAAAATAATCATCACAGCTTGGTTCGTTATTAACAGGGTTGCATGCTGTGATAATCGCAAGTAAAACTATCCACCTCATTTTAGTATATGTATTGAATTGAAAAATTGGTTTGCATCTTCTACTACATTCTCATAGTCTTCTGATTTAAATGTTGATGAAAAGTAGTAGAACACGTTATTATACAAAAAATATGTATATCCGCTTTAGT
>DNTB01000016.1 GCA_003499525.1 Flavobacteriales bacterium
GTTCACCTGTCAGGTTTTCATACCCAACTTCATCAATGAGCAGCACATGCGGCTTGCCGAACCAGGTAAGCTTGTTTTTCAGCCTGCCCTGGTCCCGGGAGCGCTGCAGGCGTTCGAGAAGATCCAAGCAGCTGATGAAGTACGCTGTGTAACCGTTCATGCAGGCCTTCTGCCCCAGGGCGGTCATCAGGTGGGTTTTTCCCAGACCGCTAGGGCCCAGCAGGATGACGTTTTCCTTGCGTTCGATGAAGGCCAGAGATGACAGCTCACCAAACAGCTTCGCTGTCAGTCCGCCCTTGGGCCACGACAGGTCAAAATCTTCAAGACTTTTGCCGTGCGGAATCCCCGAGACCTTAAGCCGGGTCTTCGCCATGCGTTCCTTGCGAGGTATGAGCTCCAGGTCAATGAGCTCCCCGATAGCCTCTACCAACGGGGCTTCCCGATTTACTTGGCTGGAGAGGAAGCTCTCAAGACCGGCCGCCATGAAGCTCAATCCCAACTCTTCCATGCGACTTGTAATCATGTCTTGTTTGCTGTTCATGATGCCACCTCTGAGAGAGCGAATAACCGGTCATATTCGCCAGGGGAGCGGGTGGCAACATCGGCACTTCCCTTGACCCGCCTCTTTGGTTTGGGGATGCGATACTGTGTTCTCCACAGCTGCATGAGCGCCATGCGATGCTCCCTCTGGTACAGCCGCTGGTTCTTCTCATCGACAATGACAGCGAAGCTGGTCACGACCTGCTGCCCATCCAGCACCTGGGCGATGTTGGCAAGCGGGTCGATTTTCACCGTGAGGGTTGCGCCGATGTATTCAATATTGATATTCATTACACAACTGTAAACAGAATAATCAGTACTTTCAGAAAAAAAGGACTTATTCAACCGAATGGTTCCTGGAAAAGATTTCTGAAAATACACTGGGATTCATTATTTGCCATGGATTTTATGACCATAGATACTCTGTTCGGTAAAAGATTCTATCTGCTCATTATTCTGGAATTGAAAACCCGGAAGATTGTTCGATTTGATTTGACAGAAAACCCATGTAGGGAATTTATGAAGCAGCGGATTGAACTGTTTGCAGAGGACTTTGAAGAAAAGAAGACATTAATCTATGACAACGCATTACAATTTACTTCAATTGATTATAGCTGGTACGGCATCAAGGGAGTAAATATATGTACAGCAGCTCCTAACATGAATGCATATGTTGAAAGTTTGAATGGAACAATTAGGCGTGAAGCTCTGGATCATTTTCTTCTTTTCTCTGAGAAACAAGTTCGAAACATTGTTTCTGAATTTATTGAATATTACAATACCAAGAGAATGCATCAAGGAATTGACAAGATCCCTGATGCTGAAATTTTAGAAAGTTCCGGCGTGATAAAGAAAATGAAAATATTATCGGGGTTACATCATCATTATTACCGTTCAAGTGCGTAAGGATGTAAAAAACTAACCCACGCGAGTCGGGAAAAACCATATGCTGTATTTATCCACACCTCTGGGAGGTAGAATGGTCGGGCTTGAAGAAGTCGGAAATAAAATAAGTTCTTTGATATGCATGGATATGAATCAATAGAATACTACTTGAATGAAGCTCTATCAATAAATAAAGTTGATCAAGACATTCTAAGAGAAACCATAAATCATTACATTGGTATTCTTGATCACAACTCACATCATCTATCCGAATCTGTATATTTAGGTGATGTTACTATGGATCTAAATACTATAGAGAAGATTATTGCGTATATAGACTATATTTCAGATGAATCACTGGTTAACTTTTATTCTAAAGAAATTAAATACTATAAGAATCAACTGTTAGACTGGATAGAATTTCAAAAAAGTGAAATCCAAAGCTTTCCTGAGTACTGAAATAAGATTGGAAGTAAGTATAAATGGATAAAAGCATATTACTATGGCAAATAATCAAATCAATCGCTTAACAACGGTTTTGTGCTCCAGGCCTGATCGGCCTTCCGGGCTGCGCCACATTTCATTTTGTCATCAATTTTGCAGTTGCAAAATTGCCGCCAACCAGCTACGCTGGACATGAAACGTCACAAACCTGTCAGCGTTATAGGAAATAAGTATGTATTGAGATGGTAGGTAAAAGAAGATGTTATTTGAAAAATTGCGAAAAAATAAAGGAATAGTTTCCTCAAAATTAGGAAAAGAGTTAGCAGAAGAAGTTCTTAACGGAAATGAAGTAATTCTTCATGAAGCTATTAAGCTTGTTACCTACGATCTACAAAATGAAAAAGAGAAAAATATTCGTGCCGGAGCAGCAAAGATATTAGAAAAGGTTTCTGAGAAAAAACCTGAAATGGTTTCACCTTATTTATCTGAAATTTACAAAGCATTTGAAGCAAAAGAACCTCAAACAAGATGGATGCTGATGATGACATATGGGTATTGTGCAGATATTAATAGTGAAACCGCTGCTACGGCAATTGATTTTGCTAAGAGTTATCTTTCAGAAAATAGTGGAGTATGCCTATCCGGAGCAGCTGAGGTTTACTTGGGTAGAATAGGAGCAACCTCTGAAGAATTTGCTCAAAAAGCTTTTCCAATACTGCTTGATGCTTATGACACTGCAGGTATGAATGAGATTGATTGGATTTTTGAAGCATTTATCATGCTAATTCCAAAATTGACAATTAAACAGAGAGAAGAAGTCTTTACCTGTGCTTATGAATACAACCATGCTTCAAAAAAAAGCACACAAAAGAGAAGAGAAAAGCTTATGAAGTTGGCAAAGGTAGAATGAATAACGCGCAATACATACTTACTTCCTATAACAGCGAATATGCGGTTGCGCTTCGCTCACCCAAATTGGCCTTCGGCCAACTTCGCATATTCGCGAAACGTTATACGAAAGAAACAAGTTGCAATAAAACAGATAATGATGAAATCCTTTCAATTTTCTCATTTAACTAAATATAGGAATTTGATATGAAAAATATTTATATTATTCTACTTTTTCTTTCTGTTACTAACCCCAAATGATAGGAAAAGTTA
>DNTB01000089.1 GCA_003499525.1 Flavobacteriales bacterium
CATTGGAGCTAGGGGATCAATTACGTGCCACCTCCCCAACGCTGGGTCGTACATTCTTGCCCCATAATCCAACCAATCGAGTCCAAATTCAATTTGGAGTTCTTTCCCGTTGTAGAGGTATTTGTTCAGGGGTCCGCTTTGTGCGTAGGCGGGTACATCGGTATGTGTCATGCCAAATGGGTAGTAGTTATTCTGTTGAATAATTTCGGATGAATTGTTGTCAATACGTCCGTTGCCGTTGGCATCTTTAAAAGCCATACGGAGGTTGCCCAGGTGATCTTTAATGTGCATTTCGTACTCGAAAGTACCTGAACCGTTAGCAACGGCGCGCCCTTCGTCCACCTGAATGAATTCGAGTTTGCGCCCATTGAAATTAGGGCTGGTGTTTTCCACGTACTGCAGCGCATCGTGATAATAGGTCCATTGGGTATTTGTGGTTGCGTAGGGTGATACACCTGCAGGAGATTCGCCCAAAGACTCGGAAGTAGATGTGGTTTTTTTGGCCAGTTTGACTCCTTCAGCGGAATATATGTACTCAATGCTCTGATTGATTCCTGATGGAAGGTTGGTAAACTGGATAGTCCTGGGTAGGTTCAAGAAGTTGTAAGTTACACTAATTCCTTTATTGAGGTCGGTGATCATGTTTCCGTTGTCGTCGTATCCGTATTCGGTATTTAAGTTGACACCGTCAATGAAATCGTTGGTATGATGCAGTGGACTGGCCTGATCCAGTACTTTTTGAAGACGGTTTCCGAAATAGGTGTAGTAGAGGCGATCGATCATTCCAAAAGCAGCGGAACCTGGATCTACTGCACCATCACGACGAAGGTGCATGATGTTGCCATTCAGATCATATTCAATCTGTCGCACGGAATATCGGTCTATATTTTTTGAGAAATTCTTAGTATTTGGGTTTTTCTCGGCATATTTAGCTTGTTTGAGTCGATTGAGGGCATCGTACTGATAGCCGTAACCTTTGATCTGACTGTCCGAGATGCTCTGCCAACGAGCACCGGCAATGTTTCCGTTGAAGGCTCTGTCGCCCTGCAGTTTACCGAAACCTTCTTCGTAGTCGAAACATATTCCCCAGATGTCGTGATCGTCGTCGTTGATGATTTGCTCGATGAAAGGGGTGAGTACCGGGTCTGGATCCTCCGGTTCTTCCGGATCGCGTGGATCATCCGGATCATCCGGGTCATCTGGATCTCCAGGTTCGGGATCTACCGGCAATTTAATGCTACCCGAGCCAGGGCCTACTTCTTCGGCGACGTTTCCACCCGGTTTTTCACCAATGAGTCTTCCGAGCTCAAGTCCCCCTCCGTTAAAGCCCGAGCCACCTCCCGAGGAGTAGTTGGTAGGGTCGTTGTTGGAAAGGTCGCAATTGTTGATGTGGGTTAGCCACCCACGGATGTTGTAGGAGTAATCGACGGATTGCAAGAAAGATAGGTCCGGATTGGTTCCTTCTACGGGTAGGGCAGGGTGTTTGGAAAGCAATCCTTTCTCACTGATCTGTCCGAGTTCGTTGTAGGTGATTTTCACCAGTTCTTTTTCGCTTTGACCGTCAATGGAATTAAAAATACTAATTGGACGATTCATATGATCGTACGTCATTCGCTTTTCTATGACGTGTGATTCAATATTGCCGGATTGGTACTCAATAGTGTTTTCCACTCTTGACCTGATTGGGAGTCCGGAGAAATTGTATTGAACAAAAGTTCGGTCAAATCCACCGGGATAGTTGGATTTCCAGGTTTGGATGATCTGTCCTTTATCGTCGTAAAAGTTATGGGTCCATTGATAGGTTGGTGCGACACTACCGTCCAGGATGAGCACTTTGCTGGCTGTAGTCAATCCCGAGAGTCGGGAAGTAGGCGCATCGTCAAACGGAGCAAGCGCGATAAAGTCTACATCGTCCGTTCCATCCTGATCGTGATCGAGTGCGTAGGGATTGCCGTCGTAGTAATCCACGTGTAGCACTTTTTTAATCAATCCGGGGTAGGAGAGGTCGGAATAACCGTGGGGCCCACTGTCGTCGGGTACTTCGAAGAATACGGATTCGTTGTTCACGTGATTTTGCACTTGTACACGGGTAAGGCTGTTGGTAATTCCGGTCATGATTACCCGATTGAGTCGGTCGTACTTGGTGATGATCCATTCCTGACTGGCGCGCAGGTTACCGTCTTGTTGGAAGATGAGTCTGTCGTATGGATCGTAGACGAAATAAACGGGAGCAGCACCGGGAATTTTTTTCTCGATTAATCTTCCGGCTTCGTCGTATATATAGCGATAGATGAGCTCCTGTATTTCATTGCTCATGTCGAGGGGACCGACCTGATAGATCATATGGGCTTTCATCAGCTCGAAAGCTTTAGGAGGAATAACCGCTGCAAGACGTCCCAATCGATCGTAGACGTAATGGGTTTCAAGGAAGGTTTCTGGCTTTGTGTCAAATCCAGAAGTTTTTTTCACGACTTTGCCGTCTTTGCGTTTGTAGACCACCGAGGGCACACCGTTTTCGTCAATGGTGGTGGTTTTAAATAGCTCGTAGGCAGTAAATCCAAAAAAGCCGTTGATCGTCATGGTTTCCAGGCTAGGAGTGCTTCCTGCGAAGGAAACTGTCCAATAGCGAACGTTGTCACCGGCGTCGTTGAGTTCGTATTGGTAACGAATATTGGCACCTTGGTTCATTCTCCAGGCTTCTCCCGGAGCAGCTGTTCTGAGTACGCGACGCAGCGGAGAATCTTCCGTTTTGGTTTCAGCATAAGGGTAATCCGAGATGGGAATACGGTCGTATTGGTGGTAGAAATCATCCTGACTGGTTTTCCATGCGGCGAGGTATTCCCCATTATGCTGCTGGGTGAGGGATGGGTCGGTGAAAGGCAGGTACTGCCGTTCTATTTCGCCGTACTCGTTGTACTCTTGTCCGATGTACAGGGTATTCCCAGAAGGAGCGGCTTGCACCTGTACGGTTTGGATGAGACGACCGAGCCCGTCGAAGTAATGGACGTCCTCCATGATGGCGGAGTTGGGCATTTGATCCAGCACGGCGGCATCCTTGACGGGCAAGCGAAGGGTACGCGTACGGATGTAGTTCATATCAGTAGACTGAGCCCAAAGAGAAGAGGAGTAAATCGAAAGAAGAAAAAAGAAAGAAAGAGTGTTTGTTTTCATAAGGCGAGGAGCTTAGGGGACTAGTTTTTGTAGTGATAGTCTGTTTGCTGGAGGATGTTTCCTTCGTGATCACGGGAGAGGGACAATCTTCCAAAGTTGTCGTATTCATATGTGATACGCTGTCCTCTGACATCGCATTTGGAACTGAGGCCATAGGGGAGTTTATAGGTGAAGGTTTCCATTTGGGCATCTATGGGATGGATGCGGATTTCGTCAACCAGATAATCTTTACTGATATCATCATTAGCAAAAAAAGCATTTATACCCCACTCGACGCCGGGCGGTGCTGTGGGGAGGTCGATAATACCTTCAACGTACATCCATTCTCCATCACTGTCCCCAAAAGAGAAGGTCAATTCTCTGCTGACACCCGGAATCGTGTTCACATTAAAGAAGGGGTAAGAGTTACCGATGCCGTTTATATCGAAAGTGCACATTTTAATACGCCCCTTGTTGTTTCCGAAACCGGGATCGGTTTTCACCCAAGCGCTGATCTTGTATTTTTTGTTTTGATCGATTTCGGCGAGGAATACCTCAGGGCCGAATCGCTGACCGGATATATCCCGGGTGACTCTCCTTGAAGAGGTTCCGGTGAAGGCATCGGAATCAAAGAAGTTGTACGACTTAAGTCTCCATCGCTCTTCTAGTTCAGATTCAAAGCTGGTATGTGCGCTTTCGGAGTATGTAGAGTTCATGGAAATGGCAATTAGGTTTTCATTATTGTAAGCGCGGTAGAAAGCTTGATCCTGCCCTTGGGCTGAAGTGAAATCCAGAAGTTTACCCTCAGAATCATAATGATTGAAACGCTCTCTTTCCACATACCTCGAATCCTTGATGAAGTTGTTGGAAGCGTCAAGACTTGATTTGGTGAAATTGGTCGAAGCTATGGGCTGATTGTTCTCAAGAACATAGCTCTTGTAAGGTAAGTATCTAGTGAAAAACTTCTTGTATTCTACCACCTGCGCTTTAACGATTGAAGTGATATAAACACCGAATAAATTTCTATTACTCAAAGCTTGAATTTGCTCTATTGGCTCATAGATATTTTTTTGGGTTAAGTATTCAATAGCTTTGGCTTGAATTGGACTACCCGAGTTTAAAATGCCATTAATTTGATAATCCTGAGCATAGGTCAACTCGGTTTCATTAACTTCATCCATTCCAAGCATAAAAGCAGAGAAACTGCGGGAAGTTCTAGTCTTTATAACTTGGTGGTGCCGCATTGGATTAGAGTCATCATAAAAATACTCGACAGACTGATTTAAGGGATTACCGTCTTGATCATAAGTTGTTATCGTTTCTGACTTTTTACTCACAAATTCGGACTCAATCTCAAAGTTTCTCATAGAAAAATTTCCCCAACTCGTCACGATACAACCATTCCAATTACAACTGAATGTTGGCCCACGCGTAATTCGGACTTTGTAACCTTTTATTGCTTCTTTATTTGCATATCGGTAGGAAATCTGTTTTCTATTCAGTATAGTTCCATCTTCATTCAACTGTTCCACGCGTGTTAATAAGCTTCTTTTGTATGCTCGGCTGGTCATTGGCATTCCCGAAAAATTGTCCACGTCAGTTGTTATCGCGAACGTGTATTCAGTTTTACCTTTTCCTTGTATTTCTTCCGTTACATTTCGATAAGAAACAGATGGAATTGGTGTGGGAATATGTGCTGCACTTAGTGTGTATGCAGTAACGGTGTATGCATTGGATCCAGTTCCTTGCTGATAAGTAGACATAAAATCATAATTATTTTCCAAATTTCCACTGATTAAAACGCCACTAGATTTGTTTACATCATCAAAATCAGAATAGAAATAAGAGGTCTTCATATTTTTCGTTAGGTCTAGATCATTTATATGAGTTATGGACTTTATTCGAACGCCACCTACCATCCTATGTTCGCGATACACACCTAATTCTCTATATTCTAAGGTTAAATGAGTGGCACTGCAATGGTCGGCCCAAACTTCTACCTCATATGTACCTGGTTGCAATAGAAGTTGATGTCCTGTACCGTGATTCAGAGCTTTGCTAAATGAGGATCCTACGCCTTTAATAACTGCTCCTCCATTCGCAGGATCGTTCCCGCTGCAGTACGTGCCATTAGGACCAAAGCCTTTTAAAGCGCGTACTAAGAGACGGTATGATATGGTTTGACGATGATCAATAGTAAAAGTTTTTGTAGGATTTGGCCCATTTTGATTAAAGCTCCAACGGACTAAGTCAAGTCCTATATTTTTTGGTACAGAAGGGGCGTTTCCAGGGTCGTGAATATAGTTCTGTTCGTATTCAAAATTGGTGGAACTTCCCGTTGGATATGTGATTTTCTTCAAAATACCGGCCTGTGTATAATTGGGATCTGGTGATCGGTCTGCTCCATCTACAAGGGGGCTGTTCATTGGCGTAAAACTGGGGATAAGAGTGGATTGATTCTTTCCATTAAAATATCCCCAATGATCCATAGCATTTGTTGCTTTATTAGGAAGATCAATTGATGTTTCATATTCAAATACGTACCTCTCGCTATTGATCGCTGAACAGTTCAGAATGATTTCTTCTAATCGAAGTCGTTTCTTTTTGTAGTCATCGGCAGGATTAAAATAAGCGTAATTGAACTCCCAACATTCATAGGTCTCACTTAAATCTTTGGATTTGTGTAGGATTTTGTCAACAGCAGGTGGCCCGCCAATCGCATAGTCTTGTCGGATATATCCAGTTTTACCTGGGTCAGAAATCTGCTTGAATTCAATAACTCCATTAGGATATTCAATTTCTGTTAGAACTTTACCGTAAACTTCCCGACTTGGTCTCGGTGAATTTTGATTTCTTACAGATGTACCCCCATGTGCATTAGATTCAATATATCTTCCACGGTTGTAGATGTCATGAGAGCGATACCAATAATCATGGTATTTAAACAGAATTTCTTTGCCATTGAAGGTTTCAACTTTGTAAAGGTAGTAGTACACATTAGTAGCATCATGTATTGTTTGTGTACCATTTCCGTACGAAATAAATTCAGCATTTCCGAAGAAGTAAGAATTCCCCTGTGTATCAACAATTTTAAAGCCGTTCACACCATGAGGAGATACTTTTACATCGGATTTAGGTATCATCAATGGTTCACCTCCGTTTTCGTAATCACGACAAAATGCTCCATTGATTGCTCCGGCTACGGAGAATGAAAAACGGTCAGGTTCTAAATCTAACCCTAAACTGTTGGCACCTGCAATTTGATAAACCGTATTATAGCCTGCAGGTTTAGAGCCGCCTGAAGAAATGTTCCAGTTACCCTGAATCTGCTTTAACTGGTTGATCATATTCAGGTTAGTCATAATACCACGTCTTCCCAGGTCGAATGTTCCATTTACACTTACTGTTATCATTCCTCCTGCCGAAAGGCTCCATCCTAATCCTACGGATCCAGCTTCTTCTCTGGCACCGACCCCCGATCCGGACGTGTAACTCAAACCGATCGGAAGGGTAAGGCCATCTACTGTTATTGAAGTTAATGGTATGGTAACATCGGCGACTCCTGTGCTTTTATTAATGGGAATGTCCAACATCCCTCTGAGTTTTGAGGCATTCGCATCCGGAAATTTCGGAGCAAAGTGGGATATCTGGAAATGTTCAGAGCCAGGAGTTTCGAAATCTTGAGATTTAAGGTCGTTGGAAGAGGTCGATAGCGTTATTGCAATAGCTAATGCCGCGACTTGAAAGATGATCTTGTTCATAAGGTGGTTTTACAATTAGTGATTTAGTCAGTGCAAGTATAACCATTCTTATGCAGAATTCCGATAGAATTGACGATCGAGTCTATATCTGGTTGCTTAGAGCTTCTGGATGGTTCGCCTGAACGTTTCTTTGGTTGTCCTGATCAACAAAATATAGGTTCCGGAAGGTAAGCCCTTCATGAAAAGCTGTTCGAGTGCCGTAGTCGATGTTACTGTTTCTTTACTTATCAATAAGGTTCCGGTTAGTGAATATAATTCGAGTCTCAGCTCTTTGGCTTCCAAAGCTTGTGAGCATTGGACATACAGAACATCCCGAACGGGTATTGGGTATAGTTGTACTATGCCTAAAGTGGGTTCATCTGTACTGAGTATAAACCTAACGTAAACCGTATCTGAGGCGGTGCACTGGAGACTGTCCATTACTTCTACCCAATATGAGCCGTCGAGCATCACAACTCTTGTCTGTTGGGTGGTGCCATCATCCCATAAATAACCTGCAAAACTAGGACCGGCGTCCAGGGAGAAACTTGTAGCTCCTCCCGAAACGGTAATGGTATCGGTCGCAGATAAACTCACAACTGGTTTGGGAACGAAAGTTACCGTGACCGTGTCATTAGACATGCGTCCAACTGAATCTTCTACACTTACACTGTACGTGTAGCTGCCTGGAGGTAAAATATTTCCGTCCAATGATAGAGTGGGAGTGGTATCCCCAGTGCTCCATGAATACGAGTCAAAAGCTCCGGGATCTAGTATGACGGTCTCACAACCGCCAACCAACTGATCGGGACCCAAATTCGCAATCGGTGGATGAATAACAGCACGGTACTCTTCTATTGAACCAAAAGCAACTTCCTGACAAGCGAAAATCGGCGAAGAAGAATTAATGGTTTCCATCAATATTCTGATCTGTGTCGCCCCGATATGGGCGTTGCCGGGAACGGTGAATGTAAAGTTCGCATTAAAAGAACTCGTTCCGGGCGGGGCTGGGGCTCCATTCCATAGCCCAATTGATTCACTTTGATCATAAAACCCATCTCGATTCCAATCAATCCATGCTGCACAATTATTATTTAAAGTAGTTGGAGCGCAGGAGCCAAAAGTTATATTGACCGAATAAGTAGCTCCCAGTGAAAGGTCTGCCGAATCCAACTTGCTAAAGTCCTGCACTCCGAGATCTCCGGGGCAGGTATTGAGGTTTGAGATTGAATACTGATCTCCTATGAGTTCAACATTGGTGATTTCAGCATCTCCTGGAAATTTTGGTCCATTGTCGCAATAATCTAGTGGGATCTTTACGCGCTTCGCATATCTGCTGGTATCACCCGCACCGCACACACGACGAATGGTGAAGTCGTATTCATTATCGAATATCAAACCGGTAATAATATCGGATTGCCCGGTTACGAGTTTCTTGTTTCCCGATCCATTGGCAAAACCCGCCAATCCGTATTCTACCTCCCACAGGGCCTGTGATGCTCCCGTATCCCAACCGATGAAAATGCTGTTGTAATCATTCATTTGTCCTCCAATCCAATCAGGTTCGATACAAGTGGGCATTTCAGTTAGTCGAAACTCATCGAGAGCCATATCGCAATTTGGTCCACTACCGCGAATACCGGTAAAGCGAATGTTTGCGATTCCCGTCTTCTGAAGCGAAGAATATTTGAGCTTCCAGGGTTCTACTTTTACGAATTGTTTTTCACCGACGATAGAATCAATACGAATCCAGCTTCCATTAACTTCTTGTTCGACATACATACGGTCTATCTGAAACCCATGGAAGAAATAACGAAATTCCAGTGCGGGATTATTGAGCCCCGAAATATCGATGGCAGGCATGTATAAAATCCCTGTATCCCCTATAATCTGTCCGTCCAGATAAATGTAATTTCCTGTATCAGATGCATCGACTATTGGTCCCGTGACGCCAAAGGGATATCCATCGGATTGGACGTGCCACATATACTGTCCCGGGAGATTAGGGTCTCTATTCCAACATGGATCGGAAGTCGAGTTCGATGCGGTAATGGAATTATCGGGAATCCAGTTTAGACCATCTAGGCTCTCGAAGTAAGGAGCTGAAAACACCTGACAAGTCAACCCGAAGGTCAATGGCTCCGAATATAGTGAGGTATCACCAGGGCCACAAATAGCTCTGATGTACGCATCGTAAAATGTGCCCGGTATCAGTGAACCTATCTTTGCCGGATTCGAGGTGACCAATTGAGACATGCCGCTCCCTGGAATAAATCCCTGAGTGTCATATTCTATAACCCAAACAGACGCGCTTCCCGATTGACTCCAACTGATTGTCGCGGAATCATTAGTCGAAGAAATCAGAATTGGGTAATCGGGTTCAAGACATCCAGGGGATTCATACACGCTGACTTCGTCAATAGCCAGATCTCCCCTTTGGCCGTTGCCTCGAACGGCTTTGAATTGGATGGCCGTCGTATTGGATGCCGTTAGTTCGTATCGCTTTCGAAGCCACGGATCAGGCTCCAGTGTTTGTTGGGAACCTACGATGGAGTCTAGAACAATCCATTTGCCGTTTGATCTGGTCTCAATGTAAAACTTGTCAATGTCGTCTCCGAAGAAGTGATACCAGAATTCCAATAAAGGTTGGTTCAGTGCGGACACATTCAAAACTGGTGTTTGAAGTCGAGTCACTTCACCTCGAAACCCATTGCTTGCTTCAGTATATACATAGTTCCCGGTGTCTGAATAATCTGCCAACGGACCTGTTTGCGAAGTAAGGGTTGTATCGACTCCTGTCCTCCAGCGGTACTGTTCTACGGAACTCGGGAAAACGGACCAGCAGGAATCAATTTGTGAGCTGTCTACAAATGAATATTGCGTAGGAATCCAAATATTTCCATCCATACTTTCGTGCCAGGGTGTAGAAAGTGGTGTACACGGTGTTGAAAAGGAAAGTGGAATGGAGTATATGGATGAATCACCTGTACCGCAAATCGAACGCACGTAGACGTGGTAGTCAGAATTTGGATTCAACCCCTGGATCAAAGCCCGGGGTAAAGTGGAAGTAGAAGTAGTGCCCGTACCGGGCAGAAACCCATTAGGTCCAAATTCAATCTGCCATAAGGAGGCAGTGCCTGAATCGCTCCATAAGATGGTCGCACTGTCCGAAGTAATATAATCTGGAATAAGATCAAAAGGCTCGGGACAACTTGGATTTTCTCCAATACTAAAATCGTCGATAGCCACGTAATTAAAGCCGTTGTCGTTGTATGCAACGTAGCGGAATTGAATAGAATTAACTGGATCAAGTGCTATGCGCCGGTTCCTCCAGGGGTCGGAATTCCTAAACTGTTGAGGCCCAATTAAGCTGTCAATAGAAAACCATCCTGACCCGGTATCTGCTTCGAGATCCAACCTTGAAATATCGCGTCCGTGGAGGTGATACCAATATTCGAGTGTGGGATTAGCCAATCCCGATAGATCGAAAATCGGTGTATAAAGGCTGGCAAATGAGAGGGAAAATGACTGCGGCGAGGCAAAAACATATTTGCCTTTTCCGGATTTGTCGGAAGCAGGACCTGAGAATTGAGTGAAAGGGTAGTTCCCGGTTCGTACCTTCCAGGTGAAATCTCTTGGATCAACTGAAATTCGGCTCCAGCACGGATCGATTTCAGAATTTATCGCAAGTCCACTGGTATCATCCTCTCCCCACCAAATTCCATTGAAATCATCAAAATGAGGTGCAGTGAGTTTGTCGCAGTCGGTTAGAAAACTGGCTTCATGAGAATGGTAAGATGTATCGCTGCCGCAGATAGAACGAACTCGAAATTCGTAATACTGCTTGGAGTTCAATCCTGAAAGTACAAAAGGATTGGTATTTGCAATTGCTTTTGATCCCGATCCAGGTATGAAACCCGGTACGCCGTATTCTATTTCCCATTGTGCGCTGGGCCTGTTATCAGTCCAATTCAGTCGCGCTGAATGAACACCTATGAGATCTGCAAAAGGAGCGGTGGGTACCGCACAGCTAGTATTCGAATCCAGAACCAATACGGAATACTCTTCAATAGACCCGTCGTAATTACCCGAAAGGCAAGGGTCTAATAGCGGTACGTTAACACCACTTACAGACATGATGCGCAACCTTTTGTATCCTGGAAGTGTACCTGGAGGCACAGTGAAAAGGAATGTGGCATTATATGCTAAAGATCCACTCGGCTCTGTCATGCCGCTCCAGTTTCCAATTGATTCGTTGGGTTCAAAGACAAAATTATTATTCCAGTCTACCCATGCTTCGCCAGAAGCTGTATTGACGAAACTACAGGTGCCGAAGGTTATGCTCGCCATGTAGGAATTACCCGGAAGTATGTCCGAAACTTGAGTCTTAGTAAAATCCTGAACCCCTATAGCACCTGGACAAGTTTGAAGATTGGTGATTCCAATGTTTTCTCCCGTTACCACTACATTGGTAATCTCGGCATTGCCATGATATTGTTGGGTAGGTTGGCAATACTCAGTCCGGAGCAGGTAGGGATAGTACCAATGACTGGTATCTCCGGGAGCACATACACTTCGAACATAGACCTCATAACTAGGGCCTGAAGCAAGACCTGAAATAACTTGTGGTTTAGTGGTGGTATTTATTCGGGTACCCGATCCAAGCTGAAAGCCTAAAGGCCCCCACTCAATCTGCCAAGCGGTAGAACTGCCGTTTTCAGTCCAGTCGATCAGATGGTTCGTTGCACCGAGGAAAGTGCTTGTAATGTTTGAGGGCAAAGAGCACGTAATATTCAATGGAAGATAATCAATGGCTCCATTGAACTGCACTGGAGTGATCATTGGAGTAGGTTGCGGGCCGGCGTAGCCCACGTTGGGTCCGGTTGTAATTGTAGTGATGGTATCACCATATGTAAATGGCGCACCTACCGATGTATCTGAAATGTAAAAAGGTCCTCCACCGACGTAAAATCCATAGATCCCCGGAGCGAGGATATGGGGGGTGAGTAGGTCAATATATTCAAGCGTACCTGGACCAGCTTGCTGAACATCGTGAACATCTATCTGAACAGGAATCCAGCCATTAATTAATGAAATGTTTGGTTGTCCATTAATGGCTCCATTTCTTTTCCAGATAAAATAGTTGTTCATTCCGGAGTTTACAAAGCTCATCGCGATACGACTGATGGAAATGCTATCTTGAACCTGCAGGTTGAACGTAATTCCTACCTCAGTTTGCCCTCCATTAAGCGGAGGAACTGTAGTATTTATAACCTGAGCCAGGCCAGAAGAGGATAGAAAAAAAGATAGGGTAAGCACGGGTAGGAGTAAGTGATTTGCCATAGCTGAAAAATGATTCGCTAAAATACAAAATTGGTAATTCTCAGGTGAGCGGTGATGACTTTCAAGTTACTCGAGAGGTTAATCCACCCATGGTCACCGCAGGCACGGATCCGAAGATCCGCGCCAACGGGAACGGGAGAGCCGCGCTAACGGGTTTGTTTTATATGTACGCGATGCTCCCGAAAGCTTTCGGAACGCGCACCAGCGGAGGGCAATATGGCGATGTAATAAAGAATAAGCTTTCAATATTCTAATATTTGCACTTAGCTATTCAGCTCATTGTTTAGTATAGTATAGTACTTCTCTAGCCTAGATTTATCAACAAAGAATAGAACTGCCACCTTATCAATTACTGATGATGAGATTAATAGCCTTTTTCCTGAGTTCATTTGAACTTCAATTGGAAATGGAACGATTTTAGATATTTTGACAGATTTAATGTCTTCCAATGGTAATTCACCCCTATGGAACAGATTGTGATAGTATATAACTCGACTTTTAATCTTAACAGAGTAAATGGTATTCAATCGATAAGAGTAATAAATAACACTTATTAGAATTATTAAACTAATTGGGTATCCAGAGATATCTTCAACTACAATCAGTCCAGCAATAAGTAATAAAAATCCCAAAATGAGGTAGATAACAAACTGTTTTAACATTACATAGGGACTTCCAACTCTTTGATTTGATTGATTATTAATCATCTTCATTGTAATTGATAAAAGTACCAATACCGAGATTAACACTGAATCCAACCACAAAGAAATTAAATCCAAATCCAAATTCACCTCCTGTTTTTACTTCACTGTTTTCCGCTGAACCGGTAGTATATTTTAATACACCTGCTGCTCCTAACCCTCCACCCTTTGCAGCATAAGTCTCTGAAGTACTCACGACTTCTGAATTTCTTGTTCCTATTTTGGATGTTGTGGTTTTTTCATAAGAACCTCCTACAACAAATGAAGCTCCCCCTCCTTGAGTTGTTTCAACTTCGTCATCTTTGCCATAATAATCTACATTTACGGGTGAGTCACCCTCATTATCTGTGGATCTTTCGTCAATAGATACTTCCAATAGTTCAGCTGTTCCGAGATCGACGGTTCCTTCAAAGCCTTTAGCGTCAATAGAGAAGGATGCTCCAGAAGTAACTTTTATTCCTCCTTCAAGATAAAGCCCTGCCTCTAGGTTATCTCTCTTTTGATTTATATATTCTGCTGTGGCTTCAAGAGTAGATACAATTGCATCATTGACGGCTTCAGCCAATTCTTCTTTGGCATATTCTACTAGATCATCCCAAACTGAGCAACCAAAACATAATCCAAACTCATCTCTAAATAATATTGGGTTATTACCTGCGTAAGCATAAGGGGTTTGAAAGTTATAATTGTGAGACATTGGGTCTATAGTAGAAAACCTGCCAATTTCGGGCATGAAATAGCGTGCACCGTAATTATACATGTTAATTTCTAGCTCTACCATTAGTTCTTTTTGGTTGTATTTATAGGGGTTCTGTGTTCCGCTAATGGAATTTGGTTTTCCAAAGGTCATACCAAAGGGGTAGTATTCGTTTTCTTCGAGTATTTCGTGCATTTCGGCCACATTGTTGTCGTTGGCATCGCCGTAGGTGATGCGTACGTTACCGAGATGATCTTTATGGAAGTACTCTAAGTGGTATAATTCGTTGGAACGGTATCCGCCTTTACCCAATCTGAAATCTGGAAAGTAAACGTAATCGAAGTCGTTTGAAGGAGAGCCATATTCGCATTCAAAAGGGCCATAGTAGTATTTGTATTGGGGAGCACTTCCATAGATTTGAAAGATTTTTTTATGGAGCGTACCATCATGAGTGTAAATGAAGTTGATCTGTCCTTCATCGTTCCAAATCCGTTTTGGTAAATTGTGCTGATTGTATTCAATGCGCAATCCGCGATTCTCATCGAAAGTCATGTTGCCATTAGCGTCGTACTCATAGCCATTACCGGTTGTGGTATTTGCTTGATAATCATAGTAGCCATCATATGTTCCTGTTCGATTATCTGTAACTGCAGTCAGGCGGTTGCCATCATAAGTATATTGCAGTGCATCCATAGCATCCAATGCGGTACCTTTAAAGAAGGAATCGGATTGTTTGTTGAATAGCCAGCCGTTTCGGTTTGCCGTTAAAATGTTGCCATTGGCATCATATGAAAGATTTGTAAGGGAGTATAGGTCTACATCATTAGGATAATAAGTGTCTCTAGAAGCCGGGTCGAAAGCAGAGTATCGCGCTTGCGTTAGTCGGTTTAGATTATCATAGGAGTAGGAGTAGGCATGCACTCTTCCGGATGTATTGGTAGCAGAAGTCCAGGCTACCTCACTGATGTTGCCATTAAAAGTAGCAGTACCGCCAGAGATCCAATCGGGATTTTCGTAGTTTAGTTCATAAGCAAATAGATCTCCGTTCAATCGTTCAACGTTATTGACTGCCGTGATCCATCCGCGCTCGTTGTAGTAGATATCGTTGGTTTGGATGAAGTTGCTGGTGTTGGCATATCCTACCCAGCCGCCGATTTTTTCTCGTATTGTTTGGTTTATACGATTATATTCTACTTCAAGCGGAGTTCTTCTGGACCCTAAAAAATGGGGCGAAGATTGCGGCATGGATAAGATTGATCTGATGAATTGCCCTCGGCCAGAATATACATTCAAGAGGGTGAACTTTTTGAGTGTAGTACCCGGATACTGAAAGAAATAACCAAATCGGTCAACTTGTCCATCAAAACGGTATTTGTTATGCTCCCAATAGATCATATCCACCGGAGGTGAATTTGGGGAAAGGGAAGATACAAGATCTGAGTATTGTGTTTGAATCAGAGCGCCCTTTTCATTGTAATAGGATACCGAATAAGTCCACATACTGGAAGATTGATTTATGGCACGACTTAATGATGCCACAGAAAGACCTTTGGTTCTGAAACTAGGGTTGTTTCCGAAAGAGGCATCTGCCTTAAAATCAGAATTGGTAGCAAAGTTGAGCGTCTGATATTCATACCCATCGTAGAAGTCGTATTGCTGAACTTTAAAGTCTTGAGTTGGGAAGGATTGATTGGAATACCCATAATAAAGAGCATTTAGATTTAAAGTGGGGTCAAAAGACTCACTTAACTCATTTGCGTTGTTCAACTCATTTTTCATATGATCAATGTCGCAAGGGGTATGCGACGGATACGGTACGTCGACAAAACTCGGAGGTGCAATGGAACCGGCTGATTTGAGTGTTTTAACCGAACCCCCATTTTCAAATTTCGGTTCATCTATAACTTCCGATTCTCGAGTAGATTTGAACGATGTTCCATCGGTTTCAACCACAGCATATTCCAATTTGGGATCATCGGGAAACCCAATTTTAAGATCGCTGTTCTCTTCAGGACAGGAATGTATACCGGTCATGACAGGTCGATTGAGTTGGTCGTACTTATAGAACTTCCATCTACGCTGTTCTTTCATTACGCCATCTTGTTGTGCCCGAAGTCGACCGATGATGTCATAAATGGAGATTACAGGTTCAGCGCCGGGTATTTTGGAATAGACGAGTTGATCGAGTCCGTTATATTGATATTCAAATAGATAGTCATATAGATAGGGTTCGGCAGAAGTTTCGTTTTGTTCCAAAATGCGTTTAACTGCCTCGGGTTGGATAACAAAACGCAACCGACTTCGATCATCGTACACGTAATAAGTTTGATTCCAATCGCCATTGGCGAGTTGTTTTTCACTTAGCAGCACATTACCTGCTTTGTTTTTAAATACGCGAGAAGTAATTCCATCGGGATCTTCAAATACCGTTTTTGTTAAAACACCAGGGCGATAAAAGTACTTTATTTCATTAGGGATGGTATTAATTTGGTACACTTCAAAGTTGTCGATGTACAATCCGGTATTGTGTCCGGATACGGAAGCAAGGTCCATCTTTAGCCTAACACCTTCTACGTTTTGTAGCAATATGGATTGTCTTTTCCAGGAGTTATCCATAAGAATTATGGTTTGTAGTTTGCCCCATGTTCCATTTTTTAGGACTTCGATTTGAGCTCCCCATTTTCCTGCCTGATAATACTGAAGTAGATATGTGTTATGAGGATCAAGATTGGATCGCGTTATATTGCTCGTTGAATTATACAATATTTCACAGAAGTTGGGACTGCTGAAACTGAGCACAGTAGGAGGCGCATTTGAAGAGTTCACTAATCTGTATGAACCAGTTAATCCAGTGCCCATAGTTTCAAAGTTATCGTATGCAATTGGAACCTGTTCAATCACTTCAATATCATCAATAAAAATTTGATCTGGTCCACTTGAGGAAAGATAAATGTGATTAGAACCGGTAACGATGAAGCTATACTCTTTCCAACTGTTTGAAATGCTGGAGGTTACATGAAAAGTACCTGGAGCAGCGTAGTGGTCATTAATTTTGATACTTCCTGCAACACCTCGCCCTTTGAACCGGATAACATAGTTTTTTTGAGGGTTTAAACCTCTTATTAGCATGCTTTGGACACCCAACTGATAAAAATAGGATCCTTTCCCTGGAGGTATTCCAATTGATGGGTAGTAACTAATTCTGCTACCAGTAAGTGATTTCTGTCCAATATCATCATCCTCAAAATCGTGCCGTTAGTAGCCTTTACAAGGGCCATCATCCATGGAGCCAAGAGTGATGTCATCGATATACCCGCCATAGGGACCTGATCCGGGGCCACTTCTTCCAATTTCAACTTCGGTATGTCCAGAAAATGTAGTGGAATAGTGTGTCCATGAGGTTCCTTTGTTTAAGGTTAAACCGCCAACGCCACTAACAGGATTTTGTCCTTGTACATAGAAAATCATGCTCTTCTGACTTATCGGTTTGGCCCAAAACTCCAAGGTGTAGGTTTTATATGGGTCCAGACCAGTTATTCTAATTTTTCGTTCGGTGCTTCCGTCATATAAAAGATAACTATTGGAGCCATTATATTTTTCAGTGTTTGTGACGTTGAAGGAAGAATAATTAAATCCAGATTTAGGGCTTCCTTCAAAGTCCTCGGTCAAGGTGCTCTGAGCTCCAAAGCAATACCCATAATACTCTTCACTCTTTATTACAGGGTAACCCTGCGGGGCAATTTCCCACCAGAGTACTTCATCTTCGACATTATATAGATGCTGACTTGTAGAAGTATGTCCTGCCCCAAGCTTATAATCTACCCCCGGCATGGAAGTTTCAATCACCTTACCAGTAGGGCCTTCATACACGATTTCTTCATACGGGAAGGCGGTTTGGGCAAGATCAGCTTCAGTAGTATGGAAATTGATGATGGCCGATTCGTTCGTTCGAAGATTGCCCGTATTATATCCATCGATATAAGGTTTATACTGTTTTACGGCACGCGATAATCCATCAAAGATGCTGTAATGAATGATATCCTTGTTATCGGTTGATCCATGAACTTCGACTTTTTGAACCGTATTCCCTCGTGCATCATAGTAGTGCACCATTGTGGGGGTATAGTCTGGATTTGGGGTATGCGACGAATTCATGTCCTTACTGAGAATTCGAGATACTTTAATGTAGTTTTCCGATTGTGACTGTCCGAGCGTTAGGGATGATGTGATTAATAAACCGGCTACAGTGATGATTTGAATTAAACTTTTCATGGTATTGGCGAATGAAACAGTAAATAGAGGTGATTTAGATTATTGACCGTGGTAATGATATTCTACCAGCTCGATAAGTTCTCGAGAATCGTCGTAAGTTCCCACTCGATTTCCAAGACCATCATAATCGAAACTCGTAACATGAGCCCGGCCATCGACAATGGAGGTAAGCTGTTCCCTATATTCATCATAGTTGTATGTAACGACTTGAGAGTCATACGGATATGCCCTTATTTCGTCAATGAAATAATCGCTTCCATAGGTTGGGTTTACCAAGGTGATGTTTCCAGACCAGCAACGTACGCGGTGATAGTACCACCCTTCATCATCAGGAGCAGGATCAACATCGTAAGAAGGAAATTGAACACCACTGATGTGGACAGGTCGTGTTGATTTGGTAAAGAACTCCAGAAGAATTTCGCCATCCGAGTTGTGATCGGTCGTAATATTATTGAGCACAATGTTGCCATACTTTAAATTTCCAGCTTTAAGCCCTGTTTTTGGAGTCACACTCGAAGTGGGTGTATTCGCAGCATAGCTAATACGCCATTTGGAAGCCAAATCATTCTCGAAACTTGTGTAAGCAAATTGATTGGTATTTGCATTTGTAATAAGGGCAATTGGCTTATCCAAAGTTCCATAGACGAATGAAGTACTAATATCTGCACGATCAGTGACTCTAGAAAGTCTTCCATCTGCTTGGTACTGATAAGAAAATAGTTTCTGGAATCCTGTCCATTCATCGACATTTTTGTGAAGATCAACTACAGCGTTTATAGTGTTTTCCTCATCTTCCTCATATATGTATTTTTCTGTAAGAAAACCTTTGCTATCATAGATGAATGCTTCACCTCCTACTACAATGTTATCTATCAATTGAATAAATGCAGATGGAAGAATGATATGATCATCTATAAATTTCCAATAATCCACGATGTTTATAGATGTGGTATAATATGTCCTTTTCTCAATTAGCTCATCCTTGCTATTAAAAGTAGACTCTAGGGTCGGTAGATTCTTGGATTGCCAGTAAACATTACTGCCTATACTTGACATAATTGAAGGTCCTGTGGCTATACTTTGGTCGGTCTCCAAAGTGTTTCCATTGAGATCATATTTGATTTCTCTTTCGTGAACCTTAACAAGGTAGACAAACCTTTGGGATAGTGGTATCATTGGAACGACATTACAAGGCAATATTGCGTCAAAATATAGTTTCCATGCGTTTATTATCCCTGCATCTTTGCGAACAGGTAAATAGTTCCATAAATAAGATCCTTCCCAGTTGTCTTGCACCTCATCTTCCTCGTAGTCTAAAATTTTTTTATTGGTAAGTCTTGGAGTGCTTCCTGTTAAATCATAAGACTCAACGCTTTGAATTAGTCCGTTGCCATTGATCGCCAACATTTGCTTGGGCTCAAAATGAGATTGTTTCATGGATACAGATTGAGGAGCGGTCCAATGGTAAGGTTGCCATATGGGAGTTACTCTTGAAGGGGTATTGTTTCTGAAGGAGTACACATCAACTTTGGAATCGGTTAAATTAAACGTACTTGTGCTGGGTTCATAAATTCTAGATTTGGTTTTCACAGATACTCTGTCATAACCGACATAAGATCCCTTAGCATATGGTTTTATTCCAGATCTCGGCACGCTGCTTAGAACACTACTTTCAAATAAAACGAGATCATCTCCTACCCAAGCACCAGTGCATTCACCTTTAGAATGAAGAGAAAGATAGAAGTGCTCAGGGTAGTCCATTAAAAGCCCTGTGGAATTGCCCTGATCATCTTCATAATTTAGTTCTTTTGCCCATTTTATTGCGCCCTTTTCGGAAGCTCTTATCTCTTTAAGCCTGGTACCACCAGCTTCTACTTCTATTAGATTTGCTCCTGGGCCTAACCAATATTGAGGATTTAACACTTCATGTTTTTCATATTCAAAATCATACTCCAATCCCGAAGGAGTCTTTAACCATTTCATCAGCCCTGATCTTATGTTTATCAGATTACCGGGCATCATATTCGACCCTTCCGGAATATAACCCAGGTTTGGGTGACCTGCATGAATTAGAGTAGTCGAAGCTTTCATTCCTACAGGGTAATGCGCAAAAAAGATATTAGGATATCTCTTTTTACCGCTATTATCTATTCCATTATAATAGCCCCAGTAATCAACAGGATAGTGACTGTGTCCTGCCTTCTTGATTAAACTAGGATTGTAGTAGCTGAACTCATATTTGTTTTGATGGTCTGAGTTTGAACTATTAGGCCCAAAAAGTACAGTTCCACTTCTTTCTATTTCTTTGAGGTATAGCCTGTTGCTCAGCCGGTCATGTGTGAACGATACTTCTTCAACGGTAATCGGATTGGTGTTCCATGATCCCGACTTAAAAACATTATGCTTTATTTGACTCAATCGCGGCAAGTTTCCAAAGTCATAGCGGTCGAAGGTATAAATGAAGTCTATTTCATGTAATGCCTTACCTGTTTTGTATCGCACATTTTCTAATCTTTGAGTTTGTTTTTGAAGTGCGTTAAGTTTGGGTATGTAGCGATTCGTCCAAACTCCAATGAAATGTTCTGGTATATTCATAGGGAAATTATATAAATATCCCATGGCCCCCCCATATCGACCCTCCTTGTTGATGGATACATTTACTTAAATACTGCTGATCAATATCCGGATTTAGCATATAATATGTGGTGCCAGCATATTGAAATAAAATTTCTTCACCAGAAGGATGTAGGATTCGTGTTAGATGCCATATATGAACTTGACTATACGGTGTTTTACTTTTAAAGAGTCTTGTTTGGGTAGATTCATAGGCGTTGGTGCCTGCTTCATTGAAAAAGTATTTTGTTCCTCTTCGATCAACGGCTATCCAATCTCCTTTATCTTCATTCGGATAGCTAACAATCTTGAGGTTGGTTGGACCTACATATTGAATAAGAGGAATATTGTTTTCATCAAAAAAGAAATAGAAGCTTACAGACTCTCCCATAACATTTAATGTAAATATGTCCGGTTTTGTATCAATTACAAGTTCTCCTCTAGCAAGGTTTTCAATATCAGACCCAATAAGTGTGGATCCATTATTGCAATCAACTAGAGGCAGTATTCCGTCTTGCGAATAACATGCTACATTTATGTCGGGTGATCTACCGCTTAAAAAACCATAATATCCAAATGCATGATGCCAATTCATGGCATCGCCAAAACCAAAATCAGTATGACCGTTTATTTCTCTTGATATAGATCCACCAGCGGTAAGTTGCCATCCTGTTCCTTCTGGGGGAGCTTCAGACTGTACGGTTATATTCTTGCTTGAATAATTAATTGTTATTGGGAAGGATAAATGGCTGTTTTGAACTTGGAAAAGCGGAATTGAGTAGGAGAAAGATCCATTGTATGGATCAATTCCCGGCTCGATTGAGGTAAAAATCCCGTAGTTATTTTCTGGTTTATATTGATTTGGATCATGTTTATAGGTTAGCTCTTTTTCTTGATGGAAAGTTTGAGCACTTATCAATGAAGGTATCAATAGAAATAGTAGTCCGAGTAAAAGCAAAAACAGGTAGTTGTACGAATAATGTCGCATGGATCAATAGTTAAGTGAATAAAATGAATTGCTACAGAGTCTTGAAAACGTATGGCAGAGATGTTCGCCGAGAAGTAGGTGGTTCATTAGTGAATTGTTGCATTTCAAAAATAAGGGTAAAATTTTTAGATAAGTGCCAAGTCAGCAGTAAAAAGTTCAACTCAATGCCCGTTTTTTCGCGCGCAGCTGCTGTGTTAAGTTCAAATTTCATTTCACCCAACTACCGTGCTGAGTTCAAACAATGGAAGATACATAGCAACGAGGATAAATCCGACGAGAATACCTATTAAAACGATCATCAAAGGCTCAAGAATTTTGCTTACCAATTTGGTTTGAAATTGAATTTGTTCTTTCTGTTGTGCGTTGAGTCGGGCAAACATGTCAGCGAGTTTGTTGGTTTCTTCACCAACCTGTATCATGGCTACCAAACCTCTATCGAAAAAAGTGCTCTTTTCCATGGTATCTGAAATGTGTATTCCGCTGTGAATTCCCATTCTTATTTTTTCCAATTCTCGGTTCAATGGTTCGAAGGTGATCATTTTATTGCTCAATTGCAGTGCTTGTTCCAAAGGCATAAACGATTCGATCATGAGCTGCATGATTTGGGTCCATCGGTACGTTTGACCTCTTCTTTGCAGATTTCCGAGGTAGGGTAAGCGAAGAAAAATATACTGGAGCTGACCCTTCATTTTTCGATTTTTTCGTGCTCTAAAAAGGAGAAACAGCAACCCAAAAATGGCGAGTAGTACATAAACTCCGGAGTTGGACAAAAAATCTGAAAGTGAAATCACCAGTTTGGTAATGTCGGGCAATTCTGCCCCCATTCGATCAAACATGCTTTGAAACATTGGAACGACGACCACCAGCATAAACCCCACAATAAAAAGTGTAGTAAACAGAATGAACATCGGGTAGGACAGGGCTTCAAAAAGCATTCTTCTTAGTGCAATTCGTTCTTTATAATACTCATGAAGCGAATGCAGCACTCTGGGGAGTTGTCCGGATTCTTCACCAATCTGAATACTGATGGTTTCGAACTGTGAGAACTCCTTTCTTGATTGAAGAGCTGTATAAAGCGAGCCCCCTTTTACCAAACTTGATTTAATATGTACAATTATGGTTTTTCTGCTCTCTTTAATGGCATTTTTTTGAAGAATCTCAAGGCTCTGGATAATATCTGCACCTGCTTCAAGGAGGGTGTGCAAATCATAGTAGAACCGCTCCTTAAATTGATCTCCTATTCGAGAAGGCAACTCTATTTTAAGTTTATTGGAGTGTTGCTTTCTGTTTTTACGAAATTTCTTTCTGATTCTGTTATTAGGAATCGTTGCCAAGCTTGGTCTGTTTTCGCAAAAATAAAGGGTAGTTCTTCGAGAAGTAGAGTATATACCCATTTTCATCTCTTCCTCCAGCTGAAATCAAAATTGATTTAATAAGATATTTTTCTTTTAACCATTTCATATTCAGTATTTTATTTAGTAGGGTATCCTGCCGAAATCTTGATTTTCTAACCAAAATGTGCTGTTTGAAATCATACCTGATGGTATCCTCCCTGCGAACGAAATAGAAAACAGAATCCTCTAGAGTTATATTTTCAGCATGAAGTCCATCCCTATGGAGCAAAGCTTCTGCCTGAGCCAATTTGATAGCTTGATCATTTGCTAAGGACCGTTTCTTACTCACAATAGAAACATAGTTCAGGGTATACATAGCAATACCAACCGTAACAGCCGAAACGGCCAATGCAATTGTTAATTCAATGATCGTGAAGCCTTCCAGTTTCTTCATGGAATCATTTTATGCAAGGTTTTTTTCTTACCGAAATGATCAGTATATGTCAGTTTTAGAACCAGAACATTCTCAAAAACCCCTGTGTCCACTATCGTGACTTCATACCGAGTAGATTGCCTATAACTGTCCTTGAGATTGAGCTCTGCCTGTTCCAATTCTTCATTAATCTCTGAACGGTCACTAAAGTTTATGGATTGACTTGTTGTGATGCCTTCAATTATCATGAAAGCCAGCGTCATCATAAGGCTGGCAATTGCTACTGAAACTACGGATTCAAGCAAGGTAAAACCTCTTAATCGAGCCATTCCATAAATTCTGTTCGACTATGTCCAAATGGAATTGTATGAAGTATTCCAATTTGAGCAGTATCTATGTTTTTGACGTTGAAATCGTATAAATGATTTTCAAATGTGTTTATTCCAGAGGGAAATTCAGCTCCTTCGAGATGGCATAATCCAAATATATTGATGTTCTCCTTGAACGTCGCTTTACCATCTATTTTAAGAATTCCTTTTACAGTTGCATTCTTCATTATGGAGATCTTTTTCTTATCGAAAAAATCCAGGGTACTTGATGTGTCGTAACAAATGATGTTTCCGGAAATTGAAAAATTAGAATCAATCAGAATTTTGCCGGTATCAGAATTGTGCAAGACGAGTTCTGAAGGGTAGTCGAGCCGAACATTCTGTTCAATCGTAATCGAATTAGAAGCAATAATTTGAACGGCTCCTCGAAATCCTTGTTCAATTACCACATTTGGTGCACTTAGCACTGGTCCGCTAAGTTCAGCATCCTTTTGAAGGAAGATGGTATCTGAAGAGTAAATAACAATGTTTCCGGACAGCAAATGCCGAATATGAAGTTCATCATTTGAGGAGTAATAATCAGTTGGATTTCCAAAGGAATTTACAATAGGTGCATCTTGCTCAGGGAATTTTTCAGAAGTCAGCAGACCGCTGTCAAGTTTTGTATAGTACCGTTCTATACGATCGACATATTCATGCCAAAAGGGTAGTGTGTTTTGGCTTGTATCCGTTTCATTTTGGTCTGGAATATTTGCATAATGAAAAACACCTTTTATATTGCCTTTTTGTACGTAACCCATGGGAACTTTTACCTTTCCTTCAATTTCAGAATTGCCTACCAGAACCAATGGTCGAAAATGGTTTGCCATGTAAAAGGTTGTAAATGAAGTATCAGGGGCCCATCCAATACTGAAACAAACCGAATCCTTTCGGTTTCCTTTCCGACCTGTTATTTTCAGAATATCATGAAGCCCGTGCTGAAATTTAATGCTTCGGATATGGGTTTCCGAGCTGCCATATATTGGGATTTCAATATCTGAAATAAGATCTGGAGATCGGGAGTAGAGAAGAGCGGCTGAGGCAAGATCTCTACTCAAGTCAGTAGAAAAAGTCCAGTTTTTATATTGAAGATTGTTCGAGCGTTGTAGTTCCATCAGAAAGTAAAGGAGTAACCCTAGGACGGCAATAAGCACTATGAGCAGGAATAACATGTTTCCATTTAGGCGATGGTTGAGCATTCCGTGAGAATCCGAATTATTTAGTTCCGTACTAAAGTAGAAAATACTGAGATAGCGAGGCATTGGTCAAAAACATGGAAGTACTAGAATCGAGAAATCCCTCGCCCTCGCGTGATCCATACCCGCCACCCGATCAGGCTTCCACCTTTATTCTTACTGGTTAGATCGTATTAGAAAAAACTTCCGGTCTGACTGCTGAAACCGCTTTTAGCGAATCCTTTACATTTCCCGCCGTCCCGGTAGGGTATGCTTTGCTAATATCCTTTTGGATTCAAGCTTCACCTTCTCGTTTTTCTTCATAGCCCACAGCATGCTGGATGCATGTTTTCGCGCTTCTTCCATGCTGAGCATCGGAGGTGGATAGCGGTCGCACCCCCGATAAAGCTGCCTTTCAATTTGTGTCATTTTCCACGGCTCATGAATCAATGGATGGGGTACCTCCTTTAATTCCGGAACCCACTTTTTAATAAATTCTCCTTCAGGATCGTGGTCGAAGCTGTTCTTTACAGGATTATATATTCTTATGGTATTGATTCCTGTCTCTCCTGCTTGCATTTGCAACTGCGAGAAATGTATCCCCGGTTCGAAATCCAGAAAGTATCTACCCAGAATAGGAGCTGCATCCTGCCAGGGTTGCCACATGAGGTGAGTAAAAAAGGAAACCAGCATCGCCCGCATTCTGAAATTTACCCAACCGGTTTGCCGCAAGCATCTCATGCAGGCATCAACCAGCGGAAATCCCGTGCGTCCTTCTGCCCACAGCTTTTGCATTTCTGCGTTCGGAGGTTTGACCATTTGCGCGTAGCCGCGATTGACGGATTCTAATTCCATGCGTTCTTCCATTTCAAACTTTTGGATGAAATGGGCCTGCCAGCGCAATCGCGACATGAAGGATTGCAGCGATCCCTTGTTGCCTCCCTCGCTCTTGCGGCGAAGAGCAGCTTGATATACCTGCCGGACTGATAGGTTTCCCCATGCGAGGTAAGGCGATAACCGGCTACATGAGCTTCTCGACTTTAAAGGCTTGGAAATGAATTTGTTATATTCAGTATGCCGCTCTTCAAGAAAAGAGTTGAGATACTTTTTGGCATGGGTACTTCCTCCAGGTTGAAAGGAAGGCTCAGGTGATTCTTCCACCTTTTTAGTATCAAATGCACTTTCTAATTTGTGAATTACCGGGAGTTCTACAAAACTGATGCGCTCCAGATCAGGGTTCAAAATTTCTGATTTCATAAAAGCGTACCAGTCAGCTCTCCAGGTTTGGCGGTTCTTCAACCCTCTCCACACGCCGTTATGCACATATTCATTCCATGGAATACTTTCAGATTGTAAGAATCGGGCAAGACCTAAATCCCGATCATAAGTAATTTTCATACCGGTTTCCTGATGGCTGAATACCACTGAAACATCCAACAATTCGGTCAGTCTTTTAAAAACTTTAAGGACGTCACCGTTCACCGACAGCACCCGGGTGTTATAGGCCAGGAGTTGTTGGTTGATATCGTCAATCGACTCTTGAATAAACCTCCAATGGCGCTCGCTGTAGTGTTTATCCTTGATGAGTGACGGCTCATAAACGTAGAGCAATAATGTCTTTTCCGAACTTCTTTGAGCCTCAAAAAGAGGTTCATGATCTTCAAGTCTCAAATCTCTCTTGAACCATACTATGTTGACCTTCTCATAAGTCATCGGGGGCTGCAATGATGGCTTCTGCTCTTTGGGTGAGCTGCCGCAGTTCTTCTTTTGGAATTTTATCAAGTAAGCGATACATCATGCTCATTCTGGGATTAGAGCTGAGCTTGTCCTTGTTAGTATTCAGGAAATTCCAATATAAACTGTTGAAGGGACAGGCATTTTCATCTGTTCTTGTTTTTACATTGTAGGCACATTCAGAACAGTAATTGCTCATTTTATTGATGTACGACCCGGAGGATATGTAGGGTTTTGTCGCCAATAATCCGCCATCAGCATATTGGCTCATTCCGCGCGTATTCGGCAGCTGAACCCACTCAATGGCGTCAGTATAAACACCTAAAAACCAGAAATCTACATCGTCAGGATGGACTCCAGTCAATAATGCGAAATTCCCCAGAACCATCAACCTTTGGATGTGATGGGCATACGCATGATCCAACGAGTTATTGACGGCATGTTTCAGACAATTCATTCGGGTTTTGCCTGTCCAATAAAAATCGGGCAAAGGATTTTTATGGTTGAAAAAATTTGTGGATTTGTAGGTGGGCATTTCCATCCAGTAGATGCCCCGCATGAACTCGCGCCAACCGATGATTTGTCGTACAAAACCCTCGATCTGGGCAAGGGAAATTTCTTCAGGACGATGGTTCCATTCTTCAATTGCACGAACAACCACCTCCTTGGGATTCAGCATTTTAGTATTTAAACTGAAGCTGAGTAGAGAGTGAAACAGGAACGGTTGCTCTGTATGCATAGCATCCTGATATGTGCCAAAGTGTGGAAGTAATACTTTACAGAAATGATGTAAAACTTCGACGCTTTCATCACGATCTTTTGGAAATTGGATTGTTCTTTTTTCAGAACCTATATGATTGATGTTCAAGTCGTTCAAGTTGAACTCTTGCTTTTTGCTCTTCCCGTTTCTCCATCTTGGAACTTGAGGATTTCCTTTCCATTTTTTTCGATTCTCCGAGTCGTAGTTCCACTTACCTCCCGCGGGCAGCTCACCGACCATGAGGATGTCGTTTTTCTGACGCAGGTGTCTGTAGAAGTACTCCATTACGATTTGCTTTCTGCCCTCAAACAGTTCTTTCACATCCTCTCGCTCCGTGAGAAAATGTTCTGAGGAAACAAGCCGGTGATCGATACTCAGTTTTGAACAGAAGGACTTCAATTGCTCATCCAATCGGTACTCATCCGGTTCCTGATATTCGAATCTTTGAATCTCTTGATTCCGGATGACCTTGTTGAGTTCCTCGGTAAGTGAGCCGGAGTTATCTGCGCTTTCAATAGGCAGATACAGGATGTGGTGGCCTTGCGAAGCCACAATGTCCTTAAATCGCCTCATGGCCGTAAAAAAGGCTTCAATTTTCTGAATATGATGACGCACATAATCCGTTTCCTGGCGCAACTCCATCATCACGTACAAAACCTCATCGTCTTGATTTTCGAACCAACTGTGTTTCGGATTCAGCTGATCACCGAGAATGAGACGTAAAGTGTGGTATTTTCTCATCGAAGTTTTCAATACACCACTTCCATTTTAATATCATGCTCGTCAAAAGCAGGGGTATTGACCAACCGGTTTTCTATTTCTTCGAGAGAGCGTTGTGCGTTCACCATTAAGATTAGCGCATCGAGAATATCATGACGCTGCACTGCTTTTCGTGGAAAGCGATCGAGTGCATTTTCATAGACCTGATCAAAGTTCTCAATATGATTACGCAATAAGTTCATTCTCAAGCTAATACCGTCTGAAGTGGACTTGGCATAGGGTAGGGGTTTGCTCTCGTTCCACCACGAAAAGCATAATTCCGGGTGAGACTCGCGGATGATGTCTCTATCGGTCTTGTTGCGAATGAGAAACTGATCTACCTCCTTGATCTTTTGACAAATGCCCCAGGACTGGACACTGATGAATTGTCCAGTATGATCGAAGTGCACCTTCTTGGCGTAGTCGTAGTTACGCTCATAAACGGCAGGACGTACGGGAGTATTGAATACCGAGGTGTGCCGAACGGGCTTGAGCAATGCTCTCATTTGGTTTTCCACGTTGCGTTGGATTTCCTTATTTCCCAAACCTATAGGAATATCTACCCAAACCCTTTGGGCAGGAAAAGCCCATTTGGCCAACTCTTCAAAACTCCTGAACAGTTCAATTTTGGCTTTTTTGTATTCCAGAATGGCAGCGCACCAACCGTATCTGCAACCGTCTACACCAATGACTTTTTTCATGGTATTATTTTTTTGGCCGTTGATAGGGCATTCGACGAATAAATTTCGACTCGAAATAGCCATCCAGTCCATTCAGCCCCGCGAGATTTCCTTCGGAAAGGTTCACAAATCCATCTTCCTTCAACATGCTATCGTCGAGATATATAACTTGAATTTTTCCAATAAGAATGATGGATTCCTTGATCTCCATCTTATGCTTTTCGGCAAAGGTTAAACCGATTTTTATGGGACAGCCCTTGACAAATGGCGCCGAAAAACCGTCCAAATACTCGGATTCTAAATTCGTGAACCCGAACTCCGAAACCCCCTCAGGGTATTTCGCAGCAGTATGGTGGGCATCCGGTATTTGATCCTGCTGTATGTGATTGAGGGTATAGTGCTGGGTATCGAGAATGTTCTTTAGCGTATTGCGCGGAACCGTTGCAGGTCGAAACATCATCCCCAAAGCGGGCGGGTTTGAACTCAGGTGAAAGACCGAACCGAAGATGGCAACATTTTCAACTCCTCGTTGTGATTTGGTACCTGCCAGAAATGCAGACTTATAACCTGCAACCCCATTTATGAGATTGATGCGGTAGATTTTGTCTAATTCGTCAATTTGGTTGCGAGTAATCTTCATTACTATAGTAACACTTCTTGAAGCCAACGGTTCTGAAATTCTCCATTTGTGTCATATCGTTCTGCCTGAGATCTGGTATTAAAAACCCGGCGACGCGGATCATTACCCACACCCGCTACGTACATCCAGTTCCCATAGTTGCTGTGTACATCGTAGTCGACAAGCATAGCTTCGAAATAGGCTGCGCCGATGCGCCAGTCCTGACCCAGGTTATGAACAAAGTAAGAAGCTATGTTCTGGCGTCCGCGATTGCTCATCCACCCGGTTTTCTTCAACTCAATCATATTGGCGTTGATGAAAGAGTCTGCTGTTTTTCCATCAATCCAGGATTGTATAACTTTTTCATCCTGTCTCCATGTTTTCTCCTCGTCACGAATACCTTTTTTCATGAAGATCTTGTTCCCGTGTTTGAGGCTTACGTACTTGAAGTAGTCACGCCAGATCAGTTCAAAAACCAGCCAATAGGTGGATTGGTTTTTAATTCTCTCTTTTTCGTATCGCTTTACCTCATGGTAAATGGTTATTGGTGAAATGCATCCTAATGCGAGCCAGCTGGAGAACTTGCTGCTGTATTCTGTCCCTATCAATCCGTTTCGGGTGTATTTGTATCGAGACAGGCCATCCGTTTTCCAGAAGTATTCTTCCAGTCGCGATAACGCCTCATCTTCACCTCCCTTAAAAGGAAATGCTGATCGTGAATCTGGAGGTTCATTCGTCTTTATAGTAGATATATCGATTGTAATATCCTGTAAATCAATTAAATGTAAAGGGTCAGTCTGTTTTTTTTCTGGGAGGACGCTACTCCGTACATCAACCTTTTTTTCGACTTTTTTACGAAACGCAGTAAACACTTCAGGAACTTCCGGAACAGGAATATTGATATCCTCTGGATGGAATAGAAATTGATCATAAGTAGAATGCCACTGAATTTCCGGAAATGCTTTTTTGAGGATTTCGATTTCATCAGATTCTTCCTGGGTCCACTCCTCCTGAAAAAAGACCGAATTGACATTCAACCTTTCTATGGCTTTTGGAAGAACGTTTTGAGCGGATCCATTTAATAATAACAGGGGTATGCCGAGGTCTTGAAGATTATTTTTCAAACTTTCCAATGATTCTATCAAAAACTTCCGTCTATAGCTTCCTAATTTGGGAAATCCATATCTGCCGGGTTCGGTCAATCTGCGGTCGAAGCAATATACACCTGCCACCCTGTAGTGAGAATTGACCGCCTTAAATAGAGAAGTCTGATCCTGTACCCTTAGGTCGTTTCGGAACCAGACAAACGCAGTGTTTTGAGAAGGAACGCGATTGGATTTGATCATAAAGGTAAAAACTTTGTAGTCCGCTGGAATGTTCGTTCGATTGCACGGCTCTTTAAAGATTTTGTGGAATGGGTTTAGCGCATTGGCTGTGATTTGGAATATGGGCAGCCATAACAAAAATCAGTCTTTTCAAATAATGCATTCTCTAATATTGTGAGCAATTGGTTTAAGGCCAACAATAGAACAGTACGCTATTTTGGAACAAAAACTGCTATACATTTTACAGGATTTTCAAAACCAAAAAATAAAACTATGAACTTTCTTTACCTCAAGAGAACCACACTTCATCTTTGTATAAAGTCCATGCAAATCTTTGTTTTATTCATCTTTTCGACTCTTTCAATTACAGTTTTTGCACAAGGTTGGCAACAAGTCGGAAATGATATTGATGGGTCTTTATCCCAAGAGGAGTTGGGTTATGCTGTTTCCATTAACAGCTCGGGCACTGTAGTAGCCATAGGTTCACCACACTCTCAGACTCCGGTAACCGGTAGTGTGAAAGTTTATGAACTTGTTAACGGAAATTGGACTCAGAAGGGAAATACCCTACAAGGGGGCTCTAATGAAGAATTTGGCTGGTCAGTAAGTTTAAATTCTGAAGGAAACACACTAGCTGTGGGTATACCAAGTTCTAATAATGACCGTGGCAGTGTAATGGTATTTGAATTTATCAGCAACAGTTGGGTTCAGAAAGGCACTACAATAGATGGAGATAATACTGTCATAAAAGGTCGGTTTGGACATGAAGTAAAGCTGAATGGCGTTGGGGATAACCTTATTATTTGAGCACCTGAGACTATTCCCCAGCTTAAGGAGGGCTATACAAGAGTATTTGAATATAATGGTATCAATTGGGTACCAAAAGGACCGCGTTTATCTTCTATAGGCCCATTTGATCAAATGGGCTATTCAGTTGGCATTAGCTCTGACGGAAATAGAGTTATTTCGGGATCCCCAACAAGAATCCAGGGGTTAGATCCAAACGGTGTGGTACGTGCGTACGATTTCATATCAGTAAATTCTACTTGGTCACAGTTGGGGAGCAATATAGACGGAGAAAGCATTGCAGATTGGCACGGAATATCCAGCGAGTTAAGTGGAGATGGCATTACATTAATCATTGGTGCACATAATCCTGTTGTAGGAGTCCCCAGTGGTCAGGCTGAGGTCTATAGTATACTATCTGGATCTTGGGTTCAAGTTGGCATGGACATAGAGAGTATTTCTCCTGTTGATGAAACGGGCCGTGCCGTGGATATAAATTTCAGTGGTGATATCATTGCTGTTGGTGCACCTGGTAGCCCTGCGAATGGAGTTTCTAGCGGTGCAGTGCGAGTTTTGCAACTGCAATCTGGAATATGGTCGGAAATAGGCTCCGTATTACTGGGTGGAGCTGGTGGAGACCGATTTGGCCAATCATTGGAGCTGAGCAAGGATGGGCATACAATTGTGATTGGCTCTCCTGAGTTCAGTGGATCGTTTCCTAGTATGGGTAGAGCACAGATATTTACTTGTAATTCCTCAGAATTATTGACGGAATTTGCCTGTAATACCTACATATCGCCAAGTGGGAAAGCATTCGATTCCACAGGTATTTACTTCGACACTATTCCAAATTCGACAGGCTGCGATAGCCTTATTACGATTAATCTTACAATAAATAATTCCATTGTTATCTCGGATGTCGTAGAGGCTTGCGATAGTTTTACATGGATTGATGGAAATGTTTACACAACCGACACCTTAGTTTCTGATACTTTTATTAGCTCTTCCGGCTGCGATTCCATTAGAGTACTTGACTTGACTATATCAAACTCCATTGTTATCTCGGATGTCGTAGAGGCTTGCGATAGTTTTACATGGATTGATGGAAATGTTTACACAGCCGACACCTTAGTCTCTGATACTTTTATTAGCTCTTCCGGTTGCGATTCCATTAGAGTACTTGACTTGACTATATCAAACTCCACTGTAATGAATGTTTTTGATACCATTTGTGCAGGAGATACCCTAGGATGGCACGGCGAATTCTACTATCAACCAGGCCAATATACGGATTCGCTAAGTTCGATAAACGGTTGTGATAGCGTCTACATCCTGAATCTTTATGTAAATCAGATTGATACCTCTATAGCGATAATAGGAGGAGGAGTTATTGAATCCAACAATGCAAATGCGACCTATCAATGGCTGGAATGCTTGCCGTCAGGAGGCTACAATAATGTTGATGGCGCTACTAATCAGGATTTTCTTGCACCTGCGACAGGCGATTATGCTGTTGCACTTCAAGAACTTGGATGTGCGGACACATCAAATTGCAGAACGGTTTTAATCAACTCTCTCTTTGAAGTAGGGTCAAAAGGGGGTGTGGTTTATCCCAATCCCGTTTCAACGCACTTGTATTTTGAGGGCTGGGAGAATGTACGTGTCAGAATATATGATATTAATGGTGTTGATGTTATGGATTTTTTTACATCTGTCCGTTCATCAATTGATGTGTCTAACTGGAATACAGGAACATACATCATTCAGATTATGAATGACAGAGAAGTGTTTTATCGAAAAATTCTGATTACATCTAACAGATAGTCGAAGCAGAAGTTAATACTGAACTCTTGATGAATATCTACAAGATGTTGGCAGGAGATATCCACTAATAGTTTTTAAAAAATGAATTGAAAATTTCCGTCACTTTGTCTTAGAGACCTGTAATATTGTCGATTCAAAAATTCAGATAATGCTCAGACTTTTAATAATCGTTGCTTTTGTGACTCCTGTTTTCTCTGCGAGTGCGCAAGAAATTGGAATCCGGTTAGGTGGAAATAATGGTTTTGGAGGGGCTGCTATCGATGGAGTTTTTAATACTGGATTAGGTCGCATCCACGGAAATCTCGGTTTTTACGATGGCGGAGTTGGTGCAGATGCACTTTGGGATTTTATTGTTGAGCCCATATCCGGCGAGGCTTTTAACTGGTATGTTGGCGCGGGAGCCTCTACCTACATAGGTAATGATTTCTTTTTAGGCGCTTCTGGTGAAATTGGACTGGAGTACCGGTTTAATTCAGTTCCAATTGTGCTTGGCCTGGATTGGAGACCAACCTTTTGGATCATAACCGATACACGTTTCGGGGTAGATTCTTTTGGTCTGAATGTCCGATGGAATTTTGGCTCTTAGCCCATTCATTTCTTCTATTTTCCGTTTCATCATCTGTTTTCATAGTACCACGATAATCCTGTGTTACCCTTGAATCTGATTATTGATTCTTTGCAAATCAATAATCAATCAAGGCAAAATGGAATTTCTACATCAACTCTCACTCCGAAACCCCGAACTTTATTATTTCGGTTGGATTTGCATACTGGGTGCTGTAACCACTTTATTTCTGACCTTCATTACCGATACTGAAGTACTCGGTATCAATGCCTACTTCAAACCTTTTAAGTTCTTCCTATCATCGGTGATATTTCTCTGGTCCATAGCATGGTTTATGCACTATCTCCCCAATCAGAAGATAGTTACGATCTATTCCTGGTTTACCATACTCGTCTTTGTTTTCGAATTAGGCTGGATTGTCTATCAGGCATCCAAAGGCACAACATCTCATTTTAATCGGGACAATGCCTTTCATTCCATGATGTGGACTCTTATGGGAGCGGCGATTAGCCTGATGACACTTTTCACGCTTTATATTGGAATACTCTTCTATACGAATGAATTCCCCCAACTGTCAAGTTCTTATTTGTGGGGTATTCGACTTGGAATAATGCTATTTGTAATTTTCGCATTCGAGGGGGCACTAATGGGGTCGAGATTAGCTCATACTATTGGAGCACCGGATGGTGGCGAGGGAATCCCCATACTGAACTGGAGCAGGAATTATGGTGATTTGAGGATTGCCCATTTTGTTGGAATGCACGCGCTGCAGGCTCTACCTTTAAGTGGAGCATTTTTTATTAAATCTACAGTCGGAATATTCATCATTAGCGGACTATATGCCGGCCTCGCCCTATATGTCTTGGTTCGGGCCTTAAATGGCCTGCCCCTAATTCGGTAGTTTGCTTTTGAACAGATTCTCCATCTTTGTAGCGCGCTTCAAGGAAATGAAAAGAAATGCTGATTTCGAACACATCCTCATTGGGGGATTGCAACGCAGTGGTACCTCGATGGTAAGGGCAGTCATTGGAAGCCACCCAGATATAGCCATTGTTCAGAGCGATTTAGCATTATGGACGAAGTTCTCCAACATCTATAAAGATGGTTTAACTCAAAAGCAGTGGAACCGCCTTTGTAAGGAGGTATTGACTCATAAAAAATCGATCAAGTCAGAGATTCAGATAGGCCGGGAGGACCTCGAAAGTGAGTATACTCAAATGGAAATACCTGTAAATTTTGCGGATTTCTATCGACTTTACATGGAGGCTTACTTAAGAAAAACAGGGAAAAAGACAGTTGGATTGAAGACTCCTCACAATGAATTTATGATGGATCGCGTCTTCGGTTTATTTCCCAAAACAAGATTCGTTCATGTCATACGGAATCCTCTGGATGTGGCAGTTTCACTAAATAAAGCGAAGAAGCAATGGTTCGAAGGATCAGTGAATTTCATGGAGCATATTTATTGGTGGAAGAAGTCTTTCTCTATTGCGATGCAGTATCAAAAAGAAAGGCCCGGAAATTACCTCGTACTGGTGTATGAGGACTTGATCAGGGAAGGGGTAACAAAAGTTAGGGAGGTTTGTCAATTCTTGAACGTAGAATACGATCCAATTATGATGCTTATGGGAGGGCATCCAGGTTGGAAGGGCAGTAATTCCTCTTTTGACCAGCAGAAAAAAACTGTAGGATTTACTTCGCAGTCAATAAACCGATATAAGGCTCAACTCCCTGAAGACCTCAAGGAATTGTACTACTCTTTGTTGTATACGGAAATGAACCAACTCAACTATGAGGTGGAAGAGCGTTTTATACAAGAGTCGGATAACCTGGTATCTAAGTTTAAAATAGAAGCTCTAAAAGCAGATGCCAAAATGAAATTAGAGCGATATATTCAGGGATCCAAAGTATACAGACCCTTGAAACGGGCATTGAATAAGTAACCTGTATTTCTTGCCGAGTTAGGATATTTTGTTGATTTCATCTCCAGGTCTAACGGTGCCTTCTTGAATGACAAAGGCATTTATTCCTCTGAGCCTCAATTCTTTATAATCCTTGTGGTTTACAAATTTTAGTGCATCCGGACCAAAGCGGTCTTTAAACTTTCCACATCCGGTATGTGGCTGTGCTGAAACTTCGAGCACTACTTCGTTGCCAATCTTGAATTGACTTCCAGCGGGCAGATTTTTTTCAGTGATATCGAAATTGACGAAAAGTTGATCACCGGCTTTTTTCCATTCATCTTGACGGCTGGTTATGGAATCTATAACCCTTGCATTCATAATATTAATTTGGGTTTCAGGGTCTGGACTTCCGTCGGGGGTGTGCCGGCTTTTTCTAAATTTCCAGTTGTCTCCCTCGACACCGTCAGATTTAGTAATATGTCCTTCTTTCAATTCAAGTCGTTCATTCTCCTTAGGCCGAACGGTGATGAGTTCTAAAGAACCTTTTCGACTTGGTGATTGCAGTATATAATCAAGCTCGCCGATAAGCGATTCAAGACTTTTCATGGTTCAATTATTCATTATAGAAACCGCTGCTCTGCGGGTCAATTGATATGTATTCTTTAAATATTTCGTTGAGAATGCTTGATGTTATTGGTTTTGAAATAATCTCAGTGCATCCGGATGCGATGCACTTATCAATGTCTTCAGCCATTGCGTAGGCTGTCTGAGCAACAACCGGAATTTCTTTATTTGATTTCCTAATAAGCCGAGTAGCTTCATATCCGTCCATTACAGGCATATTCATATCCATGAGAATGAGATCAGGCTTGTTCTTTTCAACGAGGTCAACGATTTCCTTTCCGTTAGAAACGATCTCGTACTGGACACCTGCCAGTTCCATTAGTTTTTTCAGATAGATTGCTGAAAAATGATCGTCCTCTGCCACGTAAACCAACTTTCCCGGGTATAGCTCCATTTCTTCCCTGTGGCTTGGAGATATTATTTTTTTGGCTTTGCTGGTGGGTCGATATGGCAATAAGACAGAAATGGTGGTGCCTTCATCATATTCCGATTCCAGTATAATTTCGCCGCGCATTAAATCCGTAAGCCCCTTGACAATGCTCAATCCCAAACCAGCACCTTCAGTCAGTCTGGCGGTTGATCCCTGAAAGAATGGTTTGAAAATGCGTTCTTGTTCTTCCATAGGAATACCCCGTCCCTGATCTTCAACGGTAAACTCAATGTATTTTGAGTTGTCCATCTCTACCACTCTATATTTTAGCTTGATGTTTCCTTTCTCTGTATACTTTATTGCATTGGTAATCAAGTTATTAAGTATTTGTCGAAGTCTGGTGTCGTCAACTAATACTGCTTGAAGAAATGGGCTGGCGGGGTGAACAAGATGTAGTTTAAGATTGGGGTTAGCCTTGAAGGTTTTGGACTGTTTTTGACTTTGGATGATGTGATTCAACTTTTTGGGCAAATCAACGGCCCTTTCAGTAATTACGAGTTGATTAGACTCAATTCGTGATATATCTATGATGTCATTCATAAGTCGGATCAGGTCTTCACTGGACTCCTGAATCATACTATGATACTCACGAGATGTTTCAGGATCGACTTTGGCAGTGTTCATCAAAGATGAGAAACCAATTATGGCATTCATTGGAGTTCTGATTTCATGACTCATATTGGCCAGAAATGCGGATTTTAGTTTCTCATTTCGTTCTGCTTTTTGTTTCTCTTTTTCCAACTTTGACTTCTTTTCAATTAACTCATGAGTCAACTCTGTATGCTTGTTTAGTGATTTGTTCAAGTATGTCAGAAGTACTGAAATGAAGGCAGAAAAGAAAAAACTGATAGCTAAAAAGTTAATTACAGTAGCTACCCAGTTAAACCGATTATATAGTTGAATCCCCAGGTTAATCCCATCAATTCTGAAAAATACCGGGATACTCAGTAAAGCAAACGCCAGAATCATGAGGATACCGACACGTATTACTTGTTTTATCGAATAGAAAAGGCCCGTAAGTGACGGAACCACAAAGAGATAGACAATACCTGCACCGACCGGCCCAACAACGAGAAGGAGCACGAATCCAAGAATGAGGTAGAGTGTTTGAACAAAAATGAGCTTAAACCGTGGGGTTAGCCTCTTAGACATTGCCACATAAACGGCAGAGAAATAAACAACGGTTGATATGGCGGTAATGTCATATCGCGGCTCGAGCAATGAAAGAACCAGACTTGGGAAATAGGCTATGGTACCAAAAACAACCATGCTAACAATGGCAGCAAACAGAAGGTCATTTTTCCAATGAGATTTGGATGAGTTTTTTTCAAGAAGAGGATAAGGAAAAACTCGTGTGAGAAGATTAACGAAATTGTGTAATCGCTCCAGTTTCAATGCCTTTCGTTGAACGATAATTTAACTGTGGGAATGTTCAATAGTACAATTTTTGCCCCTTTTAGGAAACTCACCTCACCGATCTAAGACTCTTCACCTTTTGAAGACCCATGGTCAGATTCATGTATGGTGGATTCATTTCCATCGCGTACAGCCCTATAATGAGGAGAAAGGATTTCCACATCAGCGGAGTTGAAATTATCCTGGATGTGCTTGAAGAGCTCAGAATAAATCCTGGGCATCTCCTTCACTTTCTGTGTATAAGCATTGATCTCATAAGTTATGTAGAAATCATCTAGGCTCTTTTGGAGAACAAAGGGCTCAGGTTTCTTCTCCAGGCCTTCCGTTTGATCGGCAGCATTTATAAGCAGTTCATGTACCTTGGACCACGGAACATCATAGCCAATCGAGACCTGACCGTATATGACCACACTATTGTTCTCTTCAACGGAATTGCTATAATTCAAGCTGTTTGAACTAAGTATTTTCGAATTGGGTATGGTAATCATTTCCTGTTTAGGGGTCTTTATTCTGGTGACTAAAAGCGACTTTTCGGCTACAACTCCGGTTACGTCTTCCACTCGAACCATGTCTCCAATTCTGTAGGGCCTCATATAGGTGAGTACTAAACCAGATACGGCATTTGAAATTGCAGAGGAAGATCCCAGCGTTAACAGAATACCCAGGAAAACCGAAACGCCTTTGAAAATTGGGGAATCTGATCCGGGCAAATACGGGAAAATCATAATTAATGCCAGAGCATATAAAACTACTTTCAGAATGTTGAGCGTAGGTCGGGACCATTCAGGATAAAACCCCTTTATTTTTAATTTCTCCTTCGCGATCTCCTCTGCAACATAATTCAGAAAACTGAAAATAAGCCGCCATATGTATACGATGACTACTATGGTGATGAGATTGGGAATGTAATTTACAGTTGCCCAGAAGAAACCAGTAACAGGATCAATAATATAGCTTATCAACTCAGAAGCAAGCCTTTCGGTCCATGGGAAAATACTAAATGCTGCAGGCAGGGATAAATAAACCAGAAATATAATGATGGCTATCTTTAATAACCTGATAATGAAGAAAAGTGACCGTACAATTCTCTGAGCAGTGATCAACTCAAAGTCCTGGATGGTAATAGTTTTTATTCTCTTTTCTTTTTGATCGTAGATGTACTTTTTAAGTTTAGAAAAAAGCCAACCAATCAACCGGATAGTTAGTGTAAGGATAATAATAATGAGGACTACTTTGCCCAACCGAAGTCCCAAATCCTGAAAATCAATAAAAGAGACGAGTGGCTTAAAAGACGTGTGAATGCGATCAATATAAATTACTGCAAGCTCATCTGCCGGCATCCCTTCCAGTGATGCATCTTCTTTCGATATTGAATAGATCACCTTATCGTACATCGTTATTTGAAGCAGGTTATTTTTAAGCTGAACTTCAAATTGATCTTTGCTGAGCTCCTGAGCATCGACGAACAGATCCTTCAATACACCGGTAGTTCTGGTCGCCCGTTCCGAAGGAGATAATGAGCCCAGACTGATGTATACCGGCCATAGGGTATCGTTATGATAGACTACCCATGCCGTGTCCTCAATTTCAGCCTCTATCGAAAATTGCAGCGCTTTGATGAGCTTTACCTGCTCTTCCAGTGCAGTTATAGAGCTATCTATATTACTGCCAACCTCTGTACTATCAACCTGACCTAAAGAAAATATTGGAAATAAGAATAATACTGCTCCTGAGAGAAACCTTAGATAACCTGACATGAGGCCAAAGTAACTAAAAACCACTACTTTATTCTGTCAGTACGCTTTTTAGTCCGATGGACTGGTTCAGGAAGGCATTGATCTGATCAGAAATGCGGTGGAAATATCGTTTTTGCCTGAATGCTCTTACCCAGATTGCACCTTGAATGGTATTAGTAAAAAACACCTCATTGGCCGCTTCTAAATGAGAAAGCCTCAATGGAACTTCATTGACACGAATGCCCGATTTCTTTGCCATTTTTATAACCAGGCCCCGCATTATTCCAGGGAGTATCGGCTGGCTAGTTGGTGGAGTATACATTTCATTATCAATGATTAAGAAAAGATTAGAGCTTACTCCTTCAAGCAGATTCCCATTGTCGTCTGTAAGTATAAGTTCATCTTTTTCCTCCTTGACCCTTCTATTTGCGGCCATGATGTAGAATAAAGAGTTTGCGGACTTAACACTAGAAAGTTGCCCCGAGGGCTTGGGCATTTCGGTAAAGATCTCAATGTCATAGCCCCTGGGGTGCAAAGGATACCCCTCAACATTTTCTTCTGCGCTCAACAGAACATTTACCTGATTAGACTCAGGTGTATAAAGCCCCCCGTCTATTCTATAAACTGCCAATCTCAGGCGAGCCCCTTCCATCCACCTATTTCGGCGAAGCATGCGCTCAGTTTCGTTTGAAATAGTGTTGGCATCGATTAGATCATTCTGCTGGTATGAGAGCAACTTCATACTCCTTTTTAACCTCCGCATATGCTCCTGAATGAAAAGAGGTTGGCCATTATGACACTTGATGGTCTCAAAAAGTGCATCACCATATCTAAACGCCCTGTTTGACTCAAAGAACAGAGGTTGTGCCATTGAAATCAGCGTACCGTTTAAATTGACGTATTTACTCATAGACCTTCAACAATATTATCGATTGATTCATTAGCATTGATCAAAAAGTTTTGCCCAATTCCTACTTTTTTTGAAGGAACGATATCTCTGTCGGAATCTCCGATCATTACACATTGGGTAGGATCGAGATTAAAATGATAAATAGCACGTTCAAACATCAATGATCCTGGTTTCCTATCGAGGGATTTTCCATGATCTTCATGATGCGGAGAAATATAGATTCTGGCAATTTCAACTCCTGATTTCCTAAGTTCGGAGCGGATAAATTGGTGCAGCTCTTCGACCTGCTGAAGGCTGTAAATACCCTTTGCTATTCCTCCCTGATTTGTGATCACAATGAGGCTATATCCTTTATTTGAGAGCTTTTTAAGGTTTGCTTTGATATTATCAACCCATTGAAAGTCAGATATTAAGTAGGTGTATTCGCCACGCTCAACATTAATTACTCCATCCCGATCTAGAAAAACAGCTTTATTCATTAGATGAGATTTGCGAGCTGATTAACAAAGTTCAAAAAAAGAGTGGGCTTAAAAGCTATAGTTATGGCAAGTCCATATACTGCACCCCAGAAATGGGCGTCGTGAGCAATACCATCATTTTTTCCCAACCGATCCTGACGACTTTCATACCACAAATACAGCCCTCCAAGTAAGAATGCAGGTAAGGGAAGAATACCAAAGATGTACAGCATATTGGTCGGATAAAGTAAGATATAGCTGAAAAGAACTGCAGAAACTGCTCCTGAGGCACCCACCGACCTGTAGTAGGGGTTATCCGAGTGCTTTTTCAAAGCGGGGAGTGCTGATACCAAAATACCCCCTGCGTAAAGCAAAATGAAATAAACGGTAGACATGCTGCCAAATAAAGCCTCGAAACTTTTCTCAACAGCTACTCCAAACTGCCATAATACAAACATATTTACGAACAGGTGAACCCAACTTCCATGTAGAAATGCATGAGTAGCAAGTCTGTATTGTTGTTTTTTTCTTTTGATAATGTAAGGATCCAGAGTAAACCGATTGAAGAAATCGACACTGTTAAAACCCTGTAAAGTAAAAAGCACACATGCTGCAATAAGAACATAGGTTATCATGGCGCAAAGGTATCCATTGAAGGATGATGATTTTGTTTTAGCCCTGCTGTTCCTCAACCATAGTATTCAGGAATCCATTCGTGCTATTTTTGGCGATTAAAATCTATCATCGTGAAGAAAGCAATGCTCATTATTATGGACGGATTCGGAATAGCTAAGAATCCGGAAGTTTCCGCAATAGATAAAGCAAGAACGCCCTATATCGATTTTCTCTATAATACATATCCTCATGCGCAACTTGAAGCATCCGGGCTAGCTGTTGGTTTGCCAGAAGGGCAAATGGGTAATTCTGAGGTTGGACACATGAATCTCGGCGCAGGACGCATCATCTTTCAGGATATTGTGAAAATTGATAAATCTATTAAATCAGGTGAATTTTTTGAGCTTCCTCGGTTGCTTGAGGCATTTGATTATGCCAAAGAGAATAACAAGAAAGTGCATCTTTTAGGTCTGGTATCCAATGGGGGCATTCACAGCCATAATCGCCACTTATACGCGCTAACCGAATTGGCCAACCGTCTTGATTTTGATGATCTTTATGTTCATGCCTTTATGGACGGACGAGATACTGACCCTAAAAGTGGAAAGGCGCACCTGATAAACCTCGAGGAACAGATGTCTAAAACCAAGGGTAAAGTTGCCAGTATTATTGGACGATATTACGCAATGGATCGCGATAAGCGATGGGAACGTATCGCTCTGGCTTATAACCTTTTAACCAAAGGAGTGGGTAGAGAGTTTACATCTTCCGAAGAGGCGATTGCAGATTCTTATATTCGGGAAGTAACCGATGAATTTGTGGAGGCTTCTGTAATCATGCAGCAGGGTCAACCCATAGCGGTCATTGAAGACGGAGATGTGGTAATTCATTTCAACTTTAGAAGTGATCGTGCCCGACAGTTGACCATGGCTCTGACTCAGAAAGACTTACCAGACGCCGGCATGCAAAAGATGAACCTGAAATATCTTACCATGACCAACTACGACGAAACTTTCAAAGGATTGGAAATCATTTTTGACAAACCCAATTTAGAGCAAACCCTCGGAGAAGTCATAGCAAATGCCGAATTGGCCCAGATTCGTATCGCTGAAACAGAAAAATACCCTCATGTAACATACTTTTTCAATGGTGGCAGAGAAGAACCGTTCGCAAATGAGCAAAGAATACTCATAAACTCACCAAAAGTGGCTACCTACGATTTACAACCAGAAATGAGCGCATATGAAGTAAGAGACGCTATAGTTCGAGAAATAGAAAAGGAGAGTGCTGAACTGATCGTGTTGAACTTTGCGAATCCTGATATGGTGGGCCATACTGGTGTAATGGAGGCTGCCATAAAGGCTGTAGAAACGGTCGATGCATGTGTAAAAAATGTAATTGAAGCCGGGTTGACCCACGGTTATGATACCATTTTACTCTCAGATCACGGTAATAGCGATTGCCTGATTAATGAGGATGGAACCCCAAATACTGCACACACTACTCAACCCGTTCCGTGGTGGTTCATCTCAAAGGAAAATTCTCCTCAAATTGAGGTGAAAAATGGAAAGCTGGCGGATGTTGCTCCAACTATACTTAACTTATTGAGCGTAGAAATACCTCCAATCATGGACGGTGAGATTTTAGTATCAGTTCCGGAAAGGAGTACGAATTTGTAATCCACTAATAATCAAAGTTGTACACAAAGGATTACTTTTGGCAGTAACTCTAAATTTATTGCCATGAAAGTTTTAAAGTACATCCTCATTACACTCGCCATTATCATTTTGATTTTAGTAGCCTACGGATACATGCAAGACCGAAATGTTTCAGTTGAAAGGTCGGAAGTAATAAAGGCTCCGGTTTCCCTGATCTTCAATCAGGTAAACGATCTGGAAAACAGGGTGCAGTGGTCTCCCTGGGAGAAGGATACAACCATGAATACCAAATTTGGGGATATCACCAAAGGATTGGGGGCTAATTATTCCTGGACTTCAGATCATTCCGGCTCAGGGAGCCTAGAATATGTTGAAGTAGAAAGCAATAAAAAAATCGTAAGCGACATCGATTTTCAGGAGCAGGGTAAGGCTCAGGGTATCTTTACGTTCGATCAGGTAGAAGATGGTATAAAAGTCACATGGATATTGAACAGTGATATGGGTAACAATCCATTGAGCAGAATCTTTGGCCGGTTTATGGATGCAATGGTAGGGCCTGAGTTTGAAAAAGGCCTTACAGATCTTAAAAAAAGATGCGAAAGTATGCCCGCAAGAGAGAGCGCCATTACTATGAACGAAACTTATGAGGTTATTGAAATAGTGGAGAATATTGATGAAACGGCTGTTCAGATAAGAGAAGTTAGAACTTTTGCCATGCCCTACGTAAGCATCAAAGATTCGTGCTCGCTGTCAGAAATGGATGATAGAATGATGAAAAGCGTAAACCGGTTGAAAAAATACATTGCGAAGAACGACCTGAGCACCACAGGCTCTCCTATGACTTACTATCACGTTTGGAACCCACCGGCTACGGTAGTTTATGAGCCCACCATGAGACTTAATGAAATGGTTGAAGTTGGAGATGGATTCACAAGCGGCCAAACATACTCGGGAAAAGCGGTGATGGCTATTCATGTAGGAAGTTATGAAAGTATGGAGGAAAGCTGGAACGCTTTGGACGCCTATGCTGAATCTAAGGGGTATGAAGTAACTGGCTCCCCCTGGGAAGAATATATTCGACACCCTGACAATGAGCCGGTGGCTGAAAATTATTTGACCCATATTTATATGCCTGTTTCAGAATAAAACCTTAAAAATGAAACTTTAACCACGCCTTGTGCGTGGTTTTTTTTATGCAAAAAAATCGAATCAAACTTATTGCCTGGGTAACACTATTGGGATTTCCTCTTCTAGGTATTACCATCGTTGGATTTGTAGAAACCAATCCGTGGGAGTTTGATTTTCGCTGGGGCTCCAACGTTATTTTGCAGATTGGTATAGGGAGTGCCTATGGAATTCTAACCGGACTGGTAGCCTGGAAACTTCTCACTACTCCTTATATGCGACAGGTGCTCGATACTTACGGAAGAATCATTTGGAGATTCAAATTATCCCCTTTGCTAGTGATATTTATTTCAGTCGCGGCTGGAGTTGGGGAAGAATTCCTTTTTAGAGGAGTTATTCAGGCCTACTGGGGCATTTGGATAACTGCTATTGTGTTCGTCGCTATTCATGGATACCTGAACCCCAGAGATAAAAAAATCTCGTTATATGGATTTTACATGATCCTCGTAATTAGTGGAATGGGCTATCTGACAGAATACCTTGGTCTTGTCTCTGCTATGGCTGCTCATACCTGGGTGGATATAATTCTGCTTTTTCGAATGAAGAACAGAAAAAGAGCCATCCCAATGGATATAAATGAAGAGCTTTAGGCAATATGACTTGAATCATTGCCCTGCATTTTCGGTATTTTCACTTTTGGAGAAATAATCCATAGATGAGCCCGAAAACAATTATAGAGCCGTTCAAAATCAAGATGGTAGAACCCATCAGAATGAGCACTGAAGAAGAACGACTCGAATATCTGGAGTTGGCTAACTTCAATCCTTTTCTTCTTAATTCCGATAATGTGATTATCGATTTATTGACCGATAGCGGAACCTCAGCAATGAGCGCAAAGCAATGGTCAAAACTTATGGAAGGAGATGAGTCCTATGCAGGATCTCATTCATGGATGCGCATGGAACGGGAGATTAAAGAGTTAACAGGATATCCATTTATCTTACCCACGCACCAGGGTAGAGCGGCAGAGAGAATTCTTTACGGGCATGTGGGAGGTGCGGAAAAGGTCTTTTTATCAAACACTCACTTTGATACCACCCGGGCAAATATTGAATTTACCGGAGGAAAGGCCATAGATATTCCCATACCAGAGAATCACGAGCCCGACAACCTTCATCCTTTTAAAGGTAACCTGGATATTTCCAAGCTCGAAGCCTCTATCAAGGAATATGCTGCGGAGAATATTGGGGCTGTAATACTTACTGTCACAAATAATAGTGGGGGAGGACAACCGGTGAGTATGGACAACGCCCGACAGGTAGCTACAATTTGCAAAGAGCATGGAATTCTTTTCATTTTGGACGCATGCCGAATAGCTGAAAACTCATATTTCATCCGGCACAGGGAAGATGGATATGGGCGAACAGCCTACTGGCAAATTGCGCGGGAAATGTTTCGCCTCGCTGATGGAGCCATTATGAGCGCCAAAAAAGATGGTCTCGTAAATATGGGTGGTTTTCTCGCATTAAAAGATGAAAAATTAGCTGAGGCTTGTAGTAATTTACTAATCATTACCGAAGGTTTTGCCACTTACGGTGGCTTAACCGGACGAGATATGGAAGCCATAGCTCAGGGACTTCAGGAAGTATTTGATGCCGATTACCTGAGATACCGAATAAAAAGTACTCAGTATTTAGGAGATAGATTACATGAAATTGGTGTTCCGCTGATTCGTCCCATTGGAGGGCATGCGGTGTACATAGATGCAAAGAAATTATATCCTCAAATACCAATGGAGCATTATCCCGGGCAGGCTCTCGTGGTTGAATTGTATAAAAAAGGAGGGATACGTGCCGTCGAGATTGGATCGGTTATGTTCGGCAAATACGATATAAAAAACCAACTGATACCGGCTCCAATGGAACTAGTAAGACTGGCAATACCGCGGAGAGTCTATACTCAAAGCCATGCAGATTATATCATCGAGGTATTTCAGGATATTCTGGCAGACCGTGAAAATGTTTCCGGCTATCGAATAACGAAGGAACCTGAATTCCTTCGACATTTTTCCGCCTGGTTTGAACCAGTTTAGATCGGCTCCAATATCGAAAACTAAAACAGAGCTACGAGCTTTTGCTCTAATACATCTTTTCCGGCAACTCCTACTTGTTTATCAGAAGGTTCTCCGTTCTTGATGAAAAGAACGGTTGGAATATTCCGAACGCCAAACTGAGCAGTAACCTGTGGGTTTTCATCGACATTTACCTTGGCAATTAAAGCCTTTCCATCGTATTGTTTAGACAATTCTTCGATATGTGGTTCTATCAACCGGCAGGGACCACACCATTCCGCCCAAAAATCGATAACCACTGGTTTTTCTGATTTCATTACCAATTCATCGAAGTTCGCATCTGTTATTTCTGTAGCCATTTTCTTTCTATATAGTTAAATTATTATCGCGTGCAAAAGTAGTCGAATAGATCTTACAAAGATGGGTTCTCCAACCACGTTTCAGGAATGTCAGGGGTTAAATTATCATCCTTTTTTGCTAAGTTGCCATTTCACATTGGGTTCATCATCGAGTGCTTCCAGGAGTTTATTGGATGGATAGATACGCAGTGAGCGTGATTTCGTTTCTGCTTTTACTTTGCCTTCTGCATCTCTAAAATTTATGCGCACTTTGCACTTCCCGGGATTTTCATCAAAAATCGTACTTAGCTCTTCCAATAATCCATTTAGTGGATTATCCAGTGAAATGTCTAAAGACAAGTAGTTTGCGTTCTTTTCCCGCACATCATTAAGCAATTCTATCTGTTGAATCTCCAGAACTTCAGGTGGATTCCTGTAGGGCTTGTGCACCATTTGGGCACTGATATAAAGAAATAAATCCTGAGCGAAAAAACTTTTGAATCTTAAGTACTGTTCCTTGAACATCATGAGCTCTATGCTCCCCGTGTGATCTTCTATGATCAACCGTCCATAAGGGTCACCTTTTGCGCTATGCCGATGTTCAAAACCGCTTACAACTCCGGCAAAATAGAGGTCTTTGCCTAAAATATCAGGTGCGGTTTTCTGGATTCTATCAATATCAATATTGCAGAACGATTTGATATCCGGTTTGAAATCATCCAATGGGTTTGCCGAAATATAAAGCCCTACAACTTCTTTTTCCTTCTTTAATTTTTGTATCAAAGGCCATTTATGTCCATCTGGAAGGCTGGGTTCAGGAAGTTCAATTTCAGAGGATCCCCCAAACAATGATATCTGTGATGAGTTTTGATTTGCCTGATATTGATTGCCATATTTCAGACATGTTTCCAGAAAAGTCCTCTCCCTTTCATCGGGAACAAACATCTGCTCTCGCTCTATGCCAAAGGAATCGAATGCTCCACTCAACACAAGAGATTCAACAGCTTTCTTATTAACTGATCTTAGGTCCATTCGCCTAAAGAAGTCAAAAACAGAAGTAAACGGACCATTTTCATGTCTTTCTGCAATCAGTGCGCGCACGGCACTTTCTCCAACTCCTTTTATGGCTGCTAGTCCGAATCGAATTTCTTCTTTTTCATTTACCGCGAAATTCAGTTGCGATTCATTGACATCCGGCCCAAGAACGGGTACTCCGAGATGTCGGCATTCCTCCATAAACTCTGTTACCTTCTTCAGGTCATTGAGGTTATGAGTGAGCACCGATGCCATGTACGCGGCTGGATAATGTGCTTTTAAATAACCTGTTTGAAAAGCAATGACCGAGTAGCATGTACTGTGTGATTTATTGAAGGCGTAGGATGCAAAAGCCTCCCAGTCGTGCCATATCTTTTCAGATATCTCAGGGTCATGACCATTTTTCGTACATCCTTCAATGAAAAGAGGCTTGAGCTGATCAATGATAGCTTTCTTCTTTTTGCCCATTGCTTTTCGCAGCGAATCCGCCTGTCCCCTGGTGAATCCTGCCAGTTTTTGAGACAAAAGCATGACCTGCTCCTGATATACAGTAATGCCATAGGTTTCTGCAAGAAGATCTTCCATGGCATCTAGGTCGTAGGTTATATCTTCTTTGCCATGTTTGCGCGCGACAAAATTTGGTATGTACTCCATCGGACCGGGTCGGTAAAGAGCATTCATGGCAATGAGATCCTCAAATTTGTCTGGTTTGAGCTGTTTGAGGTAGGTTCTCATTCCGGTTGATTCGAACTGAAAAAGTCCTTTGGTATCGCCTCTTTGAAAAAGCTCGTAGGTTTTTTGGTCATCCAGCGGAATTCCATCCGGGTCGATATGCACGCCGTAGCGTTCCTCTACGATTTCTACGGCATCTTTAATGATACTGAGGGTTTTTAGCCCTAGAAAGTCCATTTTCAAGAGGCCCGCTGATTCAACAACGGAGTTGTCAAATTGGGTAACTGCCATTTCTGAGTCCTTAGCAGTGGCAATAGGGATGTGATCTGTGATATCGGTAGGAGTGATGATCACCCCGCACGCATGGACTCCTGTATTTCTTAGTGAGCCTTCGAGTTCACGAGCCTGTTGAAGTGTTTTGGCTCTTTCTGAATCTTCTTCAAGAATTTTGCGGAGCTCAAGAACATTTTGCATTTCTCGCGACCTTAGGCGCTCCTTGAGTTTGGCATCATCGTTTCCGAAAACAGCTTTGAGCGATTGAAAAGTAGGAACCAGGTTGGCCATCTTTCCGGCTTCGGCAAGCGACAGATCCAGCACACGAGCCGTATCCCGAATAGATGATTTTGCCGCCATTTTTCCATAAGTAACGATTTGTGCTACCTGATTTGACCCATATTTTTCAATAACATAGTCAATCACTTTTGATCGGCCTTCGTCATCAAAATCAATGTCTATATCCGGCATAGAAATCCGATCTGGATTGAGAAAACGTTCAAAAAGCAAGTCGTACTGGATGGGGTCAACATTTGTAATTCCTGTGGCATATGCTACTACTGAGCCTGCAGCTGATCCTCTTCCCGGTCCAACCCAAACTCCCATTTCACGTGCTTTGTTGGTGAAATCCTGTACAATAAGGAAATAACCCGGGTATCCGGTATTGGCTATGGTTTCTAGTTCAAAGTCCAATCGCTTTTCCAGGTCTGCGTCAATGGTGCCGTATCTTTTTTTTGCCCCTTCAAATGCGAGATGCCTCAGATATGCATTTTCCCCTCTTTTACCACCATCCAGATCATCTTTGGGATCAATGAACTCCTTTGGAATATCAAAGGCAGGCAACAACACATCTCTCTTGAGTTCAAAGGTTTCGCATTTATCTGCTATTTCGATAGTGGTTTCAAGAGCCTCAGGCAAATCGGCAAACAATGAAGACATCTCACGGGAAGACTTAAAATACCATTCCTCATTGGGAAATCCGAATCGATGACCACGAGGCTTTTTACCCAAAAAAACTTTTGGGGTAGTCACCGTTTCATTGTCCTTTACGCACAATAAAACGTCGTGGGCAAAGGCATCCTCTTTTGAGGGGTAGAATACATTATTGGCGGCAAAGTATTTTACATGGTACTTTTTACAAAACCGAATCAAGGTCTCATTAACCACCTTTTCTTCCTCCAGGCCGTGGCGGGAGAGTTCGACGTAAAAGTCATCTCCGAATTGTTCATGCCACCAGATAAAGGATGCTTCTGCCTCTTTCTCACCCACATTCAGAATTAGATATGGTATTTCTGCAAAAAGTCCGCCGGTAAAAGCAATAAGGTCTTCTTTGTATTGGACTAAATGCTCCTTATCAATTCTGGGCAAATAGTAAAAGCCATCGGTAAATGATAAAGAACTTAGCTTGGCAAGATTTATATAGCCATTCTTGTTTTTTGCAAGAAATACCTGACGATGGCCATCATCACGGTAATCTCTGTTCCTGAGGTCCTGACAGATATTAATCTCCGTACCGATTAACGGTTTTATGCCATTCTCCAGAGCGTAGCTGTTGAAGGAGAACGCCCCCATCAGGTTGCCAGAATCTGTTAGTGCTACTGCCGACATTCCATTTTCCTTAGCAAGGTCAACTAGTTTCTCTGGCTTTCCAACTGATTGTAAAACAGAGAATTGACTATGGTTGTGCAGATGAACGAAAGGTCGTGCTTCTACCTCCTTAATTTCAAAATCAGTTTCCGTTGTGGTTTCTTCCTGATGACCATCTTCACCGTAAGGTTTGATGTTCAACCCTATGGGTTTAATGGGATTTGTATTGGCTGATTTAAATTTTTGTATGAATTCACTTTCCTTTCCCAGAACTCCAGTATCTATTACCCCTATTCTGAGGAGTTCCAAAAATGCTCGAGTATTTGCTTCGACATCAGCACTGGCATTATGCGCCTGATCGAAGGATTCATTGAAAAGCTTTTGATGAAGTTCTTCAAGTGTTGGCCACTTGTATTTTCCGCCCTTTCCTCCCGGAATGGCACAAAAATCAGTGGACACATCTTTGGTGTCAATGACATGGATATTCCACATTCGTGTGGAATGATTCTTTCGAATCATTTCTGCACCGATAATGTTTAAGTCGAATTCAATATTGTGCCCTGATATGATCTCAGCCTTACTAAGGGCAGACTCAAATTTTCGGAGCACTTCCTTCAAATCCTGACCTGACTTTATGGCCCTTTCTGTGGAAATTCCATGGATTTTTTGAGAGATGAAGGGAATGTTATAGCCTTCCGGTTTGATTATAAAATTCTGTACTTCAATGAGTTGACCTAACTCATCGTGCAGTTGCCAAGCCAGTTGAACCATTCTTGGCCAGTTCTCCAGATCAGAAACCGGAGCATCATGGTTGCGGGGTAATCCCGTAGTCTCTGTGTCAAATATCAGGAACATCTACCTTTCAGGAATTGAAATTGGAAAGCACTAATTTAGGTTAGGCAACAGCCCATTCTTCAAATGGATCCATCAACTTTTGAACAGAATGATGATTCAGTAGAAGGCATTTAATGCACCTTTGTTTGCTACAACAAAAAATCCATGTTTAAATATTTGGCGCCCACTCTTTTAAGCTCATTGTTCCTATTTCATTCCTGTATGGAGTCTTCTGATAAAAAAGACGAGACCAGCATTGTTATTGCCGATAATATTGACCAACATACACACGCGAAACCGGACGAAGCGAAAGTCACTCATTTGAATTGGCGTGCACAAATCGATTTTGAAGAAAAAAAAATCGTAGCAGAGACAAAATGGAAAATAGAGAAAGACAGTCTGGCTGACTCCATCATTTTTGATATTCACAACCTTAAAATCAACTCCGTCAGGGTTGGTGGCATAGAAAGGAGGGATTATTACCTTGGAGCTGCTGATCCTATTCTAGGGCAGCCATTGGTGATTTTTATTGACTCATCCACTCAATGGGTTGCCATCAGCTATGAGACTAATGATGGAGCTGATGCTTTGCAGTGGCTTGACCCCCAACAGACTAAAGGAAAGAGTCATCCATTCCTGTATACACAGAGTCAGGCCATTTTGGCGCGAACATGGCTGCCATGTCAGGACAGTCCTGGAATAAAGTTTACCTATACTGCAAGTGTTTCTGTTCCAAATGACTTAATGGCGGTTATGAGTGCTACCAATGGTGTGGGCAAGAATGAAAAGGGCAACTACCAGTTTGCTATGAAACAGCCCATCCCGTCTTATCTCATGGCTTTAGCTGTAGGGAATTTAGAGTTTCGGAAAATGAGTGATCGTACTGGAGTTTATGCAGAACCGGAGGTTATTGAAGCAGCGGTTCTCGAATTCGAGGAGACAGATGAGATGATGAAAATAGCCGAATCGTTTTTTGGTCCCTACCAGTGGGAACGCTATGATATCCTAGTGCTGCCGCCCTCTTTTCCTTTTGGGGGGATGGAAAATCCGAGACTGACATTTGTCACGCCTACCATAATTGCCGGTGATAAAAGTCTGACTGCTCTTATCGCGCATGAACTTGCACATTCATGGTCTGGAAATTTGGTAACCAATGCGACATGGAATGATTTCTGGCTGAATGAAGGATTTACTGTTTATCTGGAAAGACGAATCATGGATTCGTTAAGAGGTTCTGATTTTAATGATATGCTTGCTGTATTAGGATATCAGGATTTGGAGTATGATTTGGCCAGGCTGCCCAAAGAAGAAACCAGTCTTTATCTGGATTTAGCAGGTCGCAATCCGGATGATGGAATGACAGACATCGCTTACGAAAAGGGAGCGCTATTTCTAACCTATCTCGAAGAAAATGTTGGTCGGAAAAACATGGATCAATTTCTTACCGATTATTTCAAACAAAATTCATTCAGTAGCATAACAACAGCCAATTTTCTTGAACAACTGGATACGATCATGTTCAAAGGAGACTCGAACCGCATGAAAAAGCTGCGCATTGATCGCTGGGTATACAGGGCAGGTTTGCCCGGTGAGCATATTGAACCCACTTCGTCAGAAATTCAATATGTGCGTTCTACCATGAAAGCGTGGAGCGATAAGGCATTCTCCTTTGATGAGCTGGAAACCTCGGATTGGAATGCCCTTCAGTGGATAGATTTTCTTCGTCGACTACCCGATACACTGAGCGCAGAGCGATACCAGCGCCTGGATATGATTTTTAAGTTTTCTCAAAGCCCGAATAATGAGATAAAAGCAATTTGGTTTGAGCGATCTATTCAGGCAGGTTACATAGGTGTTAAAGATGAGCTCAAAGCATTTCTCATGGAGGTAGGACGTAGAAAGTTTCTCTACCCGATTTATGAAGCAATGCTGAGTAATGACGAATACAATTCGCTCGCCAGATCCATTTACAAGGATGCTCGGAAAAACTATCATTCCGTGTCGCGCAAATCTATCGATCAACTTATGGATAAAGATTAGTTTTCCAGCCTTTTTATTGGTCTAAATTTGTTGAATTAAGCTTTCAGAATATGGCACAGGAAGTACTAAATCAGATCAGTTTTGATAACACTGAAATTGCATTTGAGCACCTTTCAAATGCTGATCTAAATTTTTCTATCAGAATGTATCAACTCATGAATAATGCAGGGTTGGTTAAAGTCGGGACAAGCCTGGCACGAAAAGCAGTGAAGTGGGGTTTGCCCATAACCTGGGCGGTACGACAGACTGTCTTTCGTCAGTTTTGTGGGGGAGTTACAATAGATGAAAGTATGAAGCGCATTCAACACCTTCAGGACTATGGCATCGGCGCTATTTTAGATTTTGCGGTAGAAGGGGCACAAGACGAAAACATTTTCGACCAAACTAAAGATGAAATTATCAATGTTCTCCGAAGGGGTAAGAATGTGCAGGGAATTCCATTTGGGAGTATGAAAATGACCGGTATTGCCCGCTTTGATCTTCTGGCGAAGGTCAATGCAAAAGAAGAGCTGAATGAGGCCGAAAAAGCGGAGTATAAGAGAATCGTCGGCAGGTTTGATGAAATATGCAAAGCAGCTTTTGAATTTGATGTGCCCATTTTTGTCGACGCAGAGGAAACCTGGATTCAGGATGCTGTAGACCGGCTTATTGAAAGCAAAATGCGACAATACAACAAAGAAAAATCAGTCGTTTGTCATACCATTCAAATGTACCGCTGGGATAAATTGAAAAGAGTCGAGGAGCTCATCAACGAATCGAAAAGAGAAGGGTTTATCCTCGGGGTAAAATTTGTTCGAGGTGCATATCTCGAAAAAGAAAATGTTCGTGCTGAACGAATGGGATATAAAACCTTGATGCAGCCCAATAAAGCTGCTACAGATCATGATTATGATGCGGCCATCGAATTGATGACAGAGCATATTGAGCACACGGAGATTTGCAATGGAACGCATAATGAACTCAGCTCGATGAAACTTGTTGAACTCATGCAAAACAAGGGGCTGGAGCCCGGTGATAGAAGAATTTGGTTTTCTCAGCTCTACGGAATGAGCGATAATATTAGTTTCAATTTGGCCAAACATGGATACAACGTAGCTAAATACCTGCCTTATGGGCCGGTAAAGGCTACAATCCCTTATTTGACAAGGAGAGCAGAGGAAAACACAGCCATTGCCGGACAAATGGGACGAGAGTTATCACTATTGCTTCGTGAAAAGAAAAGAAGGCAAAAGAATGGATGACCAACGAAAAGTCTATTTTTAGCGTCTGTTAACACAGTAGCTACTATTTTGAATTATAACGGGTTGAAGAACTTTCAAATTATCACCAGAATAAAGCTGATTCTACTGATCGGTTTTTTGAGTTTAATTGCTTCGGAGTCTGCGGCAACGCACCTTATTGGAGGAAATTTTACCTACACCAGAGTTGGCCCCGATCCGACCGTACCCGGAAATGTACTATACGACCTGGTACTTGAAGCGTACATGGATACCAATTCTCAGTTTTGGGACCCCGACCCAGCCAATCCTGGCGGATTCCCGGAAGATAGTATTTTGATTGGCATCATGGAAGGGGCTTTTGATGCTCCCGGAGGCGCCGATTTTGTGGCCAATATTTTCCTTCCCATAGTAGATTCAAACTTAGTTGAACCTAATCTTCCCCCGATTTGCGACACTACAAACTTTCTTTCAGGGGTTGGGGTGTATATTACGAGATATCAAAGAAGAGTTTCTCTTGGGCCAACCGCAGAAGGGTATTGGGTGATTTATGACAGGTGTTGCAGACAGCCGGGAATAGTGAATTTGAATGCTCCAAGTGACGATCAGGGGTTTTCGTACAATACCTGGATTCCTCCGACGAACACGGTAAACTCTAATCCTATTTTTGGCGATACACTACTATCTTTTATCTGTCGTGGAGATACCAATTTTATTACCAATAATATAACTGACCCGGATGGAGATTCTCTTGTTTTTTCTCTGGCAGAACCCTATGTGGGGTACATGGATAACTTCTCTCCCGACCCTATAGGGTTACCCGGAGGGTATTCTAATTTCGTACTCAACCCATACATTATTCCACCACCCCCTGTCAATTGGTCATTTGGCTTCAATGCAACTCAATTCTTTGGAGCCGGTGGATTCCAGAATATCGATCCGGAAACCGGATTGACAGAGTTTATAGCCACCATAAATGGAATTTATGTAGCTGCCATTGAAGTAAGAGAATATCGCAATAATGTTCTCGTTGGCGCCATTAGAAGGGATATTCAACTGATTGTAGAAGACTGTCCTAATAATAGCGGCCCGAATCAGGATTCAACTGTCCTGGATAGTGCAGCGCTTGACCCGATAACCTATTTCGTTAAGGAAAACGATGATTTTTGCTTTAACCTCAATTACGATGATATTGATGGTGACCCGATGGAGCTCGTAGTTACAGGTGATATTTTTGATCCGGTTATAACGAATCCTCCGGCTACAGTAAACTCACCTGTTCGGGATACCGGAAGTGTTTCAACGCAAATTTGCTGGAATACCAGCTGCAACCAGGGAAGAGATGCTCCATATATCGTTCAGGTGATCGTAACGGATAGTAACTGCCCTCCCTTACCATTATACCAGACTATTGAAATTTTTGTAGATCCGTTCGAGATTGATACAATATTTGGGTTGGATACGATCTGTTCGGGAAATAACCCTTTCAACTATTCGGTCGCTTCGGATAGTGGCGAGGTATTCAATTGGAATGTTACTGGGGGTACCATTTTATCCGGAAATGGGAGCGACAATATTCAACTTGAATGGGATACAGCAGTATCGGTTGGAACGGTGACGGTTGAAGGCACGAATATTTTTGGATGTGCTGATGGACCAATTTCCAAGGATATCGCCATCGTAACGGTTCAGGCAGATGCTGGACCGGATGTAATATCATGTGCCGAAGATTCCATACAAATAGGAGGTTCACCCTCTGCTAATGATCCGGGCTTTAGTGTTTCATGGAGCCCTGGATTTGGCCTAAGTGACTCCACCGTGGCCAATCCTTTAGCATCACCTGGAGTAAGTACTACCTACACTTTGACAGTTAGTGCTCCGGGTCTTAGTTGTCAGGTTATCGATGAAGTAGAGGTGCTGGTTAGTGAACCTGTACCAACAGGATTGGAACCGCAGTATTTTGTTTGTCCTGGCGATTCTCTCCAACTTAATATAATCGCAGATAGCATAGGATGGAAACCGAATTTGTTCATTGACGATACCTCCATCACCAACCCCATAGTCTATCCACCTGTGGACCAGCAGTATTTTATTGATTTTATCGATTCAAATTCTTGCATCGGTAGAGATTCAACGTTAGTCATAGTTCGTTCGGAGGTTCCTGTAAGTGCTGGTCCAGACCGCGTCATATGTCTCGGAGATTCTGTGCAAATCGGAGGCAATCCGACCGTACCTGCGGGAAACAATACTTATTCATGGACTCCGGTCGCAAGCCTCAACAATTCTAATATCGCCAATCCAATCGCGTTTCCAACCGCGGTTACTGAATACATCGTCGAAGTTTTTAATGACACTTGTACAGGTCGCGACAGCATCATCGTACTGGTAAATGATACTCCGTCATTATCAACCAGTAACGATACGATAATTTGCATTGGAGATACCATTCAGATTTTTGCGTTCAGTGATGGAGATGTTCAATGGACAACGGATACTACCTTAAGTAACGACACAATATTTAATCCTTTTGTTTATCCCATTGCTTCTAATACCTACTTCGTGAGTTCAGTAGATACCAATGGATGCGGTAGTACCGATTCTGTGGCAGTAGATGTAAGAAATCTACCTGTTGCCGATGCCGGCGACACCCTTTTTAGATGCAGGAATGTACCTTTCTTCATTGGCGGAAATCCAACCGGCCCTTTCGGGTCGACTTACCTATGGACTCCGTCAGATGGATTGAGTAATACTACAGTGGCAAACCCGCTGGTTTCGCTCGATGGTGACATGGAGTATCAGGTTCAGGTTACAGATGATATTGGATGTTCCTCAGTTGATTCGGCCTTTGTTTTCATCTTTCAGGTTGATATTTCTGCAGAAGATATTCTCGCCTGTCAGGGGGAGCGTGTCGTATTGAGTGCAACTTCTGTTAACAACAGAGATTCAGTAACATACTCCTGGATACCAACAGTAGGACTTAGCGATTCCACATCCCCGACACCAACAGTCACAGTAGATACAACTATTACTTACTGGGTTGAAGCAACCGATCTGGCAGGATGTGCTGATATCGATAGTGTTCTCATCGTGGTTGAGGCCCCGGGAACAGCCAGTTTCACCACCGAAGCTGCAGCAAATTGTACAAATGTTGAACTGGTAACTACTAATACGAGTTCGGGGAGCCTGAACTACCAATGGTTTGTGAATAATACTTTGTTTAGTACTGAAGAAAGCCCCACCATCATTCTCGATTATACCACATCTACTACAATACGGTTGGTTTCCTTCAGTCCGGCGGGATGTGAGGATGATACTGTTGTCGATGTAGATCTTGGAATGTTTGAAGAAGTTCTCAACCTCGAGATAAATAATGTTTTCACTCCTAATGGGGACGGGATCAATGACTTTTTTGAGGTACAGGCAGATGGCGAAATTGAACAATGCACGAATGTGCAGATATTTAACCGTTTCGGGACGAAAGCTTTTGAAACCACAAATGGCGTTAGTGTTTGGGATGGTAGATCCGCTGCAGGCGAACCTTACCCGTCAGGAACCTACTTTTATATTGTTTCGGTAAACGGAATTGATTTCAAAGGAACTCTTACGTTGTTGCGCGACTAAGGGAATACAGAAGCGGCCATTTTCATTGATTTGCCAAACTCATGGAGATTTAAAGAAATCTTTTCCTCATTCATCACAGCAAAGTCTATCAAATATTCGGTGGGCATATTTCCAGTGAGTTTATCTGTGGCCATGGGGCAGCCACCATACCCTTTGATAGCACCATCGAAACGCCGACAACCAGATTGGTATGCAGCCTGTATTTTTTCCATCCAATTTTGTGGAGTGGTGTGCAGATGTGCTCCAATTTGAACGGGACAGGAAGGAATTATCCGTGAAAACAAATCTTCGATTAAAGCTCCATCAGCTATTCCAATGGTATCGGAAAGTGAAATAACATCCACCTCAATTCTTTCATAGATTACTGATAACCAGTGCTCTACATTGTCTATGCTCCAGGGATCGCCATAAGGGTTTCCAAAGGCCATGGACATGTAAACTACAAGCTTTTTATTGGTCTTTGTACAATGTTCTGATATGGATGATAGCCTATTGAAAGAGTCTGAAATACTTGAATTTAAATTCCGATTCTGAAATGTTTCTGATATTGAAAAAGGAAATCCTATCTGAGATATCTCATCGTAGGCACATGCATCCTGAGCACCTCTAAGGTTCCCAACAATGGCCAAAAGTTCCGTTGTGGAATGGTCAAAGTCTAACTTTGAAACCACATTCTTGGTATCGCGAAGCTGAGGAATGGATTTTGGTGAAACAAAACTTCCAAAGTCAATAACTTCAAAACCCACTTTGAGAAGTTGGTTTATGTATGCAATTTTTGTTTCCGTTGGAATGAATTCAAAGATACCCTGCATGGCATCTCTAGGACATTCTACAATTACCATTGGACGAAAATAAACTATATCCCTTCGTTTACCAGCCCTTTGTTGATCCGACTCACCGCAGCGGGTCCTTCATAGATAAACCCGGTATAAACCTGTACCAGCGAAGCTCCGGCATTGAGCTTCTCTATGGCGTCCTGAGCTGTTCTAATACCACCAACAGCTATGATCGGAAAGGACTTTTTTGAGTTTAATGACAGGTATTTAACCACTTCGGTCGATCGATCTCTTAATGGATCTCCTGAAAGGCCGCCAGTTTCGTTTCTATGGCTGATGGAATCCAGCAGTTTTTTTCTTGATATCGTGGTGTTGGTTGCGATTACTCCTGCAATTTTAGTCTGAGTAACGATATCGATAATATCATCTAATTGATCGTTCGTCAGATCAGGTGCAATCTTTAGCAATATGGGCTTGGGGTCTTTGTGGATTTCATTTTCTTTTTTTAATGCGTTTAGTATTTCCATTAATGGTCCTTTGTCCTGAAGTTCTCTTAACCCAGGGGTGTTAGGGGAGCTGACGTTCACGACAAAAAAATCCACATAATCGTGCAGGGCCCTGAAACAATAAAGATAGTCCTCAATAGCATGATCATTTGGTGTAACCTTGTTTTTTCCAATATTCCCGGCAACTATCAGGTTTTTAGGTCTGTTTTTAAGATTCTTTACTAGAGCATCAACACCATCATTGTTAAATCCCATTCTGTTGATAAGACCGTTTTCGGAGGGTATTCTGAACATTCTTGGTTTTGGGTTGCCAGATTGTGCTTTAGGTGTGACTGTTCCAACCTCTACAAAACCGAACCCCAAATGCTTCAATACCTTATAGACCTCACCATTTTTATCAAAACCAGCAGCTAATCCAACCGGGTTGGGGAATTTTATACCAAAAACTTCCCTCTCAAGGCTTTTATTCTTGTAGTTATAAAGGACATCGAGTAATGATTTAACCCCCGGTATGATGGATGCGATATTCAATAAGCTTACCGTGAAATTGTGTGCTAGTTCCGGATTCATCCTAAAAAGTAAAGGACGGATTATGCTCTTATACATGGCTGATTAACTAAGTGATACGTAGTCGGTAACTTCTAAACCATATCCTATTAATCCCTTGCGTTTAGTGGCGCTGCTGGACATTACCTTCATTTTTCTGATGTTCAAATCGCGAAGGATTTGAGCTCCAATTCCATAGTCTCTCGGATCAATCTTCATAGCCGAATTCAGTTTGGCATCAACCGCATCAATTCCTTCTCTGGACTGTTTATATCTGGTTGTTTGAGAGTGTTCCTGCTGAAGATAAACGATAACTCCTTGCCCTTCTTTTTTGAGTTCTTCCAAAGCAGCGAATAATTGCGGGCCGGTAGAACAGTGGCAACTATCGAAAATACTTCCTTTTATGTATGAGGAGTGCACTCGAACCAGAACAGGTTTATTGGGATTGATTTCTCCATAAGTCAACGCAATATGGTTTTCACCTGTGGTGATCTGTCGATAGCCGATTAAAGACAGTTTCTTTCCGTCAATTTCTTGTTCATGTTCAAATACCCTTTCAATTAATGATTCCGTGCTCAACCGATATGCAATGAGGTCTTCGATGCTGATGATTCGGACATTCAGTTTTTTGGCTAGCTCAATGAGTTGTGGAAGGCGTGCCATTGAACCATCATCATTCATGATTTCAACAATAACACCTGAAGGGTCTAACCCTGCCAGCCTCGCCAGGTCTATAGCCGCTTCTGTATGCCCTGTACGACGCAGTACACCACCTTTTTTTGCAATTAATGGAAACACATGACCGGGTCTGTTTAAGTCGGTGGGTTTTGTAGTACGATTCACTAATGCTTTAATAGTGCGGTAACGGTCTTCAGCAGAAATTCCTGTTGTATTGCCATTTCCTGAGAGGTCAACACTAACGGTAAAGGCCGTTTCCTGCGGGTCAGTGGTATTTCCTACCATACGTGGAAGGTTTAATTCATGACACCGATCCTCCGTTAATGGAACACAAATGAGACCTCGGCCCATACTGGCCATAAAGTTTATCATTTCAGGAGTAACCCGCTCCGCTGCAGCAATAAAATCACCCTCATTTTCGCGGTTTTCATCATCTACGACGATAACTACTTTGCCATTTTTAATGTCTTCAATGGCCTCTTCAATTGTGTTTAACCTGGGTTTACTCGACATAGGTTCTTCTTTACGGTGCGCGAAGTTAGGTACATAGTGTATAACTTTCTATTAGGAACTTTTTCACATCCTTCCGAATTGTACATTTGCGCAAAAATGGTTGCACTGTGAAACTTTGGTTAAGTGTGCTTATGCTCTTGCCCATATGGGTAATGGGTCAGGAAAAGCTTAATGGTAAAACTCATAAGAAGATTAACAAACTCCAGCAAAGTGGAGATTACAGAGGGGCCATTGAATTAACCAACCCTTTCCTTGATGACGCCGTCCACGGCCAGGAAGCTGCCGTACTCAATATGGAATCCTACATGGGTCTGAGACTGCTTGATTCCGCAAGATATTTTCAGAGCTTGGTGACTATGCCGGAGGCTATTAAGAATCGTTTTTATTTAGATACCCTCACAGCCAGGCTTAATAGGGCCGATGAGCAATATAAGAAGTTAACCAATGATTTCAGGTATTTGGACGATAGCGCATCTGTGAATCAGGCGGAGCAGATTTACTTTGGCTCTATTGAAATAGATAGTGGCAATTATCTTGCTTATTACCGTATGGCCAGATTTTATCAAATGAAAGGCATGGACATTAAGGCAGAAATGGCCTATGGCAAAGCCATCAAAAAGTTCTATCCAAATTCTGAATCTCGGTCTGAGGTTTACCAGTCTTACGGTAGGTTTCTCGATGATATGATGAAATACCAGAAGTCTGCTGAAGTACTATTGCAGGGTTTTAATCAGGACTCCAGTCGATTGGAACTTATTGCTCTCGCTGGAATTATGGAATACAAGGCTCAGAAAAATGACTTGGCCATTCAGTACCTGACATATTACGTCAGCGCTTTCAGCCGCAACTACGAAGCATGGAATTACCTTGGGAAGGCATATCGAAAAAATAATGATCATAGTAAAGCTGCAAAGGCCTTTAATAAAGCGTTATCCATGAATGCAAGAAATCCGGAGATATTCTATAGTCTGGGTATGTCTTATTACGATTTGACTTTTTATGACTCGGCTTTGGTTTCTTTTCAGGTTTATCTGCAGAGATTTGAAAAAGATCCCGGAGTTTTAAATGCACTCGGTTGCACCCAATGTCAGATGTCGTTATATAAAGAAGCTGTAAACTCCTTTAAACAGGGAATTGACATCGAACCGAGAACGGAACTAAGGTATAATTTGGGCTGGAGTCTTATAAGAAGTGGAAAACCTGAAGAAGCTGAAAGATATTTCTTATCACTTCTCACAGAAAATGACCGAGCTCCGCTGTATCGTCTGGGATACCTGACTGCGCTGGGGGAGCAGGGTAAATACGAAGAGGCAGAGAAATACGCCACAGAATGTATCGAGAAGTTCTATTTCATTCGAAATTACTACGTACTCCGGTCAGAATTTAGAAAAAACCTGGACGATAATGAAGGTAGTGCCAGAGATCTTGAAGCAGCCGAGAATCCTAACCTGGAAGATTTGATTCTGGAACCAATTATTGAATAACTCCAGAACCTATCAGTTCATTCCCAGTATACCAGGCTGCAAATTGTCCGCGAGCAATAGCACGTTGAGGATGAATAAATTGAATATACAACCCCTCTTTTTCCATAAAAAGTATAGATTCTTCAAGATTCTGTCGGTATCGTATCCGGGTTTCGTATCTCGCTTTTTTTCCTGGCAATAGAGCCAAATCCGGCCTTACCCAATGAATGTCCTCTTTGGCAATGAAAAGTGCCTTTCGGTACAAGCCCGGATGATTTTCTCCCTGTCCGGTATATACAATATTGTTTTTCGTATCGGTCGCAATGACAAATAATGGTTCCGGTGTTCCACCAACGGACAATCCCTTTCTTTGTCCAATAGTAAAAAAGTGAGCACCCCGATGACGGCCAACTGTTTTGCCCATTTTTGAATTGTAGATGAAAGGCATTGCAAGGGCTTTATAGTCAGCATCCTTTATGGATTTATATGCACCATAAACTGGATGATCTTCCGCAATTTCTATGATATCTCCTGCTTTTGCCTGTAACTCCTGTTGTAAGAAATCGGGCAGACGTACTTTACCGATAAAACAAAGTCCCTGAGAATCTTTTTTTTCGGCTGTGCTTATGCCGTTTTCCCTTGCTATTTGACGTACTTCACTTTTCTCCATACCACCGATTGGAAAGAGAACTCTGGACAATTGCTCCTGACTTAACTGACACAGAAAATAGCTTTGGTCTTTTTGGGAATCTGCACCAGAGATTAAACGAAATGTCTGCTTACCATTTGTTTGGATGGAATCAACCTGACAGTAATGACCAGTGGCAACAAAGTCAGCTCCCAAATCCATAGCGGCATCAAGAAACAGGTCGAACTTTATTTCCCTGTTGCACAGTATATCAGGATTGGGAGTATTTCCATTTTTGTACTCCTCGAACATATAATCCACGATTCTCTGCTTGTAAGGAACGCTCAAATCCATAACCTGAAAAGGTATTCCTAAAGACTCTGCAACCTCAAGAGCATCGTTGCTGTCCTCAAGCCAGGGGCATTCATCACTTAAAGTAAATTCAGAATCATGCCAGTTGCGCATGAAGATACCAATGACTTCATACCCCTTCTGTTTTAACAGTAGGGCTGCCACGCTTGAATCAACCCCACCAGACATGCCTACTACAACTTTTTTCATGATATGAAAAACAGATGCAAAGGTACTAGGATAAAAGCGGAGTGAATCGAAAAATTAGCAGTCCTTCTTTAAGGCGGATTTAATTTCCATGCGCACGGTTGGCCATAGTTTGCTGACTCCATCTGCTCCTGTGTGAAGTACTTTACAAACTTCATTAAGCTTGTTTGCTGCGTGAATCGCGTTCCATGTAGCCATGTCAATTTCAGTAAACAGATGGATGGTATCATTCGACAGGGTGTATTCCGTCATAACCTTTTGAGCAATGTTGTTCATCGTTACTTCTAATTCGGCAGTTCCCTTTCCATTTACCGGATCGGACATGTTTAGAACTTTTCCGGAAATAGATTCTGGTGTATCCATTTGCTTGAAAAAGAACTCTACCAACTTCGGGTCCCTTTCTGCGTTGCCTGAGTTGACCGTATAGGTTTTGATATCAAATTTAGCCGACTTGAAAAGACCTGCAGGATTGTTTGCTGATGCCTTGACGCCATCAATTATGAATTCATCAAACACTCCTGTAACTGCTATTTTGTCCGTTGTTTTGTAAGCGGTCCATCTTATTTCAGTAGCTTCAGGATTGAAACTGTACGTGCAATTCTCATCCAAAATTTCTTGCTCTTGAGTGCCCGGCTCATCTTTTTGGGCAGAATTATTGGATCCACAAGAACTTAGAAAAAAAAGTGCTGTAGCTGGAAGGATATATTTGATTTTCATGATTTTAAATTTGCTGCAATATTAACTCACATTAAACCAATTTCACGAAGCCTTTGTTCAAGAAATTCACCCGCCGAAATATCTTCATATTTTTTCTTTCCTTCAGACATTATGCAGTGCTCAAGGCAGTTCAGTGACATGTTAGACACGGGGTGCACAAAGAATGGGATAGAATACCTCGAGTGTTTCGCATATACAGCAGTAGGTAAACTCACACGATGGGTAGTAGATCGTAATACACCGTTGGAAAGTCGGTCAAGCATGTCTCCAACATTTATGACCAGGCTTTCGCTATTATTATTTACCGCCACCCATTCACCGGCCTTATTTAGAACTTCAAGACCTTTTCCGTCCGCACTAGCGAGTAGTGTGATTAGATTGATGTCTTCATGAGCACCTGCTCGTATTGCTCCTTCTTCGGCATTCTGAACGGGTGGATAATGAATTGGACGGAGTATACTGTTGCCCGGCTTAACAAATGGTGTAAAATAGTCTTTGTCTAAACTCAGAAAAGTGGCAACTGAGCGAAGAATATTGATTCCTGTTTTCAAAAATTCAGTATACAGTTTCATGCCCATCTCGTTAAACTCCCGCAATTCTTGCACCGCAACATTGATTGGAAAACCTTCGGTAATTGCTACGTCATCTTTTTGTCCAAAATGCCAAAACTCTTTCAGGTCTGGAAATGGATTGTCTTTAGCGTGTTCAACCCCAAATGAGGTATACCCGCGTTGCCCATGAAGCTCAGGAAAATGGTATTCGAGCTTTTTATGCAGAGGAAGATCGAAAAAACTTCGTGCAGTAGCATAGAATCTCTCAAGGAGCTTGTTATCTATGTCATGGTTTTTAATTGATGCAAATCCGATGTTCTGAAAAGCGGATCCTAATTCTTGAGAGAATTCCTGAATTGCATCAGGGTCACCGGATGTATATTTGGAATAGTCTAATATGGGAATAGAACTCATCATTCAGGTATTGATGTTTGCAATATTTCGAAGCCCGGATGGGGTCTAAGAACGTCATTTTCGCAACCGAGCTTTGAGCCCATCCTGGTTATTTTGAGAATGCGCTCCCTCGTATTAGGATGGCTGCTGATGATCGTGGGTATATGTACGTCGTTCCCCTCTACCACCAGTTCCTTAAAGAAATCTGCAAGAGCAGTACATTTATATTCACCTGTGGATTGAAGGTACATAACCGAGTACTTATCTGCCTCACTTTCCTTATTTCGGCTAAGTCCCAGGCCAAGAATTTTGTTGGCTACTTCAACAGCGATAAACGCCCCGAAGGTAGCACCCGTAGCCACTGCTGCGGCAATAATGACGGCCTGACGTCCTACACCGTTGGTTACTTTTTTAACCGAATGCCGCCTTTCTGCATGAGCAATTTCGTGTGCTAATACCGCCGCTAATTGATCCTCATTTTGGGCATTCTTAATTAGACCCGTATACACGAAAACATATCCTCCCGGTGTACAAAACGCATTGATGTTTTTGTCGTCGTGGAGAATGGTTATTGAGTCATAGGCAAATATGTCTCTGTATTCAATCTCAGGGCTGCTAATGATTACCTGAACAATCCGCTCCATTTCCGCATAGGCCTGCGGGTATTCTGCAGAACTAAGTATGGGATAATTCTTAGGGTCTTTTCGAATTTTATTTACCGTTATCTGTCCAAGTTGAGTGTCTTTTTGGACAGGAATGGTAGAGGAACATGAACTCAATAAAACTGTTCCCGAAATGAAGAAGTAAAGGATTTTTTTAATCATGTAAGTCAAAATGAGGGGCTAAAATAGAATAGTTTGGCACAGCTGAAAGGGACTTTTGAAAGAAAGACAGTTGTTAAAAATAAGTTATTCAAATGACGGTTCTATAATGTTGAAAGAGGTTTAACTCATTGATAAACAGTCATGTAAAATGACCTTGATTAACATAATTTGGTTTATGAAACCCAGAAGAAATCAGGCCGTAAAGAACAAATAGTTATTTTCATATATTTGAAATCTTCATTTAGTAACAATCAAAAAATTAAGAATATGTATATAGAACAACTATACACAGGTTGTCTGGCTGAGGCTGCGTATTATATTGAGTCCAAAGGCGTAGCAGCAGTAATTGACCCTCTGCGCGAGACTGAACCATACATCAATATGGCAACTGAAAGAAATGCCAAAATCAAGTACATCTTTGAGACACATTTTCATGCTGATTTTGTTTCCGGCCATATTGATCTGTCAAGAAAAACGGGAGCCACTATAGTGTACGGCCCCAATGCAAATCCTGACTACGAAGTTTACGTGGGCAAGGATGAAGAGATCTTCGAAATAGGAGATGTCAAAATCAAGTTGCTTCACACTCCCGGGCACACTATGGAGTCATCTACTTTTCTGTTGATAGATGAGCAGGGGAAAGAGCACGCCATCTTCACCGGGGATACCCTGTTTTTAGGTGATGTTGGACGCCCTGATTTGGCCATCAAATCTGACCTGACTCAAGAAGATTTAGCTGGGCATCTGTATGATTCGCTGCAGAGTAAGATCCTTCCTCTACCTGATAGTGTTATTGTATATCCTGGACACGGTGCGGGTTCCAGCTGCGGTAAAAACCTTAGCACGGACACTGTCGATACTCTCGGAAATCAGAAACAGAACAATTATGCGATTCGCGAAGGATTGACAAAGGAGCAATTCATTGCGGAGGTTACGGATGGAATTTTGCCTCCTCCTCAATATTTCCCAAAGAATGCCATGATGAACAAAATGGGTTATGAGAGCTATGACGACGTGTTGGCCAAAGGAAGCACTGGGCTAACTCCGGATGAAGTTGAGCAAAAAATGAAAGAGGGAGTTTTGGTAATTGATACACGTCCTCATGTACAGTTCGAATATGGATATATTCCGGGATCGATGAGCATTGGTCTTGATGGCAATTTTGCTATGTGGGTTGGAGCGCTGATTTACGATATCAATCAACCGATTATTGTGGTTACCGAACCTGGGAGAGAACAAGAGGCTGTAATGCGCCTGGCTCGAGTTGGGTATGACAACTCAATAGGGTATTTAGCGGGTAGCTTTGACAGTTGGAAGAAAGCAGGAAAGCCTGTTGATACCATACATGTGATTCATCCAAAGGACCTGAACGAGTTATATCATCAGGATGAAGGAATCAAAATTGTGGATGTGAGAACTGCAGGAGAATACAATTCGCAGTATGTGGTAGGAGCTGATCACTATCCTTTAGGATACATTATGGAAAATTTGAATCAACTGGATAAAGACAAGAAATACTACTTCCACTGTGCAGCGGGATATCGATCAATGATGGCCATTACAATCCTAAAGAATAATGGATACAATGGGGACAATTTAATCAACATTGACGGTGGATTTGATGAAATTATCAAAACGGACCTTCCTACAACGGAGTACGTTTGCCCGACTACAACGATGGAAACATAGAATTTCCGGTTTACGGAAAGAAGGGCCACTGCTTTGCAGCGGCCTTTTTTTTGCGGTTATAACATATAGTGAAAATTGAATGTTATATACTTATATTTCGAGCATGAAAATTCTGGTACCAATCAGTCGCATTGATAGCGATTCATTTGCACTCAATACTGCAGCACTAATAGCCAAACACCTGAATGCACAAATAGACGTTTTAAGAATTATTGATGCACCGGTAGACGCGGTTTTGGATCGACAGGGATCCATAGCAGCGGATAGCGATTTTGATGTGCGGCACTATGATCGTCTGGCTCAGGAAGCAAAAGATGAGATTGTCAAGTGGGCTGAGAAGAATTGCGAGCGATGCCAAGCCATTGTAAAAACTGGATTACAAGTCGAGTCTATTCTAAGTGCTCTTGATGAAGGGGATTATGATCTTGTGGTGGTAGCAGGTCAACTCTCATCAGGAATCAAAGAGTTGATGCAGGGAACTTTAGCTGAAAAAATTGCACTCCACACTACAGTTCCTGTGCTAACGGTTAAATCTCAGATTCATAAGATAGAGAGCATCGCACTTGCCAATAATTTCAGAAAAGCCAATGTACCCATAGAAGATGTATTAAGGCTTCAAAAGGTTTTCGGAGCAACACTTCACCTGGTCAGGGTAAACAGCCATAAAAAGTACATGAGCGAGGATGAAGTGCAGGAAAACATGGATCAGTTTATTTCTGTACGCGGTCTCAAAAATGTGGAGAAACATTCCATTGAAGGATTGAGTATTGATGCTGCTTTGTCGGAGTTCTGTGATAGCAATGAGATAGATATTTTGGCAATAGGAAGCAAGCAGCGCAGCAAACTCACCAGTATAATGCAGGGCTGTCCATCCAGAGATGTAATTAATCACCTTAGCACTCCAGTGTTTACCTTTAACTATAAACAGAAATAGAGATGAAAGAAATTATATTCAGTCCTTGGCCCTGGTGGGTAGCAGGACCAGCAATTGCAATTGTATATTTAGTACTGTCTTATTTCGGTAAGAGTTTTGGAATTTCAGCGACTATGAGAGCCGCGTGCACTGTGGCAGGGGCCGGAAAACGAGTTCCCTTTTTCAATTTTGACTGGAAGTCGCAAATCTGGAATTTCATCTTTGTTTTGGGCTCGGTCATTGGGGGATTTATTGCTCATGAGTTTATGTATTTAGATACCTATGCTATTGACATTTCCCAATCCACTAAAGAAGCGGCCAGTTCATTGGGCTTATACAGTTTTGAGCAGGGAATGTTTCCTATTGAGGTATTCAATTGGGATTCACTTTTTACCTTAAAGGGTTTTTTGGTTATGATTATTGGAGGATTCCTCATCGGGTTTGGTTCCCGTTATGCCGGGGGTTGCACATCGGGACATGCAATTAGTGGACTAGCTAATTTGCAGTTGCCTTCACTGATTGCTGTCATTGGATTCTTTATAGGAGGCTTACTTGTTACCTTTTACGTGATTCCATTTGTCTACACCTTGTAAATATCAGATGATGAAGTACTTAAAATATGGTTTGTTGGGTGTGGTATTCGGGATAGTATTTACCAAAGCAGAAATAATTTCATGGTATCGCATCTATGAGATGTTCCGGTTTGAGAGTTTCCACATGTATGGAATTATAGGATCGGCAGTAGTATTATCGGCTATCGCTACTTTTTTAATCAAACGATCCTCGTTTAATGATCTATACGGTAACCCGATAGTATTCAGTCCGAAGGTCATGAGTGTACCCAGATATCTTTATGGGGGCATTATTTTTGGCATGGGTTGGGCATTGGTCGGTGCTTGTCCAGGCCCTCTTTATATTATGGTTGGTAACGGAGTGATTGTAATTCTCGTGGTTATCTTAAGCGCTATTTTAGGAACCTATGTTTACGGCCTATTGCGAAACAAACTGCCGCATTAAGAACTATTTTGTTTTCAGGCGCTGTTGCATTTTTTGATTTAGCTTTTCCTGCTTCAGCTTTTCCCGCTCAATATAAAGATCGTAGCAGTCTCGTTTTCCATCACCTTTCTTGAATTGATTTCCGATCCGACACCACAGATCTGAGAATGTATTGAAAGACTCCGTATAGGATAAACCGACCCCCTGAGTGTAAGGGGCCTGGTTTTGATAAATGGGGTTAAGGTCATTAGACCTATTGAATACCTTGCCAACTACATTTCCGTCTTCATTGATTTTATAGTACAATGTAAACTCACCTACAATGCCGTTGTTATTGTTAGTGCTGCTTTGAGATGGATCATTACCCGATTGCAACCCAACATTAGTTTCCAGAAGTACGCGGTCATTGAATAGCTGAGTGGATAGAGCCACCTCAACTTCATCTGCAGAAATATCATCCCCAGGATTATACCTTACTCCTATGTCTACATCGTTGCTAATCTGTGATAGCCATTTGCTTAATTGATTGGAAAGTACTTCGGAGGCATTAGCTCCCACAAACCCGCTTCCGGATGTAGAACCCTCTCCGGTTATAGGAAGGAATTTGTTAAGAATAAGTAAGGAAAATACCTGTTTGTTTTTCTCACCCGTTTCAAGTCCTTCCAAAAGTGATTCAATTTCAGCGTATTTTGGAGGTAAAACAAAGCCAAAATTAAGAGCAGGTTCCATATAGTTTCCATCTATAAAAAGAAGTACTTCTACCGGAATCCTTCGACGTAATTCACTGGTATCGTATGCTGCGGTTACCCCGAGATCGTACAGGTCTGTCCTCAGTTTATAGGATGCTGTTATGCTGGCCTGACCGTTCATCGGATCTCCATTCCATGAGATAAAACTGTTGGGTTTGATGGTAAAAATTTTGTTGATGATATTCGAGAATGAAAAACTGTACGTTCCATCTGTAATTTCATAAGTGCCCAAAATTTCAAAACCTCTTTCTTCAGAGCTTGTCATGGAGATGTTTCCTTTACCTCTGGCCTCTATTCTGTCATCACTGTACTGATCCATAAGGAGCTGAATGGTCGCATTTTCATCCAACTCAAGATCCATGTTTAGTTTCAGGTCAGATTTTCTCGCAAGGGTAAATCGCTCCTTTTTTTCTTCTTCTGTAGCTAGAGCAGAGGTAAAGTATATGTAGTCTTTGGCCTCAGCATTTTCTTCAAAATAGATAGGGACGAATACCTCTGTTCCCGCAGCGGGTTTTGCATTAAGGTTAAGATTGATATCCCCGAAGTAATCCATATCAATCCCAACGGTCGAATTTTTGGCAACCGATATATTTCCGTAAAACAGCTCATTGTCCCGGGATGTCGTTTTGATGACTTGAATGTCATCTCTCACAATCATGAAAATGTCGAAGTTCATGTTATCGAAATTGTCATGATAGAGCGTAAAATTTACATCAGCCTTATTCCCCTTTGTGTCTTGAAGTGTAATAAGATCACAGGAGATCATATCAGGTTCCACGGTAATGAATTCATCATTGATTGAAAACTTCTGACCCAGATACAAAACGTTGGTAGAGAATGAGTTGAGTTTCATTTTACCCCTAAGCTCAGGTTTTTTTAAAGTGCCGCCAATTTTTAAGCTTCCGGTAAGCCCACCTTTTATTTCATTGATGTAATCCTTTACAACAGGTTCGATCCAACCTACCGGAAATTCATCAAATATTAGGCTTGCATTAAACTGGTTTTCAGTTTTTTGAGGGTAATATTCCCCTTTCAAAGAGAGATTTCTAAGCTCATTTTTTTTGAAATACATATCAAAACCTAATTTTTTTTCAGAAGCGTACCATTTGTTCTCTATCCTACCGTCACCGAGCTCTGTATCGTTTATTCGCAAATGATTGAAAGTTAAATCTGAAGTAAACTGGATTTGATGGTATACATCCTGGATTTTGGCATTACCATCCACAACACCATGTAATTCGAGCAGCATGCTATCACTTATAAATGAGTTCACATGTGCCAGGCCAAAACTGTCCAGCTCTAGAGTGAGGTATTTACTGGAGTCCTGCGATATATAACCGTCAAGGAAAATTCGCTCAGAAAGAGAGGAAATTTCAAAATTGCCAAATTTAATTTCATCTCCTTGTAGAGCTACAAAAGAAGAATCCTTAAAGCTCCAGGCCGTATCATTAATGCTGATACTGGATTTATTTATGCTAAATGCAAAATCATCGGCGCTTTTTATCTTGAGATCCACATTTAGAGTTCCTTCATTAAGGCCATTCGGTGCGCTGTTATTCCAAAGGGTTTGTGTAGCTATAAGGTTGGTGTCCGCTTCAGATTGAAATGTGAAGTTTTCGAGGTTTTCGAATCCAAGCATTTGGAGCCCTCGTGCATCAATGTTGAGGGTGAAGCTGTCCGCATTTATATCTAAATCTCCTGTAATATCCTGAACTACATTTCCGGAAATATCTATGAGAGGAGAATTGAGTGTTGCAATTAGAGTAGTATCTGCTGAGTTTAGTTTAACATAAAGATTGAGCGTATCCTTAAACTCTATTGCAGGTATAAATATTCCGGAAAAACCACTGTAGTCTGTTGTATTTATTGATAGTTGGAGGCTCTGAGCCTGAGCGGGAGGATGATCATATTTTTCGAATATGGCCGGTGCCCATTGTCTAAGGATAAACCCTACGGCGGTTTCTATCTCACTGCTCTCAAAGGACCCGGTCAGTTGTGCGGTGAGATTTTCAGATTCCAGGAAAATTGTTTTGTCGCGTCCGGATGTAAGTGCTACTGCATCTACCTTTTCAAGCTGTACTCGATCTTCAAGCTCGGTGAAATCAAAAGATCTGATTTCCGCCCGGCCTAACAAATTATCCAGATTGCTTCCTTTCAGGTTTACCAGTATTTCCATTGATAACGTGGCTGATGAATCTCTTTCAAATAGATTGAGTTGATGGAGTTTAGCTCCATTTATTTGGGCCTGGAAGTTGTATTCAGGAACTTTGCTTAAGATAATGTTGCCCTGAGCTTCAAGAAGGAGGTTTGAGTCTAGTACTTGTATGTTACCATTGATGGTCTTCCCTTCAACCGTTACATCAAATGAGGCTTTGTGATAATCATATTTGTTCAAAACGAATTGATCCAATGAACCTTGAGCTTCCAGACTAATCGTTTCTGAGTCAAAACCACTTCCTGTTACTTTTAGGTTAGCACTTGTAGGACCAAATAATTCCTCATTATCCAGTAGTTTACCGAGATCAAGATGATCAGTTTGTAAAGCACCTGAATAGCTAAGAACCGTTTCTTGATTGCTCAGCCTTATATCAGTTGAAACAGTTCCAGCAGCCGTATTGAAAACCCCGAATGCAACGAAATCATTGTAAAACCCTGTAAACTCCCCACTAAATGAAACCAGACCTAAATTTCGAATATTCTCCGGAATCGGTAAGGTACGCGCCTGATGCTCTCCGGGGATTTTTAAACTGCACAAGTCGGCATAGTTGGTTTGGACTTCTTTGACCCTTGCCAGAATGAAGGTAGACTCAATAACTGGTAAGCCCTGAACAGAAAAGTTGCCATTTACAAAGGTTTGATTTCCGTATGCCAGATATAAATTGTTAGCATTTAAATTACTCACCGGACCGCGAACATCACCGTACAAGTAATACGTCTGATTCATTTGCAATAGCTCAGGAGCAAAATATCCGACATCTGCGAAGAAGAGTCTGGAAGTATCGAAATGGGTATTCATGTACACCTCATCTATGAAGTCGCCATATTCACTTACAGAATCGTAGACAAAGGACAAACTTCCGGAAAGCGAGGTGGAATCCGTATTTATCGAAAAATTTTGGAGTGAGGTTAGTTCGTTGCTAAAAATGACATCACCGGATAATTGTGTTAGATTGAAACCACTTTGCTCCTTCATCTTTGTGCTTAGGAAAGTAGAAGCGATAGAATCATTTATGATGCTCGTATTCGCAAAGTGCAGATATATTGAATCAAAACCAATATGCGACCAGTCAATTCCCAGAGTATCAGGTGCTTCATTGTATTGATCATAATAAAACCTTCCGTTTGAAAGCTGAAAATCTTCAATTCTTAAGATAAAGTCTTTTGTAGAAGTGTCGGAAGATTCGGAGCTCAGTGCGTCCAGAATGAACTGTAAATTGGTATTTGTATCGCCCTTTGGTATTTTGAGATAAAATCGGGGGTCTTCCACGAGAACTTCTCCTAAATTGATGGTCGTCGTTTTTCGGCCCAATTGAATCTTGCGAATGGCAATTTCTAGGCTTCCGATATATCCAAGTGTATCCTGCTCTTGATCTTCGACAAGAATTTCTTCTAAATGAATAAATCGAAAGAATGAAAGATGAACAGATCCTATTTCAACTCTCGTTCCGAGTTGTTTTTCTAAAGCGCTGGTGGCCGCATCGACTATAATTTTTTGACCAAATGGTGTCCAAATGAAGAGTTGCACTAACAAAAGCAACAGAATTAGTACCATAAAAATATTGCGCAGTATTCTGAGCATTGAATTGGTAGCTTTGTTTCTGAATTTTTGGATATCCGTCAGAATTAGCGATAGCGAACAAATTTAACTAAATGAGTGCTCGGGAAATTGTATTAGGAATCGAGTCTTCCTGCGATGATACTTCGGCGGCTATAATCGTTGATGGGGTACAGCATTCGAATGTCATTGCACGCCAAAAAGTGCATGAACGCTATGGTGGAGTTGTGCCAGAATTGGCTTCGAGGGCACATCAGTCGAATATTTTACCCGTTGTGCATCAAGCCATCAAAGAAGCCGGTGTTTTAGTCAGTGAGCTATCAGCTATTGGATATACCCGAGGTCCAGGACTGATGGGGTCCTTATTGGTAGGGAGTATGTTTGCCAAAGGTCTGGCCATAGCACGAGACATTTCCCTTATAGAAGTAAATCATATGCAAGCTCATATTATTGCTCATTTCATAAGGTATCCCGATCGCGATCTAGTCGCCCCTCAGTTTCCTTTCATTGCACTTACGGTGAGTGGCGGACATACTCAACTAGTATTGGTCAAGGACTTTTTTGAAATGAAAATCCTGGGTCAGACTAAAGATGATGCGGCAGGTGAGGCTTTCGATAAAGTAGCAAAGACTATGGGCTTCGCTTATCCTGGTGGGCCGGTTATTGATCGTCTTGCAAAAAAAGGAGATCCTGACAGATTCCATTTTCCAAAAGCCAAGATGCAGGGACTCGATTTTAGTTTTAGTGGGCTGAAGACATCTTTCCTTTACACCGTCCGAGATGGGGTTAAAGAGAATCCTAAATTCATTGAAGCGAATAAGAATGACCTGGCAGCTTCTGTACAGAAAGCCATCGTCGATGCCTTGATGGCTAAGTTGAAGCGTGCGATTCGTGAGACCGGAGTGAACCGGATAGCTCTTGCCGGAGGTGTTTCGGCAAATAATGGTTTGCGCAATGCTGTGGAGGAATTGCAACACACAAACCAGGCACAGGTATTTTTACCGCAGTTTGAACACACTACCGATAACGGGGCAATGATTGCTATGACAGCCTACCTAAAACTGAGACAAGGCTTTCAATCGAACCTGAATGCCGCTCCCAAAGCGAATTTGTCGTTTTAACTTAACTGATCCGAAAGGAACTTTGAAGTGACTTCAATGAGTTCCTCAGTGATTTCGGGTATGTCTGTTGCCGTCCATGGATGTACAGCACCGAATCCATGATCTCCATTCTGGATCACATGGAATGCGGTATGATTTACCATATCCTTCATGGATTGAGCTTCCTTCAATGAAATGGTTTCATCATCACTACCGTGTACGATGAGATAAGGTTTTTTCAATTTACCTCCATAGTGCTGAATATCAAGCCGTTCTTTATTGGATAAAAAGTCTTCAGCCAAGCTGTAGTTCAAGGGCATTGATTGATTAGTTCGGGAATTCTCAACATACATAACTCCCTCTTTTTTCCATATTTCAAGTTCTTTATCAGTAAAACGGTTTAAGTGACCAATAGAGCCCCAGGTTACCAATGCCTTAACTCTGGGATCTTCAATAGCTGTGATTCGGGCTATTGGCCCCCCTCTGCTATGTGCGATAAGAACAACACGATCCAGATCTGACCGTGCTTTGAGCTTATCTTCATTTCCCATCCAATCCAGCACGGTTCGCACATCTTCAAGTTCTTTGCTAAAGGTATTTCTACCAAAAAGGTCCAGTCGAGTGAAATCCGATAAATGTGCCGGCTCGGTTCCATTATGAGTGAAGTTCATCTTTATAAAATGAAAACCCTTCTGTGCAAACTCCCTGGCTATCAGGTGCCAATGCCCCCAATCTTTGAATCCTTTAAATCCATGTAGGAATAAGATGACAGGTGCCTTGGTGTTGTCAGACCAGGTGATATCCAGTGTTAAGGGCAATCCATCCTGACCGTTGATAACGAAATTTTCCATGGCCTCAAAGGTAAGGGCTTCATGGTTTTACAAATGAATCGTCCGTTAATGAGAGTAGAAAAGCTTTAAGATCTTCCTTTTCTCCGTCGGTCAAATTGAAAGGTTGAATTAGTGGGCTTTGATTGGGATGGCTTTTACCCCCGGTGGTATAAAACTCTATGACTTCATCAAGGGTTTTCATACTACCGTCATGCATGTACGGGTAAGTGACCTCAACATTTCTGAGGGTCGGCACCGGAAACTTGCCAACGTCACTCTCCTTCATGGTTGCTGTTCTTAGCCCATTATCCTTGTAGTACTCATACAGCCCGACATTTTCAAAACTATGATTGGTGAATAGTGGTAGGGTGTGGCAGGCCGTACAATTCAATTTGGAAGATTGAAACAATGCCCACCCTCTTTTAGCCGATTCTGATAGGGCATTCTGATCTTTGTGATAGAAATACCTGTCGAATGGGGAGTCTGCCATTACCAGCGTTCTTTCAAAAGCAGCTATGGCCCGGGTGATACCATAAATGGAAGGCAGTGTATCAAATACTTCTGCAAACAGACGCACGTATTCTGGGTCTTGCTTCAAACGCTGCTCAACCACATCAAGCATCAGATCAAACTCCAATTCGTGATCAAAAGGAGCAAATATCTGTCTCTCAAGATCGGATATTCCCCCTTCCATGAACAGCTTCTTTTTGTATGCGACATTCACAATAGACGGAGCATTCCGCACTCCTGAGGTACCATAAGTACCTAAACTTCTGGCAATTGTATCACTGTATGCATGTGTTTCCAGATGGCAGGAGTGACAAGAAATATTCTCGTTTCTACTTAGACGGACATCTTTGAAGAGCTTTTCTCCGAGCTCTACCTTCTTTTTTGTTATTGGATTGTCTTCCGGAATGTCAAACTGGGAAAATCCGGTCGGAAGAGACAATACATATGCTTCATCCTGAATATCCCGATGATGTGACGATTCACTGCTACACCCTATTAAATATAGGGCCAGTAAGATTATTCCAAAACGCGCTATGCTCAATTATTTGAATGAGTCTTTAGCGTTTTCCATAAATTCCCAGGCCAGGTTTGGATTATCCGTGGTATGTGTTCTTCCGTCCACAGTGAGGTTGATTGGATAGTTCTTTCCAAGAGCTTCATATAAATCAAAGTTCACATCAACGGTACTAACTGGTTCACTGGAAGGTATGGCTCTTACTAATTCAATATCAGGACGATACAACGAATCGAGACCGGCGTGAATTAACCAGTTTGCCGTCGAATCACCCACCGCATCCCAAGCAAAGCCTTCTGTCTTGGAAAAGATGTAGAAGGTCATCCAGGACCAGTACATATCATTAGTTACGCTCAGCGGATGATCATTCGGATATAAAGCAGGATCGGCCTGATTGAGGTCTTGTCTTACTCCAAAATCCAGTTTCACCTTTTTATATTCAATTTCTGGAACTTCTACAGTTAAGGAATGCGTAGATGGATCCGATACATCAACAAGCAAAATATCTGAAACCAAATGATCTTTATCTGTCTCATCGATTAGAGTAAGGTTTGAGATGTAGTATTTAGCTGTCGTATAAACAAACTTGTTTCCAGCAGGATCTACAACGGAATCATTCAAATGTAGAGTGTCATTATTGTAAAGACTGTTGAAATTAAAAATTACCGTTTTGACGGCAGGTTGAGCATCTTTGTTATCATCATTACAGCTCCCTAGAATTCCGATCATGAGAACAGGGGCGAAAAAATAAAGAAGTAGCTTTTTCATTTTGTTTTTTTGAGTTTTCAAGGCAAATTTATTTTTAACTATTGAACACTATTGTTAGATATGTCACACAAGGTGCAGGTATATGGTGTTAATCTCTTGTTAACATGTTTTTTCACACGTCATTTTCATCATTTTTGATCGTCCTCAACAAAGCAATTATTTTTGCTCGCTTTAAAAATCGGTTCATGAAGAATTTACTTGCAAGTATCACTCTTATTCTGCTTTCGGTCAATTTTCTTTTAGCGCAACATGATTTCCGTTTTAAGATAGACGGATTAAATGACTCTATAGTTTACCTCGCAAATTATTATGGCGATAAAATGTACTATAATGATACCGCCGTGGTTCAAAATGGAGGTAAGGTGGTTTTCCAGGGGGATGAAGAAAAGCACGGTGGAGTTTATGCCATAATTATGGAAGACAAGAAGTCATACTTCGAATTGGTGGTTAATGAAAAGGAGATCGTCATGGAAACCAATGTTGAGGACTTAACCGGCAATATGAAGGTGATTAAGTCGGAGGAGAACAAGGCTTTTTACGAATACATCGCCTTTGCCAGCGACATGGGTAAAATAGCGCAGGAGCTGAGCGTAAAAATTGAAGCATCCTCAGGCGATCAGAAGGCGAAGTTTCAGGCTGAAATGGATGACCTGAACCGAAATGGAGAGCAATATAAGCGGGAATACATGGAAAAGTATGGGAACTTATTCGCTGCAAAAATGCTGGAAGCCTCCAGAGAGCCTGCAGTTCCAGAGTTCAAGGACGAAAATGGAAAGATGGATGACGACCGGCGCTTTCGTTACTTTAAGCAGCATTATTTCGACTACATAGATTTGAGTGATGACCGATTTTTGTACACTCCTGTGCTGGACAAGAAACTCACTTACTACATTGAAAAATTGACAGCCCAGATACCTGATTCTATTTGTCAAACGTCGCTTTACCTCACAGATCAGACGGCTGATACCAGTTTAATTTACAAGTACATCGTACAGAAAATAACCAATACGTATGAAGAGTCTCAGATCATGGGGATGGATGCGGTTTTCGTTTGTATGGCGGAAAACTACTACACTCAGGATAAAGCATGGTGGTTAGATACCGCCAAACTCGATAATATCCTGGACTTATATGAGGTAAGACAAAATCTCATCATCGGAGAAGTGGCTGAAAACATCGTTTTAATGGATCCGGACAGTAATTGGAAATCTCTGTATGACATTGACGCTCCTTATACTGTAGTGGTTTTTTGGTCTCCGGATTGTGGTCATTGTAAAAAAGAGCTGCCCGTACTTCTCAAATCGTATCACGAGAGTAAAGAAACTCTTGGTTTTGAGGTGTTTGCCGTCGGGACTGAGTTTAAAAATAACAATTGGAAGAAGTTCATTTCAGAAAATGAACTGGAATGGATCAATGTTTCTGATAACCCTGAGATCAACCAGAATGCAATGAAGTATATCGTCGAGGGCAAAACCACGCTCAATAGTTTGAATTTTAGAGATTTTTGGGATATTTATTCCACTCCTCAGGTATACGTGCTCGATGATCGGAAGAAGATCATTGCCAAGAAATTAGCAGCGGAACAGATCGCAGATTTTATAAGCCGATACGATGAAAAAAAGAACCTTTAGTATCGAATTAAGTAGTGTTCTTTCGTAAGGTCGGCATTGAAGAAAAGAATGCCAATCTGAAAGAGGTCAAGACTCAGCTTGATTTCTTCCTTTTCAATGATTTTCTGCCATCCGGCATACATATCTCGAGACCAGTAGATGTCATCAAGAATGACAACACTGTTCGTGTGAAGGTAAGGTAAGGACCACTCCAGGTACTTTAATATAGCATTACCCCGGTGATTTCCATCGATAAAGAGAAAGTCGAGTTTTCCAATTTTATGAAGGGTATCTCTGAATTTATCCTCGAATGTTCCGTTGATTAATTCAATATTATCTAATCCGAATAGGTTGAAACGGCCGTCTGCCACTTTTGAAGTTTCAGGACACCCTTCAATTGTTATGATTTTGGACTCCGGAGCGGCAGAACTAAGATTGGCTGTTGTAATACCGAGCGAAGTTCCGAGTTCAACAACGGTTGCGGGACTGGTCCGTTTAATGATGCGATACAACAACTCAGTCCATTTTTTAGACTTTGAGGAGTTTTTAGCAATGTCCTTAACTTTTCTGGTTCTGCTGCTGTTGGATTGTGACCCTGCACCGTAGTCGGTAATTATGATTTCTCCCGGATCGGATTCCAGGCTCATCCTGTACTCTGAGAGTAAAGGGGGATAGACTTCTCCTTTTTGATATACAACCTCATCGAGGAACTGATAGAGAAATTTCGAATGAATTCCGTGCCTGTTGTATGATAAAATACTGTATCTCAAGTATTTGAGTGAGCGCCACAGCAGCGTAGATAGCATGATCAAGTTACTCCTGCTCGGGGCTGAACCTTTCCATAAGACCCTGACTAACTCCAGTATAAGAAAAGCCGCCATCATGGAAAAGATTCTGCATGGTAACCTTTCGGGTAAAGTCAGAAAACATCATCACGCAGTAATTGGCACATTCATCCGCCGTAGCATTGCCTAGTGGTGACATACTTTCGGCAAAACTCATAAAAGAGTCAAATCCTTTTACACCGGTACCAGCTGTCGTAACAGTAGGGGACTGAGAGATTGTATTTATTCTAACTTTTTTAGCACTGCCGTATTGATAGCCGAAGTTTCGGGTTATTGCTTCTAAAAGAGCTTTGGCATCTGCCATATCATTGTAATCCGGGAACACCCGTTGTGCCGCAATGTAGCTGAGAGCAAGTACAGAAGCCCACTCATTTAAAGCATCCATTTTCATGGCTATACTGAGCACTCGATGAAAAGACATTGCGGAAATATCGAGCGTTTTGTGGTACCAATCGTAGTTGAGTCCGGTGTATTCTTTTCTTTTTCGAACATTTGGAGACATTCCGATAGAGTGAAGTACAAAGTCGAGCGGTCCTCCCAAAACTTCCATTGATTTAGAAAAGAGTTCCTTTAGATCTTCGTTACTTGTGGCATCTGCCGGGATAAGCTCCGAATTGGTAGCATCAGCCAATCTATTAATGGCCCCCATTCTCATCGCAACCGGTGCGTTGGTTAAGGTAAATATAGCACCTTCTTCATGTGCTTTTTCCGCAACTTTCCATGCGATGGATTTTTCATCCAATGCTCCGAAAATTATTCCTCGTTTGCCCTTCAAAAGATCGTGTCCCATGCTCATTTTTTTAGACGGGCCAAAGATATCCATTCGACCCTAATGGACTTTACTTATCCATTCTGCTTTTCTTCATCGGGAAGTAATAGGCAAAATCGAGGGAGAGAAAGGTTCCCGAAAGGTCCATTGAGGAGGTGACCAATGGGTCACCAACTTCTCCAATCTTTGATAGATAGATGTTACCAAATGGTTGATGGAATCTGAATCCGACATAGAATATTCCGGATTGGCGAGAACGGTATTCCCACCCAAGATTGGCAATGACACCTCCGGTTATCCAGCTGTAGCGAACGGTTTCGTGCTGCCATGTTTCTGTACGCGAATAGACATCCGATGGAAATAAATCAAGGGATACCCCCAACCCTGCCATGAAGTATGAAAAGTCAGAAGCCTGAATCATAAATAAGCCACGAATGGGTAATTCATAACCAACAATACGATAGGTCATTTCTTGTCTGAAATTGCCGGTAGTGCTGTCGATTTGGAGCCGATAATTGCGTTGGGTAAAAGTCAATCCGGTCTCAAAAGCCAACGTTTTTGTGATTCCTTTGCGAATGACCATCCCGGCCGAATAGCCGAATTGCTGAAAGGTTCTAAATTCCATTCCTTCAACACTGCTAAAAGCTTCTCCACCGTTGAAGTAATCACTCAAAAGAGTAGGTGAAAAATGAAAACCTGCAGTGAAAAGTGATTTCTGTCCGAGTCCTTCCGTGGAGATAAAGTGAGAGAATAAGAGGATGAACAGAATTTTTTTCATACCTGATTTTTAAAGTAACCGATGATGGCTAATGCGATGATAAATGCCGAGATTGCAATAAACACATAGCCTATTGATCGGTTAGGGATAAAAGGTTTTCTGAAAGTTCCTATCGTCAGGTTATTCAATTTGATGCTTTGTTGAAGACTATGGCGATGAACAGCTACATAAGAACTGTATCTGGTGTCATCAGAAACGAGGCTTTCGTAGTTAATCTTGTGCTCCTGGAGTAGATTCTCGAAAAATTTACCTTCTTCAATGGTTTTGAAGAAGAAAATATAGTAGGATTTATTGGTCGGGTGCTCTCTCCAGTTAGTGAGATCGAAGTGGGTCATTTTCATATTACGCGTAGTTTCTGACCAACATAGAGTACCTGATTTCTTCTGATGCCATTAAGTTCACAAATTTTGCTGATCGAGGTGCCATAGGCCTCAGCTATTTTATGCAGGAAATCACCTCTTCGAACGGTGTAGAAAACTGATCCTTCCGGATATGCCACATATCCATAATTTGTTTTTCGAATGATTACATCGTTCGCAAGTAGCTTATCTGTCCTAAAATCAATTAAATGAAAGGGGTTAATCGGAACTCCTTTGTAGCGAATCTCCCAATGAAGGTGGCTACCAGTAGACTGTCCAGAGCTTCCTCCAAGACCGATGACATCACCGGCTTGTACTATATCTCCAGGTTTTACCTTAAGACGATGCAAGTGAGCGTAATAGGTTTCCAAACCGTTGTGGTGACGCACAACTACAACTCTTCCATAACCGCCATAATACCTTGCCACCCTTACCATTCCTGCAAAGCAAACTTTGACGGTATCCCAAACTTGAAGATCGATATCCACCCCATTGTGGTTTCTACCATCTCGCCATCCGAATCCACTTGTGATAGGTCCTTCAATGGGCATTACAAACCCGCCATAATAGTCATGACCTGTTAGTCTTAATTTTTGTGTACTGTCATTTTTTGCCAAATTTCGATAGCTGGAAGGGTTAGGCATTTGGGTATTCCAGGAGCTGTAAATGTCATCACTGGGGTGTTTCATCGAAAAAAGGTCTTCCCAGTTTGGTTCTATGGATCTGCTCCGGTTTGCGATATATTCATTGATCTGATTAATTAGGGGATAGGGTATTGTTTCAAGCGTAAAGAGACTATCAATTAAATAAACCACCTCCTGATCCGACATCTCAGGAATGCTGAGATATAAATCTAATTGTTGAATAAATCCTTCTGAATAAGATTCCAGATCTGCAATGGAATCTCGAAATGCATTGAGTTCGCCCAGGTTATAGGTCTCGACATTAGCCAGGAGGTATTCATCTCCATAAACTACTTTAGCAACAACAGTGTCTTTTGAACCGCCACCGGGTGCAGCTATGGTAGTCGGTTGAACGATCCATGTACACAGAAATAACAAAAACCTAAAAGCCCACATTGTTGGGTAATCTTAACGGGTTGCAAAATTAATAGAACAAAGCGGTTTTACTATTGCTGCTTATTCGCCTCTGTTTTCAGGTAATAGGGTTGTGTGTATTGAGGTATTTCTCTTTTTACATACTCCACTTTGCTGCCGTTAATGCGCACTTTTCGGTATCCGAATAAATGCAACAAATCTGTAGAAAAGAAAGCTGCAATTTTTTTGTTTACTATCAGAACATTGCGTTCTTCAGGTTTGATTTGGATACCAGGAAGAACGGTGAATACGTATTCCAGCTTATTTTTTCGCAAAAAACGAGAAAGACGCAACCAAATTTTGTTGATTTTTCTGATGATGAAAAAACCTTCACTTCCCTGGCTTTGATAGAGTGGCATAAATATTCTTCCACTGTATTCTGCTATAATTTCTTTTTTATTCTTATGAGCGAGGGTCTCTCCTTTAGCTACCCTGTGGAAATTTGAATAACCATTGTTCATGACAAATTCCTGATTAGCGTTTACCGGCTCCCGGTAGACTACTTCGTAAAAGTTTCTCTTTTCAGCTACAGCTGCAAATCTTATTCTGTCGCAATGGGCTTTATATCCGCGCACTTCTTCTTCTTTGAGACATCCGGCAGCGACCAGGGCTACCCAAACAGAAGCGAAATGTATATCCTCAGATTCCATATCGTCGTGTTGTCCAGACTCCATTGCAATGGCTGGAAAACCGAGATCGTTGATGTAATCCATTATAGTACCTTCCAGATATTCCTCAATTCCCAATACTACCGGAGTAGGAAAAAAGCGGGCCAATGCCCTGTTTTGTAGAGAATCATTTATGATTACAAAGGGGAGAGTGGACCCGGAGGTAGTATGTAAATCGATGAAATAGTAATTCGTTGCACCACCTGTAAGTATGTTGTTAATCTCAGCATAGAGATCTCTCATTTCGGCGTATTCATTTCCATCAAAAAGCTCTGGGTGTTTGGAAATCCGGGCTAAATTTTCATGTGTCCAAATCCGGTTTAGGTCTTTTTCGATAAATCTTTTTCCTTCGTTTAATGCCTTAATGTTTCCAGTAATTCCTATGATGGTTCCCCGTAATTTGTTTGAAATATTTCTTGTAACCGCGGGATCGAAGAATCTTTTTAACGCCAAATACCCTGAGGTTTCATTGCCATGAATGGAACCAAAAAAGATGATACACGGACCAGGATGTTTCCCTTCTATTTTGCCGATGATTCGGCGCACGTCAAATTTCGTTTTTGTCAGTTCAGGAGCCTTTGTCATCGTCGTATTCGGGGTCAATTTTATCGATGACGCGCAAAATATCATAATCGGTAAGAATGCCAACCAATTTTTTGTCCTTGACTACCGGTAAACAGGTGAAGTTTTCAGTACGCATAACAAACATGGCTTTCTCTATGGCCGATTCGGGGTGTATAACATGGGGGTTTCGAATCATCACCTCGCTGACTGGAGTAGAAGAGAGGTCCAGTTTTTCGATCTTCTTTTTTTTCAGCCCCCTTTTAGTCAACAGACCTATGAGCTTTCCATCGTGATCTTCAACGGGTATGTGACGGATTTTTTGCCATTCCATAATGTTAAATGCCAAGTCGGCGAGGTCATCTTCGTGAAGTGTAATGAGATTGACCGTCATCAGTTCATCTACGCGCTCGTAGTTACCCACTACCTCTTCCAGAACATCTTCAGGAGCCCTCCATTCATGAACTGGTTTCCCGGTTACTTGCCATTCATGCATAGCTTTGGTTAAGGCCATTGTGGCCTCTTTCTCAGTAAGATTCTTTTTCATATTTCGATAGGTGCGCACCATCCAGGAACTCCCTGTTTTTCGGGTAGATACTCTTTTTTCTACCACACCGAGATAAAAATCAATGTCCTTTTTGTCTATACCGGCATTCTCCAAACCTTTGCGGCTAATGGGCAACAAGGTCTCTAAGATTAAAGGTACAGAATCATACCCCTTACCAAACCAAATCATTCTTGTATCGAGGCCATTGCGGGCTGCTTTAAAGAAATTTCCCTTGGCATCCATAAATTCAAATCTATTCCATATTTCCCGGGCTTCTTCGGGCATACCATTCATCAACCCAATCCAGAACGCTAAATTGGATATTTCGTCCACGAGGCTCGGTCCAGAAGGAAGGTACCGGTTTTCTATTCGAATATGTGGCTGTATTCCATCGCTTCCATAGCATGCCCGATTCCATTTGTAGACCGTTCCGTTGTGTAAACAAAGAGCTTCCAGCTGGGGTGCTTTCCCTGCTGCTAATTCTTTCATAGCATCGGCTTTGACTTCGCGAGTTAGTAGAAGATTGTATTTGGCAATATTCTCTTTGATCAAGTCAGACATTCCACCGTATAACCAATCGAAGCCAAAGGCTACTCTTGCTTGTTTTTTTCTCAGTGCGTTGCTTACCTGCCTGACATCGCAGCTTTGCTGAAAAACCGCTATCCGGGTTTCCATCCATAGTTCATTTTCAAGTAACAATGGAGAGTTTGTACAGGCCGCCAGAACAGGGCCCGATATCGCTTGTGCCCAGTTATACTTATCGCGAAATGAATCGGGTTCAATTTGCAAGTGAACCTGAAAACTGGTATTGCAAGCTTCTACTAATATATTGTCGTGAGCCATATTGAGTTCGTCCACACCTTTGATGAAAATTCTAAAATCTTCACCACGTTTTTTTCTCATAATATGGTCTAGAGAGTAGTATCTCTGCTCTGGAGTCATGAAATCATGCGTCAGGTCGCTGTTCCTGATGGAAGGGAGAATTCCGGTGAAAACGGGACGAATCCCGAGATCCGCCGACTTTTCTCTAAGGTAATTTACATGATTGATAAGATCATGATGTAAATCCTTGATTCCGCTTCCTGTAAACGGTTTGGGATCAAGGTTTATTTCCAGGTTGAAACGAGCTAATTCTGAAGTAAAGTACTTGTTTTTCAAATATTTAAGTAGCTCCGGAGCCTTAGGAGAAGGGCGAAAATTTGATTCAACTAAACTGAATTCTTGTTCGGCTCCAATGTGCATTTTATCCGAAGCAATCATGTTCTCCTCAAAGAGGATATCCAATGCTTTTACATCCGAAATTAAAGTGTTCAGGTATGCCCGTCGGGCCTCAAGCCCCGTATCAATCATTCCCTTACTGTCGCCCATGTCAGAATTTCATCTGAAAAATACTGAATTTCAATGAAAATTGACCGTTCTGAAGCTTATTTGGAATGGGTTTGAGTGCGTTTACTTCAGCTTGTCAGCAAAAGCTTTTCTAAATTTCTCCATTTTGGGAGCAATCACATATTGACAATAACCTTGAGAGGAGTTGTATTTATAATAATCCTGATGATAGTCTTCTGCGATATAAAATGTTGATACAGGTGCAATCTCCGTAACTATGGGCTTACTCCACGCTCCGGACTTGTCCAGATTTTCCTTGTAGTATTCGGCCTTTCTTTGTTGTTCCGTATTGTGATAAAAAATCGCTGACCTGTACTGCGATCCTACATCATTGCCCTGTCGGTTTAACGTGGTAGGGTCATGAGTTTGCCAGAAAACCTCTAGCAGTTCTTCGAAAGAAATAACCTTGGGGTCAAAAACAATTTGAGCAACTTCTGCATGGCCAGTGGTTCCATCACAGACCTGACGATATGTAGGATTCTCTTTGTGCCCGCCCATGTATCCGGACTGGACAGACTTGACCCCTTTTAACTCGTCAAAAACAGCTTCAACACACCAAAAACATCCGGCTCCAAATGTGGCCGTGTCCAGTTTTTCATTTTCCATAGCACTCACTCCTATATTCATTAATTGAAGGATTAAAACTAAAATTCCGGTTTTTATCAGACTAACCATTTAAATTGTTTTCGCGATAATAACGATCAAAAAGGCAATCAGTTCCTTTCTGGGTTTATTTGTCGCTATTCGACGCCGCAGGTACAATTTTAGGGTAGTCGAACCACAACCACGATAAGATGACCAGATAGATGATGCGTTGCAGTAGTCCATTGTAGTCTGGGAATACACTGAATGACTTTAGTATGGAAACGACAATGAGAATGATGAGTGCAAATAGTGCTCTGATTTTACGCTTCCGGTTGATCGTAACAAAAGAAAAGGTCAGAATCCCCAATGAAATACTGATACCTGCAATGGACGACATAAGATGGTTCATAGAATCCTCGAACCTGTCATATAGCAGGTGTTCTTCAAAAGACCTAGGTTGATAGTAGGCACTTATCATTAGACTAACTGCATAACCGAGAACGAACAGTTCCGGAACAAGGTAGGCATTACGCTTTTTGAATTTCATCCAAATGCCCAGGGACAAAATCAGACCGAAAAGCACATATCCGGAGGCCATTAACCAGCTCAATGGATAATCCTGACCCGCTAATTGTCCAATTGAGTTGACTTGCCAATGATAGACATCTGGCGCGCTCAACTCGGCAATTAATAAAATAAGGATAAATAGCGCGATACCTATATGAGTGTAATAATCAGGAAAACCCTTATTCGAGGATTGCATGATGCGAAACTAAGTCAAACGAAGTTGGAACCTCGCTTTGTTTGCAAATCACAATCCTTCAGCGGGCACGTGTGGGATATGGTTTTTTTGAGAGCCGTTCAAGAATAACTACGGAAGTTCATTTTTGAAAAACGCTCCCATTTTTTCTACTACAAATTCGGGGTTTTCTTCATGGGGCATCACCTTGCTTGAAGGGACTTTTATAAAGTAACAAGTGGCATCAAACTGTTCCACCATTTTTTCTGCTTTGGAGACTGGGAAGGTAATCTCATCATTTTGCCCCCAAAGGAATAAGGTCTTTGCTTCAATTTCTTTGTGAGAATACTTGAAATCATCCACTATCTTCCATTCTATTCCTCTCAAGTATTTGATCGCACCTTTCATTTTAAGTTTTGATTCGATCAAAGGGTTCAAATATGGGATGTACATGGTTTCAGGATGGTCAAGTTGATCTATGTCGAAATAGAATTCCTTGAACATCAATCGGGATTTAACCAATTTGGGACTTTTAAGCATTTGTCTGTAAATCAAGTTGGAAAAAGGCAACCGACTCAGTGTGGCAAAAAGTCTGATAAATGGAGGTCTGTCTTCAGGAATTTCGGTATCGATGAGTACTAGATGTGTTACTGCATCTTTTCTGAAATTGCAATCATACGGGCTATGGATCCCCCCGTGTCATGCGCAACGAGACCATAGGTTTTTAACCCCAGTATCTTGAATAAGGCAATATATCTTCTTGTATGAGCAGAGAAATCAAACTTTGTTTTTTTATCCCATTGCGTATCACCAAACCCCGCTGATTCCACAATGTAACAAGTATGCGTTTTGGCCAATTCGGGAATTATGAACCTCCAGGTTCGCCCATTGACCATAAAACCATGGACAAAAATCAAAGGAGGTCCGCTCCCAACTTTGCGAACCGATAATATGGCGTCTTCAACTTTGTAAAATTCAATGGTCAGGGAATCGTAGTAATAAAAACTGTTGCGTTCAGGTTCTATCTGTCCATGGAGATTCATGATGAAGAGGTGTAAAAGGATTAATATTAAAGCTAAGTTTCGCATAAACTCATAATTATGTGAGTTGCGAAGCTGAGCCAACCTGAGGAAATAACTCGTTGACTTTGGTTAAGAAAAGCTACTTCGAAAAAATTCTTTTTCGAATCCTGCTCAATGATTCAGGGCTTACGCCTAGATAAGAGGAGAGGTAGTATTGGGGTATTCGGTTCAATAATTCTGGGCGATTCTCCATCAGGTTGACATAGCGTTCTTCCGGGCTTAATGAAACAAAGGTTGCAACGATATTTTGATAGGTACTCAATTCCTCTTCTAATATTAGCCTGGAAAGAACTTCTAACTTCGGAAACTTCTTAAGCAATTCCTGCTCTGAATCGAACGAAATTTTTGCAAGAGTGCAATCTTCGATGCATTCCAAATAGACTTCTGATGGCTTTTTTTGAGTATAGCTATCGAAAACGGTAATAAACTTGTTTTCGGTATAGAAATTTGCCGTTTTCTCCACACCATTAATGTTGTAAAACATCCGGACACAACCTCTGAAATTGAAATAGGAATCCTTCGATATTTCACCCTCCTTAAGCAAGATTGAACCTTTTTTGTAGTGCACAATAGGGATGTATTCCTGAAGCAGGAGCAGATCCGCGTCAGAAAACTCTAAACTGATGTAGTTACGAATATGATTGATCAGAGGCGACAGATCCATCTAGTTCAACATTTGTTTGCTAAGGTAGCGTTCAACTTGTTAATTATGAACCCTGATCCTACATCAAACTACATTTCAGAGGTACATTCTTTGAATATCCTGGCTTCGCAGGTATCACAGGTATGGCGATCGAGTCTTTTGTAGATCTCACTGATCGCCGATTCCTTATTGATAAAGATATTGTCTTTGCCCACGGTGTCGTCATATCCGCCTGAGTTAAGTACTTCACGTACTTTCTTTTTCAAGCCGCATAGATAGAATCCACCACCTTTGGCTTTAATCTTCTTTGCCTGATTAGCAAGGAGTTCTGCACCAGCCAGATCTATAAAGTTGATTCCGTTACCTATGATGAGGATGTTCTTTACTCCCTGGTCCGTAAGCTCATCAATAGTAATGTTAACATGTTCTACAGCCCCAAAGAATAGAGACCCATCGACTCTCAGAATCACCATCTGTGGACATTCAGTCAACTCATTGTCTTCAGCATTTTGAAAATGACGACCAGGAAGTAGGGGATTTGGAGCAATCTGAACGATTCTTGGTTTAGAAGTCTTTTGCAGATAAAAAATCATCGATAAGATAACCCCTAAATATATGGCGAATTCAAGGTGTAGGAACAGTGTTGCAAGAAAGGTGACCAAAAGTACACTTAACTCGCTTTTGCTGGTTTTAGCAATTTGTTTAATGTGATGAACATCAATAAGATTATAGGCAACCAATAAGATGATACCCCCCATTGCTGGTATGGGGAGATATGCCGTAAGTGGTGCAATCAGTAAAAGAATAAGTGCCAATGAAATGGCAGCAAAAACTGCCGAAAGTGGTGTTTTAGCTCCACTTTGATAGTTTATACCCGATCTTGTAAAAGAACCACTCCCGGCATAGCTCGAAAACATACTCCCAATGATATTGGACAACCCCTGCCCAATAAACTCCTGATTGCCATCGAGATTTTGATGAGATTTAGTAGCTATAGAACGGGCTATCGCCACAGCTTCAATCAAACCTAAAAGAGCAATAGCCGCTGCATTGGAAGATAGCAGTTCTATATTATCCAGGGTTAGTTCAGGCATCCGGAAAGGTGGAAGCTTGGAGGGCAATTCAACCACCATTGCGACTCCCTTGCTTGCTCCATCAAGATAATAGTTCAATGCACTTCCAACTACCATTGCTACCAGCATGTGGGGTATTTTTGGAGTGAATTTTTTAACCAGAATGGCTGTCACCATCGTGACCATCGCGATGAGAAGAACATACAGGTTGGTATCAGGGATATTGGCAATGAGAAATTGCCATTTTTCATGAAAGTCGAGGCCTCTTGGCTGATCTAAGCCAAAAACATGTCTCAATTGACTTGTCGCTATGAGTATAGCAGCTCCTGAAGTGAACCCGACAACGACGGAATGAGATACAAAGTTGACCAGAGTGCCAAGTCGGGCTATTCCTAAAAGGAACTGAAAAGCGCCCGCTAAAAAGGTTAGTACCAGAGCAAGTTCGATAAAACGTTCGGTACCCGGCTCTGCCAGACCGCTAATTGCTGAAAAAACCACGATAGAAATAGCGGTTGTCGGGCCTGAAATAAGGTGGAATGAACTTCCAAACAAAGCTGCTACAATAGGAACAACCATTGCAGTATACAAGCCATATATCGGGGGCATACCGGCAATCATGGCAAATGCAACTCCCTGTGGGAGGACAACCACGGCATTGGTAATACCTGCTTGAACATCATCCCGCACCGTTGCCCTTGTAACCATGGGCCACCAACGCAAGACTGGAAATACCTTTTTCAGGCGCCGATTCATACCTAACTATTCGCCATCCGGGAAGTACGTCGAATCATCTGGACGAAGTGCCCTTGGGAACCAAAGTGGCCGCCTTTCGCCATTAGGTCCAGGAGCCGGTTTAGTCATACTCAGCCATTCTTTATAAACTTCATGCGACTTATCTGTGTCTACCATGATGTCTCCGTAGCTGTCTTCAGCTTTCGCTTTTTCAATTTTGACCTTTTGGTGCCAGCAATGCATACCGCTTAGTGGATCAGGGTGAACGGGGAATGTGATATTCTGGTGAACACCTCCATCACTCCAAAAAATTCTGGCAGTATCTGGATCATTAGATTGAGTAGGTTCAATTCCCCGTAACGTACTCATCTTCCATTTCGAGCCATCCTTTTTTATCTTGACGGTATTCAAGGCCCATCGATTGCTCAACTGATCTTGTGGTCTTCTCCACCTTCCAATATGATGAGAACACGCAACGATGCCGGGTTTCATTCCTTCAGTAAGCCAAACCCGGTCAACAAAATACCCGATGTCTGTAGTCACCCGAACTAAATCGTCATTCTTGATTCCCAGTTTTGCTGCATCTGTTGGATGAATCCAAACCGGATTTCTATTCGCTATCTCATTGAGCCACTTTGAGTTAGCCGAGCGGCTATGAATAAGAACAGGAAGTCGGAAGGTTGGTACCAATGGAAATTCACCTTTTGAACGATCTATATTCTCTTCATGAATATGGGATTTAATGTAGGTCGGAATAGCATATTCCGGCCAATCCCAATCAATCATGGTTTGAGAATAAAACTCCTGTTTTCTAGATGGCGTAGGGAAGCCGGTTACAGCTTTTCCATCAATCATTAATCCAACGGATTTCCCTCCATTCTGAATAACACCTGAACTCTGATCTACTTTTGAGTCTTTCATTACTTCTTCAGGAATTTCTTTCAGGTGCTTTTCGTAAGACGTTTCTTCCACAACGAAAGCACCATACTTTTTCATGTAATCCAATGGACTCATTCCCTCCTCGGCTGCCTTTTCAGGCAATCCTGGTGTATTCTCAAAAATATACTGATAGTACTCGTCAATATTGATTTTCTGTCCTTCACGATATGGTGAAAGAAAATGTTCACGAATTCCCAGGCTGCCATCGGGATCAATTCTCCACGACAGTTCTATCCAGAACTCGTCTTCCTCCCATACTTCGCCAGGGTTGGCCTGATATGTAAACTCTACCGGTTTGCCAGCGCGTCTTGCTGCTTCGCGAAGAACGGGTTGTCGGAAAGCAATCCAAATTGAATTGTGAGTTTCGTAGCTATTTAGGTCATGACGTTCTGACGCCAGACCCATAGGAAGCACGTAATCAGCAAAATATGCTGTTTCGTTCCAAGTCGGGGTTAAGGCTATATGCATCCCAACCATGTCATGATCAGACAAGGCTTCTATCCATGAGAAACCGTCAGGATAAGTCCAGACCGGATTGAATACACGAGTGAAATAGACTTCCATCCGACCTCTTTTCTCTTTGAGGAAGTGCGGGAGTAGGAAGCTTGGTTCAAAAAATGCTAACGGATATTCTTTTGGGAAATGCAATTCGTTCCAGAATTTCTGGGCTGGTGGATTGTCAAAGAATTTAGGCTTGAACTTATTCCATGCACTTGGTGATGTTCCACCTTTTGTGCCTACACTGCCCGTTAAGACATTTAGGAAATGCAGTGTTCTTGACACAGCCCAACCACCGAGGTTACCGGAAGCCGCACTCCGCCAGTTATGGGTTGCAAATTTAGTTCCTGCTCTTCCAATTCTGCGAGCCACTTCAATTACAGTTTCCGCTTTTACACCTGATTCTTTTTCAGCAAACTCAGGGGTATACTCATTATATGCCTCACTAAGTGCTTTGATAAAGTTCTCGAAATTATTTTCTAAATCAGGTCTCATTTTTTTGAGATAGGTATCCCAGTTGACCCATTTCTCGACAAATTCTCTGTTGTAAAGGCCTTCATCGATTATGACTTTAGCCATCGCTAACATCACGGCAGCTTCTGTGCCGGGGTAAGTAGGCATCCAGTAATCCGCCATACTTGCAGTATTCGAAAGGCGAGGATCCATGACGGCCATTTTAGCACCTTTCATCATTCCTTCCATGATGCGCTGCGCATGAGGATTGAAATAATGCCCTGATTCAAGATGTGCTGAAATGAGAAGTATAAAATCGGCATTGGCATGATCAGGCGACGGTCTGTCATAGCCATGCCACAGATTGTATCCAAATCTTGCTCCCGAAGAGCAAACATTTGTATGGCTATTGTGTCCGTCTACATTCCATGCCCGAAGTACACGATCCATATAGCCTTCATGCCCGGGTCGCCCCACATGATAGACTATTTCATTATTTCGTTCTTCTTGCAAGGCCTTACGAATTTTACCTGCAATATCATCCAGAGCCTCTTCCCAGCTAACCCTTTCCCACTCTCCTGAACCACGTTCTCCCTTTCTTTTCATGGGATATAATATTCTATCAGGATCATGAATTTGATTTATTGTAGCAGGACCCTTTGCACAATTCCTACCTCTGCTAGCTGGGTGGTATGGATTCCCTTCAAACTTCCTTACCTCACCATCTTCCTTGTCGATATAGGCCAGCAGCCCACAAGCCGACTCGCAATTGAAACATGTTGTCGGAACGATAGAGTAAGATTTTTTGACCTTTTTGGCCCAGCCTTTTGCCTCATATTCCTCCCAGTTATCCCATTTCTCTGGAGGGGGATAATCTGTCAAATCTCCCGGTTCGGTCAAACTATCCAAATCAGGACCGTAGTCTTCATGAAGGTTTGGAATAACACCTACGCTTTCCGCGATTCTTTCTATTAAAGTTGGTTTATGCTTATATGCCATGATACAGTTTCTTATGATAAAGGAATACGCTGTGGAGCTTCTATCCAGATTTTTTCGGTAAAATAAATTCCTATTAGAATTAGAACTCCTGCTACACCGCTCAATAAAGGTTTGCCGGAGAGAAGGAGAAGGATTGGCAAGACATTGCCGGCTAAAATGCTCCCGGTCCAGAATAGTCTTTTATATCGGCCATGAGTGATCATATGTGCCGCCTTCTTCGCGTCTTCTGTTGGGTGAGTAATAGTCAGCTCAACCAGGATGATGAACAGGTTGAAAATCAGTGATCCCAGCATGACAAATTCCAGATAGTTGATATACCCCGCGCTTGAGGGAACAATTACGTTAAGTATTGCTAATGCCGCTCCACCGGCCATAAATGCGTGGGCCAGCATGTGGAAAACCAGAGTAGGGCTTTGCCAGAAATCGCGTCCTTTAGCCTGAGCAAACAGGAAGGCTGTATATCCGGCTACCACCAGTGCAAAGAATGCCCCGGCCCAAAAGGTGACTTGCAGAGCGAGATCTAATTCAAAGAAATAGAAAAGCGCAAGTAAAGTAACCAATCCACCAAATATGCTGATGGAATATCCACCTTTTACTAACCATGAATTCCATTGCGGACGAAGGAGAACATAGGCGAATCTCTTGGGTTGATCCAGGTCCATGATCAACAGGATTCCTGTGGCTCCCAGGAAAACTAAGGATAGGGCTATCATGGCCCAAAAGTTGAAATCGGATACGGAGGTAATGTTGAATGCTACCGCCATAAATGTTGTTAAAAACACTCCGGAAGAGATAGCTTTGGTAAGGACATATCCTGATACTTCCCATCCCCACAAAATTCCTTTGTCCGGGGTATCATAAATCCTTCTCGGATCACTTTTTTGTAAAGCCTTATCTGTTGGACTATCACATGATCCATTAGAGCAATCACTATCACCTGAATAGGTCATAGCCAAATCGTTGTTATTTTCAACCAGCATTTTAGTCAAATCAAAAGGATCGTTTTGAGCCGCAAGCTTTTCAGCGTATTTGGCAAAATGTCCCACACCCCGTTGCTGTGAATTCCAGAAGTACTGCTCATCACGCACTGTTTCATTAGGTGTAATGCTTGCCTCATCACCATTAATATAATAGAGGTTGGGTACGTTTCCTTTTTCCGGCTTTCGAACAGTTACTTGCTCCCTGCCTATGAGTTGTGCTATTTCTGTGTCAGGATTGTCAAGATCGCCAGAAATAATGGCATGTTCCGGACATACATTGACACATGCAGGTTCTAAACCGATATCCACCCTGTGTGCGCAATAGTTGCACTTAGCTGCAGTGCGAGTTTCAGGGTCAATATACAATGCATCATAAGGGCAGGCTTGCATGCAAGACTTGCAGCCTATGCAGCGGTTATTGTTAAAATCTACAATGCCGTCTTCCCGCGTATACAGTGCCTCAACAGGACATATAGTGACACAGGACGCAACTTCACAATGATTACATCGAAGTACTGAAAAGACCCTCCTGGTATTTGGAAATGTGCCCTTTTCTGTTTGTTTGACCCAGGTGCGGTTCACGCCAACCGGGACGTCGTGCTCTGCTTTACATGCTACAGTGCAAGCATGACAACCAATGCATTTTCGATTGTCAATGACGAATCCGTAATTCATATTTTACTTATTGCTGAAATTAAGGAAGAGTTGAATCTGAAAGATTTCGAAAATATAGAATAAATCTAATATGACAAACAGAAAAAGCATGGTTTAGAAAGATTCAAAACAAGTGATAGTGCTTGCTTTTTGTCTATGTTAATATGCTCAAAAGCTTGGGGGCAAAAACTATCATCCCAACCGTCAATGCAAAGACAGAAGTCAGCAGAGTAGCGGCCGCTGCGAGATCCTTAGCATGTTTTATGGATTGATGATGCCCGGGATGTAATCTATCGATGGTATGCTCTAATGAAGAATTGATCAGCTCTGATACATTAACTAAAACGATAGCCAAAAGCACCATTAACCATTCAATAGAGCTAAGTCCAATAATAACAGAAACTAAAAGTGCAATAACCGTAGCTGCAAGGATAATCCTGGCATTGGTTTCAGACCTGTAGAAATAGATCAGCCCATTGAGGGCGTTTTTGAAGCTCCTATATCTGGAATTGAAAAATCCCATGACTCAGAGGCTATCCGTTCATCGAGATTAGGAATTCGTTGTTGTCTTTGGTTTGGATGATACGGTCTTTTAGAAATTCCATTGCCTCGAGCGGATTCATATCGGAGAGGTGCTTTCGAAGAATCCAGACCCTTTGAAGCACATCTTTGGTAACAAGCAGGTCATCCCTTCGTGTGCTCGATGCAACGATGTCAATTGCGGGGAATATCCTTCGGTTTGAAATCTTTCTATCGAGTTGTAGTTCCATGTTACCGGTTCCTTTGAATTCCTCAAAGATGACCTCGTCCATTTTACTTCCGGTTTCTGTGAGAGCTGTAGCCAGAATTGTCAATGATCCTCCATTTTCAATGTTTCTTGCCGCTCCAAAAAATCCCTTTGGTTTATGAAGTGCATTGGCATCCACACCTCCCGATAAGACCTTCCCTGAAGCTGGAGATACGGTATTGTATGCACGAGCAAGTCTCGTGATACTGTCTAAAAGAATGACAACATCATGGCCGCTTTCAACCATTTTCTTTGCCTTTTCAAGGACGATATTTGCAATTTTAACATGCCTGTCGGCGGGCTCATCAAATGTCGATGAAATAACTTCTGCATTAACGCTGCGCTGCATATCGGTTACCTCTTCAGGTCTTTCGTCGATAAGCAGGATGATTAAATAGCTTTCAGGGTGATTTTCTGCTATGGCATTTGCTACTTCTTTGAGCAGCTGAGTTTTACCGGTCTTGGGTTGGGCGACTATTAACCCTCTCTGCCCTTTACCTATTGGCGCGAACAAATCAATAATACGTGTTGAAACGGTTTCTTTTGAGTGCCCGGTCAGGTTGAACTTCTCATTCGGAAATAGAGGAGTAAGGTACTTAAATGGTATCCGGTCTCTCGTTTGCTCAGGAGGCCGACCGTTGATAAGAGTTGCCTTTATGAGTGGAAAATATCTTTCTCCCTCTTTGGGTGGACGTACTGTCCCTTCAATCGTATCTCCCGTTTTAAGTCCAAATGCCTTGATCTGTGATTGCGACACATAGACGTCATCCGGTGAAGGCATATAATTGTAGTCTGACGATCGAAGAAAACCATAACCATCAGCTAGTGTTTCCAGCACTCCTTCGACCTTTATTATATCTGTAAAGTCGTATTGTGGCTCCTTGGGTTTTTGATCTTTTTGATGCTGCCTGCGATCACGAAAATCGCGCTGATCTCTTTGTCCACCCTGGTTATGTCCACTGTTTTCCTTGCTGGAAGGGTTTGGCTTTTTTTCTCGGTTTCCACCAGTGGGTCTATTCGGTTTGTCCTGTTTAGGATTCTGATCCCGTCTTTCTGGACGAGGTCGTTTGTCCTGAGGTTTAGGTTTTGTTTCCTCTTTTTCTTTTACGGTGCTCTTCTCAGGAGTTTTGGGAGAACCACTTTCCGCTCTTTTGTTGTCGGAAGTTCTCGCTTTATTCTGGCGAGGTTTCGATTCTGTTTCTTCTGTTTTTGAAGCAATAACTTCTGATGCTTTAACAGGTCTTTCGGCCTGATAATCAAGTATTTTGTAAATAAGTTGTTCTTTTTTGAGTTTGTTGAACTTCGGAACTTCGAGTTCCTTGGCAATGGTTTTTAACTCGTCAACTTTTTTACCATTTAATTCAATGATGTCGAACATGTGATTCGATTAGGAATGAGAAATATTTCGAGAATGTTATCTTAGAAATTCTGTTATGGATAGAATGTCGATCGTGATTCCGTTTAGACATTCAGTGCAATGTTAAGAATATTTTTTGAGATCATGATTTGCATCTATGAATACATTTGTTTCAAATTCTGTTTATGATACAACGAATTCAAACGGTTTGGCTCATCTTGATAGTTGCACTGCTTGTGACATTCATTTTCTTCCCCCTTTTGTCTTCCGGAGCACCAGCTGAATTTGAACTTGGGCTTCTAAGTTTGGCGACCTTGGACGGCATTTGGCTCGTCCTTCTCATTGCAGGATATGCACTCATATTATTATGTATATACTTTGCTATATCGGGAATAATGAGTTTTAAAAACCGGAAGAAGCAGATGTCCAAAATTAGGATACTTCAGACTTTATTAGTTGTAGTAATAATTTGGATTTCAGGTGTTGCATATACGGCTTCGCAATCTGATATGCAATGGAAGTTTGAGTTTGTTGTCTTGATTCCAATAGCAAGTATGGTTTTAAGTGCTCTGGCCTATCGTGGGGTTCAAAATGATGAAAAACTCATACGCTCTGTTGATCGGCTAAGATAAGCCACCCCTTCGGGCGAGTTCGATAACCTCGACATCTGATATTTTACCCGCATTAATTTTCAGTTTAATCATTGTTCTCACCCGATGAAACCCCTGGATACCGCAGGCCCCAGGGTTCAAGTGCAAATGATTCAAGTGCCTTTGAATCAGAAGCATATGACTATGACCGCAGATAACAAGACTTGGTTTCTTTTGGCGCAGTATCCGTCTTACGCGAGCAGGATATTTCCCGGGTCTGCCAATTATATGGGTCATAAATACGGTAATTCCTTCAATTCTGAAAAGCTGATCCAATGGAACTCTCAACTGTATGTTGGTGTCATCAATGTTTCCGTAAACCGCTCTAACAGGTGCTACTTTTTCAAGTTTGTTTAAAACCTGTTTGTCGCCAATGTCGCCTGCATGCCAAATTTCATCGGAATTTTCAGCATAGTGCAAAATGCGATCATCAATATAAGAGTGCGTGTCCGATAAGATTAAAATTTCCTTCACCGATATATGCAATTTGGGGATTGCATAAATACTATTTTCGACGGCATATTTAAATTGATGAGATGAAGGTTGATATTCTGGCATTTGGGGCTCATCCTGATGATATAGAACTTGGGTGCTCCGGTACCATAGCGAAAGCCATAGCAGAGGGCAAGACAGTAGCTATGGTTGACTTAACACTAGGTGAGTTGGGTACGAGAGGAAACCCTGATCTAAGAAGGAAGGAGGCACTCGATGCAGCTGAAATTTTAGGAGTTAAGGATAGGGTTGCTTTAGACATGGGCGATGGGTTCTTTGATGTGAATAAAGAAAATCTAGGAGCGGTAATTAGAGAAGTGAGAAAATTCAGACCAAAAATTGTTCTTGCCAACGCGGTTTATGATCGACATCCCGATCATCGAATAGGTTCTGAGCTCGTGAGCCGCGCTTGCTTCCTTGCAGGGTTGAACAAAATAGAGACTTCAGTAAATGGGGAAATTCAGGCCTCCTGGAGGCCCGAATTGATATTGTACTACGTACAGGACTATTATTTGGAGCCCGATGTAATAGTGGATATTACTGGGCATTGGGAAACCAAGTTCAAGTCTATAATGGCTTTTTCATCACAGTTTTATGACCCTAACAGTGAAGAACCCGAAACGCCTATCTCCACTGCCCATTTTTTGGAATATTTAAAAGGTCGCGCACTCGATTACGGACGGCTTATAAAGAGAGAATATGGTGAGGGATTTAAAATGAAAAGACCACCCGGTGTAAATCAGGTTTTTGATTTGGTTTAATCCTGATCTTCGGGTCTTGGTCCCAGGATAGCGGATCCGATCCGGACCATATTTGACCCGAGCTTCACGGCCATTCTATAGTCACTACTCATGCCCATAGAAAGGGTGTCAAAATGAGGATGAAGTGCTTTACATTCTTCGTAGAAATGAGCGAGCTTGCCAAACTCTTCCCTAACAACACTTTCAATTGGCGTGTTTGAAGCCATTCCCATCAGCCCACGAATACGGACGTTTTTCAATTGTTGCAGATCAGGATCTTTGAGCAATTCTTCAGCCTCACCATATTGGAAGCCGTGTTTTGTGTTTTCTCTGGAAATTTGGATTTCAAGGAGAACATCGATTACACGTTTGTGTTTAGCTCCTTGCTTATTAATAGTTTCAAGTAATCTCTCGCTGTCAACGCTATGTATGAGAGAAATGAAAGGAGCTATGTATTTTACCTTATTGGTTTGAAGATGCCCTACCATATGCCATTCAACATCATCTGGATAGTGGTCCTTTTTATCCATGAGTTCCTGAACCCTACTTTCTCCAAACAGCCTTTGACCTGTGTTGTAAGCGCTCATAATGTCCTCTTGTTTTTGACGTTTGGTTATAAGCACTAGACGGGCTTTGTCTTTAAGGAAATTTAATGTGCTGTTTAACCTCTTTTCAACGGTCATGCCCCCAGGATTTAGGATTATTCTTCGAAAATAGGATAAATCGTCAATCCACTTCTCAATTTAGGCTGAATCCAAGTGCTTTTTGGCGGTAAGAACTGACCCTTATCCGAAATAACTTTGATCTGATCCATGGTTACCGGTGCAAGAAAAAAAGCGGCTTCTTCAGGGGATGCAATCTCAGAACAAATATTATGGACCGGTATTTTTCCTGGAATGAAGGAAAGATGTTCGGAAACATCCTTTTGAATGGAATCAAAAAAGGGCTCCAGTATGAACTGGTTAAGGATTGATGCATCAAGCCCTTTAGAATCAAACCTTGATTTTTCGGTTGTTTCTAAATTGATTTCATAGAATTTACCCGACAGGAAGAGGTTTATAATGCCTTGGTTTTCAATGTTCGGAGCTCGATCAAGCTCCCTAACTGAAAAACGTGCTATTAATAAGTTCATCAATCCCTCTGTTTCGCAAACGTTGTCAAAAACCACTTTCCGGTGGAATGGATAAATGTCTATTTGATCGAAGTCCATGAAGATTGACATGAAAAAATCCTTGGATGGATTTTTCCGTTTGGTCTTTTTTGCCAGCCTCAAAGATGAGGCACTTCTATGATGACCGTCAGAAATGTAGAGATTAACTGAATTGGCAAAGGCTTTGCGGATATAATCAATGTCCGCTTTGTCTTCTATAACCCATAAGCAGTGCACCACTTCATCAGTTGTGGTAAATTCATATTCCGGGCGGTGGTTGATATATTTTCCATAAATAGATTCAAGTTCTGGAATTCGCTCATGTGTCAAAAGAACAGGTTCCGCATTAATACCTGTTGATTCTAGATATTCACAGAACAGTTTTTCTCTTTTTTCAAAAGTTTTTTCGTGGCCCTTAATTACATTATTCTCTAGATCCTGAACGGCAGCCGCACCGATCAGGCCGAGATGTTTGATGTGGTCATGCTCTTGCAGATAAAGATAAAAGCAGGGGGATTCATCTTGGGTTAGAACGCCCTTAGCCATAAACTCCTGAAATTTATTTCGAACAGCAGAGTACCTCTGCGTATGGCTGCTTTCTTTGGAATTAGCCCATCCATAGGTTGCCGTGATGATGTGCAAAAAAGTATATGGATTGCTAGACAGCTTCTGTTGAAAATCTTCTTCAGAGTATTGAATATAAGATCTACTTCCAACTAAAGACGCTTTATTCCTGATCGGACGAATAGCGCGAAACGGGATAATATTTGCCATTTATGGTTTTAAATCTCCACTAACACATTTAGGTTCAATAGTTAACAAGTCGGTTTATGGATTTCGGTTCAAAAGTGCTACTTTTAGAGGCAAAGTGGAATACATGAAGGAGCTGAGCAGGTGGAATTATGAAGATTTTTTACGGTTACTGCTTTTCCAGACCATTAGAGAGGATTCAGAACTCAGTCCTCTTGAAAAGAGATACATCATTCAATCTATTGGGATTGAATCGCACAATGAATTGAGTCGCTGGTATGATGCGCGCACTCCACTCGAGCACGCTCAAGCGTTCTCTTACCTGATCAACAAATTTTGTTCAGATCGAGACCGATGCTACAAAGCCTTGAATGATATCAGGACGAACTATCTTGTCAACTTACCGAAATGGGAAAAGCACCTTATTATGGGGGCCCAGAAACTCATAAGTATGAGTGCGGTATAAACCTATTTCTTAAAAACTTCTATATCAGTTTTCTCAAGAACCAGATCTGTAAACTTGCCGTTGAAACGTGTAGCGCGCACTATATGATTATCAATCCAATGATAATTACCACCCCGAGGTTTACCCATCAGTAGACCGTGATAATTAAAGCCATTCTTTTTGAGCCATTCTTCGGTTACTTCCCGATGAAGCTCAGTTCTTGAAGTGAAGAAGGTAATAATATGTCCTTCGGCATACCACTTATTAATAGTTTCAAGAGCATCCGGAAATGGCAGGCAAGTACTCATTCTTTCGGGCTCCTCATTAGGAATATCTTCAGTAATGGTTCCGTCGATGTCGATAAGAAAGTTTTTCATACCATCAGGAAGAGAAGGTGAGATGGTGTTGCCTTTTCCATCATTCAGAGCTACCAATTCAGGCTTTTTCATAGGCATATGCTTTTATGAGAAAATCTGCAATTTCAATCCCAATGCGGTCTTGAGCTTCAAAGGTACCAGCTCCGGTATGAGGTGACAAGCTGATTTTTTCATTCTGCAATATTTCCTTTCGAACTACAGGTTCGGTTTCGAAAACATCTAAAGCTGCTCCAGCAAGTTTACCTGAGTTCAGAGCATCGATTAGTGCTATTTCATCAACTAACCCTCCTCGCGACAAGTTTATAAGAAAAGCACCATCCTTCATTTTATTCATTTCTTCTTTTCCAATAAGGTAAGCACCGTCCTGAGCTGGAACATGCAGTGAAATGAAATCAGCCTGTTTATAAACCTCAGATTTTGGAAAGATGTCAAGATCGTAGTTAATGTTGACACCACCTACTTCAATATCGAGCGTTACACGTTCTTTGCTTCGGTCACTTGCAATGACCTGCATTCCCATTCCAAGGGCATACATTGCTGTATTTCTTCCGATACGTCCAAGACCTATAATGCCTAAAGTTTTACCTCTTAGTTCAATACCTTTTGAACATGTTTTCTTGAGCTTCTTGAAAGTGTTTGCATCTGAATCAGGCATCAACCGGTTTGATGTATGAAGACTCCGGGTCATAGTAATTAAATGACCAATTACTAATTCCGCAACAGCCTGAGAAGAGGCAGCAGGAGTATTAAATACCTCAATGTTTAACTCTTTGGCTGCTGCCAAATCGACATTGTCCAACCCAACTCCGCCACGTCCTACATATTTCAATCCAGGACACTTAGACATAATCTCGCGAGTGACTTTTGTAGCGCTTCTCACAAGCAGAACTTCAATATTCTCCTTATTAATAAATTCGGCAAGGTTATCCTGTTCTATTTTGTCCTGTACCACGTAAAAACCGTGATCTACAAGTTTGGTATATCCCGACCCTGAAATACCATCATTGGCTAATACTCTCATTATCAGTAGTTTTCAATTTTTTTCATACAATCGATTACAATTTCAACGCTTTCTATTGGAAGAGCGTTATACATAGAGGCTCGATATCCTCCTACAGATCTATGTCCGTTTAGACCGCTGATTTTTGCATCCGTGAGTAAGGAATCAAATCGTTCTTTATAGGATTCATCTTTTAAAAAAAAAGTTGTATTCATATTTGACCTATCCTCGATGGCACAGGTGCCTTCAAACAATTCGTTTCTGTCTATTTCACCGTAAATCATATCAGCTCTGGTTTTGGCCAAAGTCTCGTAATGCGATAGCCCCCCATTCTTTAACATATATCTTAGGTTGAGCATCGCGACGTAAATAGAAAAAACAGGAGGAGTGTTAAACATAGATTCTTTAGCTGCCTGAATTTGCAGATTCAACATGGACGGAGTTCCTGCCGAAATCTTCTCCAGAGTTTCCTTTTTCACTATATAAATGGTACTGCCGGCTGGTCCAAGGTTTTTTTGGGCACCTGCATAAATAAGCTCGAAGTCCGATACGTTCAGTTTTCGACTGAATATATCTGAAGACATATCTGCGACAAGCGGAATTTCTGACTTTGGAAAGGTCTTGTACTGTGTGCCGAAGATGGTATTGTTACTGGTAAAATGAAGGTAGCTTCCATCTACAGGAATTTCGTAGTCTTTTGGAATGTAAGAGTAGTTTGAATCCGAAGAAGAGGCTAGAACATTAACCTTCTGTATGAGCTTTGCTTCCTTAATTGCCTTCTTAGACCATGATCCGGTATCCAGATATTGCGCCGATTTACCTTCTTCCTTCATGGTATAAGCACTGATTAAAAAACCCAGACTTGCCCCACCTTGAAGAAAAAGAACATCATAATCGTCAGGAATTGTCAGCATTTCCCGAACGAGATTTTGAGCTTCTGTCATCACAGCAACAAATGATTTACTTCGGTGTGATATTTCTAAAATGGATAGCCCTAGATTGTCAAAATTGGTAGCTGCCATTGATGCTTCTTGCAAGACTTCTTGAGGAAGTATACATGGCCCTGCGCTGAAGTTGTGCACTTTATTCATGGTCACATTTATTCTTGCACGAAGAAAAAGCCTTTGGTTTTACTTTATGTTTAAGGAAGCATTATTGTTTTTAACAAGATGCGAACAATTACAAGGTCTACCTGGGCGGATTAAAGGGTTTGTTGGTTTTTGGATTTTTGGGTGTAATGTTTTCAACTTTCTTCCACATATTCTTTTTGTAAATCAGACCATCGTATTGCATTACCGGGACATAAAAAGCTCTAATCCCCTCATATTCAGGTTTTTCAGGGGCAAGTTGATTAAAGATAATCGTTTTCATGCCCTTATCATACCGAAGAACGAAGTACGATTTTTGGGCATATTCAAAAATCACACGTCGCTTTTTGTGTCTTTCCCCCATATCAAATACGGTATATCCAAAGCGAATTTTCCCGGCCTTGTCTATCATCATGGATTCTATAACTTTTTTCTTGGTCACCTGATTATTTCCATCCCAACCGAGCAGGGCATAATATGTCTTCTTCTTTAGCCTAAAGGGCACAATATCATAATACAAGACACCGTACCATTTTTCCGGATGTAGCTGTCTAAACTCGGCTCTTTCTGTTTTGTAAGACTTGTCCTGTAGCTCAATAACAGATGAGTTGGAGTATCGATCAGGATTTAGTTGAATCTGGCAGAAATAGATATGCTCATTTGTTGTAAGAGCCAGATTCCATGTTATGAGCCTGAATACACCATCAGGAGATCTTAAATCTCCCATAAATTCGAGGTTTTTGAGCGATACGTAGAAATTGGAGTCGCTTTCGAGAAATGCTCTGACAGTCCTCAATAATGTGTTGTTCAATTCTCGCTTTGCCGAATCAGAATCAGCATAAACTGAATTCAGCCTCAGAGCATTTAATTCTTTCTCGATTTGGAGAGTGTCCTGAGCAATAATCGAGCTTGAAAGAAGAATAAACAAGACTGAAATGATAATCTTCATGGCCCACAAACGTAGTGTATGACCTTTTTATTCTGCTGAATAGATTTGCAAAAAATTACGACGGTTTTCAAAATATGAATCATAAAGAGCGAATTAATGCTTTTCACAGTTTGGGTATTCATTTCAGTATATTAATAGATGAAGGCGGTATTGAATTATCCCATTTGTTGAGCGAAGCTAAGATTGAAAATCCATGGTTTACTGAGAAAAATGTTCTTTCAGCGATGCAGAATATTGTATCGTGGCTTGACAGAACTATACTTACCGAATGGGTGTCCTCCTACCATATCAAAGACCAACTCAAACCCAGGAATATCGGAGTCATTATGGCGGGTAACATACCGTTAGTGGGGTTTCATGATTTACTCTCAATACTTATTACCGGCCATCGGGCAATTATAAAATTTTCGCATAAGGACAAGGTCCTAATGAATTATACAATAAAGCGCCTGGTCAATATTGAACCTCGGTTCGAGGACTTCATTATTGCTTCAGACAAACCTATGAAAGGAGTGGATGCGATGATAGCCACCGGTAGCAACAACTCTTTTCGCTACTTTGATCGATATTTTGGCGAGTTGCCCCATATTTTCAGAAACAATAGAAATGGGGTAGCGGTTTTAACTAATACCGAAGCCCAGGGGGAATTGGATGCCTTAGCTCACGATATCTTTCTGTATTTTGGATTGGGGTGCCGAAATGTCTCAAAGCTCTATGTGATAGAAAGCCTAAATGCTGAAGCACTGGTGAATGCTTTTGCAGAATACAAGGAAATAATCAATCACAATAAATACGGGAATAACTATGAATATCAAAGGGCGGTGTTACAGCTTGCTCAGACTCCATATGTTGATTTAAACAATGTGCTACTTAAAGAGGACCGGAGTTTTAGTTCTCCTGTAGGAGTTTTGCATTATGAAATAGTTGAAAATTTAGCCGAGGCTAAAACTAAAATTGAAGCTAATCGAAACCAGATACAGGTTACGATTGGGAAAGACTTTGTTCCCTTTGGCCTATCGCAGTTTCCGAAGGTATCAGATTATGCCGATGAGGTGGATGTCATTTCGTTTTTGAGCCAACTGTAAATATAAAGCACTGTTAATTTGATTTTTATTACTATTGGGGCTAATTTGGCAGCCTTAAAAATTTTGGGAATTTAGCGCCAATTTTTATATGAAAAGATTGTTAAAAATCTGTTTAGGGCTCGCCCTTTTTATCCCACATTTTCAGGCATTCGGACAAATATCTATTTGGTCGGAAGACTTTGAAGGAGGATGGGGTTTCACTGTGGATACTAATTTTTTAGATCTGGGTGCAGTTGGTAGTTCCGGGCAAAACTTTTGGACCGTCAACCAGGAGTATGCCGGTGGAAATATCGGTTTGTTCAATGTAGCTTCAACACCCGCACAACCACCAGCTATAAGTACTGCAAACGGGAATTACCTTCACATCACGAGCCGAGCTGGGTTTAATTCTGCTCCACAGGTAGTTAATGCACATTGGGACTCTACACTTGCAGGAACTGAAGGGTACCTAACAAGAGTGCGCACAAGTGTTAATACGGTAGGCAAGCTAGGGGTAACCTTATCGTTTTGGTTTTTGAATGGTTCAAATAATTCTTCATTTTCAGTTTATGTACAGGATGGAACATCCGGCCCATGGGTTCAGCTCTCACAGGCCAATTTTGACGTAACCCTTGGAACAAAAAACAATTGGACCAAAGCTACTTATACCGGAACAGCATTGAATGGCTTAAATGATATAGTTCTGGGATTTCTTTTTACCGGAATCCCACAGGGTGCACCGGGGGGTAGACAACCGTCGCTAGCCGTTGACGATATTGATATTAGTGAACCAGAAGACATTCAGGCCATAGTTTTAACTCCAAACCCGCTACCGGACTCGATTTGTGTAGGGGACGCCATTACTTTTACTGCAGGTAATCCTACGGGAACAATAGTTCAATATGTTTGGAATTTCAATGGAGCCAATGCGGGTCCACAAAGTGTCTCAGGTCAAACCGCAAATTTTCTCGCGCAGGCTAACGGAACGTTTACTTTTTCACTTTTTGTCAGAGATGCCCAAAATAACTCTGACCAGTTTGATTTTACTGTCTACATTGATCCTTGTATAGAGCCGGTTATCGATTATACCGCCAATCCAAGCACCGTATGTCGGGGGAAAACAGTGCAGTTTACAGATCAAACCATTCCAGGAAGTTCACCCATTTTGAGTAGAACGTGGAATTTTCAGGGAGGAACTCCGTTGACCAGTACATTGACAAATCCAGTTGTGACATATAATACTCTGGGGAGTTTTAGTGTTACCCTTCAGGTGACAGACAGGAACGGGAGCTATTCTCGATTTGATACCAATTTTATTTCTGTAATAGAATGTCCTTTACCTCAAGTTGATTTTTCGGCCAATCTTACTAAGATTTGTAAAGGAGAATGCATCATTTTTTCCGATTCTACTCTGGATACACTGGCAGGGCAGACTACTTATGAATGGCAATTCCCAGGTTCCAATACTCCGATTGTAAATAAGAAAGAACCGGGGGATATATGTTATGATGTTCCTGGAGTTTACGATGTGACACTGACGGTAACAAACCCCAATGGATCTGATGTTTTAACCAAGCCAGAATACATCACCGTCGATTCCTGCGAACCCCCAGAGGCAAGGTATAACGTGCAAAGTGATAAGATTTGCGAAAATACCTGCGTTCAGTTTTTCAATACATCAAGACGGGCAGACTCCCTGTTTTGGATTTTCTTTGGGGCAGATTCCGATTATGATCCTCTAGATCAGGAGCCAATTGTATGTTATACAGAACCCGGTGATTATACCGTTCTGCTCTTTGTTGAAAACCCTTATGGTGAGGATCAGATTAATGGGACCATTTCAGTTGCCGAATATCCAAGGGTACAGGCTCCCAAGGATACCACAGTTCTTATTGGTAAGTCGGTACAGTTAGCCTCCTTTGGAACAGCTCCTGATTTTCAATGGACTCCCAATTACGCATTGAGTTGTGAGTTTTGCCGAGTTACAGAAGTTAATCCGCTCGTTAATACCACATACTATATTACCAACACCAATGACCACGGTTGTCAATCTACAGATTCAGTAGTTGTAGTTGTCGTCGAGAACTACTATGCGGGTGTGCCCAATGCTTTTTCTCCAAATGGAGATGGAGAGAACGACGAACTGCTCATCTATGGAAACTCTATAACTGCAATTGAGTTAATGATCTATGATCGAAATGGAAATTTGCTGTTTGAAACCAGAGAATTGGGTCAGGGTTGGAATGGAGAGTATCAGGGCTCTATTGTTCCCAATGGAACTTATGTGTATATGGCCAAAATTACCTATCGAACTGGATATCAAGAATTACTTAAGGGAGATGTAACGGTACTAAGATGAGGAAGATAGGGTTGATTTTTCTTTCGGTTTTACTTGTACTCTTGGCGGATAGTCTTTTTGCTCAATCTGAAGTTGTGTTTTCTCAATACATGAATGCACCCTTGCAAATTAATCCGGCTAATGCCGGTTTGTTTAATGGTCGTGTGCGCCTGCTCGGGAATTACAAGAGACAATGGGAATCAATAGATAATCCTTTTCAAACCATTGCAGCTTCTGCAGATATGCAAGTTGCCAGGGAACTATCTCCTGGAGACTTTCTTGGTCTTGGGTTTGACTTATTGCAAGATAAAGGTGGTGCCGGAGGCTTTCAGTCTACAAATGTTAACCTAACCTTGTCCTACACAAAAACCATGGATCCCTACGATGAACATTTTGTTTCACTTGGATTACAGGTGGGTTACGGTCAAAGGAGTATTGCATTAAGTGCACTTAGGTGGGGAAACCAGTGGGCAGACATTGGGTTTGATCCCACACTACCATCTCAGGAACAGTTCGTAGACGAAGCCATCAATTTTCTGGATATTAGTGGAGGGGTTAATTATATATTTAACAATCAGAAGAATATAAAACTATCCCTGGGCGTGGCATCTTACCATTTGAATGAGCCATCATACTCATTTTTAGATGCCGATAATGTTTTGAATCAACGACTTGTCGTCAATGGAATGTTACGCTTACAAATGAGCGACCCGAAGTTTGTTCTTGTTCCTTCTTTTGTATACTTCACTCAACAAAACATGACGTCCATAAAGTATGGGATTGATTTCGAGTACGTATTTAATGCGGGTTCAAGATTTACAGGTATGGTGCAGCCTACTAGTTTAGCACTGGGTGTATATCAGATATTTTCTAACGGAATAACACCAATGCTTAGTATTCAAAAAAGTGGATTTTTGTTGGCCATAAGCTATGATATCAACATCGGTTCTGTGTCGAGAATCAACGAAGGTCTTGGAGGGCCTGAATTTACAGTAGGTTACCGCATTGGCTCAATGAATGGGCGAAATGACAAGAACGTTACCAACAGTTTCTTCTAATTAGATTCGACCCATCTGTTGTTTGAGCAGTTTTATTTGATCTGAAAGAATCTTTTTATCGTCGTCCTTCTTGGCTTGGTTGAGCCAGTTCAGAGCTTCTCTTTTTCTCCTGCGACCTGCAGCAATAGCTGCAAGATTTAATTTGGCCATTGCGCGATCGTGCTTCATAGCAAGCCCGGTATTTAAAGCTTTCTTAAACATGCCGTCTGCTTTACCCATTTGACTCTGATTGGTCAGAATCAGCCCATCGAGAAAATAATAATACGCCTCTTGCGACTTAATCAATAATGTGGGGTCTTTTATTATGTGAAGTCGGCGAGCTGCCTTGTCAAATTTTCCTTTTCGTATGGAAAGAAAGGTAAACAGAATAATCTCATTGAACCAAACCGTTACCAATACTATAAGTGACAGGATAATCAGAAAAATTCCATTTCCTATTTCACCTTCTATGAATTGATAAATAGCGATACCAAAAACTATAACGCTAAGGGCAATTCGGGTAATATATGAAAAGATCATGCACTTGAATTTAGCTGACAAATGTACATTTTGTATGCTGTTGGAACATGTAACAATAATTAAGGTTTATAGCATGTTCAGCATATTACCTTTGGAGGACTTATGAATCGTATTTTACCATCTTTACTTTTCATATTCGCCATATGTAGTCTACAAACTCTGTTCGGTCAGGAAGACCGCATAAGGGTAAAAGGGAAGGTCTATTCTCCAGACAGTACAAATAGTTTTTTAAATCTTTTTGTCGTTAGTCAGATAGAGCAAAGAGGAAATTTTGGAAATCCGAATGGTACATTTGAAATTTCAGTTGTTCGTGAAGATACGATTGTCATTACCTCGATTGGGTATAGAACTGAACGACTTACCATCCCTGATAGCGTGCCAGGTTTTACCTGGACTGTTGAAGTTACTCTTGAACCACTCGAAGTTCAACTTTCGGAAATTCAGGTTTTTGCAGAGAGAGATCTCAATAAAATATATGAAGATATCAGCGAGTTAGGATATAACCCTAAAGATGATTATTTGCAAGGAGTAAATGCTTTTTCAAGCCCCATTACGGCATTGTATTTAATGTATAGTCGCAGAGAAAGAAAGAAGAGAGAAGCATATGTTTTGATGGAAGAAGCGCGCACCAGGCGATTATTGAAAGAGTTGTTTGTTCAATATGTAGATTACGGAATTATTGATCTTTCAAATGAAGATTTTGATGACTTCATTGATTATATCAATGTATCTCCTGACTACCTCAAGAAGAGCTCCCAGTATGATTTTGTCATGTTCGTGAAGCAGAAATATGAGCTGTATTCAAGAGTGAATAAGTTCGATGATTACGAACGCTACTAAAGGAATTCTTTGCCATTGTTCAATATAAAACGCCAGGGTCGAAGTGTGTCTTCTTCGGCGTAATCTATCCCAATGCGAGTGCTAACTTCGATTAATGGTTCTGGAGTATCGGGCAGATGTGAAATCCAAAGTGGTTTTTTTGAAAGTTCATGACGATTAAACCCAGTATCTATCTTGAGTGTTTTGCAGAGCTTTCCCGGGCCGTTTAACTTTTTAATAATTTCATTGTCTTCTTTTTGAGCTACAACGGGCTCTTTAAATCCCTGCACAGGTAGTACTCCCCGGATCAATACAGCATCAGGCTCATCGGTAACATTGGTAACCACATTAAGCATGGAATACATGCCATAGATGAGATAGACATATGCTATACCACCTTGCGAGAACATGACCTCTGTTCGATGGGTTCTCTTGTATTGATATGCATGACAAGCCTTATCATCTCTTCCTCTATAAGCTTCAGTTTCAGATATCAGGGCTATGAATGTATGTCCATTCAGGTTTCTAATCAAATACTTGCCCAGCAGAGATTTGGCAACTTGAGCAACATCCGTATTGAGGTAGAACTCTTTGTCTAATGGATTAAGATGGCCAGTGAGGTTACCAATTTCCTTCTTCCTCATCGAGGAGCATGAGTGCTTCACTAAGTTCGCCAATGGCTTTTTGATCATGCCGTTTGCGAGCTATTTCTTTACCTTCCTTGTACACGCTTACCGCTTTTTTGTGTTGATCTGTTTCTTCGTAAATACGGCCTAACTGATAATATGCACTAAGATATTGTGGGTCTCGTTTAAGGAGAGCTTCAATAATCGAAATTGCCTCATTTTTTTCACCTAATTTATTGTATTCGAGTGCTGCGGCATAAGCAAGAAATGAATCCTCTGGATTTTTCTTTCTCATTTCTTCGATTAGTTCAAGTCTCTCTTCTGGCATTTTTTACGATTTGTTCCAAAAGTAGCCGATTTTAATGCCAACAGTGGAAAGGGTAGATGAAGATACTAACGAAATTTTCAACATTATATACGCGTTCGATCAAAGAGGTCGATAAACTTTTTGAGAAGGTCATATCTCAATGAGATGACAAGCGAAACGGTCATCATCCAAATAGAAAAGAGATTAAACCAAAATGTATCCAGATAAGAACCGAAAAACAATTTCTTTGGGGCATAGAAATGAGCTCTGAAACCCATTGGATCATGGTAAATGGGGTCAACTTTCTGAATCAGTTTATTCTTATACCTTTCAATTTTATTGATCTGTTTTCGGTTCAGGACTAAATCTGAAAGTGCTTTATTCGTCTCCAGAATTTTAAGTCCATTGAATCCCCCTTCACTCGCGTAAGTTGAGTTCAGTTTATTAATAATCCCATCCCGATCTGCCATTCTTTTCAGGTATTCTGTATTCAACTTGATTCTGTAGTCTTCGAGATAATTGTTTATATCTTCCAGGATGTCCAGATCGAGATTTTTTGCATTCATTCTGTCGCGATTTGGAAAAAGATCAAATCCTGCTAACGGATCGTGATTTTGCAATTCACTAACAAGAAGACTTGCTGATTCCTCATACTTTGTCTCTGTTCGTGTACAAGAAATACACAACTTGAGAGTATTTACAACGGATTCAATTTCCGGTATCCAGTAAACCTTGACATAGTTAAGGGCACTTATTTCTTTATTGATATCATAAGTTGCTTCTTCTACTTGATTATCTCTGAACTGGGTCACTGCCAAAGCTTCAAACCCCCACCTGGAAGCCATGAGGTCGCCAATTAGTGGAACATGGTAGCGAGGCGTAATTTGCGGATTAAGATGATCGAACCTTATAAGAACTCCGCTGAATATCATTTGAGGTATAATCAGAAATGGGATCAAAATATATACGGTTACTGCAGAATTGAAACTCGATGATATATTGAGCCCGAGAAGATTTGCAAATACCGATAGTGAGAAGAAAACCAACCAAAACTTGGCCGTTAATCCAGGGAACTCAAGTATGCTGTTTCCGATAATCACAAATAATGCCGTTTGTATAGCCGAAATGGCCATTAGAATTCCAATTTTGGAGAATAAGTAACTCGATCGGCTCAAATTCAGAATTTGCTCTCTTGAGCGAAGTTTCCGGTCCTTAATGATCTCTTCTGCACTTACGGTAAGTCCTACGAAAATCGACACGACAATCGCGATAAACATGAATATTGGAACATTGTCATTGTCGAAAAAACTATATGCCATTGTCCCGTCTTGAGTTGTTTTTCCTTTGCGGAGAAAAAATGAAAGAATAAATGCCAGTAATGGAGCCTCGGTGAGATTTATAAAAACATACTGTTTATTGGACATCTTCGAGAGGAAGTCTCGTTGAAGAAAAATCATGAATTGTCGAAAAGGATTTGGAGTCCTTAAGTTACTTTTTGGTACTTTGTCAAAATCATTGGCAGAAACATTTGGTACACCAACGACCATTTTTTGAAATCTGTCATACCAGTCCTTTGGCTCCACCTGTCTCAGATTTGTAGGGTGGCCGTATTCGTCTACTATCTTCTGCTCTACGATATTGAGCACCTGTTCAGGGTTTACATTACCGCACTCCGGGCATTCTGTTTTTGAACTATCAACCTGGTTCGCTTGCTCTTTGAAATACACGATGCTCTCTAACGGCTCACCATAATAAATACTGTACCCACCCTGATCAAGAATCATCAGGCGGTCAAAAAGCTTGAAGATTTCCGAACTGGGTTGATGAATTACAGTAAAAACCAGTTTATTTCTGTGCGTCAATTCTTTGAGCATATCCATGATATTCTCTGAATCGCGCGATGAAAGACCAGATGTGGGCTCATCTAAAAAAAGAACCGCAGGCTCCCTGATGAGTTCAAGGGCAATGTTCAATCGTTTTCTCTGACCTCCGGAAATGATTTTCTCGTTGGGGCTCCCGACTTTTAGGTCTGCAATCTCAGAAAGTCCTAATGAGCTGAGTAAACTACTGACTTTTTCGGATAACTCTGCTTTGTCCAGGTCGTCAAAACAAAGTTTGGCATTAAAAAAAAGGTTGTCGAATACAGTTAATTCTTCAATCAGTGCATCATCCTGAGTAACATAACCTATGACTCCTTCAATTCCGGAATTTGGTTGATGAATATCTATTCCGTTTATGCGTACTGAACCTTCTGTGGGAATAAACTCTCCTGTAAGTGTTCTTAGCAGGGTTGATTTTCCGGATCCACTACCTCCCATAATTCCTATAAGATGACCTTCGCGGCTCTGGAAGTTTATATTTTGGATACCCATGGTGCCGTTTCGGAAACGATAAGCTAAGTCCGAGGCCTCGAAGAGTATGGGTACATCCGCTTTTTCGGTGGAGTATACGGAGTGAATATCGCTATAAAATATGGGGTCTATCTTTGGGCCTCGTATGGCAGATCCGGGATTAAGAACATATCCCCGGTAGTTTAGTATGACCCTACCATTCAGCGTTAGATGCTGTTCACCCTTGGATAGAAAAATGTAGAGCCCTACAGAATCAAATCTAAGTACGCTTATTTCATTTTCAAGATGCTCTACATACAAGGTCTTGTTTTTTACTGATACCAGAGTGGGTTTTCCACTAACTTCCAGGAGCTTGTCATTGGAGGGGCATTCTCCTCTCGCATTTTTAATAAAGTCAAATGCATTGGTGAATTCCTGATCGGGAATTTTAAAGATTTCTGATAGAAGGGTCAGAAATTTATATTCATGTTCGGAGATATTTCCATCAACGAATATGTATTCTAGTAGCCGTACTAATAGAATAACTTTTTGCTTTTGCACCAAACTCTTATTGATGCTATCACATACATTCCTGACATTTTCGGGATTCAGGGTTTGTTCGGGCTGGCCAGGATGGGTTACGAATATTTTCAGATACCGATCGTAGAGTTTGAGGTATTTATCGACAAGATTCTCATTGAGTTCGGATCGGAGAAAAAATTCTACCACTCTGCGACTCTCATAAGTCACGTCGTAGTCATTTGAGGCAAAGGCAAATAGCTGAATTAGCGCCCTTAATAATTCTTCACTCATTTTGTCCCCCTAATTTCTGGAGTAGGTGGCACCAAAGTAACCATTTTTATGGAGGATAATGTTTTAGCTGGAGACTCTAAAAGTGTAAGCCAAGCGGCGTTCTTCTTAAATATGCATTGCAGAATATCGCATTTGTTTACTTTCGACATGTAAACCTTTTTATACTTTTCAGCAGTTATAAGAAATACGACTATGAAGTTATTAAACGTACTCGCGATTTTCATCTTATTGGTTGCCATTGTCGCATGCTCCAGCGGTGAGAACAAATCTGTTAAAGAGGATAATGCAGTCGACGAAGGGGTAGAAGAGATTGCAACACAATCTGAGCTTGCCATTCCATCGGTAGTCTATCTCGGAGAAATCTTTAGAAAATCCGGGCTTCAATACATTAACGGTATTACTCTTGATCCGGATCGGGTTTCTGATTTTAATACTTCATTAAAGCGAAACCTCGCTCTTGGAGTTTATTGGTCAGATTTAACTTATTGTGTTCTGAATGATCAAACCCAGAAGTCTATAGAATACATCGAGACGACCAAGCGCATTGCGAGTGAAGTAGGTAATGATGTATTTGAACGGGATAATTTACTATCCAGACTTGAAGCAAATATTGACAATTCTGATTCAGTGAGAACTATTCTATCCTTAATTGATGAGAAAACCGATGAATATATCGATGAAACTGAAAGCGAGAGGCAAGCTTTGATCATATTCATTGGCGGGTGGGCCGAGGGTTTATATTTGGCTGCTAAATCGACAAATTTTGATGAGGCTAACAATATTACTGCAAGAATAGTCGAACAAATGAACATTTTGGAGGACTTGATAGTATCGGTTGAAAGCCTGCAGAACGAGTACAAAGGGTTGGATAAGGTGTCAGCATCAATGAAAGAATTGTCGGAGTACTTTAATTCTTTACCTGAAGTTTCCGGGTCGAACACTGTTCAGCGTAATGTGGATATACCTGCATCAGAGATGTATGTTTTGGGAGAGAAAATTGTAGCATTAAGAGAAAGGATTATTGAATAACCTAACCGAAGATGAAGAAGAACTTTTTATACATGGTATTATTCATCATGACCCCAGTGGTCATGATAGGTCAAATTGATTTGAGTGAGAGTTTTGCGGACTTTTCGAAACTTGAGAATATAAGTTTTACAGCCTCTGAGGATGTGGAGACTTTTACCGTTAAGGAATTCATGGATTCTGATACTACCAGAATTCTAAATGCGTGCACAAATCGAAGAGAATTAAGAGATGAAGTACGACGATTGTTGAGTCCATATCGATACAGTTCTTCAAAAATCTCAGTATTGAGTTTTTACACATATCCAAAACAATATGAAGTTGTAGTTCCAATTTACTATGACTATGATCACAAGATGATTTTCAGCACGAAAGGACTACCTGAAGACGTCAAAATTCGTGTTTATGAGCTTCCGAAAAGATTTGATAATAGAGAGGCTATTTATGAAGCGAACGAACAGGAGGGTATTAACGAGTTCTATGTTCCCCAAGATTACAATGGGTATAAATTGTTTCTGGAGTATACAGCACCTCCAGTGGAAAAGGAATTTAAGTCCGATATAGTAAAGGGATGTATCATATTTATGTTGGGCTATATCGATCCGGAATTGATTCCGGAAGAAACTACTGTTACCACAGAAAAGTCCAGCTCCAGGTCTTCAAAACCGAAGAAGGAAAAAAAGAAAAATGAAGAAAAGAGCGAAGGTTCAAATTGAAATAGCTGCTTAATTTGAAGTATTTGTTCCAGCCGCGAGAAAATCCAGAATTTCTTTTTTTTGACTGTGATGAAATTCCCTGTATCCTTTTTTCCGAAACCAGGTCACCTGCCGCTTTGCGTAAGCTATGGTGTTAATGTTGATTCTGGTTTTTGCTTCTTTCAGCGGTATTTGACCATTTAGATAAAGAGTTATTTCATCATAACCTATAGACTGCAGTGGGGGATTGAGTTTCAGTTTATGGATAGATTTTACTTCATGTATAAGGCCCCTTTGAAGCATTTCATTCGTTCGTTGGGCTATTCTTTGCTCTAGCATAGCTTTCACTTCGGTCAAATGAATTCCAATAAAGTTGAAAAGCATTGGGCCTTTTTCTGATGCCTTGATTAAATCGGAGTACGGCAAACCACTTTGCATACATACTTCGAGTCCTCGTATTAGTCGATGTGGATTTCGTCTATCCACAATTTGATAGTAATCAGGATCGTAGCACCTCATCATTTCTGACAAGACCTGAATGCCCTTTGTTTCGAAGATTCTATTTAGATTTTTCCTAATATTCTGATGAGCATCAGGAAGTGTATTCAATTCGGAAAGAAATGCGCTTAGGTATAGTCCTGAACCTCCAACCATTACTATCGTTTCATTTTCTTTAAACAAGTTCTTAACCAGCTTATTTGCTGCTTCGGAGTATTGAGCTGCATTGATTGGATTTTTTAAGGAGTGAGAGGATATGAAATAATGTGGAACGCCATTCATTTCCTTTACAGTTGGAGCAGCTGAGCTAATTGCAAGTTCTTGGTAGAACTGTCGTGAATCAAATGATACGACCGGACATTGATAATGTTTAGCTATCTGAATACTAACACCGGTTTTTCCTGTGGCCGTGGCTCCTGTAATACCAACAACAGTTTTATCTGATGATTCTTGCACTACTCGGTTTCAGGATCTTCTGGATACTGCATAGCCCCGAATAGGTTTTCTGGTTTTTTTGCATATTGATCCGGATGATCGCCTACAGAAAGGACAATTTCGGGTAAAACTCGGTCAGTTTTCCTTGGGTAGATGGCAACAACTTCAATAAAGAAGGTCCACATTAACATAAAATCGAAAATGTAGAGTAGTTTTTGATTTTTTGACCTAATATGGTCGCTTAGAGCGGTATCCTCCATCAGTTGTTTCTCACCCCCTCCCATATCTATAAGCGTAATTTCCTCGCCACGTTCCCAATCATTATCGCTCAAATGAAAAGAAGCAAGTTGGGATTGATCGAAGTTAAATGCTTCCTGAATAGCAGAATGCAATTCCAGAAAAGTCTGGTTAGAATATATTTCAATATCTCTAAAAACATCCTCCTCTTCAGGTGTATCCACTAATGCTCTAATTCGAATTATATCATTATTCATTTCTTCTTATTTCTATGCCCTTACTCTCAGCGTATTTCATCATAAACCTGCGGGCTTCCTCTTGGGTATTAGCAATCTTTCCATCCAGAATGGCTTCCTTGACTGCAGATTTGATGTTCCCAATAACTTTACCTTCTTTGATTTCAAAGGTTTTAACTATTTCTGTACCGTCAATCGGCGGTTGAAAATTTCGGATTCTATCTTTCTCCTCAATTTCTTCAAGTTTTCTTCTTACCCTTTTGAAATTCTGCTTATACCTGCGCACCCGTTCTGGGTTTTTAGATGTGATATCTGCTTCACACAAGGTCATCAGGTCGTCAATGTGATCTCCTGCGTCAAAGAGTAATCTTCGAACACCAGAGTCGCTCACATCATCACTAACTAGAGCAATGGGCCTTGAACTTAGGAAAATAAGTTTTTGAACGTAGCGCATAGATTCATTTAGAGGTAGCTTTAACCTTCTGAATATTGCGGGTACCATCTTACTGCCCTTCAATTCATGGCCGTGAAATGTAAAACCGACTTTGGGGTCAAATCTCCGTGTTGGAGCTTTTCCTATATCATGAAACAGGGCAGCATATACAAGCCATAGATCGGTGGTTTCTTTCCTGATATTATCAACGACTTCCAGAGTGTGATAGAAATTTTCCTTGTGGCTCTTACCATCTTCCTCTTGAACACCTTTCAGGTCAACAAGTTCTGGAAGTATTTCATTTAAAATCCCTGTTTTCTCTAGTAATTCGAGCCCCAACGAGGGTTTTTCGGTAAGTAGTATTTTATTTAGTTCATCTGAAATCCTTTCCGGTGCAACAATGCGAATCCTTTCAGACATCGCTCTTATTCCATTCAGTGTTTCTCTTTCAATCTGAAATGAAAGCTGAGAAGCAAAACGAATAGCTCTCATCATCCTAAGTGGGTCATCGGAAAAGGTCTGCAGAGGATCAAGCGGGGTTCTTATGATTTGGTTTTGAAGATCCCTTATTCCATTGAAGGGATCGTGGAAATGTCCAAAAGAGTCAGGATTTAAGGAAATGGACATGGCATTGATTGTGAAGTCTCTTCGGAATCGGTCTTCTTCCAACGTTCCGGAACTGACTATCGGATTTCTGGAGTGTTTACGATAGCTCTCTTTGCGTGCGCCTACGAACTCCACTTGCCAATTGCGATATTTGAGCATTGCGGTGCCGAAGTTCTTGAATATCTGAATTTTCTTAACGTCCATCAATTTAGCACATTCCTGTGCCAGGGCAATGCCATTTCCTGAGGTTACAATATCGAGGTCCTTTCCAGCATTCTCCAGAATTAAGTCTCGAACATATCCTCCGATAATGAAAGCATCCTGTTCGTTTTTTTCGGCAGCCGTTTTGATATGGTCAAAAACCTTATGCCTTAAGTGCTCAGAGTAATTGTTAGAAACCTTCATTCCTGTTGCAAGGATTTACCATTTCAAGGCTGCAAAATTATGGAATAGAAAAAGTACCACAGACTGAGGCCCTCTATTAGTCAGAATATCTTTCTTTTAAAGAGCGTAAGGTCAAAGTCGAAAGGTATCCTGTATCCGACGAAAAACCTTATTGAACCGAGAGAATAGTCATATCCGAGATCGCCATATTTAAGGTTGTACGAATCATTTAGAAAGACTATTGCTCCGTAGAACTTTTTGGTATTGTATCCCAGCGCACTTCGAAAGATGGCTTTCAGACCCCAGTTGTCCAACTCTTCATCTATATTACCTTCATTCGTTTCAAGGGAGGAGAAGCTATACATTGGGCCAAGTTGAAGTGAAATGTTAAAGTAGAAATTCTTCAGGATTTTAAGCGTATAAGCATAACCACCGGTCAGGCTTAAACTGGTAGAAGTAATGCTGGTTACCGGGAGTTCTGTTCCAAGTGTATCTTGTAAATCTCGGCTAAGAATGGCACTATCTCCTATTACTCTGGCCAAAGTAGTGTGGGCTCCGGCAATAAAACTCCCTCCATTGCGCATTTGCTTTTCATTGAGCATGTAAGCGGCTCTGGCAGAATACTTGTCACTGTTAAAGAAGTAGGAAAAATTAAAGCCCAAATTTCTGGTTCTGATATCCGGACGTTGCGGTGCAATATTGGAAGAGGCATCGTAAATAGTTCCCAAATTCTGATAATTAGCTATGTAAAAACCTTTGTAGTTCTGCTGAAAAAGATCGAGCGTGAACATTTTGGAATAAAGATTTATTTGGGTATCAAACGATGATGTTTCTCCTCGCTGTTCGATACTATTAGAACTTGAAGGCAATTGAAAAGTAAGTGCGAATCCTAACCAATCGTAGAAGAAACCGCCCCCGAACTTTACGTTTCCGTTAGGCGCATAGTCAACACTTAGTCCATTGCTGTTGCGATCTATGAGTGAAAAATTGTTGAACTTATAATTGAACAGGGGATGAACACTTAAAACTCCATCGTACGATAAAATCCTATCTGAAGTGGTGTTTTTATCTGAGCTGACCTGTGCGAACAGATCAGAGGAAACGGTGATCAGGGCCAGAATCAGTAAAGCGGCCTCGAGTCTTGACAATAGGTTCTTTTTTGTGCTAATCATATCCACACATTTATTCTGCTTCGCTAATCTATTGCTATATTTTTGCATCAAACTTATTACAGTGAAAAAAATCCTTGTAGCTAATCGTGGAGAGATCGCTTTGAGAGTCATGCGCTCCTGCAAAGAAATGGGAATATCAACAGTAGCAGTATATTCTGATGCCGATAGAAATGCCCCTCATGTGAAATTTGCTGATGAAGCCATAAATATCGGACCGCCTCCATCATCCGAATCATATCTTCTTGGAGATAGAATTATAGAAGAGGCTTTGAAAATTGGTGTAAATGGCATCCATCCTGGATACGGTTTCCTTTCGGAGAATGCATCGTTTGCAGAAAAAGTATCTGATTCTGGTATGACTTTTATAGGCCCAACTCCCCATGCAATAGAGGTAATGGGGGATAAATTGGCAGCTAAAGAAGCAGTCAAAGGATATAATATCCCCATGGTTCCGGGAGTCGATCATGCTTTAAAAGACCCGTCAGAGGCCATTGAAATTGCCAAAGAAGTTGGGTATCCGGTTTTAATAAAAGCAGCTGCTGGAGGTGGAGGTAAGGGTATGCGAGTTGTACATTCTCCTGAGAATATTGAAGAGGAGGTAAAGAGAGCTTCAAGCGAAGCTAAATCCGCATTTGGGGATGCTTCCGTTTTTGTAGAGAAGTACATTGAATCTCCACGTCATATTGAAATCCAAGTGCTGGCCGATACACATGGAAAGGTTTTGTATCTGTTTGAGCGAGAATGTTCTATACAGCGACGTCATCAAAAGGTTATTGAAGAAGCACCTTCGGCTGTTCTTACTCCAGAACTTAGAAAGAAAATGGGTGAGAGCGCAGTTGATGTAGCCAGGGCATGTAATTATGTAGGTGCTGGAACAGTTGAGTTTCTATACGACCAAGGCAAGTATTATTTTCTTGAAATGAACACCAGGCTCCAGGTTGAGCATCCTGTTACAGAGATGATTACAGGTCTTGATTTGGTGAAAGAACAAATTGAAATTGCCAGGGGCAAACCGCTGAGCTTCAGTCAGGCTGATCTTGGTATTTCAGGTCATGCCATAGAAGTTCGCGTTTATGCTGAAGATCCTGCTAATAATTTTTTACCGGATATCGGAAAGCTCTCAACATACCAACTACCCAAAGGACCTGGAATAAGGGTAGATGATGGAATGGAAGAAGGAATGCAAATACCTATCTACTATGATCCTATGATAGCCAAATTAGTAGTCTGGGGAAGTGATAGAGAAGAGGCAATAGAGCGTACTTTGTCGGCAATTGATGATTATAGAATTAATGGTGTAGAAACAACCTTGAGTTTTTGTCGGTTTGCCATAGATCATGAAGCATTTAGAACCGGGAATTTCGATACTCACTTTGTTAGTAAATATTTTACTCCTGATAAGCTTAATTTCGCAAAGCCAGAAGAAGAGGAACTGGCCGCCATGATGGCCGGACATCTTCTGGCGGAGAGGAGTCTGGAGCTTTCTTACTCAGGGGAACCTGAAATGCCCTCTGCCTGGAGAATTAAGCGTAGGATTTGAGACTTTTAATTTTAGTTGGGTTATCCATAATTGCTTCTTCCTGTTCCCTCCAGAAGGTACAAATAGATATTCTTGTCCTGCCTGATCTGGAGTTTGATTCAAAACCAGAAAGAGTAGCCCTAGTTAATCGCGTAGATTACTCTAATGCGTACACAAAGCAATACATCAATGGAGTTATCGTAGAGCAGTATACCGATATGAGTAAAGTATACACATATGTGACAATGGAACAGCTTAAGGTTCGACTTGAGAAAGACGGAAGAATAGAAACGGAGACGAAAAACCCTATCTACCTGCCGAGAACAGGAGAATTTTACGGGGCTCCCTTGCTACCTGAATATTCTCAGAAAATTTGCAAAGACTTAAAGGCAAACGCAATTGTGACCATTGAAGGATATGATGCAGAAATCGATACCGACGGACAGGTTATATATTCTACCCCGGTAGAGATGATTTATGGAACAGTGAGGATTCCCTATTTCGAGGGAAATCAAAATGTGCAAATGAGAATGTTTTACAGGGTATATTCCTGTTGGGAAAAAACCAGGGTTCTTTACGAATCCGAAATTGGTGCTCAAATGACACATTCTCGCTCAGCGAGCAGACCCAATGAACTTCAAATGAATATGCCGGATAAGGATAATGTCATGTTTGATGTTGCTCGTGAATTAGGCAACCAGATTAGCGAGCAACTTTTACCACATTGGGAAAGGCAAAGTAGAGAAATCTATCGAAGCGGGAGTAAAGAAATGGTTCAAGCGGCCGAGAAAGTGAAGGAAAACGATTGGATAGCAGCCACAAGTCTTTGGTATCATTTGGCTGATTCGCAGGACAAAAAACTCGCGGAAAAGGCCTCTTACAATCTCATCATCGCATCAGAGGTATCGAATGATCTTGACTTAGCATTGGAATGGGCAAAATTGTGCCGGGATCAATACGGGAACCTGAAAGCAGGGGATCAGATTGACCGACTTCAAAAAAGAAAAGAAGAAATCGAAAGTTTGAACGAGTTATTCCCGAGCTTTCTTCACTGAGTCTTCGATAAACTCAATGACATGCTCCATCATACGCACTCGCTCCTCACCATAAACATTGTGCTTTGCTTTCGGAATGATCATGCTACGAATGGGTATGTTATGTTCATCACAGCTTTTCTTAAGGGCGACAAAGTGCTCTGGAATAACTGTGGGGTCTTCAGCTCCATGAATGAGAAGAAGCTCATCCGATATATTAGATACTTTGTCTAAAGTCGAAGTTTTTTCGTAGCCTTTGGGATTCTTAAATGGCGTTTCCATGTATCGCTCCGTATACATAACCTCATAGAATTTCCAATCTGTTACAGCACCTCCAGCGACCCCTCCAATGAATGATTCGGGGTAATTTTCAAGCAGAGATATGGTCATGAATCCTCCGTAGCTCCACCCATGTACAACTACTCTGTCTAGATCGATGAAATAATTCCGCCCAATATAATTCAGGCCATCTATTTGATCTTTCATTTCTACCTGGCCAAGCTTTCTGTAAGTTTCCTGCTCAAAAGAAAGACCTCGATTGGCGCTACCTCTGCCGTCAATGGTGACCACGATGACCCCTTTGTTTGCCAGATGAAACATCCATGGGGGAGCCCCTGAAAGCCATCGATTATTTATAAGTTGAACACCAGGACCGTTGTAGACATACAATAAAACCGGATATTTTATTAAAGGGTCAAAATCGTATGGTTTTATCACTCTTCCGAAAAGAACTACAGAATCCTCCGTATGGAAATTGAATAGATCAATATCTCCAATGTGGAACTTGGAAAGCGGATTTTTAGCTACGAAAAAAGTTGTGGACTCATCCTTAACTGGGTCAATATATTCTGCTACTTTGGGTTCATCAATTGATGATGAAGTAGCCACGATGTATGGGAAATTCTGGTTAAACCATACTTGTTCATAGAAGCGACCATCCTGAGTGAGTTGTCTGTAGTTGTTGGTAAATCCTGCATCTGCATCTACCCAGGCTTTGTCGTCATCAAGAATCACCATATAGATATGCCTGCCCACCTTTTCTTTGTGATTTCCCAGAAAGTACATTTTACCATTCTTTCTATCTATTCCAAGATAGTCTTGAGCGATGATATCAGGAATGCGTACATGTCCGAGAAACTCGCCATAGGAAGAGTATTTATAGAATTGTGCAATGCCACTTCTTTCACTTATCCAAAGAAAATTTTCATTGTCAATGAAGTATAATGGATGCTGAGGGTGAACGTATTTATTACTGGTTTCAATGAATATTTCATGCATGAAAGATCCATCTTTACCTAAATACTTATTCATCCTTAAATCTTTCTGATCTCGGGAAAGAGTTGCAGCGAATATGTACTTACTCTTAGGGTCCCAGGTAACTGAAGTTATATATTGATCTTCTGGTCCAGATATGTTCAGATAATACTTTTCTCCCGAGGAAACTTTGAAAAGACCAACCTTTACTTTTTCGCTGGCCTGACCTGCTCGTGGATATCTTATGGTTTGGTTTGCTGATTTTTCAATATCCTCAAATGGAAAAGTGTACTCTGTTACTGCCGATTCGTCTTTTTCGTAAAAGGCCAAATACTTCCCATCCGGTGACCAAAAGATACCGCGATCTATTCCAAACTCGATTCTGCTTACCGTCTGTCCGCTGGTCACGGTTTTCGGATTGTCAGTAACCTGAATTTCCTCTCCTGAAACATTAACAAAGAGATTGTTATCGATAGTATAAGCAAAGTCTTCAGAGCCCGGTCGGAAGAATATGTTCTCCGACCCGTAAGGAAGCTCAAATTTTTCCTCTAGGACGTCACGGTCAATATCGTACCTGAAGAGTCTGTCTTTACGCCTGAAATAAAAAACTTCTTCGTTGATCCAGTAAATATTGGGAAATCTAAATCTGTTCTCTATACTGGCCTTTCGAAATAAATCCGTTGCCGTGAGTATCGTATCACCCTGGAAAGCACCGTTCTCCTGTTTAATTAGATATTCCTGTGTTGTTGTTGAGTAGAGAAAGTAAAATGATTCTCCGTTTTCCGCCCATTTTACCTGGCTAATACTATTTGGTGATAAGAAACTGTAGCGGCCAAGTATAGACTCTTCAAGCGTCAGCGGTTTCTGTCCTAGAAGGACATTGATCAAAAATATAAAGGATACCGAGAGTAAGTATCTGTTCATTTGCTGCGTAAACCTAACAAAGAAATTAAAAGTAACCATTTTGAGCAGCATATTTCTGTCAGGTTTTTTACAACATTAATTGTGCAGAATGAGTCATTCATGAAGATGAGATTTGGTTGGAAAGTGTAAATTAGCCAAAATCAAATATTTGGTTATGGCCAGCATCCGTTCACTTAAAAAGGAAATAAACTTTGAAATAACCTCTTTCATAGATGAATGCTACGATATTATGATCGGTTTTCCTGAAAACGAAGAGGATTTAAATGAGGTAATAGATGGAGCTGTTGATTTATACGATCAGGTAATTGCCGAAGTAAATGCGGCAGGCGATGTTGTATCGAAATCTGCATACTTTTCAGAGTTGGAGACCAAATTTTATGATCAAATGGCCAGCTTGCGAAATAAACTGGCCCAACTCGAATCGGAATAGCCATGGATTTGAAATGCCGCATCCTGGTGGCAATTCTTCTTGCTGGAATTGCTGTTCTCGGCTATTTTAATAGCCAACAGCAACAAGTTTCGATTTATCTGGAGGATGAGCTTTTAAGACAGGCTCAGAGAAATCAAATGCTTATGATTTCTAACGTGCAGTTGCAGAAAAAACTTGAACAGGACTCCATAGTGGTAGCTCCTTAATTTAGATCGTACCAACTGCGTCGTCTGGTCAGTTTCAAGTCTTGAAGAATACTCGCTTTTGGCATTATATCAAAAGTGAAATTCGTTCTGGAACCAAAGGGTGTAACATTGAAGTTGATTTGCCAGCAGTGCAAATCACGACTGATGGTAAAAACGGTAAAGCCAAGTTTATTCAAATCGAAATCATAGGTTGTGCGAGCTGTAAGCTTCCAATTTGGGGTCAAATTGATGTCTCCATTTAAGTCTAAACTATTGGTTACGTTTTCAGTTTCCCCAGATCGGGTTAGACGAAGGGAGTAATTAATGCGCAATGACCAGGGTACATTGAAATCAAAGTAAGTTTCAGGAAGAGATGAATTCATTTCTTCCTGTTCTTGTTTGGCTTTTTCCCATTCGGTATTCCGTTGAATATTCGATTTGGGTTTGGCTCTCAGGTTCACACCTACATTAAAGTTCAGACTCGTAAGGCGCAGAGGGTTTCCATTTACTGCATATTGAAATTCCCGAGAGTTCTCGGCGTAAAAGTCATGTATAGTTTGAATTCGAATGTTGACTTTCTGTTTTATTGATGTTCGGATATCCATTCTTAGAGGAGCGAGATTGTTGGAGTCTTTAAAGACATCATAACTCGTAGAAAAATTCCAAGCTTCCAGTATATTTCCAACGACAGGGGTATTCGTTGAGTCGTTCTTTGCAATTCTCTTCGACTCTACAATGTTCTGAAGATTAAAACCAATTATGGCGCTTTGCCGATCTGTTGGAGTTCCGAAGATACCACCGTCAAAAATGCTCTTTTCTTGTTCTCTGCCGTTGGTATCAACCTGAACCGTGTAGAACCATTCGGGGTTCAGCTCACTCTGGTCCGGAGTGTAATTTATGCTTAAACTGGGTGTTATGGTATGCCTAATGGCCTTCAACCTTCCTTTTTTAAAGCTATACATACCATAAAGCTTAGTAGTAACCGAAGCATTTGCGTCGTACTCACCAAATCGCTGAAAACCAAAAACATCGGAGGTAGTTGTGGTTGAATCTTCATTACTCCATCCATCTCGCTCTGTTTTTAGATACCATACATCTTTCCATCTGAATCCGGGATTAATTGCCACCGGGCCCAGTTTTACAGAGAAATTGGTATTGATATTATGTTGAAATCCGTTTCTCATTCGCTCGAGCAGCTGAGGGTCGTAACTCAGTGTATCAGGGCCAAAAATCTCATATGTTTTGGCTTCTAATGTATTTCTGAACTGGGTATTATAGGTAATCCCAATTCGTTCGTAAAACTTTTCTTTTCCTATGGGGACTTTTCTCTTGAACGGAAATATTCTATTCATGGTCAGATTCACATTGGGCAGCACAAAACTGATAGAGGTGTCCTGATTATTTTGAGAATGGCTTCCGTTCAATGAAAGCGTAAAAGGGGTATTTCTGAATCTTTTAGAGAACGTAACGTTTGAATTGAATTCATTTCGGATGAAGTCTGTAGCAGAAGTATTTATATTATTCTGGAAATAATTACTCGAGCCCATACGAACCGAAGCATTAAAAGAGCTTAAAGGCCTGGCTTTTGGATCTTGATTGTGATTCCAGGTGATGAAAAAATCTTCAAGTTGAGTAAATTCTGGAGTATCCTGCTCCCCATTCTTGACATTCTGATAGCTTAACTGAAAAACCCCGCGATGCTTGTACCTTTTCTTATACTGTATATTGCTGTTTAGTGCCCAGGAGGTATTGGTGTAAATATCACCCTGGACAGCTAGATCAAAATTTTCACTTATGGCCCAGTAATAACCGCCATTTTGAAGGAAAAAGCCTTGTGCCGGAGAATTGCCATAGGAGGGCAGAATTATCCCCGACCTTCTTTCCTGTCGGTTGGGGAAAAAACCAAATGGAACGGCCAGAAAAGTTGGTACATCTTCGATAACTATATTGGCGGGGCCTGTTATAATCTTATCGTTATTGATAATTTTTAACTTTTTGGCACTGATATAAAAATGCGGATGTTCTAGTGAACAGGTAGTGTATTTGCCATTCCTTATAAAAAAAACATTCTCTGAGGCCATTTTTATTTTATCACCGTGCACAAACCCTTCACCTTCCTGAGTATTGGCCTTCCTGATGATTCCTTTGCGGGTATTGAAGTTATAAACCATTTCACCGGCTTTATACTCCTGTCCTTTTTCTATAAATACAGGTGTTCCAACCATATTACCGTTGGTATCCGCTACTCCCTTGGCAACAACAAGATTTCTCTTAAAATCGACTTCAATGACGGCTGCCTGGAGTTCGATGTCTTCGTATTTGACCCATGCATTCCCGAACAAATAGGCCTTTTGCGTTGCATTTTCCAGAATAATGGAATCTTGACCATAGTACTCGACTTTAGAGGAAAACCCGGATTCATCGACAGAGTCGACGGTCGTAGTATCAGCTATCAGAACCTGATTGGTATCTGAATTTATAGAGGAACTGTCGGCGACAATGGAGTCAACCGATGTTTGGGACATCGACGGGTAGCTGATAAGTATCGATGAGACAATTAACAGGAAATAGTGAAATACTCTGTGAAACGGAACCATATTCAGCTGAGGCGCAGTCTACTTTTGAATATTAATGCAATATTCGTGCAAATCTGGAGATATATTGAAGGGATCATTGAATCGATTTCATCGAAGCATCATGAATAAAATTCAGAATTATTTCCTCTCATTGGTGCTGTGTTTGGCGTTATCACCTTCATTGCTGGTCGCGCAGACCCCGACCGGGTATGAAATAAAAAAGGTGGTTATTGATCCAGGTCATGGCGGAAAAGACCCGGGAGCGATTGGCACGGGCCGCTATAAAACCACGGAATCGGATATTGTTTTGGCCATAGGCTTAAAGCTTGAAGAGTATTTGAACCAATACTACGATAGCCTTGAGGTTGTCATGACCCGCAATACGGATGACTTCATCGAACTGAAAGAAAGAGCTCATATGGCGAATGATTGCGGGGCCGACCTTTTTATTTCTCTGCATTGTAATTCAAATAGTAGTCACGCGCCATACGGCACAGAGACATATGTTATGGGCCTTACGCGCGAGAAGGCCAACTTGGAAGTGGCAAGAGTAGAAAACTCCGTTATCTACCTGGAAGAAGATTATGAGGAGAAATACTCTGGTTTTGATCCTAATTCGCCCGAGAGTTACATAGGGGCCAGTATTATGCAGTCCACTTTTTTAGAAAACAGCATACTCTTTGCTCAATTCGTTCAGGACGAGTTCAGAAGCAGGGTCAAAAGAGCAGATCGTGGTGTTAAACAAAGTGTTCTGTATGTTCTAGACTACACTGCAATGCCTAGTGTGCTTATTGAATTGGGATTTATCAGCAACCAGGCAGAGGAGGATTTTTTAAACGATGAAATGGGGCAAGTCTATTTGGCCTCGGCACTTTACAGAGCATTCAAGAGGTATAAGATTCAATTAGAAGGTGTGGATAACTCTATTCAGCCTTCCAAAAAAATTAGTGTTAATGCGCATGATACGGTTGAAGTTGAAGAGCCCACAAAGTCTGATTCAGCGAACATATCAAAAGATAGCCTTGGGGTAAAAGATAGCATTAGAGTGGAAAAAACGGAAAAAGGAATACAGAATCAAACTGCCGATAGTTTGATATTTATGGTTCAGGTAGCAGCCAGTAATAATAGGATTGAACTGGATACTGCTAACTTTAAAGGCCTTTCAGATGTACAGGAAATAAAAACAGAAAACCGCTATCGATACGCTTTAGGGAGTTTCCGAAAATTTGAAGAAGCCATGAACTATCAGAAAGAAATTAGAAAAACCAAGTATCCGGATGCCTTTATTATCGCCATATATAAAGGTGAAAGAATAAGTCTGCAGCGTGCTTTTGAGATCATGAGGAATCAGAGCTAATCCTTAGATTTGCCGATCAATAGCAGAAAAACCCGAATGGAGATAAGAAGAGAAGTAAAAGTAGGAGCTGTAGCATTGGTTACCGTCATCATTGTATACATAAGCCTGAACTACTTAAAGGGTAATCAGCTTTTTGAGAGAGGTAGAACTTATTATGCGCTCTACGATGATGTCGAGGGACTTACTGCGGATAGCAAAGTTCTTCTCAATGGATTGAGAGTTGGGCGAGTTAAGGATGTAAATTTCATGTCGGGTAAGCACGGCAAGCTTCTGGTAACCTTTGTTGTTTTTAACGACCTTATAGAGATACCGGAAAACACCATTGCCGAAATCGCTAGTTCTGACTTTTTTGGTTCAAGAGCCATTTATCTATACCCGGGAGAGTCTTCGGATCTTGTAAATGAAGGTGATACTCTAAAATCGCGGATAAAAGGTGATATGCTTACTGAGCTCAGTAAAAGATTTCAGCCAATTGAAAAAGAAGGGGTCAACTTATTGTCCTCTTTTGACTCAGCTTTGGTCGTTTTTACTGCAGCGGCAAATTCTATTCGTAATACTTCTGAATCAGTCAACGGATTGATTGTAGATGAAAAGTCGAAGATAGATGAGTTGCTTGATAACCTTATTGCAATTACAGGTTCCCTCAAAGAGAACAATGACGAACTCTCAAATATTCTAACCAATTTCTCTGATATAAGTGACACTCTGGCTCAGGCACAGATTGCCGAAACATTAGAGAACTTACAAAAGACTACTGAAGACCTATCTGAAACTCTCATAAAAATAAATGAGGGCGAAGGAACCTTAGGCCTATTAGTCAATGATTCAACATTGTACCGAAATCTCGAAAAGGCATCCAAAGATTTAGACCACCTTATCCTTGATGTGAAGGAGAATCCCGGCCGCTATGTTCGGGTATCGGTTTTTGGAAAAAAGTAAACACACGATGATCTCTTCCATTATTTTCATTTTAATACTGGCCGCAGCCGTTGGGTTATTCTATCGGTCTGCCCGGACCATCAGGCGAAATATTTTTCTCGGTAGAGAATATGATTCTGAAACTTCTACTTCGGAGAAGTGGAAAACCATGCTTCGTGTTGCTTTTGGACAATCGAAAATGGGGAAGAAACCTGTTGCAGCATTGATGCACCTTTTTGTTTATGTCGGTTTCATTCTGATCAATATTGAAGTTCTCGAAATCATCATTGACGGCATTTTTGGAACACATCGGTTTTTCAGCAGCTTACTCGGTCAGGTATATTTTGTTGCGATAAACTTTTTTGAAATCCTGGCTGTCTTGGTTATAGTTGGAGTGGTGATATTCTGGATCAGAAGAGTTGCGCTGCGAGTTCCGCGCTTCTGGAAACCAGAAATGAAAGGTTGGCCGACTATGGATGCCTTAAATATTCTTTATATCGAAGTTATTCTAATGGGAGCCTTGTTGGTAATGAATGCAGCAGATCAATCTCTGATGAACATGAATTCCGAGGATTTGGTGGCGGCGGGTTTGTCCAAATACGATATTGGAATGAACGGTACCTTTTATGTCAGTGCTCTCATATCTAAATTTTTGGGTAGTGACCCACAACTTTTGTTCTACATAGAAAGAACGGCATGGTGGTTTCATATCATAGGGATTTTAGCATTTCTGAATTATCTGCCTTTTTCTAAGCACTTTCATATCATTCTTGCATTTCCGAATACTTATTATGCCGATTTGAAACCATTTGGGGAATGGGATAATATGGCCTCTGTCAAAAAGGAAGTAGACCTGATGATGGACCCTGATGCTGACCCCTATGCTTCGGGAGCAGAAGAGGAAGAAGAGGAGACTCAAACATTCGGAGCGAAGGATGTAACAGACCTGAACTGGAAGCAGCTCATGGATGCATATACCTGTACAGAGTGCGGGCGCTGCACTGCCGTTTGTCCTGCAAACCAAACCGGTAAATTGTTGTCTCCCCGGAAGGTTATGATGGATACCCGCGACAGGTTGGATGAAGTAGGTAAGAACCTGGATCGCACTGGAACGATTGAAGATGGAAAGGCTTTAATTCGGGATTATATCCGGCCTGAAGAACTTTGGGCTTGCACCACCTGCAATGCCTGTGTGGAAGAATGTCCGGTAATGATTAATCCAGTTTCGATTATTACTGATTTGCGAAGGTATCTAGTTATGGAGGAGTCAGCTCCACCGCAAGAATTGAACAGTGTGTTTACTAACATAGAAAACAATGGAGCACCCTGGCAATTTGCTCAGGCTGATAGATTGAACTGGTCAAAAGAATAATTATGAGCGAACAAATAAAAGTTCCAACCATGGCCGAACTCTTGGCCGAGGGAAAAGTACCAGAAGTCCTTTTCTGGGTTGGATGCGCAGGAAGTTTTGACGATAGAGCCAAGAAAATCACAAAGGCATTTGTCAGAATAATGAATAAGGCAGGAATTGAATTTGCGGTACTAGGAACAGAAGAGTCCTGCACAGGAGACCCGGCCAAGAGAGCAGGAAATGAGTTTCTTTTCCAAATGCAGGCCGCCATGAACATACAGGTTCTTAATGGCTATGAAATTAAGAAGATTGTTACTACTTGCCCTCATTGCTTTAATACGATTAAAAATGAGTATCCGGAATTAGGGGGGAATTATGAAGTTCTTCATCATACTGAACTTATCAATAGCCTCCTTGAAGAAGGAAGAATAACAGTCGAGTCCGGAAAATTTGAGGGTAGGTCAGTTACCTATCATGATGCTTGTTATTTGGGCAGATCTAACGGCATTTATGAGGTGCCAAGAAGCCTTTTAAAAGCACTGGATATCGAGATCAAGGAAATGACCAATAACCGCCAAAGAGGTATGTGTTGTGGAGCGGGGGGCGCGCAAATGTTTAAAGAAGCAGAAAAAGGAAATGAGGAAGTCAATGTGGCCCGAACTCGAGAGGCACTTGCTCAAAAAACAGACTTTATCGCCACCGGTTGCCCTTTTTGCAATACCATGATGACGGATGGAGTGAAGTTCCATGAAAAAGAGGGGACAGTAAAAGTCCTTGATCTTGCTGAAATGATAGCACAAGCAGCAGAACTAGAATGAAAAATAGCAGACTCAATCGCAATTCCAGAATCTGGATCTATACCGCTTCCAGAAAACTCAATACCGACGAGGTAAACTGGATTGAGAAAAAAGGGCTGGAGTTTACCGATAGCTGGCAAACTCATGGTAAACCTTTAGAAGCAACTATTGAGGTGGTCTACAATCGTTTTATTGTAGTAGCAGTAGACGATGAATGGGTTGGACCTAGCGGTTGCAGTATTGATTCCTCGATAGCTTTTATTAAAGAAATGGAATCAAGTCTGCAAATTGATTTATTAGATAAGCTCAACATAGCTTATCGTAATAGAAACGGCGCGATAGATGTGGTGAAATTACCTGAGTTTCAAACCTTGATCGATCAAGGAGAGATAAAAAGCGATACATTAGTCTTTAATAACCTGATTCAAAAGTTGAATCAACTTGATGATGAATGGGAAGTTGAACTCGACAATAGTTGGCATAAACAGTTATTACCTGCATGAAAATAGTCTTCTCTTTTTTAGTTGTGAGCCTCATGATCATAGCTTCGTCCTGCTCTACTCGTGAGTACCCGGATTGCTATTCTATTATTCTTGAAGAACAGTATGAGGAAACAGCATGTCCTCAAACCTGTCCAGGAGTATGCGCATGTAATGGGGTAACCTATTGTAATGAATGTCTTGCGGCTAAAGATGGGTTTACCATGTTGGATACGAAACCCTGTTCTCAATCCGATAAGTAGGAATTGGGCAATTTTTGCCACATCTCAAACGGGAATATTTCTCGGATATCCCTGGGCCTTTCCGCTGATCTCCATTGGAAATAACGCAGATAGCGCATTTCTTCTGTCACATCTTTGATAGGGTAAAAAGTACCCTCAGGTTTGTTATAAAACCTAATGTTATCAATGTTGTTGCTGTCGATGAATATGCTCATATTACTACACTGAAGATAGTTCATCCCCATCTTACGCTTTCCTTGGTTTTCATCTTCCTCATCTACAAAATATACTGTTTCACCATTTCTGTTCACATCTATTTTGTAAATCTCATTGTCTTTGAACCATGCAATTAATCTCTTGCCTTTAATCTGATCGTAGCTTATGGAATCTTCTTTTGATATCACATAAGCATTCTGCTGAATAACCATATCCCTGATTTCTCCATCTGCATTGGTTATGACTACGGTATCACCAGTAAGTTGTGAGGCTTCACTCCAAACCACCGGATCATTATACATGGTGATGGTAGAATCGACATCATTAAATACCATTGAATCTGCTTTACCTTGAAGGTCACTCTTGAAGAATCTGGCATTATGGAAAGCTTTAATGATTCGTTTTCCGCTCGATTTATCTGTATTCGTAATCAATGTATCGGCGTGTAAATGAAGCGTATCATCGTTGAAAAATTTCCTGACATATAATCTTCCTGTGGCAAGAGAAGTACTGTCTTTTTCGTCGTATTCAGCGTAGTCGCTGAGCACATTGATTTTGTTGGTTGTATCTGCTATGGAAACAGAACCATATGCCCGTCCAATACTCTTCGCCTGATTATATCTAAGACTATCTGTTTTGAGAATTTGGCTTTTGCTCACTAATTCAACGTTTTGTACAAATTCCGATTTTCTTCTCTTCTTGTCATACCAACCTCGTTCACAGTAAATTGAGTTGGAGTCACTTGAAATGGTTGTCGGGCCCACAAAACGGGTTATGTCTTTCTCACTATTATATTGCATGGTGTCGCACACGATGTTGTAATCAGGGGTATTCATAACAATAGAATCCTTAAAGTGGAACTCCTCCGTATTCATGAAGTAAGTTCCACGTTTACTGAACAAGGTGGAGTTATCCGTTGAATTGGTAATAACGCCTCCTCCTACGTAGTATGCCAGGTCATTTTCCATATCAAAATCGAGATGCCCGGTGCTCAGGGTCTGATCTTCACTGCTGAGCAGTACGTTGCTTCTAATTCGTCCGAGACGAGTTTCACTGCTATAAAAGAGAGAATCACTTTTAATTTCGGTGCCTTTCTTATCGATGATTTTCACATTGCCATAGGCCTCTAGTTCTTCCGCATTTGCTCCCAAGAGAGCACTATCGCAGAACATTAGAGTCTTTTTATGCTTAAACTTTACATTGCCGCGAAGTACCCTTCTTTCCGAGGTATATTCACCCTCATCAGCGTTGAGTATTTTTATTTTGGTTTTTTCCTGACCGATTAATTCTATCGATAACAGGCTCAGGAAAAGGAAAGCAGCAACTGTTCCCTGGTACATTGGAATTAATTCAATATGGCTTCATCGCGCACCAGGGTATCCTTGCGGTCAGGCCCAGTAGAAATCATTGTAATTGGTACACCCAGTTCTTTCTCCAGAAATGAAACGTAAATTTTGAAGGACTCAGGAAAGTCTTCATAAGATTTTAATGTTCTGAGGTCTTCACCCCAACCTTTGAATTTTTTGAAGATGGGCTCTGCCCCAAAGTTTTGGATATCATATGGAAAGAAATCAATGACCTCACCACGGTATTTATAATGTGTACAAACCTGGATTTCCTTGAAGCCGCTAAGTACATCAGCTTTGGTCATTATAAGATGTGTAACTCCATTCAACATCACAGCATATTTCAGAGCAGGAATATCTAACCATCCACATCTTCTTGGACGGCCTGTTGTGGCTCCAAATTCGTTTCCTATTTTGGCAATTTCCTTGCCAGTATCGTTGAAGAGTTCGGTAGGGAAGGGGCCGCTTCCTACCCGGGTACAGTAGGCTTTAAATATTCCAAAAACATCACCAATTTTAGAAGGAGGAACTCCGAGACCTGTGCATGACCCGGCACAGATGGTATTACTTGAAGTGACATATGGATAGGAGCCAAAATCGATATCCAACATTGAACCCTGTGCACCTTCGGCCAAAACCCGTTGACCTGCATTCAGAGAGTTGTTTATATAGTGCTCACTATCAATGAGTTGGATCGTTTTAATAAAATCGATTCCATTGAACCATTCTTTTTCCATTTTTGGCAACTCACTGGTATCGAATTCCATTTTCTTGAGCATTTCATAGTGCTTATTTCGTAACTGCTCGTAAAGCGTTTTAAAGTTGTCATTCTCAGTATCACCAATGCGAAGTCCATTCCGGCCGGTCTTGTCCATGTAGGTAGGACCGATACCTTTCAAGGTCGAACCAATTTTTTTTGTGCCTTTGGCCTGTTCTGAAGCAGCATCAAGCATGCGGTGGGTAGGCAAGATGAGGTGTGCCTTTCTTGAAAGTTTAAGTGCTGCATGTACATCAACTTGATGGACCTGGAGTGCATCAATTTCTTTCTTAAAAATAATCGGATCGATAACCACCCCATTTCCTACAACGTTTTGCTTGTTAGACCTGAAAATGCCTGATGGAATGGTATGGAGCACGTGCTTAATACCTTCGAATTCGAGAGTATGTCCCGCATTTGGCCCTCCCTGAAAACGAGCTATAATGTCGTATTTGGGAGTTAGAACGTCAACAACTTTTCCTTTGCCTTCATCTCCCCATTGAAGGCCTAATAATACATCCGCTTTCATGCGCTAAATGCTAGTTTGAGTTTTCTGAGTTTTCCTTATTCGGAAAACGCACGAAGATATTCAATGAATGGTGCAGGACATCCACACCAAAGTGTTCTTTAATAGTATTTTTTATGAGTTGGATCCTGGGGTCGCAAAACTCCACAATTTTTCCGGTATCGACATCAATGATATGATCGTGCTGCTTGTTACCATAGCTGGCTTCGAATTGAGACATGTTTTTCCCGAATTGATGCCTCCGAATGAGATTACAGTCAAGGAGAAGCTCAATGGTATTGTATAGCGTTGCCCGGCTAACACGATATTTTTTGTCTTTCATTTTGGTGTAAAGCTCATCCACATCAAAATGGTCCGGGTTTGAATAGATTTCCTCAAGAATAGCAAAACGTTCGGGTGTTTTCCTATGGGAATGCTTCTCAAGATACGAAGAGAAAATCTGCTTAACGTTAGACTGAATGTCTTTTTCTTCCAATTTACAGCTTCTTTCGACCAAATTTAGGGATTCCGAAAAAATGAGCTATTCAAGACGGTGAACCTTTGATACGCCTTTGATGGCCCGTAGTTTGTCCTTTAAAGACATTAGGTGTTTAGTATCATTCACATAGACCGTTATTTCACCATCAAATGTTCCATCTGATGACTTGATGTTTATGGTTCGGATATTTACATGCATATCATCTGAAATTACAGTGGTCATTTCCTTTACGATTCCCCTGCGATCTATACCACTCAGTTTAATTCCAGCCAGGAATGATATGGTTTCGGAACTGTCCCATTTGGCTTTAACCACTTTGTAACTGTAGTTTGAGAGCAACGGAATAGTATTCTCGCAATTGATTCGATGAATTTCCATCTCATTGTTTCGATTCAGAAATCCAATCACATCATCTCCGGGAATAGGATGGCAGCAGGTTGCAAGTGCATAATCTACCTTAGGCGAGCGACCCACAACGAGTGCTTTTTTGTTTCCTCGCATGGTTTCCACCATTTGCTCTACAGATAACTTCATCTTCTTTCTGGGCCTGTATAATATCTTACCCCTTTCCACTTTAAGTCTCGAAAGGTTGCTTAGTGAGATTGAGTCCATTCCTATTTTGTAGAACAAATCATGAGTGCTCATTACTCTGTAGTACTGGATGAGTTTCGTGTAGTTCTCATCATTTCGGATGATACCGTATTTTCTTAAAGCCTTGTTTAGCTTTTGCTTACCCTTTCGCTCAATGCTTTTGCGCTCATCCCTCAAGTGCGACTTAATGGCAGATTTTGCTTTTGCGGTAACCACAAAATTTAACCACTGAGAATTGGGTTGTTGAACTTTTGAGGTTACTATTTCAACCTGATCACCACTCTTCAGCACATGACTCAAAGGAACAAGCTTTTGACTGACTTTTCCACCCACACATCTTGAGCCTAATTCGGTATGAATTTCATAGGCAAAGTCTAAAACAGTAGACTTATGTGGCATCGCTTTAATTTCTCCTTTTGGAGTAAAAACGAAAATCTCCTTTGCGAAAAGGTTGAGTTTAAAATCATCGATAAACTCTACAGGGTTCTGCACTGCACTTTCTAAAACTTCTCGAACCCGATTAATCCAATTGTCCAGGGCATCACTCGATTTTTCTTTATATCTCCAATGGGCCGCCAGTCCGCGCTCTGCTACGGCATCCATGCGGTTACTTCGAATTTGTACCTCCACCCATTTTCCAGTACGGCTCATTACGGTCGTATGTAATGATTCATAGCCATTTGCTTTAGGAGTGGAAATCCAATCTCTTAGTCTATCCGGATTGGGGGTGTAGTAGTCGGTGACGATAGAATATACTTTCCAACAGTCTGCCTTTTCATTGATCTCTTCGGTATCAATAATGACCCGAATGGCAAAAACATCGTAAACTTCTTCAAAGGGTATGCCCTTGGTTCTCATTTTATTCCAAATGGAATAAACCGATTTGAGCCTTCCGTATATTTCATAGCTCATTCCGGATTCATCCAGGGAATTCCGAAGAGGTTCTGTAAAGCGATTAATGAACCGCGTTCGAACCGCCTTTGTTTGCTTAAGTTTCGCAACGATTTCATTGTAAACTTTCGGTGCTTTGTATTTGAGAGCGAGATCTTCCAACTCCGATTTAAGGGCATATAGACCCAATCGATGAGCCAATGGAGCATAGATGTAAAGCGTTTCTGATGCAATTTTTAATTGCTTGTCCTTGGGCATGGACTCCAGCGTGCGCATATTGTGCAATCGGTCCGCCAGTTTAATGAGAATAACCCGAACATCATCGGCCAATGTGAGGATGACCTTTCGAAAATTAGCAGCCTGTATAGATCCTTCCTGTTCAAAAATGTGTTCGATTTTAGTGAGACCATCTATTATGCCGGCGATTACGCTCCCGAATAGAGAATCGATGTCTTTGATGGTCAAATCGGTATCTTCTACGACATCGTGAAGAATTGCAGACGCTACAGAAATACTTCCCAAGCCTATTTCCTCAGTAACAATTCTGGCAACTTCTAATGGATGAAAGATATATGGCTCCCCGGATTTTCGACGCACCCCTTTGTGAGCTTCCAACGCGATATCGAAAGCCTTTCTGATGGTTCTTACTTCATCCTCGTTATAATCGAACCTCGAATTCCGAAGTAAGTTCCTGTATTTACGGAGTACCTGTTTCCGTTCTTTTTCCTCGTCTATGTTTTCTCTTACAACTTGCAGCATTCAGATTTACTCTTTAGCCGGCAACACTTTATTAGTTACTTCTCCAAAGCCTATTCTCACCTCACCATTGTCGCAATAACCGGTCATAGTTACCGTATCGCCATCAGCAATGAATTTGCGTTCTGTGCTGTCATTCAGTTTTATTGGTTTTGATCCCCGCCATGTTAGCTCCAACATTGAACCATATGATGAGGGTTCCGGCCCGCTTATGGTTCCGGAAGCCATCATATCTCCTGCTCTTACATTGCATCCGTTTACTGTATGGTGCGCCAATTGCTGAGCCATATTCCAGTACATATATTTAAAGTTTGATCTGGATACGGTATTTGGCTCTCCCTTATCAGGAGTAATGCACACTTCAAGATGGATATCTACGTTTTTGGCACCCTGATATTTGAGATAGTCTAAAACCTCTGGGTCTTGTTTTGGACCTTTAGTTTTATAGGGTTCCAGAGCATCCAAAGTGACAATCCAAGGCGAAATTGAGGAGGCAAAGTTCTTGGCGAGAAACGGGCCTAGTGGAACGTATTCCCATTTTTGAATATCCCTGGCCGACCAATCGTTAAAAAGGCACATTCCAAAGATGAAGTCTTCAGCATCCTGGGTGGAAATACTATCTCCTAACGGTCTTCCATCGTATGTTATAAAGGCCATTTCAAGTTCAAAATCCAGTAAGCGTGTAGGGCCGAATACTGGCGGCTTTTGCTCATCAATTCGTTGTTGACCTTTAGGTCTGATTATTGGTTGTCCCGAAAGGATTATTGATGAGGATCTTCCGTGATATCCTACTGGAATATGAAGCCAATTAGGGAGCAGCGCATTCTTTGGGTCTCTGAACATCATTCCCACGTTGGTAGCGTGTTCGCGGCTGGAGTAAAAATCTGTGTAGTCGCCGATGCAAAGTGGAAAAAGCATTGATACATCGGCCGCTTTTTTAAGTACCCTTAATGAGTGTTCATCTCGATCACGCAACAGGTCATTATTTATCTGAAAGATGCTGCTGATGGCCGTTCTTAAGTCTCTGGTGCCTTGCTTACCATAAGTAAGTAATGGATTCAATGAATCAGCACTAAATACATCATCATCAAAAGTTAAATCCTTTAGATAGCCAAGTTTTTGGAGTTCATGAAGATCAATAATGGTATCACCAATTCTAGTTGCAACAACCGATTCCTTGTCTCGATGGCTGATTACGCCAAGTGGAATATTCTGAATGGGGAAGTCGCTGTTTTCGGGAACTTCAACCCATGACTTTAGCTTGGGATTGTTCGGGTTCATTTAAGCAGTTTGTTCGAGGTTTACATTTGGGAAAAGTGGGAATCCTTGCATCAGATCGTTCACCTCTGATCTTATTCTTTCTATTTCCTGTGAGTTTTCCCGATGAATTATTGAACGATTTATAAGATCAGCAATTTGAGTAATTTCTGCCTCACTAATTCCTCTGGATGTTATCGCCGCCGTACCAATTCTTATTCCTGACGTGATAAATGGAGACTTATCATCAAACGGAACCATGTTCTTATTGACCGTAATATCTGTTGCTCCAAGTGCCGCTTCAGCTTCCTTTCCAGTAATGTTTTTTGACCTCAGATCAATGAGCAGGCAATGGTTATCCGTCCCACCAGAAACCACATTGAATCCTTTCTCCAACAGAAGTTGTGCCAGTAGCCGGGCATTTTTCACCACATTCACGGTGTAATGCAGGAAGTCATCAGTCAGCGCTTCCTCAAATGCTACTGCTTTTGCTGCGATGACATGTTCTAATGGCCCTCCTTGCGAGCCTGGGAAAACCGAGGAATCTAAGAGGGAAGATATGCTTCTTACCTGTCCTTTTTTAGTGGTTATTCCCCATGGATTTTCCATGTCTTTACCGACCATAATTATTCCTCCACGGGGTCCTCGGAGCGTTTTGTGGGTGGTACTGGTTACAACATGGCAATGCTGAAGTGGATCACTTAATAATCCTTTTGCAATTAGTCCTGACGGATGCGCAATATCAGCAAGAACCATGGCCCCAACTTTATCGGCCACATTTCTTATCCTTTCATAGTCCCAGTCTCTTGAATAGGCACTGGCACCGCAAATGATGAGTTTTGGTTTATTCTTTTTGGCCGCTTGCTCCAGTTGATCATAGTCAAGCAATCCGGTTTCTCTATTGACACCGTAGAATGAAGTGTTATAGAGTTTTCCTGAGAAATTTACGGGAGAACCGTGGGTTAGATGCCCTCCATGGGAGAGGTCAAAACCAAGGATGGTATCACCCGGATTCAAAAAAGCCAGCATCACGGCACTGTTGGCCTGAGACCCACTATGCGGTTGAACATTTGCCCACTCAGCATTAAAAAGTGTTTTTAGTCGATCAATGGCCAGATTTTCTATTTGATCAACCACTTCACATCCTCCGTAGTAGCGTCTTCCGGGGTATCCTTCAGCATATTTATTGGTAAGAATAGAACCCATTGCTTTAAGAACATTCTCACTTACATAATTTTCTGAAGCGATTAGTTCTATTCCGTTTTGTTGGCGCAAATACTCATCCTGAATGAGATCAAATACTAGGTCTGTCTGTTTCATTTGTTAGATATCGCAAATTTACCTCAAATGTACATCACAATTTGAGCCCTGATATATGATAGAATATGGGAGCCGAAAGATATTTTTCTAAAGTTTAGACCTCCTTTTTTTTCTACTTCTGCCGTAGAATTCTTCATATCTGGGAATCTTGAATCGCCTTTTTCCTGTTGACAACAGACGGACGTAATAAATCGAAACTGTAAAATAGACGTCGTTGTGATCTGGATCTCCTCTTCTTCCTCCTTCGTTTGGAAATACCCTGGTATTCGGATCCTCCTGACCTGGTTTTAATTCCCAGCCCCTGTAATATAAATCTTTGGCAACAGGATCTGTAATGGTTGAAGCGTCAGGATAGGAAGTGCTAATGTCGTCGAGATAGTCTGTTGGAGTGTACCGATAGTTAATATCCAGACCAATTCGGTTCTTCATATATGACCTTCCCCGGTCTTTGAATTTTATAAAGAATCCTGTGCCCATGGGCACAACCGGCTGAACTTGAGAATACTTTTTATCGGGTCCCTCTGTCTGGAGCTTTGGTAAAAAAACAGTTTCACCGTTGTATTCAGTATAAGGGTTATGATAGATTACGCCAAGACCTAAGAAAACGTACCAGTGAAGTCCGGCACGAAACCTCCTTTTGTTGCCTAAATCACGGATAATTACCGGGTGGTATTCAATTCTTCCTGTAGCTTCAATGACGTGATTGGAAAAATCTAAATTTCGACCTTCCCGCGAAGTGTTTACCGATGTTCGATCCTCACCATGCAGCATGATGTAGTTTAGCTGAAATGTGCTGTACAATCGATAGTTGAGCATGAGTCGCCCCATAGCACCTGCTGTAAATCTCGTAGAACTTAAAATTAGATCTGAAGGTCCAAAATTTGAAATAACTTCTTCTCTTCCTCCAATATCACCTAAATAATGAGCGGAGCCAACTCCTCCTCCAATTTCCCAAACATCTTGTTGAGAAAATAAAGGTGGCTGCAAAAAACTAAAAACTAATATGACTAACCCTATACGCCACATTGGTATACTCACCCTCCAAATAGTGCAAAGCTTTAAGTCTGAGTTTTAGTGATACCAAGACTTTGAACTCTGCTTTTTACGTAACCTCTTCCCCCAAAAGGGTTACTTTAGCGGTGTGAAATTACTGCAAATGACGAGAATTACAAAACTGTTGTCTATTGACATACCTATAATTCAGGCTGGCATGATATGGTGTTCGCCGTGGCAGCTTGCCTTAGCGGTATCATCCAGAGGTGGTTTAGGCGTTATAGGGGCAGGCTCAATGTATCCAGAGGTATTACGGGAGCACATTGTCAAGCTGAAGGCGCATACTCAACGTACTTTTGCTGTAAATTTACCTTTACTTTATCCGGATATTGAATCACATATAAACACGATTATTAAATATAAAGTGCCCGTTGTGATTACTTCAGCCGGCAGTCCGAAAAAATTTACAGCCGTTTTCAAGGAAAAAGGGATTAAAGTAATTCATGTGGTATCGAGTACAAAGTTTGCTATAAAGAGTCAGGAGGCGGGAGTAGATGCTGTTGTGGCAGAAGGGTTTGAAGCCGGAGGACATAATGGAAGGGAAGAAACTACAACTATGGTACTTATTCCCTCAGTTTCCAGATCCGTCGATATTCCGGTAATTGCAGCCGGTGGTATCGGATGCGGGCGTTCTATGGCTGCAGCTATGGCCCTCGGCGCAGACGGAGTTCAAATTGGAAGCCGTTTCGTTTTGGCAAAAGAATCTTCAGCACATGACCGCTTTAAAGAAGTCGTTTCATCTGCTAGTGAAGGGGACACTCGTCTTACATTAAAAGAGCTAACACCAGTCAGATTGATTAAGAATGAATTCTATTCTTCCATACAGGAGGCCTACAAGCGTAATGCTGATATAAGTGAACTTCGGCAATTATTAGGCCGTGGACGAGCTAAGAAAGGAATGTTTGAAGGAGACGTAGATGAGGGGGAACTGGAAATTGGTCAGGTTAGTGCTAATTTCACTTCAGTTTTGAGCGCATCGGACATTATAGATGAAATCATCTCAGAATATAATCGTACGATTGCAGCCTTGGACAAGGTCAATGTTGATTAATTCGAATCAGATTATTCGCGATTAACTATATTTTCGCTATTCTTACAGGTTAGATGAGGAACTTTTTTCTTTTGATATTAACCGCATTCTCGGGATGGGCAATGGGCCTGAATCCACCGGAAATAAAGTGCCTCAATGTACAGTTGAACGGGGCAGTTGTTGTTCATTGGCAACCAGTTTCTGACCCGCTTGGCCATTTCATAAGATACGAATTATACGCCTCAGCGAATCAGTTTGGCCCCTACACTTCGTTTGATATTAACAATATATCCACAACCGATTTTACTGTTCCTTCAACCGTATCAAATGCACATCAAACAAGTTGGTACTTTTTTTTAAGAACCGTTTTTAATGACGGTTCTGGGAATCAAACCAGCAATGGATCTGACACACTCCGAAGTATATATCCGGACTTTTCTGCTCAAACCGACTCAACCGTTACACTGACCTGGAATAAAATGATAGCACCTAACCTGCCTACATCAAATGGGAACTACACGATATATCGGAAAATAGGTTCGGGCTCATGGGTTTTTCGGGGTCAAACATTATATGGTAATGAGACTTTCAACGACTCCTTTAAAATATGCTTTGATACTATCAGTTACCGGATTGAAACCGCAGACCTAGCATGTTTATCGGTTTCAGCGGTACAGTCGGATGAATTCAGAGATATGACACCTCCGAACGTGCCCCTCCTGGATACGGTAAGTGTGGAAGGAGGTGAGAACGTTAGGATTTCATGGCAGCCATCGTCTTCACCAGATACTGATGGATATACGATTTTTCACTATGATTCCCTCGCGGTACCACCTAACTATAATCCACTAGGTTCAGTATTTGGAAGGCTTAGTACAACCTATCTGGACATACTGACAAAACCATTGCAGGCATATCAGCAGTTTACAATTGTGGCATTTGATAGTTGTCATGTCAGTACCCCGCCAAGTTCGAATTCATCCGCTTCACCGCCCGACCAAAGAACAATTTTCCTTGAAGCTTTCCCTGATATTTGCGCTGAATCTATTGTGTTAAGCTGGACCAGCTACATTGGCTGGACAGATTTGACAGGCTATGATATCTACTTTTCCGTGGACAGTTCCTCGTACAGCTATCTTGCTTCTGTTTCCGCATCTGATAGCTCATTTAGGCATGAAAACATCAGGAATGATTCTGAGTATTGCTACTTTATTAAAGCGCGAAGAAGTGATGGCGCATCTAGTACGAGCATTATAACCTGTATTCAACCCGCGCAGGGTGTAGCCCCCAATTTTCATTACATTACTCAAATTAAAGTAGGCTCTTCCGGAAACACGGTAGAAGTGAGTTTCCTTACAGATAGTGTTCCTGCCATTGAATATGTCTTGGAAAGAGCTCTACCCGGCTCGCAGAACTATCTGGAAGTGGCCAGTATTCCTTTTACCGGTGATAGTTTACTTACAATATCGGATCCTGAAGTTGATGCTACTCAGTCCTCATATGACTACAGAGTTGGCATAACCGATACCTGCTTCACAAGAGCTTTTACTTCAGAGCCCGCAAATTCCATTTTTCTGGATGGTGACTTGGAGTCACAATCACTGGCTGTTACCGTAGGTTGGACCCCGTACATTGGATGGACAGATATAGGGTCATTTGTAGACAAGTACGAGGTATACAGAATTATTGACGGTTTACTAAATCCTCTACCCGTGGCTGTTGTGCCAGCTGATTCGAACTCAATTACTGACAATATAACTGATGTGAGTACGAATGGAGCTAACATCTGTTATCAGGTGGTTGCGATCGAAGGTCCCTTCAATGTTTTTGGAAGACAGGATGAGAGTACTTCGAACATAAAATGCTTTACTAGCAATGCTCAGGTTTATGTGCCAAATGCCTTTGCTCCAAATGGACTAAATTCGGTATTCAGGCCTGTCATTACATTCGGAGACTTTTCAAACTTTCAAATGACCATTTATGACCGGTGGGGGACCATCATTCACAAAACCAATAGTATCGAAGAAGGATGGGATGGAACGTCTAATGGAAGGCCCGCAAAAGTTGGTAGTTACATATACCTAATTGAAGTCTCCAATTTTTCAGGAGATCTCGTTCAGAAAAAAGGAGTGGTTACACTCTACCGATAAGCCTCAACATTGGTCTTTAACCCCTACATTTTTTATACTTTCGTGCAATTTTTATCATATGGCACAGACCAATAAGAACAGTATAAAAGAGGGCTTAACATACGACGATGTTTTGCTATTGCCTAGATACTCCGAAGTGCTTCCGAGGGAAGCAGACATTTCATCTCGGTTTTCGCGAAATATTAAGCTGAATACCCCTATAGTTTCAGCCGCAATGGATACGGTTACTGAGTCAGCTTTAGCAATTGCCATTGCTCAGGAAGGTGGAATAGGTGTTCTGCACAAGAATATGTCCATCGAACAACAGGCTAAGGAAGTTCGGCGAGTAAAAAGGTATGAGTCCGGTATGATAGTAGACCCAATTACCTTGCCTAGCAATAGTACCGTTATCGACGCATTAAATATAATGAAGGAGCATTCTATTGGAGGCATACCAATAGTTGATCCAAATGGTATATTAATAGGCATTGTAACCAACAGAGATTTGCGTTTTGAGAGAGCGTTGCAAAAGCCGATAAAAGAGGTGATGACCTCAGAAAACCTGATTACCATTACCAAGAACTCCGATTTAACTCTGGCTGAAGACATCCTGCAAAAGCATAAAATTGAAAAACTTCCAGTGGTTGACGAGAGCTATAAGCTCACCGGACTCCTCACTTTCAAGGACATTGTCAAAGCAAAATTGAAGCCCAATGCATGTAAAGACAGTATGGGAAGATTGCGAGTGGCCGGGGCGGTCGGAATTACTGAAGACACCATCGACAGAGTACAGGCTTTGGTCAAAGCAGGCATTGACGCCATTGTAGTAGATACCGCTCATGGCCATTCCAAAGGAGTGATCGAGATGGTACGGAAAGTAAAGAATGCTTTTCCAGACATAGATATCGTTGCTGGAAACATCGCTACTGCAGCGGCAGGGCGCGCTTTAGTTAATGCCGGGGCAGATGCGGTTAAGGTTGGGATAGGCCCCGGTTCAATTTGTACCACCCGCATCATTGCAGGAGTGGGAGTGCCACAGTTGACTGCAGTGATGGACGTAGCACGTGAAGTGGGAGAGGAAGTTCCGATCATTGCTGACGGCGGAATCCGGTTTACTGGAGATATCGTAAAAGCTTTAGCCGCTGGTGCTCATTCAATTATGATTGGTTCACTATTCGCCGGAGTTGAAGAATCGCCAGGCGAAACAATCATCTATCAGGGAAGGAAGTTCAAGTCTTACAGAGGTATGGGATCTCTAGAAGCAATGCAACACGGCTCTAAAGATCGTTATTTTCAGGATGCCGAAGACGACATTAAAAAATTGGTTCCTGAAGGTATTTCCGGCCGGGTTCCTTTTAAAGGGGCATTGCAGGAAGTCATTTACCAACATATCGGTGGCCTTCGAGCCGGAATGGGATATTGTGGTGCTTCTAATATTATTGAACTGCGCAATGCAGAATTCGTTAAGATCACGGCCGCCGGAGTAACGGAAAGCCACCCTCATGATATTTCCATAACAAGAGAAGCTCCAAATTATACACGCAAGGTATAGACTATAAAACAATCAGAACTCAAATTATGAAGCTAAGAATAGCATTAATTGCACTGATTTATCTAAGTATTTCAACAGGAAATGCGCAGGATAACGAAGTATTGTTAACCATAGATAATCAGCAGGTTACGTCCAAAGAATTCATGACGGTTTACCAAAAGAATAATGTCGATATACAAACCGCTGAAAAGAAATCAATAGAGGAGTATCTTGAGCTCTATATAAACTTCAAGCTTAAGGTGATAGAGGCTGAAAGCCTTGGTCTTGATACAGTGCAATCTTTCAGAAAGGAATTGGATGGATATGTAAATCAACTTACCGAACCGTATTTAGTCGACCGTGATTATGAGGAAGCCCTGATTCGGGAGGCCTATGACCGACTTCAGGAAGAAGTCAATGTAAGTCACATCATGATTCGTGTTAGAAACGGTGCAACACCTGAAGACACTTTGAAAGCATGGAATACCATCAATAATTTGTACGACTCAGCCATAGTAGCACCTTCATTTGAAGAGTTGGCGTTGGAAACGTCAGAGGACCCCTCAGTAAAGGACAATAATGGAAACCTGGGATATTTTACTGCATTTAGAATGGTTTATCCCTTTGAAAATGCAGCTTATCAAACAAACCCAGGAAATATTTCAAGACCATTTCGTACAACATTTGGATATCATATAGTGAAGGTATATGATGTGCGACCAGCACGCGGCGAACTGCGTACTGCCCATATCATGTTAATATCCAATGATCAAAGCACAGAGGCCGAAAAGAAAGAGGCCGAGAGAAAGATCCAGGAAATCTATTCTGAATTGAAGCAGGGGGCTAACTTCACTGAAATGGCAAGAGTATATTCCGAAGACAGGGGGTCATCCAGAAAAGGAGGAGAGCTTCCATGGTTCAGCACTGGTCGTATGGTACCGGAATTTGAGGAGGCAGCGTTTTCGATTGAAAAAGACGGTGACATCAGTGAGCCGGTAAAAACTCAATTTGGATGGCATATTATCAAACGGCTAGAGTACAGGAAAATGGGGTCTTACGAAGAAGAGTATAAGAGTTTGAAATCGAAAGTTGAAAAGGATAAGCGAAGCCGAGGAAGTAGGGAGTCACTTATTCGAAAGCTCAAAATTGAATACAAGGTTAAAACTTACCCTAAAGCTAAAGAACCTTTTGTCGCATTAGTAGACACATCTTTCTTCAAAGGTTCCTGGGATGAAAGCAGAGCAGAAGGGTTGAATTCCAGAATAATGACCCTGACGGACAAAACCTATTCTGGAGAAAAGAAAACATACACTCAAAAAGACTTTGCACAATACATCAAAAGCAAGTCAAGGAAAAGTCCTATAAGAGATAGCCGTCAGACTGTAAATGAGCTCTTTGATCAATTTGTAGGTGAAATGATCATTGAACATGAGAAAAGCGTACTGAAATTGAAATATGACGATTTTCGATTGTTGGCTAATGAATATCATGACGGGATACTTCTTTTCGAAATCATGGAGCAAAAAGTTTGGAAAAAAGCTTTGAAGGATACTGCAGGGCTGGAGAAGTACTACAATACTCACAAAAATGAGCATATGTGGGGACAAAGAGTAGACGCTACATTGTACTATTGCGAAAATGATAGTCTATCAAATATAGTTATGGACAACCTCGAAAAGGGACGAGCAGATACTGCCATTCTATCTCGTACAAATAAAACCTCAGCTTTGGCTGTAAGCCTGAAAAAAGGCAGATTTGAAAAAGATGAAATCGAAGAACTGAGTAAAATAGGTTGGCAGGAAAATTCAATTCAGAAAATCAATTCCAACAACCGTTCTGTTGTCATCAGGATTCGGGAGATTCTCGACCCTCAACCAAAAGAGCTTGACGAGGTACGAGGAATCATGGCTTCAGGCTACCAGGACGAATTGGATAAAATGTGGATTGAAGAGCTTCGCGCAAAGTATCCTGTCGAAGTCAATCAGGAGGCACTTGATCGGTTGATTGTTGAGAATTGAGGTTTTGGCTATTCCACATATTGGTTTTCGCTATTTCTTCCTGTTCTCTTTTCTCCAACGAGGAGGAACCTGAAGTAAAGGCCTCAGTGTATGGTAAAGAGCTATATATCAGCGACCTAAATCGATCTATTCCTAACGGTTTGGACTCTCTGGATAGTGCAGTTATGGCAGAAGGCATCATAGATGCTTGGCTGACCAAACAAGTATTGGTCAAACAAGCCGAAAACAATCTCACAACCGATTTAGAAGAAATAGACAGGAAACTGGAAGAATACCGAAGTGATCTGCTTATCTATGCTTATCAAAAGGAGTTCATTAATCAGAATCTTGATACTGTAGTTAACGAGGAGGAAATTAGTGCTTACTATGAGGAAAACAGAGCAGACTTTTTGCTAAAGGATATTATACTAAAAGTCCGATACATCAAACTGGATACGAATGCTCCGTCTATATTGAAGGCAGAGCAATGGCTCATGAGCAATAATCCGGAAGATGTCGAAGAATTGGAGGACTATTGCTATCAATATGCGGTGAACTTTTATTTAGATGAACAAAATTGGCTCTATCTGGATGATTTTTTGAAAGAGCTCCCTTTGACAGGAAGCCAAAGGTCACAGTTGTTAAAAACAGGTAAATTGATCAGACTGGCCGATCCTTTGTATATTTATTTGATTCGTGTACTGGATTACAAATTAAAAGACGCCATTTCTCCATTATCATTGGAAAAAGACAATATTCGAAATACGATCATTAACGAGAGAAGAATTCAGCTACTCGAAGAAATGGAGGCCGACCTTTATAACAATGCATTACGAGATAATGAGATTAAAATCTATTAAGCGACATATTATTCTTCTAGTACTTTCATTACCGTTGCTTTCAGGTATTAGAGCGCAGGATGATTACAACCTCGAAGTGGACAAAATCGTTGCAGTAGTAGCTGATGAAATCATTTTGCGGTCACAGCTTGAGGAGGAATATTTACAGTTTGCCCGATCTGGCCAACCGATAAAGAAGAATTCGAAGTGCGTCATTTTTGAAGACCTTCTTTACAAAAAGCTCTTATTGGATCAGGCCGCGATTGACAGTGTGGTCGCAGGAGAAGACCAAATACAAAGTGAGCTGGATCGAAGGGTAAGTTATTTCGTGGAGCAGATAGGCTCCGTTGAAAAACTTGAAGAATTCTACGGTAAGTCAATCGTTGAGATTAAAGAGGAATTTCACGACCTCATTGAGGAGCAGATGCTGATACAGCAAATGCAGGGGCAGATCACAGCGGGGTCAGAAGTTTCACCAAAGGAAGTGAAAAAATTCTTCAATAGCATACCATCAGACAGTCTGCCCTTTATCAATTCTGAGGTGGTCGTATCACATATTGTAAAAGAGCCAAATGTTAATCAGGAGGAAAAAGACTTAGTAGAATTGAGACTAAATGGCATTCGTGATAGAATACTCAAAGGTGAAGACTTCGGCACGCTAGCCTATTTATATTCAGAGGATCCGGGGAGTGCAAAAAAAAATGGTGAGCTCGGTTTTCTATCTCGCGGCCAGCTTGTTCCGGAATTTGCACGAGTAGTTTTTAGCCTCGAGCTGGGCCAAACCTCTGAAGTATTTGAGACGGAATATGGCTTTCACATTGCTCAACTCATCGAACGAAGAGGACAACAGGTAAATGCACGGCATATATTGCTGAAACCCAAGGTCAACACCCAGGACATGCAAAAAGCCCGGAAAGAGTTGGACTCTCTTCGTAATTACATCACATCGAACGACACCATTCGATTTGAAGATATGGCTCTAAAAGAATCAGATGATGAAACCACAAGAATGAACGGTGGTAAACTCATCAATCCCATCACTGGTACCACTACATTTGAGTTTGACGAAGTGAGCAGGGTAGATCCAACCTTGTTCTATGTATTGGATAAAATGAAGCCTGGAGAAATTAGCAACCCGGTGATTTATCAAAAAATGGACGGCTCACAGGCCTATAGATTGGTCTATTTAATTTCGGTGACTGAACCGCACAAAGCAAGTCTGGAAAAGGACTATCAGAAGATTACGTCTGCTGCGCGGGCCGAAAAAGAAAAAGAAATAGTTTCGGACTGGATTCGAAAAAAAATAAGAACCACTTACATACGCATTGATTCAGAATTTGAAGCATGCGAATTTCAACACGATTGGTATAAATAAAATGAGCTCAATACAATACAAGTCAGATAAGGAAGCAGCCGACGACTTTCGCGTGAAAGTTGGCCAGCTGAAAGCAGAGATTGGCAAAGTAATCATCGGACAGGAACATGTTATTAATGAAGTGCTTATTTCCATATTTAGTGGAGGACATGCTTTGTTGGTAGGGGTCCCGGGCTTGGCTAAAACGCTGTTGGTTAATACTATAGCTAAGTCGCTTGGTCTTGAGTTTAGCAGGATTCAGTTCACCCCAGACCTCATGCCATCTGATATCATTGGCTCTGAAATTCTCGATGAAAATCGACACTTTCGGTTTGTTAAAGGGCCATTATTTGCGAATATTATTCTGGCCGATGAGATTAATCGTACCCCTCCAAAAACCCAATCTGCGTTGTTGGAGGCGATGCAGGAGAAAGCAGTGACAGCGGCCGGCAACACCTATGCTCTGGACAAACCCTTTTTTGTTCTTGCCACACAGAATCCAATAGAACAGGAAGGAACCTATCCCCTTCCTGAAGCACAGTTAGACCGATTTATGTTCAATATTTGGGTAGATTATCCCTCATTCCAGGAAGAATTGGAAGTTGTGCGGACCACAACCATTGATGATCATACCGAACCACAGATGGTAATGAATGCAGAAATGATCAGGTATTTTCAGCACCTCGTCAGACGTGTTCCCGTAGTGGATAATGTTATGGAGTATGCGGTTAGATTGACTGCCCGTACCAGACCCGAAGGTGAATATGCCACTGATACCGTTAATAAATATGTTGCCTGGGGGGCTGGCCCAAGAGCCTCACAATATCTTATCATGGGCGCCAAGTGTAACGCGCTTATTAATGGCAAATATGCTCCCGATATTGAAGATGTTGTAAAAGTGGCACCGGCCATTATGAGACATAGATTGGTACCGAATTACAAAGCAGAATCGGAGGGGTATTCTGTAGACCGGATCGTTCAGGAGTTGATACAAGTAGGCTAGCGAAAAGGATATATCATAGATATAAATCAAAAAATTCTTGGTAATTTTAAGTCATAATCAATGGCTATGAATTCTATATTATTTCCTACCGATTTTTCAGAGGCAGCAGAAAATGCCCAAACAGTAGCTCTATCATTAGCAAGGCAGCTTGGTGCACGACTTCACTTTCTTCATTCACTAAATACGGTTCAGCAATATGTTGATATGAGCCTGACTTCAACTGGAGATCCGACCATGCCAGGGATGGAGCCAGAACTGGTCATCAAAGCAATGAACGAACAAAGACTCAATGCTGAAAGTGCATTGAAGAAGTTAGTAGTTGAAGCCAATGAAGATAGTATAGAAGCGGAGTTTCATATTGTTAATGAAAACCTTGAAGTAGCTATAAATAAGGTGGTTGATGACTTGTCGGTAGGCCTCATCGTAATGGGAACACGAGGCGCAAGTGGGTTTAGAGAGGCTTTCATTGGAAGCAATGCTCAACGTGTGGTTCGTAAATGTAGTGTTCCGGTGCTCACTGTTAACCGCGCATGTAAAGAATTCAATGTAAACAAAGTAGTATATGCCTCTGATTATCTTGAAAATGAAATCAACGATCAAATTCCAAGAGTTGCCGCATTTGCGAACTCATTCAAAGCGCAATTACACCTGATCTATATTAATACGATGGCATACTTTGAAGAAAGTAGCGATACCCTGAAGCGAATAGAGAAGATCAAGGAGCAGTATGAAATAGAAGATGCGGAGGTGTTCATCTACAATGACTACGACATTGACGATGGGATTCTACATTATTCAGATATGGTTAATGCAGATCTTATTGCCATTGTTACACACGGGTTTTCTGGACTCAAAAAGATAGTCAGTGATAATGTGGCTGAAAGTGTAGTAAATCATTCCAGTATTCCTGTTCTAACACTGCATATTCACTAACAAGATTTACTGGCGATTACCCTGATAACACTTGCATCACCAGTATGATGAGCCCCCTCATCAAGGTGGATGTCCAACTCCCTCAAATAGGAGATTTCTAATGAACCTAGGCCATTCTTAAAGTCGGGGGTTGTATAGAGCATATCTTTTGATTTCGGACCTCCACTTGACCTGCCAAGCTGATTCTCAGAAAAAACCTCGGCCAGGAATAAGCCTTCCGGTTTCAGGCTTTTTTCAATCTTAGGAAGTAACTGAGAAACCAACTCTTTTGGAAAATGACCATAGATCAAAACGATCAAATCGAATTGTTCAAATCCGAAATCGAAATTAATTACATCGTCGATGATATAATTAATGGAGACCCCTCTTTCAGCAGCAAGTTGCATAGCTTTCTTTTTTCCTTCCTTTGAATAATCCAGAGCGGTAACGTCCCATCCTAGTTGAGCTGCTAAAACGGCGTTCCTGCCTTCACCTTCTGCGATAAAAAGTGCTTTCCCATTATCTAGGTCTTCTATTTCTTCTTTTAAGAATTCATTCGGAGCAGTACCATATACATACTCATCTCCACCATATCGTTCATTCCAAAAGTTCTTCATCATTTTTTGTTTTAATGCAAAGCAGGTCTATGAGGTAGACTCGCACAAATTTTGGCCTCTTCAGATACTAACTCCTCAAGCCGGATCATTACTTCGTTTTCAGGATAGTAGTTGAGAGCCATTTCTATGAATACATTGCCATGCTTCTCTTCGCTTTTGTACAGCATGGAGTAGTAGCTCTTGAGTTTTAAATCTTCAATGTTCTCTGAAACCAATCGAAAACGTTCGGCACCTCGCGTTTCCACAATGGAGGCAATGAGAAAGCGATCGAGGAGACGGTTTCTAGAATCTGATCTCAATAACTTCATCAACTCATGCATATATCGATCCTTTTCCATTTGTGCTGGAAGAGCAATACCTCTTGATTCTAATATTTTATATACCTGCTTGAAATGATTTAGTTCTTCAAGTGCAATATCGATCAGCTCGGAGGTTATTTCTGTCTTATCAGGAGCTTTGGCTACAAAACTCATTGCCATTGAACTTGCTTTTCTCTCGCAATCGGCATGGTCAATTAAGAACTGATCAAAATCGGAGAGCACTGCGTTAATCCATTCGGGAGGTGTGGAATACTCAAGGTCAACTTGATAGTCGGGATTAAGAAACCTTTTCATTCTGCAAATGTAAATTTGTAATCTTCAAAAGCAGATATGATAGAAGAAGTATCAAATTTTTTGAATGAAATCCGTCACGATTTCTCTTCCAGACCTTTAAACATGGAAAGTGTATTGGATAATCCTATGGAGCAGTATGCTCAGTGGTTTGAGGAGGCTGTGGGCTCTCAGATCTTAGATCCAAAAGCTATGGTTCTTACTACAGTAAATAGCCGCGGAGTGCCTTCATCAAGGGTTTTATATGCTCGAGGAATAACGAGGGAAGGCTTTATATTCTACACCAATTACAACAGCAGAAAGGCTAAAGAAATGGAGGAGAACCCTTTTGTTTGTGTGAATATTCATTGGCCCGAATTAGAACGTCAGATTAGAGCTTCAGGAAAGATTGAAAAAGTGAAAGCAGAGGTATCCGACAAGTATTTTTCCGGACGACCCCGGGCAAGTCAGATTGGAGCTTGGGCATCAGATCAAAGTGATAAATTAAGTTCAAGGGAGGAGCTCGAAAAAAAGGTTGAGGAGTTTGAAAAGAAGTTTAGAGGTAGAGATGTGCCACGACCACCGCACTGGGGTGGATATTTTATGAAAGTAGATTATTTCGAATTTTGGCAAGGTCGAGCTGCCCGCTTACATGACAGAATTGTGTATGACTGGAATAAAGAAAGCAGAACCTGGGATAAACACCGAATTTCTCCTTGAAAGACCCGATATCAGTATATCTCAGTCGGAGGTTAACTGCTTATAATTCGTTTTCCTTAGACCCTGTAAATCCGAATGTGGGGTTAACTGTCACTATACCTTGTTACAGCGAAACTCATCTTTCACTGACCATAGAATCACTGCTGAGGTGTGATCCTGCAGGGGTTGATGTCGAGATTATTGTGGGGATAAACCAGCCCGTTTCAGCGCCAGTGACTGAATTGGAACAAAACAAACATACCCTTCGATATTTGGATAATTTATCCATTGAACGAAGTGATATAAAATTGATATTCAGTGATTTAATTGAATTTCCTGATAGGATTTCAGGGGCGGGAATGGCTCGGAAAGTTGTGATGGATGAGGCCGCTATCCGACTAAGTCAATCAGAGAAGAAAACTAAAGTGATCGCCTGTCTTGATGCGGATTGTACGGTATCTCCAAATTACCTCAAGGAAGTTTACAGCTTTTTCGGAAGGAGAAATAATCTGTCTGCATGCAGTATCTATTTTGAGCATCCATTATTTGATAAGACAGGAGTTTTACATGAACCAATAGTCAAGTATGAACTTCACCTAAGGTATTTGATTCAGGCATTGAAATTTACGAATCATCCTCATGCTTACCATACCGTGGGGAGCTCCATGGCAGTGAATCTTGATGGTTATTGCAGTCAATGGGGTATGAATAAAAGAAAGGCGGGTGAAGATTTCTATTTTCTTCAAAAGTTTATGGAGATTGAAAAAGTCGGGGCTCTGAATACCACGGCAGTATATCCATCGAACCGTAAATCACACCGGGTACCTTTCGGAACCGGTCGTGCTATGATGGATTGGGAGAACGGAAAAGAAATATTGACTTCAAATATGGAATCGTTTGTGACTCTAAAAAACTTTTTTGACAGAGTGGGCCGAGAGTCAAGGGTAGTTGTAAATGATCCTTTGCTCTCCCAGTTTCTCATTGATCAAAGGTTTGACGAAAATAGCCTGATGAAAAATACTTCTTCTAATATCACCTTTAGAAGACGATTTTTTCGTTGGTTCAATGCCTTCAGGGTCATGAAATATTTACACTATATGAGGCAGCATGGATTTCCTGATAGGCCTATTGCAATTGAGGCGCGTAAACTTTTAGAAGTCTTAGAATACAACGGCTCAGATACTGACAGTGTATATGAACAGCTTTTAGTATTCAGAAAGCTGGACCGAACTTGATCTATTCTGATTATCCTTCGCCTTTCTCCTTGCCTTTCTCTTCCTTCTGTGCTTCAGTTTTCTTAGTAGCTTTTGGCTCGGCTTTCTTAGCAGCTTTTGGCTCGGCTTTTTTAACAGCTTTTGGTTCGGCTTTCTTGGTAGCCTTTGTTTCAGTTTTTTCTTTTGCTACAACCTGCTCTTCTGTTTTTTTGACCTCTTTTTTAGAGGCGGGCTTTTCTGCAACGGCCTTTGCCAGTTTTTTGGTAGCTTTTTTCGTTATTGGTTTGCTCTCTGCAGCTTTTTTGGTCTCTTTTACTTCTTTTTCAGGAGCCACATATTGAGGAGTTCTGCTCTTTTGGCGTGTCTTGCCATAAGACTTACGTACTCTTTTTCCTTTTTTGGTTCTGATATCGCCTTTACCCATTGATTCTCTTTTTGATAGCGGCCAAAAGTATAAAACATTGCTCGAGTAAGGGCATAAAAAAACCCCGACAGTATTCCTGACGGGGTTTATAAATGCGTTGTAACGTCTTAGTTTACTGAATCTGCAAGCTCTGAACCTGCTTTGAATTTAACGACGTTTTTGGCAGCTATTTTAATTTCTTGTCCTGTTTGAGGGTTACGTCCGGTGCGCGCATTTCTCTTTGAAACGGAAAAAGAACCAAATCCTACGAGTGAAACTCGATCTCCCTTTTTAAGGGCTGAAGAAGTGGCACTAATGAAAGAATCTAATGCTTCTTTTGCTGATGCTTTGGAGATACCAGCGCCGTCAGCCATGGCATCAATCAATTCTGCTTTATTCATTGTCTAATGTTTTGATAAAGGATTAATAATTAATTCGGGGCCAAACTAAGTCTATACCTCAAGTATAGCAAGCGATACAGCTAAAATTGGGGCGATTTGTTGAAAAATACGACCGAATGTTAACAAGTGTGCGGTTTTTTCAGTGTTTTCAGGCAATCACGAGTAAAAGGGAATGAAAGCCTATGACATCTTCATGGAAGGTTTACCAATACTTTCTCCATACTTGTACCTCTCAAGAATTCTGGGGTGGTCATCGTTTTTCGACCTTGAATTTTCAGTTCAGTAATATTCAATTGAAAGTCTTTGCAACATATTCTTAAATAGATCGCTCCATCCGTTTCTATCATTCCGGGATGAGAACTTGGTTTATCGGTCAATTCACTTTTATAGATTTTAACAGTTTTAAACTGACTTCCGAATTGAAACACGGTAGTTGCTCCGGGGTAGGGGCTAAGACCTCGAATGAAGTTGTGAACAGATTTGCTTGAGTTTTCCCAATTAATTATGAGGTCTGCTTTATGTAGTTTGGGAGCTTTTTTTAAAGGAACGGTCGTTTGAAAAGCCTTCTGAGGAAGGAACTCGGGGTTTTTGGGAATGATATCAAGTGCCTTCAGGATTAGTTTTCTAGATAGCTCCATCAGCTTATTGTGAAGGCTTCCTGCGTTGTCCTCTGATTCTATTTCTATACTCTCTTTCAAGAGGATATCTCCGGTGTCAATTTCATGTTTAAGGCGGAAAACAGTTACACCTGTATGTTTTTCGTCATTTATGAGCACCCAATTAATTGGTGCTGCTCCTCGATATTGCGGTAGAAGTGATGCATGGGCATTGTATGTGCCCTTTGGAGGCATGTTCCATACGGACTCGGGAAGCATTCTGAATGCTACAACAATGAAAATCTCCCCTTTTAAATCTCGTAGTTCATTCTGAAAACTCTGGTCTTTAAGGTTAGTTGGCTGAAGTACTTTAATACTTTTTTTAGTGGCAAATTCCTTTACGGGAGATGGAGCAAGCTTTTGTCCCCGGCCACGTTTGCGGTCAGGAGCAGTTACGACCCCTACAAGCTCGTGATCGGATTGAGTAATCCCTTCGAGGATGTGTACGGCAAACTCCGGCGTTCCAAAAAAGACTATTCTCATTGTGATGAATTAAACTTTTATTTCTTTCCAATTTCCTTTCAGCAAATAGAACCAAGACAGGACTGCCATTGATCCAAAGTATACAAACTCGCTGGCCCAGGCCCAATGTAAAGGGTTTTCCGGATTTCTTGTTACCCACCAGACAAAAATCAGGTACAGCAGCAACCCTATGATTTCAATTTTCAAAGCCATTCTTGTATTTCCGGTTCCGGAGACTGCCCTGAATGCAATCATAGAAACGGTCGCCAACTGAAGTGATACCGAAGTCAGGTATAGCGTGGGTAAGGTGTCCCTTATGAAGTTCTGATCTTTTGTGAATAATCCCACTGCAGTTTCCGGAAAAGATAGGAGTAGAAGCATGAATATGAGAGTTCCCAAAAGGCCCATCAATGTTGTTTTTCTGGCCAAAGGAAGTATGAATTCTGCTTTAGATGCTCCAATGAGGTTGCTCGTTAGGGTATTGGTTCCATCTGCAAGTGAAAAAATGGGAACCATAAGGAATATATAGATGCCCCTGATAACTTGTGATATGGCTAATTCTCGTTCCCCCAAATTCTCAATCATTACAAAGAATGCAAACCATGCGCCTACCGTAAGAACGTTCTGAATCATTATAGGTCCTGCTACTTTTAAAGCCTGGCGGATTAAATCCCATTCTATCTTTTTAAATATCCAGAGTCCATAGAGTTTGCGATCTACTTTAGAGATTGTGTAAAGAAGAAAAACAGAAGAACCGATCGCTTCCGCAATCACCGATGCCAATGCAGCCCCTTGAACCCCGAGTTCGGGCATTCCCCAGGATCCGTAGATCAGGCTATAATCAAGTCCTACATTTAGCAGAGCCACTGCCGAAGTGACCCATCCCAGAATTTTCGTTTTAGTAATTCCAACATAAAACGCAGTAAAAAGCAAGTTGATCATGACAAAAGGAAGACCCCAAATACGGGTCATCATGTACTCTGTGGTGTAGAGAATTACTCCTTTTGATTTAAACAGTAAATGCAGGGCTGGTTCTAGAGCAAAAGAGGTTAGGATCAGCATTATAAGTCCAAAACCTATGGCAAATAGACCTGCCTGATTGAACAGTTCTCCTACTTTAGAATGCTCTTTTTCACCGTTCCTACGACCGATAATTATTTGAACACCGGTGGTAAACCCCATTCCAATAATAAAAAGCAAGGCATACAGGATTTGTCCGTTTCCAGTTCCGCCTACCTGAGCTTCACCTAGCGGTGCAACAAACAAAATATCCATTACCCCGACGATATTTACAGCTATACCTGAAACGATCATGGGTACAGCTATTTCACTGATACGCCTTAATGAAATGGGGTTGCTGCTCATGCGGCAAAGGTGCAGTAATAAAGGCTTAGAATTGAAGCTTTTTAGCTTCTGCAAACGTCGCATTTTCCGCAACGCTTGCCTGGCGAAATGTCAAAATAAACATTGATAATTCGACTTCTGCAAAGCTGATCCTGCCTGATGTAGTGAATCATGTTGTCCACTTTTTCAGTCATAACTTTTTTTCTTCTCGAATAGATCTCAGGAGGTAAGATTATTCTGTCCCCGGGAGGGCGATTTTGCAGAAAAGTAATCTTGAGATTGTTGGAATGTGGATGGTACTCCAATATCTTCATTTTCGCCAGTGAATTCAAATGTTGCACAACCTCATATCGACTCATTTCAGCCCTTTTGGCGAGCAGAGACTCCTCAATCGGTGAAATTTCGTCGAAGAGGCCAGAGTAGGATCTCACAAGACATTCCATCGTTCGGGCTGCTTTTGGATGCCTTTCTTCAAGGCCTAATCTTCGCCAATTCTGGTTGAACAGCTTGACGCTCGATCTCTGATACTTGCCATCTGCAATGGCAATGATCTCTGACCGCACTAAAAGAGAAAGACTCGTTTTTAATACTGAACTCTTCAGTTTATACTTTACTGCAAATTCATCAATATTCAGCTCAAAATGTTTGTCGAGACCTGATTCAAATGATACCTGTAAGTGGTTGCAAAGCTGTTGGTATATGGTTTTAACTTTCGGATAATCAGGGAATTGTTTATCTATGAGTTCGCGCATTCTGTTGATGTCACCTAAAGAGGCAAGAAGGATCGCTTTGGACGGTTTTTTATCCCTTCCTGCTCTTCCGGCCTCCTGGTAGTAGGACTCCAAACTGGCAGGCGGGTTGTAATGCATCACCATCCTTACGTCCGGTTTATCTATACCCATTCCAAAGGCCATGGTGGCACAAACTATTTGAATTTTTCCATTAAGCCAGTTCTGGGCAACATAATGTCGCTTTTTATTGTCCATACCGGCATGATATGCTGCGGCCGAGATATTTCTTGAAACCAGGGTTTTTGCAATCTTTTCCGTTTCTCTTCGAGTATTGGCGTAGATGATTCCACTTTCTCGCAGGTTAGAAGCAACGGTGATAAGATACCCCATTTTATTCTCGGTTTGTTTGACCATATAAGTAAGCTCTGGTCTATCAAATGAACCATAATGAACAGCTGTATTTATCCATTCTAGTTTGGTCTTAATATCTGCAACAACTTTACTGGTAGCACTGGCTGTGAGTGCTATTCGATGACAATTCGGAATTAGATGGTTTAATACCGATAGCTTGAGGTAAGCTGGCCGAAAATCGTGCCCCCATTGTGAGATACAATGGGCTTCGTCAACAGCAAGTAATCCTATGTTCCAATGGATTATTCGATCTTGAAAAGGAATGGACTGGATTCTCTCTGGAGAAAGATAGACGAATTGATATTTACCATTTCCAATGTTATCATATTCCAATTCCAACTCTTGTGAGGTCAGCTCGGAGGTCAAAGCGATGGCTTTCAGGTTTTTCTTTTTTAGTCCTTCCACCTGGTCTTTCATCAGAGCTATGAGTGGGGTTATTACTAAAGTAATTCCGCCTATAACCAGTCCTGGTACCTGGTAGCAGACTGATTTTCCCGCACCTGTTGGTAAAATGGCCAATGTGGATTTTCCTTGGAATAATTGCAGAATGACCTGTTCCTGGTCGGGTCTGAAGGATTCAAAGCCCCAGTGTACTCCGAGTATTTCTCTGGATTTAGAAAGTAATTGGTTTGCCGAAAGGGTAGAGGGCATGCTCAAATAAACGACAAAAAAGATAATGTTGAGATGTTAGCCTTCTTCCCTTGCCTTTGGACGACCACGAATCTTGTCCGTCTCATTGATCCCTTCGATAACTTCCGCTTTGATGCCATCAGAGAGTCCAAGTATTACAGGTCTTTTTTCAAACCTTTGAGGACTCGTCTCAACATAAACATAAGCACTATCCCGTTCATATTCCAATAGCCGTTCTTCCAGGACTAAAACATCGTCACGGCGGTCCAGGACGATAGAGGCATTTGCACTGTATCCAGCTCTGATGAATGATTTTTCGAGATCTTCCGGGTGAATCATTGCTTTTATTTCGAACTGTATTGCACCATTTTCATCCACACCTTTAGGAGAAATGTACTCCAGTGTTGCATGCAATAATTCATCCTGAAGGGCGCCAATGGATAGTTCGATTTGCATTCCTTCTTTCACCTTACCAACCTCAGATTCGTCTATTTTACCCTGAAAAATCATTTCTCCCATATCGGCAACTGAAGCGATGGTCGTCCCTTCATTGAAGGTGTTTGATTCGATTACCTGATTTCCAACTTTTATGGGAACATCCAAAATCATTCCTGATATTGTGCTTTTAACCAGATTATTAGAGGTGTTTTTGCTCTTTTTAGACACACCTTCGCGGATGATTTGTAAATTATCCTCAGACGCTTCCAGCTCTATTTGTGCATTTTTATACATCAAGTCAAACGGCTGAAATTCTGCGTATGAAATTACCTTTTGCTCGTATAATTTCTTGTTTCGGTTGTAATCTATTTCCGCATTACTTAGACTTATTTTAGCCCTTTCTACGCGGTTTTCAGCATTGTTTAAGTTAACCATATTCGGAATGATTTTCACTCTGGCGATCAGATCGTTTTTGTTGACAAGATTTCCTGCCTCGACAAATAACTCTTCAACAATTCCAGATACAACGGGTTTTATCGCAATTTCACGCCGTGGTACAACAGAACCGGTGGCTACTGTTTTCTTTATTACACTTCCGATGTAGGCCTGTTCCGTATTATAAATAACCTCAGGAGCCTGATTTTTCATGTATAAATAATACAGGGTATAGAAAAAAGCTCCGGCAATGGCAGCCACAAGGATATAGGTAAGTATTCTTTTCATTATTCTGATCTTAATGCATCAATGGGTTTAATTCTGGTGGCTCTTAGGGATGGGATTATGCCTGCTATCAGTCCTGAGAGTATCAGGACAAAAAAGGCCAGCATCATAATTTTAAAATCTACAGATGGGTCGTTGAAGAAATCATGTTGGATATTCGGGCCTGCAAGTTCGAGAAGCCAAACTCCACCTATGATTCCCATTATTCCAGCTATTGTGGTCAAAGCGACACTCTCAAGCATGATTTGAACCATGATGGATGATGGAGCTGCTCCGATGGCTCTGCGAATACCAATTTCTTTGGTTCTTTCTTTGATGATGATGACCATGATATTAGATATTCCTATGATACCGGCCAGAAGAGTAAGAATTCCAACAAACCACGAAAGTGCGGTGATGCCATCAAAAATACGGTTGAACTTCATTACCTCTTCTTCCATATTCCAACTGCCTATGGCTCGAATATCATCAGGGTGAACAGTATGTCTTTTTTTTAGCAGGTTCTTTGCTTTTTCCTCAACGACGGAAGCAGGAATTCCTTTCTTACTTGTCATGGCATACCAATGAACATCATCACCCTGATTAAATGCTTTTTGAGAGGTGGTGAAAGGGACATATAAAGATTGATCTTCCTCCTCAGCATCTTCACCTTTTTGGGCAGATTTAAACTGACCAACTACCTGAAAATTTACCCCCTGAATCGTTACATATTCACCGAGAGGGTTCTGGTCTCCAAATAATTGTTCTCGAGTAATCGCACCCAAAACGCAAATTTTTCTGGCCTCTTTGATATCCTGTTCATTAATAAATCTGCCTAAGGGTACTGACATTAGTTTAATCTGTTGAGCCTCAGGATAATAGCCGTTAATCTCGAAGGCTCCAACCTTGTCCTTATAGGTTACATTATTTGCACCTCGCCATCCACCAAGTTGCAGCCCTGGTGAAAGCAGGTCAATCTCGGGTACTTGTTCCAGAAGTGCCTCAGTATCATCATTATTCAGCCTGAAGTACCTCCCTTTCTTAAATCCTTTGTATGCCATGGTGGTGGTATTGCTCCACATAAAAACACTGTTTTCAATGCGACCCTCAAATTCTCTTGCAACTCCTCTGCGCAATCCATTACTTGCCCCGAGCATTATGATCAGCATCAGAATCCCCCAGGTAACCCCGAATGCAGTTAGCGCTGTCCTTAACTTGTTTTTGGACAAGGTTTGATATATTTCATTCCAACGATCCTGATCGAACATCTTATTCGTCTCTTAATGCTACAATGGGTTTTACTCTTGATGCTTTCATGGCTGGAATGAGTCCTGCAATTGTTCCAAATATGACAAGAAGAACAGCTGCTGAAAAGGCGACACCGAAATCCACTCCCGGATTCATAAAGGTTCCTGGGTCTTTAGTAAATGACGAAAGATATTCCAGACCAAATACCCCTAGAACCAGTCCTGTATATCCAGCTATTGAAGTGACAACAACCGCTTCCATTAAAATCATAGTTGTTATGGAGTTTGGAGTAGCTCCCAAGGCTTTTCGAATTCCTATTTCTTTGGTTCTCTCCTTGACCGTGATCATCATGATATTGCTGATACCGACAACCCCTGCAATTAAGGTCATGATGCCAATGATCCAAACAAAAGCATTGATACCGGTGAAAATGCTATTAAAAAGAGCGAATTCCTGAACATTATTGTGAATATGTAATGCCCTTTCGTCCGATGGATCGAACAATAACCGGTCAGAAAGTTGAAGCCTTAAATCTTCCACCAGAGTTGAAACCCGCTCATTGGAAGCGTCTCCGGTAGTAAACATGATTCGGTTCAACTCATTTTTAGCATTGAAAACCTTTTGTGCGGTAGTTACTGGAAGGTAAATCATACTATTTTCCCAGCGTCCTCCACTGTCTTCGAATATTCCAACAACCTTGAAAGGTATTTTGAAAATGGTGATGTATTCCCCCAAAGCTTCCTTTTCGCCGAACAGTGCTTGTTTGGTTTCGATACCAATTACAGCTACTTTTCTTACTTCTTGCAGATCGACATTTGAAATATATCTTCCACGCGTAACTTCGGTATTCTCCAGGAATTTATGATCAGGGTGTACTCCTCTGAAATTCAAAGTATTAACCTCATTGTTGTATTCCACCGGAACACTCCACATGGCGTAGCGCCCGGTAATGTGATCAACTTCTTCGTAGGCCCGACCAATCATATCAAAGTCCTCATTCGTGAATTTTATTCTTCTACCGGATTGCATCCCTCTGAACGGCATTGACAACTGACCGGGCCTCAGCCATACACTATTTATGGCATCGTCTCTGAAGTCATACTCAAAACCATTGCGGAGTCCTTTCCCAGCGCCTAACAGGATGATAAGCATGAAAATCCCCCACGACACGGAGAAAGATGTTAGAAATGTTCTAAGCTTATTTGCTTTGAAAACATCGTAGATTTCGCGCCACTTTTCCAGGTCAAACATGACTCAGAATTTTATCACTATCAATCTGGCCATCTACTAATTGAATGCTTCGTGAGGTTTTTTGAGCAATGTCGTGTTCATGAGTTACGATAACCAAGGTTATATCGTCCTGATTGATAACCTGAAGAAGATTCATCACTTCATTTGATGTTTTGCTATCGAGAGCTCCCGTTGGTTCATCCGCAAGAATCAGCTTCGGTTGGGTAACCAAAGCTCGCGCTATGGCAACGCGTTGCTTTTGTCCACCAGAAAGTTCATTGGGGTGATGCGTAGCCCAATCTTTAAGCCCGACTTTGTCTAAATACTCAAGGGCTATCTTGTTTCTTTTTTTTCGACTTATGTTTTGATAGTATAGCGGGAGTGCCACATTTTCCATGGCATTTTTAAAACCCACCAAATTGAAACTCTGAAACACGAAACCTATTGTGCGGTTTCTGAATTGAGCTGCTTTTCTTTCCGTGAGGTTCTTGACGAGAGTTCCATTGAGGTGATAATCTCCTGAGTCATAACTGTCGAGAATTCCTACTATATTGAGTAAGGTAGATTTTCCAGATCCTGACGAACCCATAATCGAAACCATTTCACCCTGTCCGATTTCCAGATCCACATCTTTGAGTACATGTAAACTATGGGTACCCGTACGATAAGATTTATTGACCTTTTTGAGTGATATCACAATGCAATGTTAGCATTCAGATTAAAGGTGTAAATCCAGTTTTAAACCAGCGGGCATAGGGCATTATGGTAGGTTGATAGATTTAATCATTCAATGTAAGCTGTTGCGTTTTGAGGTCTCTATAAAGAAGAGCTGACGATGACCGCACAAATATGGATTGGCCAATGCTGGCTCTTTTTGAAAAATGGAGAATCACTTCAGTCGTTGGATCGATTTGTTAATGACTTCAATACCAAAATCGAGATCTTCCATGCTGATATTCAATGGAGGGGCTATTCTAAAAGAGTTTCTTGTAGAAAGAAAATAGAAGAGTAGGAGCCCTTCTGATCGGCACGATTCAATGACCCCATTGACTTTCTCCGGTGATTCGAGATCGACTGCAATATACAGGCCTTTTGATCTTACTTGCTGAATGCCAGGTATTTGCATAAGTTTTTCTGTGATGTATTCACCTTTTTGTAGTACATCCCTAAAATCAATTTGATTTGTAAGAACTTCAAGGTTGGCCAATGCCGCAGCGCAGTTGACAGGATGGCCACCAAAAGTGGTGATATGGCCTAAAACAGGATCCCTGGTGAATAATTCCATAAGTTCATTCGAAGCTACAAGGGCTGCTATGGGCATACCGCCTCCAAATGCTTTACCTATTGTGAGCAAATCAGGTACTACATTGTAATGCTCAAATGCAAACAGTTTACCCGTACGACCCATGCCGGATTGGATTTCGTCGAATACAAGTAAAGTACCCGTTTCCGTGCAACGTTTTCGAAGTGCGGTGACATATTTTTTATCGGGAATTCTAATTCCGGCATCACCCTGGATCACTTCTGCGAATACCGCTGCAGTTCTGTTGGTAATCCTATTTAGTTCTCCTGGATCATTAAAAGTGAGAAATCCAATATCTGGCAACAAGGGACGAAATGCTCTTTTGCGGTCTTCGTTCCCTGCAAGACTCAGAGTCCCATGGGTACTGCCGTGATATGCTCCCCGGAATGCCAGAATTTCAGTTCGGCCGGTGGCTCTTTTTACCAGTTTCATGGCAGCTTCGTTGGCTTCCGCACCCGAGTTAACGAAGTAGCTCATATTGAGTGATTCCGGCAGAAGTGAGGCTAATTCTGTGGCGAGTAGGTATTGTGCGGACTGGCGATACTCACCATAAACCATTACATGCATGTGGCGGTCGATCTGGGTTTTAATCGCTTTAATTATGTCCGGATGACTGTGACCAATATTGGCAACTCCGATTCCACTGATAAAATCGAGATATTTTTCTCCATTTGGGCCATAAAGCCAGGATCCTTCAGCCCGCGAAATCTCTATGTCAATAGGGTAGGGAGAGGTCTGAGCCTGATGCGTAAAAAAAGAGCGCCTGGAATCTTGCATAGTGCAAATTTATCCAAGCGCTCATGCCACGAGTAATATCGGTCTATCGTCTTCCGTCTCGCCCTCTTCCAAGTCGCTCCAAAAGGTCTTTTTTAAACTCTTTCTCGGCCCGATAGTATAGGGCTACTTTTCTTATCGGAAGTACTTTTTGAAATTCTTTGTCATATTTCTTTTTGACATCCAGTTCACTCTGTTCCCATTCAAAGTTCTTTTCTATGACTTCTTTTAGCTCCTCTTCAGAAAGGTTATCCAACCCTTTCTTTCTGACATCCCTCATGTATTCCAACCTTTCCTTTTTGAGTATCTCAATTTCATCAGTCAATTCGTTAAACAAGGGCCAGAATTTTTGGGCTTCCTCCGAGGTTAGATTCACTTTATTGGTAATATAACTAACCCGATAGGCCTTAAGCTTTTCCATGCGTTCGGAATCTAATTCCTGTGCGTATATGCTCAGTGTAGTTCCCGCCATTAGTCCTATTATGAATATGATTCTTTTCATAGTTCTTGATTTTCAGTTAGGTATAATAATTCGTCAACACTCAATTCACTTGAGTACAAATATTGAATCAGTTCATCTTCTCCAAATTCTGGATTGGCCATAGACAATTCGTCTTCAAGATCGGTAATGAGATCAGTAGAAGCAATTTGATACAGATCAACGTCAGAATCTTCAACCCAGCTCAATACATCATCCTGATCGATTGAAACCGAATCTGCAGCAGGATAAAATGGCCCCAGAGTTATTATTATTCCGATGAGAATAGCAACTGCGACACCAGCGGACCAGTACAGGTATCTCAATCGGAATTTATGTTCCGATTCGGTCGATATATGCATTAATCGGGTATTGAGATCATCAAAATAACCCTCCGGTACCTTGAATCCGGTTCCTGACTTGTATTTTGAATTTATATCCATATTCATTGAGATGAAATATTGTCTAAAAGGTTTAAAAAGACTCTGTTTGTAAAGCTGATTTAATTTTTCGAACTGCGTGATGATAGGACGCTTTCAACGCGCCTATGGAAGTACCCAGTATTTCCGATATTTCTTCGTATTTCATATCGTCAAAGTATTTCATATTGAATGTAATTCTTTGTTTATCAGGTAGTTGAAGTAAAATGAGTTGTAATTTTTTTTCTATTTCATCTCCGTCGAAATAGGGGTCTGAAGTTAATGTGGAAGAGAGTGGGCTTTCGACGTCGTCCAGGGTCAGGTTTCGGTGTTTTTTCTCTTTGCGCAAAAATTGTAGGCTCTCATTGGTCGCGATGGTGAATGCCCAGGTTTTGACCTTACTTCGGCCTTCGAAAGACTTTAAGTTTAACCAGATTTTGGTGTAGACTTCCTGAATGACATCGTCAGCGTTTTCATGCGATATGACAATTTTTCTTACATGCCAATAGAGCGGTTCGGCCAGATATTTAATGACCTGCTGAAATGCGCTATCATATTTCTTTTCCGATAGGAGCAGGGCAGTATTTTCCTCCAGATTCGTGGCATTCATATCCATAAGATGCCTAATCCTCGCCAGGGTTTAATGACATCCCTAATTCATCTTCCAGCTGTTTCCTGATTTTCAGGATATGCCGGGATTGATCTCCGCAATTATATCCCAGGCGCAATTGTTGAATCGCTTCTTCTTTTTTTCCGGTTTTAAGTAATGATCGGCCCAAGAGGAAGTGTATGCAATCCTGATAGATTTCTTGCTGTACTTCCATTTCTTTTCGATAGTAATAAACGGCTGAGTCATATTTTCCGATTTCGTGATAGGAGACTGCCAACCCAATATTTGCGAAATAAATAGTGGAGTCAAGAGCGAGTGCCTTCCTGCTGTATTTGATTGCTTTTTCGTAGTCTTCCGCATTCACATAAGAATTTCCAAGTCCGTAATACCCTAAAGACTCACTGTTAGATTTTGTAATTATCGAATTCCAATAATCGAAAGGATCACCAAAGTCTTTTTGAAAATGCAGATTAAAACCTCCCCAGACTATGAATACTATGGAGCCATAAACTATTACTCTTCTTGGGTTTTCCTCTATCCAGGCATTTAAAAAAGAAAAGCCAAAAGCTAACCCTATCATTGGGAGTATCATCCTGTGCATCATGGCATAACCTGAAACGGTTGTGGTTATTAATGTGAGAAATAACCATACGATCATGATAGAGAAGTTTTCTGTAGATGTCTTGTTTTTCCAGGCCCAATAAAACAGCAGAATAATTCCTGGAAGGGAAATTAGAAGTTCAACCCAGGATACCTCAAGCATGGCGACGGGGATAGCGGGCAAGAGCATGCTTCCAATGGCAAATAGGACATCTTCAAAACCAGAAGGAATTTGATCGATGTAAATAAGCGGAGAGAAGGCGTCTGTAGAGCCTGTATTGGATCTCAATATAAACCAGAAGAGTAAGCTAATAATCCAGCTGACGGTTAAAAGTTTATTGGCCCATAACCACCGAAAGGAATTTTTGGGTAGAGTATAAAGTATCTCTGAAAAAGAGGCGCTTCCGTCCTTTTTGAACATCTGATGTGCTGAAAAATCTTCACTTAGAAGCGAGGAGATGACGAAAAGAGCCGGGAACAAAAGAGCGGCTTCTTTGGTTAAAAGTGCCAAATTCCAGAAGAGCAGGTGAAATACCACATTAATGAAACTCCCTTTTCTTCTCCACTGAATGAAAAAGATGAGGCTCCAGAGTGTAAACGTGGTTAAGAATAGATCAACATTTCCTGGCGACCAACATACAGCTTCCACCATAGCCGGATGAACAGTCAGTAAAGAAACGAAGAGGTATCTGTACTTTTCTCTAAACCCTAAAACTTTTAAGAATTGAAGAATGGTCAATAGGGTAATAATCATCCAGAAAATACCATAGTACAGGTAGTAATCAGGATAGGGATTCGGTGTGCCCGTGAGTAGAGGAATAGGCATCATCAGGATGGTTTGAATGGGTCGGTAATAAGCAGCTCCATCTATTAGAAAGACATTTTGCCTGAATGCTTGAACCAGGTAAGAATAGTCCTTCATTTTATCCCACTGATTATCAAAAATCAAGTTGTCATCAAGCCCTGTAAATTTTGTGTCAAAGTCAATGTACCAGAGTATTCCAAACAGAGTGATTATGGTGCCAACTATTATGTCATTCCTTTTGGTCAAGATGTCGGGAATTATGGCCGTTTTCGATCAACCAGCTCGACATCAAGTTCTTGTTCAAGTGAATCGTATGCTTGTCGAGCATAGCGCGATTGATGATAGTAGGTATTTCCTAATAGAAGCTCTTCAATTCCTCGTTCTCTTTGGCCACCCTCAATTAGTGCACATCCCATGGCAAAATGAACATATTCTCTAAAAATTTTTGTGTCGCTATCCAGTTCTTTTTGGATGTAGTAAATCGCAGAATCATATACATCCAGATCCAGATAGGCACGCCCGAGGTTTACATACATGAAAGGAGCCAGTTCATCATGCTTAAGAGCTTCGATATACATCTCTTTTGCTTGTACGGGCTTATTTTTTGTTTGATACAGATTTCCTAAACCTGTAAGCCCGTAGGACGGTAAATTCGATCTATCTCGAATCGCGGTCCAGAATGATTCTGCACTGTTGTAGTCTTTTTGAAATTCAATATTTAAAAAGCCGAATAGAGTGAAAATGACAATACTTGAAATGACCACCAGGTTTCTTTGACTCTTCAAAAGGTCATTCAGAAATGCAAAACCAAAAGCGAGCCCAACCATTGGAAATATTAACCGGTGCAGGATTACATAACCGGATATAGTACTGGTTATTAATGCGAAAATGATCCAAAGGATAAAAACAAGAAAAACCTCATTTGAAAGGCGGTATTTCCAGGTGAGAAAAAAGAGAAGCAATATGCCCGGAATGGATAGCAAGAATGTAATCCAGTCCACGGAAATCAGGGGCGCTGTTTTTAGAGGAATTAATATTGATCCAACGAGAAATGCAAGGTCTTTGGCACCGTATGGAATATTGTTGACATAGCTCAAAATGCTGACTGAGCCTGCTCCACCGGCCTGACCACGGACGAAGATCCAAGCTAGTAGAAGGATTATCCAAAGGGCGGAAACAACCCTGTTTTCTTTGATCCAGACCCAGACTTTCACATGCAATTGATCGAGTAGCACTAACATCGGAGTTTTACGCATCACCCAAACCGAACTCTCTTTTTTGAAGTCTTCAAGCAATATGGACATCAATACAAATAGTGGAGGCAGGAGAATGCCCGCTTCTTTTACTAAAGTTGCTGATAACCAGAAGGTTAAATGAAGAATTAGAGCGTGTATTTTTTTATTTCTTCTCCATAAAATGAAAAAATACAAACTCCAAAGTGCCAATGTTGTTAGCATGAGGTCTCCTATTCCTGGAATCCATCGTACCCCAACCACCATGGAAGGGTGAATTACAATGAATAAGGTCAGAAGAAAACGAAAGAGGCGGCTGAACCCCAAAATTGCAGTTGAAAAGTAAATGGTCAGTGCAGTAAGGATAAGCCAGAATATGCTGTAAGCCAGGTAATATTCAAGCTCCGGGTTTTCAGATTGTAGTACAAGTGCTGGCGGCATAAGTCCGACAATGAGTAGAGGGCGGTAGTATGTCGAGCCCTGGAATATAAATACACTTTGCTTGAAGGCCTGAAAGGCATAGTCAGAGTCCTTCATCTTGTCCCATTGTGAGTCTATGATTAGCGTGTCATCCAACCCGGTAAATTCCACATTTACTCTATGGTAGAGTACGATGCTTAATGCTATTAGAATAGAAGAAACAAGTATGTCGCGCCAGAATGGATTCAGCATCAGAATTGAATCACTTTTGAAGCATCAGCTTTGATTTCAAAATCCCTGTATTTTGAGTTCTCAGTCTGGTGCATATTAGCAGGACGATACACAGCTCTATACTTACCAGGCAATAATGTGATGCTTTGGCTTGAAGAATTGGAATTAAGATCAATAACCCAAATCAGTTTGTTATCGTTCCATTTGAACACCTTTCCATAACCTCTTGCGGGGTACTTTACCGTGAGCAATCCGGAAGAAGGAATCTCTACTGTTGTGGTATGTCTGGGCTCAATTCTAATTCTCTCTTTAATTCTCGGAAGGGTAAGGATCTCAATCGTATAGTTATCTGATAAATACTTTGTGATACTGCCAGCACCTTGAACATTTATTATGCTGTCTTTATCATTGAATACTAAAGTTTGAATTTGGTTTTTTCTGGATTTACTGGAGCTGACTAATTTCAAGGATCCTTGAGGAATAGCCACACCGATAATATTATGTCTTCCTGTCTGAATCTTAATACCCTTCTTTTGAATTTCAGGGAGACTGTGTACCACGAGATCATATTCTGAATTAGGGTCTACAAAAAAGGTGTCTGGTGCACCATAGGCATTTAAGGTGTGGATGTAATGATAGTCCAGTTCGCCCGTTTTTTGATTAAAGAGAGAGAAGGGGGTATTGGTCTCAGTTGGATTTTGGTTTTCATCTAAAAGGTTGAGCTGAACTGTAGTTGGATTTAGAGCCTGCCTAATAACGACATTTAGGACCTGCTCAAAATCGTTTCTATGAGATACATCATAGAAGTTGCCCACACAATCAAAAGATTTCTTGAAAGACTCATCAAGACCGATTCCAATGATAAAAGGTTTGAGCCTAATGTTATTTTCTTTTAGAAGTCGGGCAGCAGCACACGGGTCGCCATCACATTCTTCGATTCCATCTGTGATCAGAATGATTATATTCCGGCACGATGTGCAGGTGCTAAAGTCTCCAGCGGCTTTCTCTAAAGTCAGTGCAATCGGGGTTGTACCTCTTGGTTTCACTTGTGATAGGGCCTTATTTATTTCTTCGCCGTTATCCTTACCAAAGGGAACTTCCAGTTTGGTATCATTGCATTCCTGGCCGCGTGTGTACAAGTGTTGATGTCCATAAACTCGAAGTGCAAGCTCCAGATTCTTTGTGCCGTCAAGACTATCTAATGTCTCTTGCAGGAGCCTGCTGGCAAGTTTGTGCTTTGACGTACCTTCCCAAACGCCATTCATGCTGTTGGAAGCATCGTAAATGAAAAGGATACGAGTTAGGTTTTTCGACTGTTCTTGAGCGGAAAGCACTCCGCTAAGAAGGAAACCGATAAGGATGACTACGGTAACTTTTTGAATGTTCATTCGCAGCAAAACGCCAAAATTGATCCAAAAGTAGGTTATGTGCTGAAGATGACTCATTTTGATGAAGTCAAAAGACATCCCTGATTAAGGGGTTAAACTACATTTGCCGCTTCAAAATTAAATCTGATATGGGGTTAAAATGCGGAATAGTAGGACTTCCTAACGTAGGCAAATCCACACTTTTTAATTGCCTTTCCAATGCTAAAGCACAATCGGCAAACTTCCCTTTCTGTACCATTGAACCGAATGTAGGAGTCATCACTGTTCCCGATGAGCGCCTTAATAAACTGGCCGATCTTGTCAAGCCTCAAAATCTGATACCTACGACAATGGAGATTGTGGATATTGCAGGCCTGGTCAAAGGAGCTTCGAAAGGGGAAGGCCTGGGAAATCAGTTTCTTGCAAACATTCGGGAGACTGATGCCATTATCCATGTTCTCCGCTGTTTTGAGGATGATAACGTAGTTCATGTTGATAGTCATGTCGATCCTGTTCGGGATAGAGAAGTGATCGAAATGGAATTGCAGTTGAAAGATCTGGAGACACTTGAGAGCAAAATGGATAAGACCTCCAGATTAGTTAAAGTCGGAGATAAACTTGCTGCCAAACAGATGAACTTTTACAATAGATTGAAGGAACATGTAGAAAATGGAGCATCCGCCCGGTCCTTTGAAACGAATAACTCTGAAGAAGTGCTTTGGTTGTCGGAAATGCAGCTCCTAACTGCCAAACCGGTGATGTATGTGTGCAATGTTGATGAAGCTTCTGTACTACAAGGAAATAAACACGTACAAGCCGTTCGTAAGGTTGTGGAAAATGAACACGCTGAGGTATTGGTACTTGGAGCATCTATTGAAGCTGATATCTCGGAACTGGATACCTATGAAGAACGGCAGTTGTTTCTGGACGAACTGGGTCTCGAAGAGCCCGGCGTTAGCCGGCTGATCAAGTCGGCATATACTTTACTTGACCTGATCACTTACTTTACGGCAGGCGAAAAGGAAGTGCGGGCCTGGACCATTAGCACAGGAACTAAAGCACCTCAGGCTGCAGGCGTCATCCATACAGATTTCGAAAAAGGATTTATCAGGGCTGAAGTCATCAGCTATGACAACTACATACTCTATGGTTCGGAAAGTGCCGCTAAAGATGCAGGAAAACTTTCAGTAGAGGGAAAGGAATATGTCGTTAAAGACGGTGACGTGATGCACTTCCGATTTAACGTGTAATTACTCCACCACGACAATCTCATTCAGGACTTCACCGTGCTCCTGATTCAATGAGACTAAGTACATGCCGGGTTCTAATTGCGACAAATCGATGGTTGTAAGTGATTGATTTACAATTATTTTATTCATAATCAATGAGCCCCTTGCATCAAATACTCTCACTTCAGTATCTGTAGTTATTCCGGTAATATTGAGATTATGGTTCGTTGGATTAGGGAAAAGCTCAATTTTCGTTTCGCTTATTCTTTCCTTATCAACCACAAAACCAACCGTGAAGTCATAGTTGATGTAGCAACCAAATTCAGTCACAAATGATTTTGAAAATCCCGAGGCCAAATCGATGATTGCCATCAATCCATTTCCGGCAGCAGGATCTGCCCAGTAGCTCAACCCATCACATTGTGTATCTGTTACCTTTAGAGAAAAGCATCCGGAACTCAAGGTAACCGTATCGCGGTAAAACGTTCCAGAAACAGGGCTTGCCGGAGAATTGGCTATGACATTTCCCATATCGTCTACAATCTCCCAGGATGTTTCCAAAGGACGATTGTTGGGGCGGAAAAAAATCACTACCTGATTTCCATATTGTGGTGTACTCAACACTTCAGAATAACCCATACTATTGAGCGGATATTCTTCGGCTACTCCATTTGGGTTTTTTAGCTCTACTTTAAACCGACTTCCTGCAGTAGGTTTGAAATAAAGGAAGTTACCCATGGGGAGTGTAATATCCTCATAATCAAGGAAATCAATATTTCCTGACCACTGGTAAGTCAAAGGAGTATTTCCTTCCATGCCGTATTCAATCGTCAGGCTGGTAAGGGGGGTGCTTCCGTAGTTTCTCACTCGTATTTCAGGAGCCGAACATGCAGGATTGTCAAGAGCGTGATTGTCTTCAGCACTTGGCTTCAAGATATTAATCAACTCTGCAGAATTGGAAAAATTGGCACTGGAATATTGAAAGAATTGACCCGCGATGTTATATCCTGGATCAAATCCAGCTCCTCCCGTGTAGCTATACGGCTCCCAATCGACATTGAGTATGATATTTCCTCCAGGAATTAACCAGTTTGAAACATCATGATCGAACCTTATGGCTTCGGTGCCAGGACACCACCCCGCTCTGTTTGATAACCATGTGCCGGTTTGGGGGTAAATGGGGTTTGCTCCGCAATCATTCTTCCATACCAGATTTGAGTATTGCGTAGATCCATTGACCTTAAGATCATAGGTTTTGGCGCAAAATTCTGCGCAATTGTCCGGATTTCCTGCTCCTCCAAAAGAGTGACCACTGGCTACCAGCCTGAACATAGCCTGTTGAGCGATGGGTGTTACACTAAGTGTTTCTGGGGTCAAATAATTTTCAATAGGATCATTGGCAAACCCGTACTTAAAATATCCCGAATAGACATTTTCCATGCTGAGCAGATCACGGGGTGGAGTGCCTTCCACAAAATGAAAATCGACCGAAACGGTAAATCCATCCTGCCAGCCATCGTAGTTTGCATTGATAATACAAGTGTCCTTAAGTATCGTTGCATAATCAGTAACATCAATGGTATACTGGTGTTCCCAGCCCTGATTTTTATTGCCTGCATAAGGCGTAATGATTCGGGTCAACTCAATTTCAGGCATGGTATCAGCTGAGGGATCGAATACCGTTATTCGTGTGGTATAGTCCCAATCGCTGCAGCCAATAGCCGGGCATCCCAGGGTATAAACCATGAGTATTTTGGCGTATGAAGTTGTATCAGGTGGAAATACCACGGTATCGTAAAAATTTCCGTTCCAGTCCCAGTGGGTATTTTGGTGTGAACTGATCGATATAGTATCGCCGGGAGCGGCAAATGAAAAGTTGAACATACTAGTCAATAAAGCGAGAAGCCCGAGGTAGAGATATTTCATAGGTCTTGATGTAAGCCGTCGAAGTTATCATTTCTAAATCATTCGATGCTCTTTCTGTAAAAGCTTCGAGTATTTTTGAGGGCTAATGAACCTCCGAACACAACTCATGCCCTGGTTTTTCCGCTTTTTTTTGGCATTTTTTTACTCGGTTTCTGCTCCACTCCTAGGAATTGGTCAGATTACCCCTGACCGACATTTTACCATGGCGGATGGATTGCCCAGCAATACTGTTTACCACGTTTTGCAAGATCGCAACGGATTTATGTGGTTTGCCACTGACCGAGGGGTTTGCCGGTATGACGGTGATGAGTTTAAGTATTGGAGCAAAGAAGACGGGCTTATTGACAATGAAGTTTTTGCATTGTACGAAGATTACAAGGGCAGGATATGGTGCATTAGTCAAACTCAGCAGTTGACGTATATAGTGAGCGATTCTGCATGTTCTTACGAACATAATGCGATCCTTTCAGAAGTACTTAATCAATACGGAGTGAAGATTCCCTTTGATCGCTTCGGCGTGAAGTTAACCAATGAGGATACATTGACTGTTAATGTATCCAATCTTGGAACGTTAAAAATAGCTCCCGACGGCACCTATGAGGTGCTGATTTTTCAGCTTTTTGACACCAGCACCCTCATGTATCCCAATAGAAAGGTGCACATGGTTTACGACCACGTGAACTTCTATTTGGTCAGAGGTTTACCAAAAAAAAATAAGACTGGGAGGGTTTTTCATTCATTCGAAGGTGAATTTATGAGCACGAGTGCACTCAGCCAAAAGTCTTTCGAAGAGGATTCTACTGTCTGGTCAACATTCGGCCATTTTAGCTATGTCTATTCTTTGAAAGAGGAAAAACTGATTAGTATAGTCGAAGATGAGACTGAAATTACCGACTTCAAAGTATTGGATGATATTGTGATTATGGGCAATAGAAATAAAGGCGCAAGCCTGGTTGATAGATATACTCTTGAGCCTATAGAAAAAATAGGATTTGAGCAAACCGTATCCGGTATCTGTGTTGATCACGAAGAAAATCTATGGATCTCTTACGATAACAATGGTGTTCTATTCTACCAAAGATTTAACAGAGAATTGCCTGGAATCCATAAAAACGCTTCCATCCTTTCATTAAATCAGTTCGGTAAGGAGGTATCCTATGTTTTAAACGGCAGTGAGATTCGAACAGTGTCAAACCAATTGCTTTATCGATCTGAAGGCGATAAATCCATGGACTTTTTTTACCGCGACAGCTCAAGTCTTATACTAAATAATAACAAGGTTCAGATTTTTCGGGGTGGAAGATTAGTTGGAACAGAGAACCTTTATTTAAACAAAGTTGTCCCGTTCTCTGACTCTTTACTCGGTTTATCACCGAGACATCTTTTCATAATGGATTTTGAATTAAAGAGCTTTAGGAGTATTCAACCAGAGAATGAGCGCGTTAACAATTATAGAGATATAATCATTGCATCCGATACGCTTATGTATTTTGCAACGAGTAGTGGACTACGAATTTACAACCACAAGAATGCAACATGGAAAGAAATTGCTCCAAATGAATCCTTGTATGGTCTTCGGCAAAAGGGAGATACTCTGTGGGTTTTAGGGGAAATGGATTTATTCTATCTGTCCGAAGAAAATTTGATAAGCATTAATGAAGGAACGCCAATTGGTTTAAAAGACTGCCGCAAACTAGAGGTTTGGAAGGATGAGTTTTGGATAGGATCGAAGATCGGGCTGCACCGAATTAAGCAAGTAGGAGATACGTTATTAAGCTCCACCCTAACTACCCGAAGTGGTTTGTACAGTAATTCTATCAGTGATCTATTAGCCACCGATGATACTTTGTTTGTTGCCACCAAAAAAGGATTGAACTTTATCGACACAACTGTTCTTGATCAGTTTCTGGCAGCACCAAAGCTCAACATTTTGTCGATAAATGTGGACGGCATCGATAAAAGCCGTCAGCGTGAAATCAATCTTGAATATAATGAGAACAGCATTGGTATTAGCTTCAAAAGAATCAGTTATCAAATAGATGTAAGTACAGAATATCGCTACCGCCTTTCAGGTCTGGACGATTGGAATTATACCCTTGAATCTTCGGCGCGTTATTCATACGTTCCGCCGGGAGATTATGAGTTTCAGGTTGAAGTATTGAACGACAGATGGGAGTGGTCCGAAAGAAAATCTGTTTCAATATTCATTCAACCACCCTTTTGGCAAACCTGGTGGTTTTACGGGCTTATCGTGCTTATGATCATATTCCTGACGGCATTGATCACCGTTCCATTCTACCGGATAAAAATCCGAAATGTTCGTCGTCAAGCAGAGTTGAGCGAGTCTTTGGTGAAATACCGTCAGATTGCCCTTTCGAAGCAGATGAATCCTCATTTTATATTCAATTCAATGAACAGCATTCAAAGTTTTGTCTTGAATCAGGATGCAGAAAAAAGCAGTGATTTTATAGCCCGTTTTTCCCGATTGATGCGAAAAGTGTTGCAGCTTTCGGATAAAAATCTAATTCGCATTGCGGATGAAATGGAGACCTTGAGCGAGTATATTGAATTGGAGCAACTTCGCTTTTCTGGACAGTTCGATTACAAAATCATACTTGACCATGAGAAAATTTCTGACTACCTGATTCCTCCGATGGTCCTTCAGCCTTTTGTAGAGAATGCCATTTGGCATGGATTCGCTCGAAACCGAAATAATAACCGGATGGAAATCAGGTTTAATGAAGAGTACAAAACCCTCAAGTGCACGATTTCGGACAACGGTTTGGGTCGAAAGAAAAACAAGGTATATCCAGAGCATTATCGTCCTATGGGAACTTCTGTTACAAAAAAGAGAATTGAGGAATTGAACGCGCTCTATGAATTAAATTTGTCGTTGGAGTATACGGATCTGGATCCTGATAACGAGGGCTGGACAACCATTGTAACAATTACATTACCGAAAATAAAAAGTAACGAGCCATCTAATGGATAGAGTCACAACTTTACTTGTCGACGATGAGGAAAATGCAGTCAGGGCTATGGAGCTCATGATTAATAAACACCTTCCCGATTTTGAAATTATTGGTACTACCACTTCTTCTGTTGATGCAATAACTATGATCAATGACTTGCATCCTGACGTATTGATTCTAGACATCAATATGCCCCAAATGGATGGTTTTGAATTACTAAATGCATTGACTTATAAAGAATTCCAGTTGGTTATCGTTTCAGCACATAATCATTATGCCTCAGAGGCCTTTAAATCAGACGCTGTTCACTATCTGCTAAAACCGGTATGGTTACCTGAATTGATTAGAATGGCCGAGAAAATAAGGCAGAATAAGAAAGAGGTCATATCTATTGATAACACTTCTGCCAGAAAGCGAATTCCCGTGAGGAGTATAGATCATGTAGAGTACGTCTATATCGATGAAATAATATCCATTGACTCTTATGAAGGGTACAGCAAGATTGTGCTTGGCAAGCATTCTATAGTATCCACAAAAACGCTTAAGGAATTTGAGAGAATAATTGGTGAAAATTTCATCATGAGAGTTCACCAATCACACATCATCAACCTTAATTATGTAAGCAAGTTCTACTCCCGAGACAGCGAAATCGAATTATCCGACGGTCGTAGAATATCCCTTTCAAGAAGAAACAAGGACGAGTTTTTAATGAGAATGGAGGATTTTATCTAAAAAACCACTTTTCGAATAATCCTTACCAAATATCGAATGATCCCCGCCGGATTTCAAACGCCACTTTCAAAATATTGATTTCCGAAATATTATTGATCCACAATTGGTAAAAAGATCTGGTGGTTCTTGGCTTCGCCTAACTACAGCTTCGAACTCCTCCCGTAACTCCTTTCGGTCGAGAATTCCCAGATCAATAGCCAATTACTTCTCCAATACTTCTTCATTTAAAGACATTTCACCAAATTTTTTAACAAGCACTTTTTCCCGGTAACTAAATATTTTCAGCAGTTTAGCCTTGACCAACCAGGGATGTGCCAACTCTCCCAGAATACCAAATGGAGGCTTGTAGGTTACCTTGTCTTTCATTAAAACTCCATCTGCCGTTTCTTCCAGAATGTGTTCATGATACCAAATTCGGTAAGGCCCAATTCGCTGCTCATCCACAAAGTAATATGGGGCATGCAGATGCTTGATCTCTGTAACCCACGATGATTTAATTCCTGGTAAGATACCCACCTTGTAGGTTATGATTTGGCCCTCGTAAGTATTGTGACCTGTTTTACTGGTTATTTCAAACCCCATCTCTTTAGGCGTAATGGTGGAAAGATTGTGTGGGTCTGACAGAAAACTCCAGGCCTCTTCCAGTGAAATAGGAAGTCTTTGAGAGGCTGTTAAAGTATAAACGCCGCTGTGCTTTTCGATATTGACCATGTCTTATAATTTGTTGTTCTAACATGATCAATCTTGAATTGTTTGAGTAGCATCCTTTAATTATCCCGTTTTTCGAAACCTTCTGTTTTTCTAATGTTAATCCGGCGATACATTAAATAGACCAGGATGACGAAAATGACGATTGCAATGGCGATTTGCATGGCTATAATTAATCTAGGAATGAGGTCCATTATTTAAGTTTTACTGCAGTACCATAGGCTAATATTTCCGAGGCTCCCTGCATTACCATAGAGGTCATCAGTCTTACATTGATCACAGCGTCGGCATTTTGATTTTGTGCATCTTGTGTCATTCTTTGTATGGCCTGCTCTCTGGCATGCGCCTGGAGCTTGGTGTACTCTTCAATTTCACCACCGACAATATTCTTTAGTCCGGCAAAAATGTCTCTCCCAATGTTTCTCGCCCGAACAGTGCTCCCACGAGCAATTCCGAGAATTTCGACCACTTCCTTACCCGGAATACTTTCAGTTGTTGTAATAATCATAACGTATTTCCCTTTCAATCAAAAGTAATCATACCTTCCATTTACATTGTCCTAATAAAATTGCCGATTAAATATCTAATTTCATGGCCAGATGAAGGGAACTGTTTTTATTCTGTTCATTTTCCTCTGTCAAACGACATCGGCTGATCCTTTGGATATTGCCGGAGTTGACTCAATAGAACTATTCTACCCTAAAACATACCTTCCGCTAAAAGATCCCCAACCTCAAGGCGATTTTGAAAAAATGCTCATCCCATTGAAGAGGGTCGGCAACATCTACCTGATTGAGGCTAAGGTTGATGGTGTCATTGGAAACTTTGTGTTAGACCTTGGAGCACCATATCTGGTGCTGAATTCAACATATTTTCGGGACTATAAGGTTTTGAGAGAATATCGCTCGGGTACTCTGACTTCCGAGAATTCCTTCATCAGGAGAACCTCAGTTAAACGGTTTGAGTTTGAAGAAGTCTTCTTTGAAAACATTGAAGCAGATATTACTGACCTTGCCAGAATAGAAAACAAAAGAGGTGTGAAAATTCTTGGACTTATGGGTGTTAACCTGTTTAAGTCCTTTGTGTTTGAGCTGGATATGAGATCCAATCAGCTGGTTTTGTACAAAACTGTTCCTGTCGAGCACCAGGAAGAGGATTTAATACTTGAAACTGACCTAAGTATTCAAAATGACGTATTGCTCATAAGAAGTGAAATAAACGGTAAGAAATTGAAATTCAGTCTTGATACGGGGGCCGAAGTCAATATTGTAGATAGCAGACTTCCGGGAAGAATATTTGACGGGATGAAGATTTCAAGAAAGACCACGGTTTCCGGGGCCTCAGGTCAAACTGCTGAAGTTCTTCTCGTTTCGATGGGCAAAATGAAGATCGGAGAGGTTGAGTTCGATGGGATGCGCACTCTCGTGCTGAACCTAAATACAATGAGCCGTGCATACGGACTCGGAATAGACGGAATGTTAGGGTATTCTTTCTTTTCTCGTGGGAAAGTTGTACTCGATTTCCGAAATGGGAAACTCAAAATGTATTCAAATGGAAACTAAACATTTAATACATAACGTCCATTTGCTTTTAGTGCTGGCCTTCATGTCATTGTGGGGACTTGACGTATGGTCTCAAACGGTTCCGGTTACATATTCTTACAACGATGGAGTCATTACCATGACCATTTTCAAAGAGCGAGATTCATTGAAGTTAGATAGCATTTGCGTTTCTGTAGGACACGACTACAAAGAACTGGACAGATTAACACAACTCGGATTACCTCAACCCACTACCACCGGATGGATATTGGACGAATCAAACCAGGATGTTTATCGCTTGCACAAAGAAATATCCAAGCTGAACAGCGCTGGTAAGAAAGTTCACTCCATTTGGGATATCGATCTGGAAGATACAGAAATAAAAACCACCAAACTTATTGCTACCTATGGCGTGAATGAGGTTAAACGCGACGCCATCAAGCAAATAGAGAAAGGCTTGCTTTTTGAATTCCGCAATGGGAAAAAGGCTCGTAAAGTAGTCCTTTCGGGTAATTTTAATGATTGGACAACCTCCTCAGCGAACGTTTCATACAACCAGTTTTTGGAAAAATGGACTGCCAATGTGGAGCTCAATCCAGGCAAATACTGGTATAAGTACATCGTTGACGGGAAATGGACCCTGGATCCGGATAACAAACTCAAGGAATACGATGCTCAGGGGAATGAAAACAATATTTGCTATAAAACCAATTATCAATTCGAATTGAAGGGATACCTGAATGCGAAACGGGTTTATGTAGCCGGTAATTTCAATAATTGGAGAGAGAAAGAACTGCGCTTGCAGCGAATGAAAACGGGTTGGTTTTTGCCCATTTATTTGCGAGAAGGTACCTATACCTACAAATTTATTGTAGACAACGAGTGGATTATCGATCCAGACAATACGCAGACCAGAGACGATGGTAGCGGCAACTTGAATTCCGTAATTTCTATCGGCGATACCATTTTCTTTAGTCTTATGGGGTATAAAGAGGCTCAGGAAGTTTTTATTGCAGGGGATTTTAATGATTGGAGATATGGAGAGCTTAAGATGAATAGAACAGAAAAAGGCTGGAGATTACCTTACGTTCTGCCACCGGGTAATCATAGGTATAAATTCATCATCAACGGCAGCTGGACAGCTGATCCGGATAACCCTGTAACAGAAGGAACGGATGAGTTCATCAACTCGGTGAAAGTAGTAGAGCCCAATCATACGTTTTATCTCAAAGGATACATCAATGCTCAGGAAGTGTTTGCAAGTGGCAGCTTCAATGGATGGTCGGAATCGGGATACCGAATGGAAAAAACATCAGATGGCTGGAAGCTGGATGTTTATCTTTATCCAGGCAAAGTCTTGTACAAGTTTAAAGTTGATGGAACCTGGATTATTGATAGCGAAAATCCACTGTACGAGAATAACGAGTACGGCACTGGAAATTCCATCCTTTGGATAGAATAATTAGTCTTTTAGCCTAATCAATAATTCCGCCTTGAATACTCTCTTTCCTCCTATGCTCGTGGTATCGGCATAGTCAGGCCCGGAAGCAGACTTATCAAGTTCTTCATATAAGCGGATGTTTAATCGCTCGGTGTTTCCGGAACCTGAAAGAAATACGGTGGTCAGTCCTACCGGAAACCCTGTTGGATCTGAATCGATGTAGCTGATGTCATGATTCGAGGTGTCCGAAAGTTCGTAAAAGAACTGGTAGGTTGAAGTGTTGTTATCAACTCTTTCGTGCGGTTTCTCTGGGTTAGGATGGTTTTCATCCAACAATTCTATGTAGCCGAAATACTCAATATTAGTATCCAGTTTTCGGTTTTTTATAATAGGATCTTCACCTCCTTCACCATCCAGATCTTGGTATTCTAACGATACCGTGTCTCGCGTTCCTTTCGGAACAAGATGGTAAATCAGTGTGGTGATCTGAATATCATTGGATTCATCCGACGTAGGATCTTCGCAGCTAATGATCAGAAGAGCTAAGGCTGCGACAATGAGAATATTCAGAATTGTTTTATTCATAGTACTTAAAGCCAATTTGACGTCCAAATGTAGCGATATTCATAACATCGTTTTTTTTAAGAATTTTGAACCTCCATTAAACCTTTAACCCATAATCGCATCCAAAGTGCAAATTTCAAAAAACAAAAACCATGAATTTCAAATTTTTTGCTCTTCTCGTTTTAGTCGTCCTCTTCTTCTCGAATTGCAGAAAAGAGGAATTGGACGGCAACACCACAACTTCTTCAGATTACTCTTATTCGGAGTTCGTGTCGGGCGATCTTAAGAACATTTCCAATGAAGGATTAGATTACTCTGTAAATGATCCTGATGGTAAAACTGAACGCGTCTGGTATTTGAGCAACGGATGCGCTGCCATTAGCGTGAGTCCTGCCTGGCCCGATACTACTTTTCCAAAAGACATCATCATCGATTTTGGAACGGGATGCACGGGAATGGACGGCAGGGTGCGATCCGGAAAAGTAATGGTTTCCAGCACTGGAAGATACCGAACTCCAGGTGCTTCATGGACAGTAACCACTGATGATTACTCCATCAATGGAATAGCTGTTGATGCAGTCCGAAATGTTGAAAATCAAGGCCTTAACGATCAAGGCCACCTTTTATACCGCGTCGAGAACAATCTAAATAAGATCACCCGTCCGGATGGCAGATCTTTCAGTTACTCGAGCATTTATGAAAGAAGTTGGATATCAGGCATTGAAACCAATTTTTTTAATGAAGGTATTCCCGGAATACAGGACGATATTTATTGGGTTACCGGCGGTGGTAGTGGTATTAACAGTGACGGCAACCCATACTCCATCACTATTACGGATAAGCTTGTCGTAGAGCTGGATTGTCCACATGTTGTCTCAGGAATTTTGGAAATCTCGCCTGATGGCAGGCCAACACGCATTCTGGATTATGGAAATGGGGATTGCGATAATTCAGCCACGGTAGCAATAAATGACAGAACTTTTCAAGTCATTTTACCTTGAAGTAAAAACCCTGTAAGAACAAATCCACTCGGAAGACACTCCGGGTGGTTTCCTTTATTTTGTATTCAGTTGTTTGGCCATGGCAGCGCCAATAAGGGATTCAAGTGGAGTTCCGCCTTTCGAATCACCAATGATCATAGTCTGTGGAAATTGAATTCGAGATAATTCAGCGGCCACACCGATGGCTGTTTCCTTTTCTATCTGAGCTCGCTCTTGAGGAGTAAGACCCGCCTGAACCAGTTTTTTGTTCTTGTACGATTCTGCATCAGCCTTTACTTTCTCCGCCTGTGCTTTAAGTTTTTCGGTTTCAAGTGCAATTTGGGCAAGCTTTCTGTTGGTTTCTTCTTGTTTCAGCTTGGTCTCAATGGCAATAAGTGCTTTTACCTGTTCCTTTTCCTGAGATACCCTTTCAGCAGCTTTATCTCGCTCTCCCTCCGCCACAATGCGCGCTTGAGCATCTTTTGCTGTCTTGATTTTTTGCTGTTCTAATTGCCTTTTTGCAGATTCATCGCGTTGCGCTTCCAATCTTTTTTGGAATGCTTTTTCAAGGAGGACATCATCTACAATTACCTGTGCAACAATGATGTTGTTTTCGTTAATGTCGTGTGGAATTCGAATAACCTGACCCGATCTATCGAGACGTTTGTTGACTTCATAGCGGGTTCTGATCTCCCTTATCTCTCTTTGTTCTTCTTCAATATCGGTTACCAAAGTATCCTTAAACTCAAGTTTTTCTACGCTGTATGTTCCGAGCTTTAGTTGATCATCAATAGCTACTCTAAAATCGGATGCTGAACCTGAAATGTAATCCTGCGCAGCAAACATATATCCTGTATTAGATACTACCTCGCGCACCGTAGGTATTAAAGTCGTTTGAACTAAATTCTGTAAACTTCTGAACTCAATGGCCAAATCGATGAACGATTGCTCATTTGCGGGTAATTGAAATCGAGTTGAGAGTTTCGCTCTTGCTGTTACCTGATCGATAAATCGAATTGGGATTGGTTCCATGGCCCCTTCAATCTCCCTCGAATCTTCCTCACCTGATACGACCTTGACATCTATGAATTTTTGCCAAGGAATAATTTTGGCAAATCCTCTCCATTTGATGCCCTCATCCATTACTGCGCTTTTAGCCCCCGTAGGGTAAACCACAAAGTACTGATAACCAGGTTCTGCCCAGAAAAACAGGTAGGGAATGGTGACAATGAAAACACCGAACAGTAGAATTCCGGTAATTACTCTATTTGAAAAACGCTCCAGCAGAAGAAAAAGAGGGTTTATGGTAGTCGCAGTGTTTTCAGTTTGTCTTGAAGTAGTGTTTCTTTTGCGAATAGGAGGAACTACAAAAAAAAGCAGGATGGAAAGGATGATGAGAAGAATACCTAGCGTAATCATATGGCGTGGTTTAAATTTCCAATAACGTTAAAAAAAAGGAGGTGCAAAATTAGTGATTTTGTACTTTTAAACCCTTAAAATAAGATCTATGAAAGTCATCATATCCGCGCTCTTAGTAGTATTCATGGTAATCTCTATGCAAGCACAGAATAGGTATAATCTCATTTTCTTTGCGGAGAATGGAGAGAAATTCGTCGTCATTCTAAATGGAGTGGTCCAGAATAAAACACCAGCCACCAATGTACAGGTTACCGACCTAAAGGCCTCTGGCTACAAAGTCAGAATTGATTTTGAGCAGGAAGAACTCGGTTTTTTTGATAAGAACGTTTTTATGCCGGAAGAATCAATGGAAATCACTTTTAATATTAAGAGAAACAACAAGGGAAAGTGGGTAATGAAGCAATATGCCACTGCAACAGTACCAACCTCCCCAAAAACAATGAATGATTACGAAACGGTTTCTTACCGCGAAAGTGATGAGGACCCAATTGTAGAATCCACTTCCGCGAATGCGGTGACTACGACAACTACAACCACAAAAACCACCACATCCGAAAATCCATCTCAAAAGGAAACCGTCACTATATCCATGGCTATGTCTGAAACATCAGCTGGAGCAGATATTCAAGTATCGGATGGATCAGGTAGTGAAAGTATGACAACGCAGACATCTACCACCACTGTGACTACCACAGAGGAATATCAGGAAGAAATTGAAGTTGTTGATAATCAACATGGGTGCGATGCCCCTATGAATTCTGGTGATTTCAAGAATGCTCTGGAAACCATTGAGAGCAAAGATTTTGAAGATTCAAGGCTAAGCATCGCAGAACAGGTTGCAGAACGCAATTGTCTCGACTCTGAACAAGTGAAGGAAATCATGTTTCTTTTCGAGTTTGAAGAAACCCGGTTAGAATTCGCAAAGTTTGCTCATTCAAGAGTTTATGACCCTGGTAATTACTTCAAGGTTCAGGACGCATTCGATTATGAATCGAGCATTCAGTCCCTAAACGAGTACATTGATAGGTTCTAGTTAATTCCTAACCACAGACATTCCTGCATCAATTCCGAGAATCTGACCTGTAATGGATCGTGCATTATTACTATGCAAAAAGGCAACCATTGCGCCTATTTCTGACGGGTCTACAATTCTTTTTAGGGGTTGTCTGGACGCAATATTTTCGCGAGCCTTTTCATCCCGAAGTAGCCTGCTGGCCAGATTAGTATCTGTAACCGTTGGAGCAATCGCATTAACTCGGATATCTGGTGCCAGCTCCGCCGACAAAGAACGAACAAGTCCTTCTACTGCCCCTTTAGCACCGGCAATGGAACTATGAAAAGGCATTCCCTGACCTACCGCAACAGTACTGAATAATACTATGGATGCGTTCTCACGAACTTTCAATGACCTGAGGTAGGTCTGAATTGTCTTTATTGCTCCAAGATAGTTGATCTCCAAATCTTCCAGAAATTGATCTCTTTTTAAAGCCTTAAACGGTCTCAGATTGATACTGCCAGGACAATATGTGATAGAATCAACCTCGACTATTTCGGGCAGATCGTCCGTTTGAACGTCGGCTTGAAGATATTGTACTCCGGGTATTGGATGATCAGGTATATTTCGGGAAATGGAGATTCTTTGATCTTCTGCAGGCAATGATTCAAGTGTGGATTTTCCAATGCCTTTGGTACCCCCAACAACGATGTGTGTTTTCATGTGTTCTTATTTGCCTTCTTCAACAGGAAGTTAAGCAATATGTTCTTCTATAATGCGATAGAATGAAAAGACCTGCTTTTTAAAGGTCTGTAAATGAGATGAATACTTTTAGGTTGATATTTTTTTTGCAAAAATCTGAACCATATCAATTCCTGCAATGTTTAACGAACTGAACAAAAAAAACACACAAAATGAAAAAAAAGCTTTTAACCCTATTTGCAGCCATAGTTGTTGCTTCTTCAATGAATGCGCAGATTGCTCGAGTGCAGGCTATACACAATGCCGCCGATCCGGCCTTAGCCACAGTGGATGTGTATTTGGACACTCTTTTACTTGTTCCCAATTTCAATTTTCAGGATGCAACGCCATATATCGATGCTCCCGCGGGAATTACCTTCGACATCTCATTAACTGCACCGGGAGCAGGAGATACCGTTGGAGCCATTTTCAAAAAATCATTTACACTGACATCAGGAACGACGAATATTCTGGTAGCCAGTGGTGATCCAGGAGCAGCAGGTGCAACAGCATTTGACCTCCGGGCTTATGCAGGGCAGGAAATTGCCACAAATCAAGGCGCCGGTGAAATTTCTGTAAAAGTCATCCACGGGGCTACCGACGCTCCGGCGGTGGATGTATATGAATCACAAGTATTACAACAAGTGATCGTTCCTAACCTGTCCTTTGGCCAAGATGCGGGATATCTTGATGTTCCCGCGATTGATTTTGATTTTCAAATTCGTCCTGCTGGAAACCTTGCCGTGGTAGCACAATACGACGGTAACCTTACCGGATTAGATGATTCTGCTATCGTGGTTTTGGCAAGTGGTTATCTATCTCCAGCTCCTGGTGAACCGGCATTCGGTTTAATAGCTGTTTTTCAGGACGGAACAGTAATTTCTCTTCCATCATCGGCAGTTTCACCAGCGAGAGTGCAGGTAGTTCACAATTGTGCAGCTACAGATGCTGCAGTAGTAGATGTCTGGTTAGATAATACCGTACTATCGGATGACCTTGATTTTAGAAGTACGACTGCATTCGTAGATGCACCTGCTGGAGTTCCATTTGATGTATCTGTCGCCGGCCCGGCTAGTGTGGATACAACAGGAGCTCTCTACAGAGAATCTGGAGTTATCCTTGAAAGTAATAAAACATATATCGTCGTGGCATCTGGAACGATCGGATCGGGCACGTACAATCCCGCAACTCCATTTAGCTTCAGTGTCTATGAAATGGGAAGAGAGAATGCAGATAACCCTTCGGAGGTAGATGTTTTAGTGCTGCATGGAAGTACAGATGCTCCTACAGTAGATGTTGCAGAAACAGGAGTGGGCGCCGGAACAATAGTAGATAACATTTCCTACGGTGAATTTCAGGGATATCTATCTCTTGCACCTGCTGCCTATCAACTCACCATTCAGGATTCTTCCGGATCAAATGACTTATTTACTTACGATGCAGATGTTACTGCTCTAGCAGGAAATGCCATAACTATCTTAGCATCTGGATTCTTGGATCCAACTCAGAATAATGGTGGAGAAGGTTTTGGCTTGTTTGTAGCCACGGCTGCTGGAGGTCCAATGATTGAGCTCCCAGAATCTGTCCAGGCCACTGCCAGAGTTCAGGCCATTCATAACTGTCCTGATCCTATTGTAGCTACAGTAGATGTATACCTCGACAACACTCTGTTGGTTCCTGGTTTTGCATACAAAACAGCTACTCCTTTTATCGATGCACCGGCAACCGTAGATTTTGACTTGGTTTTAACCGCGGCAGGACAAGGCGATACTACAAATGCACTGTTCCGCAAAACATTTAACCTGCCTGATAGTGGTACCTTCGTTGTTGTCGCAGACGGTGAAGTAGGTGGAAGCGGCTCAACAGCATTTGATCTGAGAGCTTATGGAGCTAAAGAAGAAGCAACCAACCAAGGAGCGGGAGAGGCCAGCGTAAATATCATCCATAGTGTGTATGATGCACCAGCAGTTGATGTATACGAATCACAGGTACTCGCTGACGTCATTGCAAGCAATCTTTCCTTTGGCAATGAAGCGGGCTATCTTAATGTTCCTGCAACGGATTTTGACTTTCAGGTAAGACCTGCCGGTTCTGCAATAGTGGTAGGGCAATTCAATGGAGATATTACTGGTCTTGATGATTCAGCATTAATCGTATTGGCTACAGGATATCTTGATCCAGCTAGTGCTCCGGGAACTGAGCCTTTTGGATTGATAGCGGTACTTCCAGACGGTACTGTAATCCCATTGGCATCCATGGCTATCACTCCAGCCAGATTACAAGTGATTCATAACAGTGCAGCAACGGATGCAGATACTGTAGATATTTGGTTAGATGCATTAAATCTCCTGGATAATTTCGGATTTAGAGAAGCCAGTGCGTTTGTTGATGCACCAGCTGGAGCGGAATTTACCGTTTCCGTAGCAGGTCCAAACAGTACCGATACTGCCGGAGCTCTTTACCAGCAGAACTTCATATTGGAAAGTTCTAAGACCTACATCGCCATTGCGAGTGGTGTAATAGGAGGTGGAACCTACACCCCAGCCACACCTTTCAGCATTGAGGTTATCACGGATGCTCAGGAGGATTCGGAAAATGCATCGGAAGTGGATGTAGTGGTATGGCACGGTTCTACCGATGCACCGGCAGTTGATGTAGTAGAAACACAGGTTGGAGCAGGAACTATAGTAGATGATATTTCATATGGCGAGGCTGACGGATATTTGATGCTGGCGCCAGCAGATTATGATTTGGTCATTCAGGATGTTGCAACGTCAACATCACTCTTCAAGTACGATGCTGATCTCAGTGCACTCGCAGGTAATGCTATTACGGTTGTGGCTTCAGGATTTGTAGATCCTTCGGCGAACAACAACGGTGAAGGATTTGGACTATGGGTAGCTACAGCTGCAGGGGGTCCAATGCTTGAGTTGCCATCACTTCCGTTGAGTCTTGAGAAATTGAGCATTGATAGTGATGTTCTTCTATGGCCTAATCCTGCAAAAGACCAGATAACTCTGGAAAACAGATCTAATACAAGGATTGAAAGTTTTGAAGTGTACAGCATTACTGGTCAAACAGCTATGGTAGAATACCTGAATGAAGGTCCGATACAAAACATTTCGCTGACGAGCTTGCCATCAGGGATGTATATATTCAAACTGAACACTGCAGATGGTCAAATCGCCAGAACGATTATAAAGGAATAACCAGCAGCTAAAACCTAGCGCAATCAAGCAGAAAGCCGTCCATTTTGGGCGGCTTTTTTTGTAAATCATTATTCTGTTTTTGTGATGCAATACCTGTTCGGCAAATGCACCAAATTGATGCTTTTGTTGTTTAAATCCTCCATCACCAGTAGTCGGGTTACTCTGGAATAAGCCGTTGCGGATTCTCCCCGGCAAAAAGCGAGCAGAGTGATACCCAATTCCTCAGCATAATCAACAGCAAGACTTGATGGTGCCGATACCGCCGCCAGAAAAGGAATACGGGCCTTGAAACATTTCACAATTATTTCATACGATACCCGTCCGCTGACAAGAAGAAATTCTGCGTTGTCGATCTGGTTTTTACGAATTAATGCTCCAACAGATTTATCCACAGCATTGTGACGACCTACATCCTCGCGGATGGCCATCAGTTTGAACTTGCTATCAAATATGGCTGCGGCATGCGACCCTCCTGACTTAAGAAAGGTGCTCTGTTTACGCTCCATCTCTATAAACATCTTTTCTATTTCTATTCCAGAGATGGTGGTTTTGACGGACAGTGGTTGGTCTTTTCCTAGAGCTTCTTTCCATTCTTTTTGTCCGCAGATGCCACAAGATGCAACGGACAATAGATTTCTGCTATTGATTCGGCTTTCTACCAGATCTTTGCTTATCTGGACATCTAAGGTTTTAATAGATCCACCATCAAATCGCTCAATAACTTTCAATTCTGGAATGCCCTCGTTTCGCTTGAGAATGCCCTCGCCATTCAAGAGGCCAATAACCAAATCTTCTTCATCACCCGGAGTTTGCATGGTAATGCTAAATGCATTTCCATTTATAGAAATGGATAGTGGTGATTCCAGAGTCAATTCATCCTCTACCGGTGAACCGTGGTTTCCGGATATTTTAATTCCCCGATATGGTGCATATCCCATCGTTTAACTCAACCCGATAATTCGCCCATCTACATCAACATCCATTCCCTCAGCTGCCGGGATGGAGGGTAAGCCGGGCATACGCATCATATTTCCTAGAATAGGGATCACAAATCCCGCTCCGGCGGCAAATTCAAATTCACGAACGGTGATTTTGAAATTTTCGGGTTTTCCAAAAGCCTTCGGATTATCGGAAAGTGAGTTTTGGGTCTTGGCCATGCAAACAGGAAGCCCACTTAATCCGAGACTATCAATCCTCTTCAAGTCAAGCTCCGCTTTCTTGGCAAAAACTACCCCGTCAGCGCCGTAAATCTCTCTGGCTATGGTTTCAATCTTTTCCCTAACTGGTAGCTTCCAGTCATAAAGGGCCTTGAAATGAGATTTTCCGGAATCAATTTCCTCTACTACGGCATGAGCAAGTTCCTGTGTTCCCTCTCCACCTTTTGCCCATCCTTCAGAAAGCACGGCTTTCACTCCCAGAGCTTGGCATTCGGCTTTTATGAATTCGATTTCTTCAGCGCTGTCGCTGATAAAATTGTTGATGGCTATTACAGGGTTAAGTCCGAATTTCTTCAGGTTTTCAATGTGTTTGACCACATTTTCAAATCCGTTTTTCACCCGTTCAAGACTTGGAGTATTATACTCCTCTTTAGCTGCACCTCCATGATGACGAAGCGCCCGGATGGTAACCACAAGAACCACTGCCTTCGGCTTCAATCCGCCATGAACACATTTTATATCGAAGAATTTTTCTGCTCCCAGGTCGGCTCCAAAGCCCGCTTCAGTAACTACATATTTGCTCAACGAAAGCCCCATTTTAGTGGCAATGATAGAGTTGGTTCCCTGTGCGATGTTGGCAAAAGGACCGCCATGGATAAGAACTGGATTGTGTTCCAGAGTCTGCACCAAATTTGGCTTTATAGCATCTTTTAACAAAACAGTCATCGGGCCTACCGCATTGAGATCCCGCGCATAGATCGGTTTGCGATCCATCGTGAATCCTACGAAGATATTGCCGAGTTTCTCTTTTAAATCAGCTAGATCATTGGACATACAAAGGATCGCCATTATTTCAGATGCAGCTGTAATATTAAACCCATCTTCACGAGGGATACCATTAGCTGTACCACCTAAACCTATGGTGATTTGACGCAAAGCCCGGTCATTCATATCCATCACCCTTTTCCATGCAACGGTTCTTCCATCAATATTCAAACTTCTCGTGCGGCTTTGTAGATTGTTGTCGATCATGGCAGCCAATAGATTATTCGCCTTTTCAATAGCCGAAAAATCCCCTGTAAAGTGAAGGTTGATGTCCTCCATGGGTACTACCTGGCTGTATCCACCACCTGCAGCACCCCCTTTGATTCCGAAAACAGGGCCTAACGATGGCTCTCTTAATACCGCCATAGTAGGCGCTCCAATTTTGTTCATCCCTTCGGTAAGACCAATCGTAACAGTTGTCTTCCCTTCACCCGCAGGAGTAGGGGTGAGAGCCGTAACCAGTATGAGATTGTTTTCAGCAATCTTTTGGTCATCAATAAGATTTAGGGGAAGCTTTGCCTTGTAATTGCCATAACGCTCAATGATATTTTCTTCAATACCAAGCCTTGAGGCAATTTGGCTAATGGGTTTCATCTTCGCTTCCTGGGCGATTTCAAGATCTGAGGGAACTCTGGCCATGATAAGAATTTTGTTGGCCAAAAATAGGATTTCCCGAAGGCTGTCCCAACCCTATTCAGACTTCTTCAGCGCTTTGTTGGTAAACCCTTCATAAAGCATGGTACACCAAAGTAGCAGACTCATTCCATAAAAGGTATCTTCAATGGGAATGCTTCCAATGCGGAGTCCTAGGTTATAGTCATTGTTATACCAAACCACCTCATCTTGTATCCACCAACCAGTAAGGGTTCCATTAACCAATAAAAAAGGAATAAGGACTATAATATACGTTCTGTAAAACCTTTCAAGCAAGTCCCGATATCGGACAAAGGCCAGAATGATCAACCCTGAAGTGAGAAGGAAGGTAATACTGGTGTAAAGTCGATCGAGGTTTACCAATGCTAAAATGACTAACGCCGGCACTATGGCGAAGGTTACCGGTCTAACAAAGGAGCCTTTCAATCTGGGAAAGAAGTACTTAGAGACGTCATAAATAAAAATACTGGCAAACGGTATGGCGAAAAAGAACATCCATTCTTCAATGGGAAGTCCGAAAACCCGAAACCCCACCAGATATTCATCGTTGAACCCCCAGATTCCTGCCCGGGTGAACAGAACATCCCAGATGATAAAAACACCGCCGACGATAGCCATTGACCGGAATAGGTGTTTCCACCGCTTGGCGTAATCCACTCTTCGATCAAAACTAAAAACCAGAGGAACGCTGATTGACGCTAAATTTAAGAAGAGATAAAGATAATGCTCCATGAAGTTTGAACCCTCAACCCGCCGGATTGTTTGGCAAGCTGAATTGATATTCTTTTGTCAAAAATGCAACAATGATTACGGTAGAAGAAGCAAAAGCTAAGGTAGAAGGACAAATTAAGGTGTTGGAAATAGAAGAGAGAAGACTTTCCAAGGCTTTTGGGTATGTTCTGGCAAAGGATCTGAAATCAAAAACAGATATCCCGGGATTTCCGCAATCCGCGATGGATGGATACGCCGTCGAGGTAGATGAGACCATTGAAAAAGGGACAAAATTTAAGGTCGTAGGTGAGCTTCAGGCTGGGGATACTGAGATGTTGCCTTTGGGACAGGGAGAAGCGCTTCGCATTTTTACAGGAGCACCTGCACCTGAGAATGCCAATACCATAATTATTCAGGAAGTAGTTGATCGTCAGGGAGATACGATCGAAGTCCGTAAAACAACAGAGCCCGGGATTAACCTGCGAGCGCGGGGAGAGCAGATCAGAAAAGGGGAGATAGGTCTTTCAAAAGGAACAGAATTGACACCCGCCGCCATTGGCTTCGCCGCCATGATGGGCCATGATACGGTTAGGGGCTATCGTAAGCCCGAAATTCATTTGTTGGTCACTGGAAATGAACTCGTAGAACCAGGGAAGTCACTTCAGTTTGGTCAGATCTACGAGAGCAACGCCATTGCATTGAGCGCTGCGATTCGTAAGTATTTCGAGTTAGAAGTTCATGTCCACAAGGTGAAGGACAGTTACGGGGAGACCCTGGAAAGCCTGAAGAACATTCTGACCCAAGCCGATTTGGTCATGGCCTCTGGCGGAATTTCAGTTGGTGATTATGATTTCGTTGGTAAGGCTCTTCATGAGCTGGGTGTAGAGGAGATATTTTACAAGGTCAAACAGAAGCCCGGTAAGCCGCTCTTTTTTGGTTTGGTGAAAGGTACGCCCGTAATGGCCCTTCCTGGCAATCCGGCTTCAGCACTTACGGGTTTTTACCAATACGTGCTACCCTCCATTCGTAAAATGGTGGGAGCAGGTTTTAGGGGATTGCGCGAAGAGCAAAGAGTCCTGAAAAACGATTTTCACAAACGAGGTACCCGCGCTATGTTTTTAAAAGCATTTGCGAACGAAAAAGAGGTGGAAATACTTGAAGGACAATCATCAGCCATGATGCATACTTATGCCATTTCTAATGCATTAGTCTATATACCATGGGATAAGGAGTTTTCTAAAGCAGGGGAGGAAGTTGTAGTCTACTTCCTGGATTAGATATTTCGTGGATTGGGCTAATCTCTGGGCTCATTTCATTTCCATACATACTTCGTCAACTGATTCCTCATCATTGAGGAAGGCGGTAATATTCTCGAGGTTATAGTGAAGTAGCTCCATGAGCTTGTCAGTGCTGAGATTACCAGTTCTTATCCAAAGAATCTTTGGAGGATGTCCTTTTAAGATGCTGATGTCATAAAAATCAGCATCGAATGTGACTATAGAGTAATGGTTTTTTCTTGAATACTCCCAAATATCTTTATCCGTAGAATTGCTTAACCCAACTTCGGATACATGCCTGCTTCCTTCAAATTCTACAGGGAGTTTTTTGAGTATTCTGAATGAAATATTTTGATCAAACAGTAATTTCATGAAGCATAGTGTAATTTATGCTCACGATCAGCAGCATAAGCAAGGGCAGCTTGTATATCATTCTTGTTTAATTCCGGGAAATCAGATAATATCTCATCATAGGTCATACCTGAAGCAAGCCAACCGAGGATATCGTAAACTGTTATTCTTGTTTCTCTGATGCACGGTTTGCCAAACCTCTTTTCAGAATTGATCGATATTACCTTCTTGTAGTTTACCATGATCTACTTTCTCTTTTCTCAAAGATAGTCTATGTTCAGCTCTTATGATCAGTCTGAAATTCATGCTTTTTTGCTCTGTAGGTTATGGCCTTACAGAGTAATCCGGCATCAGCACTTACGGGTTTTTACCAATACGTGCTACCCTCCATTCGTAGAAATGGGGGGAGCAGGTTTTAGGGGTTTGCGAGAAGAGCAAAGAGTCCTGAAAAACGATTTTCACAAACGAGGTACCCGCGCTATGTTTTTAAAAGCATTTGCGAACGAAAAAGAGGTGGAAATACTTGAAGGACAATCATCAGCCATGATGCATACTTATGCCATTTCTAATGCATTAGTCTATATACCATGGGATAAGGAGTTTTCTAAAGCAGGGGAGGAAGTTGCAGTCTACTACCTGGATTAGAGGTAAGAAGCGGAATGTTGGGGCTTTTTATTCTGCTCCTTTTCAGATTCGGGAGACCACTGGACGTCTAAGTCTATACAATTTGGCGAAAAGAAAAGGTGAGCTCAAATGTTCTAAGCATGAGCACAGCAGATTAGCGATGCTCCCGACATTTTTCGGGATGCGCATTAGCGTTGGGGGTTATCCCACCTATATGTGACAGGCTCTTTTGCCGGCTGATACGTACGAGGTATAGATACAGTTAGCCATTGTTTCTTTGTTCTTCAGTCCACGTATGATTCCTTAAGAATTGATTTTACTTCCTTCAATTCAGGTTTAGTCAACCTACCAAGCTGTTTTATGATTCGTTTCTTATCAATTGTCCGTATCTGATCTAGTGCCACCCAACCTATTCGATTGTTGTGTTTTACTTCTATTCGTGTGGGATTTTTTTTAGAAGTCGTGGTCATTGGTACAATTACAATTGTCCGTAAATGACGATTCATTTCGTCTGGGGATACAATCACACAAGGTCGTGTCTTTTTTATCTCACTCCCAATGGTGGGGTCCAGGTTGACCAATATGATTTGATATTGCCTTAGCTCCATTCCTCGAAGTCTTCATCTTCGTAAATATCATCGAATAAAAGCTGATCATCTCCATTCTCATTCATCTCCTTGAAAGACTCTTCCCAGCCTGCTCTGGGGTTAGATAAGGGTTTAATGATCATATACCCCTTCTCCAGTATCAATTCTACCTTATCCTTAATGTTGTACTTCTCAATCAAAGTTTTACTGAGCCTGAAACCTTTGGAATTGCCTATTTTGATTATTGATACCTCCATGATGGCATTGTTATTATGTAATTATAATGTTACCACATATTCAGAGCATTTCCAAAGCCCAAAATAAATGATGGCCAACTTCGGATACATGCCTACTAACATCAAATTCTCCGGGAAGATTTTTGAGTATTCTGAATGAAATATTTTGATCAAACAGTAATTTCATGAAGCATAGTGCAATTTATGCTCACGATCAGCTGCATAAGCAAGGGCATCACGCATAAAAGGTGACAGCAATACTCAGGCATCTGAACACCGCACTAATAGGTTTTTACCATGAGCACTTCAGAGATCTTTAACCCAAAAAATTGTCATAGCGTAGGACATACAAATTGATATAAAAAAAGCCCACAATTGCGGGCTTTTTTATAGGGATATGTTCTTGTTTATCTTATCACTACTTCTCGGGTCATTGAAGTACGTCCGTCAGAAATTCGAAGCATGTAAATTCCTGAATCCAGATCGGAAACATCTATTTGTTGTGAATAGATTCCGGTTGGAATGGTCTTTCTCATATTTTTTACCTGCTTGCCATCCATAGTGAACAATTCAAATGTCATGGATGCAGTGGCATTCAATGCAAAATGGACGGTGAGCAATTCATCCGAGGGGTTGGGATAAATTCCGATGATGACTCCATTTTCTAACCCCTTATCAAGAGAAGTTACATTGGAAGGAGGGTTTAATGGTGCCAATGCTGGTGGATTGGATTTTTGAGTAGCTGGCACAGCGGTAAGTTCGAGCTTGTTTGAATCTCTCATTGTTTTAGCACCCTGAGCATAACTCTCGGTTCCGTTGGGCACCAAAATATCATCGATGAAGTAATAGTCTGCCTGAGTGCTGTCATCTTTAACATCTAACAGAAAATAACCATGCTGAATAAGGTCGGCATATTTCATATGAGGGTTAGGATTTCCAAGATTTGGTCCAGCTGGGGGGATGACAATGTCATTGTTAATCTGAAACTGCAGGGCTTGAGCAGTGGCAGGATCAGTATTCTCATCAAAGTTTGCTGAAGATATTGAGGGTGAGGCAAATTCAACCGCTACAGACCCCGTTCCCGTCACCGGATCGTAAATAGGAGATGGATCATAAAAAGGCAAAGGGCCTACACCAGGGACATTTACAATATTCAACACATTCGGAGTATCTGTAACATCAAAAGCGAAAGAACTATGAAAATCTCCGGTTAGAATAACGGTATTATCGATATTGTTTTGTGAAATATAATCGATCAACTCTGTTCGTTCTGCTGGATAACCGTCCCAGATATCCAGAAACGTACTTTCCAGATCTTCATAAGTAACCGTAGTATCGAGCAAAGCACCCCATCCTGCTGTGAATGGAGAAAAAATCACTTGATTTCCCATTACTTTCCACGTTGCAGATGAGCTGCTCAGTTGATTCTTGAGCCATGCTTTTTGCGTTGAACCCAGTATGGTTCTGTTTGGATCGTACAGAGCAGGGTTTGTAATGTCCAATATTTGTTCTTCCCTACCTTCAATTCGAGTATCTAGCATAACAAGATCCATTAGCGGACCGTATGAAATAGTTCTGTAAATGGAGCCCATGTTTTCACGAATAGGAAGCCATTCGAAATAGGCCTGTTTTGCATTGGCAACGCGTGTATTCCAATCTCCCTGTGTTGTTGTATCATGGTTTTCCGCACCTCCTGTCCAGGAGTCGTTTGCCGTTTCGTGATCGTCCCAAATAGTGATAAACGGATGCTGCTGATGCGCTCTAATAAAATTGGAATCCAGCCGGTACGTCGAATATCTTGCTCTGTAGTCTTCAAGGGTTACGATTTCACCTGAAGGAGATAGTGGCCTGCTTCCATCTGCCATCAGCGTGCTGTCTCCATAAACACCATCCGCATATTCGTAAATGTAGTCTCCAAGATGAATGATGGCATCTAAATCTTCTCTCTCCGCTAGCTCACCGTAAGCCCTAAAGTAGCCCGCCTGATAGTTGTCACAGGAAACTACACCAAAGCGAAGATGACCCGGGTTATTTGTAGGGGTGGTTCGTGTTCTACCTATGAGCGAGAATTGTCCGCTTTCTTCGAAAACATAATAGTACGTTGTACCACCGGACAACCCCGTTACGTCTACATTCACCGTAAAATCCGTGCTGGCATCAGTATTTACAATGCCGCTGTCTATAACATTGATCATTGCAGTATCGGTGGCAATTTTCCATTTGATATCGTAGTTCGCAGTGGTATCAATCGGCGTAAATCTGGTCCAGAGCAGAATTGAACTTGAGGTCGGATCGCCGGAGGCAACCCCATGATAAAAGGGAGCCAGGGTTTGGCTAAAGGCGTTGCTGCTCCGAGCACCATCTATTTGTCTAGTGTGATCTACTAAGCTCTGACTGTGCGCAGCCAATGTGGTTATAAGAAAAGCGAATAAGGTAAAGTACTTCATAGTTAAATTTTTTTCGAAGGTGAATCGAAGAGGTTGCATCCAACTTAAGCTGTTGTTACAATTTGATTAATAAGGTGTCTTTCAATGTTAAGGGGGTCTTATGTTATGTCTTCCGTTTTATACGACCCCTGTGCATCAGATTGGATCTTGAGGAATAAGTACAAATTTCAACCCCCCAAACTCGATAGCCTGAAATTCCACGTTGCTCTTTCCTATGTCATGGAAACACTGTGGCCGCGGGGATGCGCCATGACTGATTTAACCATAACCATTCGAGATGTCAATGGGCGCATGATTAAGGAATTACAAATCAATGGCTCTGATCAGGAAATTGTTGCTGACATCTCAGATCTGGTTCCTGGCTTTTATTCAGTTCAGATCAGCAGTTCCAATTTCGATACAACCGAAAAGCTCATCGTTCAGAAGTAGGGCTTGTTTATCTATTAAGGAGCCGAGGAAAAGATTCGATGAGGTGTTTCCGGAAGATGGACAAAAACCAGACTTGAAGTAATTATTTCTGATGAAAATGAATTAATGAAGGATATCCTTTGTTTTAGACTCAATAAAGTATTGAACCATCATATTCACGGAGCCCATCCATTTACATTCAAATTCGTTCAGGTCTCATGTGCCTTTGACGTGTTCAGATAGAGCAGGATTATCGGTCTTTTTCTATTTTGGTTACAAGCCAATTAGGGCCAAGAAAACATTGCTGCATTGCATTTTCGATCTCCTTTGTTTGCAAAAGAGAAAATAATTTAAGCTAGGTATAATGCATTTTTTTTGTTGAATTATCTTTTATTTGCCGCACAAACTAACTGGTTATGAATTACTCACTACTTATATCACTTCTGCTATTTGTTTCCTTTTCTGGATATACTCAAAAGCACTTTCTAGGTTTCGGTAATGCGGCATTCACCGATTGGGCCGTCGCTACTGCGGAAGCAGAACCATCAGAATATACGGGGATTGTGCAGTCGACGTATGGGTTTAGCTTTTATACTGCCTCAGGACAATTCAAGTACAATGTCTATGAGTTTAATTCCGAGTTGGCCTTGAGTATTGGTGCCAGCCCTGCCTTTGGATTTTTTATTTGGAACGGAGACGAATTGGCAAGTACGGAAGGTTTTGGTGTATTGCGTGTTCCTTTGTTTGTGCAGCTCGACATCGGTAATCTTTCGACCTTTGAATCTACGAGATCTTCTGGTTTTGGTATTGGAGCTGGATATCAATATGAGAATTATTTAGGATTGATGTCTGGTGGAGGGGCCTTTACCAGAATAGCGTATCGTTATTTCAACCGAAATAACAAAGCCAAAGAAATATCGCTCAAAATTGGCTTTCCACACCGAATGAGTCATAGAACGGTGGAAACATTCGATGCGAATAATAACCTTGTCACTTTTGAATCGGGCTACAAAGTCACTTCTTTCCAACTCACTTTTACACAATACTTTAACTATTAAATACCAGACTAGATCATCTCATCATATATCTTTCGAATTCCCGCATGTCTTGAAGGAGCTGTAGCTCATTTAACGGTGTCTTCCTACGCGACTCAATATTTTGTTTTGCTTTACTCAATAATGGAGGAATAATGAGGCGTTTTTTGATCATTGCACTGTTCATGAGTGTGTATATGTCGAATGCACAAGACTATAACTACGAAAGTATAATCGCACGTGTCCCCGAGGCTTATGAGGATTATGGCTTGGTTTATTATGAGGCCAAAGACCATTATACGTTTAGCTATGGAGGAAAGAAACAAATCCTCACTTCACGAAAAGATGTAGAACGAATCATTGTCCCCAAGTTAACAGGATCGCCAGTACACTACGATTATACGAATTCAAAATCATTGATTCGGAATGCTGCAGCTCAACTTTATGTTCCGGAAAAGTCGCGTTTTATGCCGGCAGAGGTGTTCGAGCGAGTTGAGGCAGTCGAGAATAATGGCCACTTTGTTGATGATTTCTTTGTGAACCGGTTTTCACTTTCACCAAGAGGATATAGAGCGGAAGATGCAAAAAGGATTTACAAGCTCAACTATACCATGATTGTAGATGATTATAAATTCAACTCCAGGGTATGGCTTATTCCTCATTCTGGCACGATGAATAGTGAGGTGATTTTAGATATACCCAATGAGTTGGACGTGGAATTCTTGGAAATGAATTTTGAAAGTTTTGATATCCAGAAAAGCCAAACGAGTCATGAAAATTTTACACGGTACACTTATAGAATGGATGACATACCAGGCATAGAGGATTGCCAAAACTGTCCCTCAGGAAGTTTCTTTATGCCGCACATCATAATTATCTACAAGAGCTATACCAATCGAACTGGGAAGAAACAGAGACTTATGCCGGAAGCGTCCGACCTCTATGACTGGTATTCCTCATTGGTTAAGGACATTGAAGAGAAACCAGATGAAATTCAAGAGTTGGTGCAAAGATTTAAAGAAATGCCCAGAGGAAAAGAGCAAATCTATGCGGTCAATGACTACATCAAACGGAATATACGCTATATAGCTTATGAAGACGGGATAGCAGGATTTCAACCTGATGCATGTCAGAAGGTTTATGCGAACAAATATGGAGACTGCAAGGGGATGGCGAACCTGTGTAAAAATACGCTCATACAATTGGGATATGATGCTCGTTTGTCATGGATTGGAACCCGAAGTAAAATTCCCTACGATTATTCCATTCCTTCCATTGCGGTTGACAATCATATGATTGTAGCTGTTCAGTACAATGGTGAATTTGTTTTCCTGGATGCTACGGAAACCTATGGCATGAGTGGTGAATATGCATATCGAATACAGGGTAGGCCGATCATGATTGAAGATGGAGAAAACTTCATTCTCACTACAGTTCCGGAAAGTGAATCAGATGCCGATCGTGTGGATCGAGATATTGAAGTACGATTTGATGCAGATGAAGTAGTTGCGCGCTATAAAGTGAATGAATTTTTTTCAGGAGAGCCGAATAAATATATTATTTATGGATTCAATTCCATCACTTATAAAAACCGGATTGAAGCTCTGAATAATTATTTGCGACCATTCGAAACGGGGTCAATGAACATTCTGGAGGAATCTGGATTGAAAGAGGAAGAACAGGTGAAGATTGTATACGAATGTGCCTCATCCGACGGAGTAATTGATTTGGGCTCTGAGTATTACATTGATATAGATCCTTCTACTGATCTCGAATATGTGGAATTAAGTAAAGAACGAATTGCCGACTGGTTTTTTGATGAACGATATAACCGCGAAACGACCATAGAATTTATTACGCCATCGAGCTATTCCATAACCTATTTTCCAAAGAGCTTTTCATCGAAAACAGACGAGTTTGAGCTATCGGTGCACATAGAGAAGTCTGGTGAAAATTTATTGGTAACTAAAACATTAAAAATTTATGATGGCTTCGTTCGAAAAGAGAATAAAAAACATTTTGAAGAAGCTCTTTCCAAATTGAAAGAGTACTACGACGATCGAGTAATTATTGCAAAAAAATAAACCATGAATCTTTCAAAATATTTCGCACTTGCCTTACTGGGAGTGCTGTTGGCGACTTCAATGTTGGGTCAAAGTAGAGAATTATTGAGAGTGGCAGAAAATGTGGCCAATATCACCGATCCTTATGTTAAATGGTACGGCAAGCCTTTGCCAGACTCATTAAAAAATGAGTCTGCGGTTATCCTTGATGACATTACCTTATACACTATAGAAAAGAAGAAAGGACTGGAATATACTTACTATGTCAGATACATCGTGCGAATACTGGATAAGACTGGGTTGGAGGAGTACAGCGTAATCGATATGGATGCCTTTAGACAACGATCTTATGCCAACGTTACCTTATTAAATCTAAATAAATACGCCTACGATGTTGCGGTACGAATTCGGAAACCATCTGGCAAAGTAGAGTTTGTAGATCTTACAACACTCCAAAGGAATTCTGAAAATGAAACACCCATACCCGGGCTTGAAATTGGTGACGATTTAGAGTTTTTACTCGAGAAAACGTCCTTTACCTACGAATCCTGTTTGAGTCCCTTTTTTGATGTGCTTACGGACGATTACGTAGTGCTAAATGGTTATCAGAGGTACACAGTGGATAGAGGTTTTATTGTGAACTATAAAGCAAGCAACGGAGCCCCTGAGCTGAAAAAAAATGAATCTCTTTCAGATCGTAAAAGTATAGTCTATGAACTTCAATATGAAAATCAGCCTACGCAGTCGAACGAAAGCTGGTCTTTGAGATACAGATCAGAGCCTTCGTATAAAATGCAGTTTTGCTACGAAAAACTAGGAAATGTGGATAATACACCTGAGTTTTTGGTGGATCCTTATGAGGTAACCACTGTTGTGTCGGATCAGAAAAAACTGGAATCCTTGAATAGGATATACAGAGGTAAAGATTACCCTAAAAGTATGGCGGCAAAGTTTTTTGAAAAGTGGTTTGATGCCAATTACGACGGTGAGCAGCTAACGAATGATGAAATTATGCAGTTGGCCTATTATCACATTCGTTACTACACGTTGATTTACCAATCATCAATTAAAGATTACAACTCTAAATACCATGAACAAGTCATAAAAGGATCTCATTTTCGGAATTTCATGGGGTACGTAGCCGACAAGTTTGGGATTGAATATGAAATTGTATTTACCAGTGACAGAGGAATTTCCACTTTCGATGACATTGTGATGTTTGATGAGATAGAGCAGTATTCGAGATATAAATCGGACAACGGAGATTGGGTCTATCTAAACAGGCCGCGATCCTTCCAAACCATGGATCACATTCCGAACTCCATTCGAGGTCAGGAAGGATTTTCCAGAAAAATTGGAACTACAGAATATAGTGATATTGTTATTCCATTTGGGGAGTATCAAAAGAATATAAGTATTTCGACCATGGATTTAGAAATGGATTTGAACTCTAAGGTGGTTTCGGTTCAAATGGATCGAAAATTTTCAGGGGAGCCCAAGTTTGAGGTCTCTGGCTTCATTTTGGATAATGAAGAATACATTGAGGATTGTGAAAAAGCAATGTTATTCGGGAGAGAAACCGACAAGTTATTATCGTCAAACAATGTTCAGCGTCAGCGAGACAGAGCGATGGAAAAAATGGAGGTAGACGAAGAACGTAAGTTCAAGAAAATGAAAGAATCCAGAGAAGGGACCTTTGAAATTGATGAGTACACCCGTTTTGAGTTAAAGAATTCGGGAGTTATCTCTACCGAGGATACGCTGCATTATAGCGAAGCATTTACAATTAAGAATGCCATAGAAAAAGTGGGTCCGAGCACGGTTTTGAACTTGGGCGAGATTGCCTTCAATCAGGTAAGTCTCACCGAAGAAGAAATTGCACAACGTCGTACAGATATTTATTTCAATTTTCCAAAATCATTGAAATATGTCTATACCGTAAAAATTCCTGAAGGGTATAAGGTCAAAGGATACACGTCACTAAATGAAACTGCAGAAAATGAGGTGGGATCCGTGCATTTGAAATCAGAGGTAAAAGACGATAAAGTAATTCTTGAACTCCACAAGGTGTATAAAGCCGGCTTTGTTCCAAAAGAAGATTGGGAAAAAGTAGTAGAGTTCATTCGTCCTGCTATGAAAATGAACAGCGCAAAATTGGTTTTTACCAAATAGGTTGGCAAAGACCATTGTTTTGGACCAGCTCAAAAAAACGATCAGATCCTTGATTGAGCTTCGGAACTGATTAATATGCTATAGCTATTCGCCCAATGAAGATGGTATCATTTGGAATACTGTAAACTCTGAAGTGAGAAAGAGCAAGAATATTTAACATTAAGGTGTTGGAATGCATAGACTCGCACGTGTAAATGGTTCAATTGTAAGCTCATGAGCGCGAATGCGTTGACCACGCAAACTTTTCTTAATTTCCATATCTTTTGGACCTTTTATCTAATACCATGAGATTACTTCTATTATTACTACTTACACTTTCACTGTTTCAATTCGGTAATGCACAAAATCAGGTTCCTCAAATAGAGAATGTTCAGACATCCTATTCCGACAATATCTTGAACCTCTCATTTGATGTAATCGATGCCGAAAATGATTTGGTCGACATAACATTTTCAGCAGGGGACGATGGTGATTTAGAATTAAACCTGGACGTTTCCAACGCAACTGGAGACCTTGGCACAAACCTCACTCCCGGAGCTGGAAAATCGATTAGTTGGGACTTTTCAAACTATTCTGGCTTCGCTCCTGATTTTAGAATAATGATTACAGTTGACGACAATCAACCCGTAGATTTTCAGGCATTGGCAAATGAAATTGATTCGCAGGAACTCTTGAATTTTTTGACAGCAATTGAGGGTATACGCCATCGCAATACTGGGGCTACTCAGTTATCGAGTGTTCAGAACTTGATCAGAAGTGAATTTGAAAGTTCAGGGCTAGAAACTACTACTCAAATTTTTGGATTTGGCGGATACACAGCTGAAAATATCATTGGAAGAATGATTGGGACTGCAGATATGACGAATTGCGTGATCATAGATGCGCATTACGATTCTGTTTTTGATTCGCCCGGAGCCGATGATAATGCGTCAGGTGTTTCAGGTGTGTTGGAATCGTTGAGAGTGCTTTCCGGGTATTCTTTTGATAAATCCATAAAGTTTATTGGTTTTGATCTTGAAGAAGATGGCCTTGCTGGAAGCAATCACTACGCTTTAAACCTAAATCCGAGCGAAACCACTGTTGCAGTGCTTAACTATGAAATGATTGGGTACTATTCGAACCAACCAAACAGCCAAACAATTCCTCCAGGGTTTGGGACGATATTTCCTGCTCAAGTGAGTCAAATAAATGCAAATAACAATCGTGGAGATTTTATAGCTGTGTCGGCAGATTTAAACTCAACAGCCATTTCTGCTGCATTTCAGAATGCCGCGGCTTATTATGTTCCTGGACTTACCTCTTATGCGCTGGACATACCCGTGAACTCTACTCTTGTGCCAGATTTGCGGAGAAGTGATCATGCCTCTTTTTGGGATGTGGGAATCCCGGCTATTATGATTTCAGATGGTGCGAATTTCAGAAATCCTTTTTATCATGAACCAGAAGATACCATAGGCTCTTTGGATACTACTTTTATGGCACAAGTTGTACGAGCCACTACGATAACCGCAGCACAATTAGCAGGTATTAGGCATGCAGCAACATATTGGGAGGATGTGGGGTTAATGAACAGCGCCAGGTCACCTCAAAAGTGCCAATTCCAGCTATCTCCAAACCCAACCAAAGAATACTTCCGTCTATTTTCAAATGAATGCGCCATGACTGATTTAACCATAACCATTCGAGATGTCAATGGGCGCATGATTAAGGAATTACAAATCAATGGCTCTGATCAGGAAATTGTTGCTGACATCTCAGATCTGATTCCTGGCTTTTATTCAGTTCAGATCAGCAGTTCCAATTTCGATACAACCGAAAAGCTCATCGTTCAGTAGTAGGGCTTGTTTATCGATACGTATCCACGGCAAACAATTTGTTCAGATTTCCCATACTATTCATGAATTGGAATCGGACTATTTCGAATACCGATGAATATAAATATCAGCGGAATTATGGTCAGATAATGCCCCAGGTCATTGGCGTTTGGTAATACTCGTTTGGAGATATGTTCAGGACGAATACCAAACCTGGTATGATTAGGGTAAGGACTCCAGCAATGATCATTCTGGCTTTAGTTTTTTGACCGGAATGCACCAACTAATGAACCGGAAAGACGATATAAAGCATGCCTAGTGCAACGTTAATAAAACTGACAGCGAAAAGAGCGGTTTTCCAGGAAGTCAGAACGATAATTATTGCTTTCCAAAGTAGTCCGGTTTGAAGCTATTTTTTGGAGAGTGAGGTACCTCTTGTCGACGCCAACTCCGAATAAAGTGCGGTAATAGCCAAAAAGTTCAAGGACAGTACGCGTACGTGTAAAGAAGTATCGAAGCTAAACCCATTAGAACAGCTCGATTGAAAGCTATGTAAGGAACAACTCTTCATTAATCAATCGCAGAAGCAGACTATTGACCAAAAAAAAATCCCAGGATAATACCCGGGATTTAGTTTCGTATATTTTCAACTCGATTATTTCCGGTTCAATGTTAGAGGAATCAGTGTTCCTCCAAAATCAAACGATATTTCGATGTTGTTGCACTTATTGTCGGTAATTAAATAGAATACTACAGCAGAATCAGTTCCGCTGGGAGCGAACAGAGACAGGTTTAATGTGTCTTCAACAATATTGTAACGACGATCATCATAAACCACACCGTTAAGTTCATATCCAAAAAAAACTTCGTTATCGTCTGTGTAAGTTCCATCAGTTTTGAATTCAACGTCACCTGTCACGAAATTATTGGTCCAGGTGCCGATAATGTTTTCTTCAACTGCTGGAGCCGTGCATGAAGTGTTCTCATCGTCCTTCGAACATGAAAAAGCAACAAAGGCAAGGGTTAGGATTAATAGGAATCTAGTATTCTTCCTATGGTTGAAATTTTTGAGCGGCAAATGTAGTCAGAATTTCTTATGGCACTCAAGCGGTTATAAAACAGCAGGTTGTCACATTTTCGAGCTCTATGTAAGTCAGTTGAAATCTATCTTTTGACGATTCTATTTGTGAGTATTCAAGGGATTGAATGGACTGTTACCTATCATTCAATACGTTTGGGAAACGTGCTCCTCTGTAAATGAAGTAAAGAGGAATGATAGTTAAATAGTGGCCCAAGTCGTTCGCATTTAAGTACTTTGGAATCGCATTAACATCCAGCCAAAACACCAGTGCTGGAAAAATTATGGATAAAGCACCTGCGATTATCCATTTTGACTTGTCTCGGCTTTTAGAATAGGTATATGCATAAATGCCGAGCACAATGCCCAGGAATCCGATTCCAGCGTTTATGATGCTTATGGTAAAGGATCTATATACCCAGGATAATCCAATAACTAAAATGACTTTACCCATTAGTGTATACACTATCCACTTTGTTGATTTTCCCAGATGGTCAAAGGCGGCCATTTCACCGAAGAAAATAGCCACTGCCAGAAAGTTCCATGCAAGAATTCTAAAACTGGTGGAAAGGGTAAAAAGAAAACCGTGCCCAATGGCCCCCAAAAGTGCCGAAACGCCCATAAAGATGAAGAAAATCCTCCAGTTGGAATTTCGCATTCCTCTGCTCATAGTCAGCGCCGCGACCCCAAGTACGGCATCACTAACAAGGGTCGATATCTCGTTGAACTCAATCAATATGGTGAACTAGACATTGCAAAGTTGATGGCCAAGGTATTAAACCTCTAATAATTCGTACCCAAGACTGCTCAGATAGAAGAACAATCGTTGCTGTATTTGATCATATCAACACGGGCACAAAATCCAAATCGATGGTGAATACATAGCCTTCCCCAATGCGGTAATCGTTGATGCGGTTGTGGTGTATCTTCCATCTAAATATTTCCTTATCGTCTTTATCAAAAAAAAGAAACCGGATGTATTCGCTCCATGCTTTTACGGGGTAATTGGGGCAATAGGGCTTAGCCGTGAATTAGTAAATGAAAGGGACAATTCCGTTACGTCCAGAAGGATCATTTCTTAGCGCAAGAACCTGATCATTATTTTATAACTTGTTGAATATCAAATAAATATTGTAGTTGGTCTTAACACCTCCAACCTAGCCCAAGAGATTTTCATTTTGTGCGAAGTGTTGCTGAAAAGGAAGATAGGTAGGATGCTTAAATGAAAATAGTATATCAGGGTTGCTACCATACTCAAAAGCCGAGAAAGCCACGGCAGCAGGTCAAATTACAAAGCCTTCCACAGTGCTATCGCTGAACCGGTCTAATTTTACGGAAATGATCTCAAATCAAGAGGAGCTGACCACTGCTTTAGTACATTTTAAGAGTATCCGAATTCGAGAATTTACAAAAAGCGAACAGCTCAACAATAAAATGCTCTCATTGGGTAAACAACATGCAAACGACAGAACGCCTTGTGGGTGAGATTGAAGAAGTATCGCAACACTTAAGAACCATTCTCTTCGCAGGTTGTTTCGTGAGCTGAAAGATATCTCGCATGAAAGACTACAATGCGCTACCGCCAGATGAAACAGACCGCATTATAGAAATGGCCTGGGAGGACCGTACACCCTTTGAGGCCATTGAATATCAATTCGGATTGTCGGAATCTGAGGTCATTCAGCTGATGCGTCGACAGTTGAAGACCAGTTCATTCAAGCTATGGAGAAAGCGAGTAAACAGCGGCACTAGCCAAAAGCACCTCAAGACTAGAAGTACCCAGATTGCCCGGTTTAGGAGTGCCAGACAACGTATCATATCTAATAATAAGATAACCAAGCGCTGAGCTATCCTGAACGTTTCATCCCGAGTAATCACAACTATTTTTGGAAAATATGGCTACGTTCGGGTGCACCTTATCTACTCCGACCTTCTACAGCTTCACCCATCGATAAACTCTTTCCTTAAAGGCTCAACCCAGTGATCGGCATATTAGAGCTAGGTCAATGTTTTTTCGGTGCCTATGGGTGCTCACTTTCTCAGATTGCGCTGTTTTTATATGGTCATGTCGTCGTCGCTATAACCAGAGCCAATCATGCCTGAAGACCGGAATCCTATCAGGCTAAAATGATATGTTGTTCTCTTACACTTAATCAGGTACTTTTGTAGAAGTATCTTTTTACTGGTGTTGTTTAGAATAATTACCGCACTCTTCCTTTTAGCTTCTTCAATTGTTCTCGGGCAAAAGAATAGTGAGTATGTGATCACTTGCGGCACTCCAGATCCCTCTTCAAACTGGGAAAATAAATTCCAGGAACTGCTCAAAGAACAACCAGATTTTCAGCATTACAGGGCCACCCATAATAATCCAACCTATGTCATTCCTGTTATATTTCATGTGATCCATGCCGGAGAATCAGTAGGGGTATATCCCAATATCGCTGCCGAACAGGTCTATGCTGAAATTGAAGTCCTAAATGAAGATTTTAATGGAATGGGTTTGAATACCAGTACTTATCCTGCTAGTGCCTTTGTCAATTGGGCAATTAACCAGTCCCTTCCCTCAGCTAGTGTAGATAGTCTTGGTAGAATTAAAATTGCCAATTTGGATGTCGAATTTTGCGCAGCAACAATAGACACAAATGGCAACTTGCTTTCTGAACCCGGCATTGATCGGGTTGATCTTAATGCACTAAATATTCCTGATCCGACAACCTTCACCGACGGAGCTGCATTTCAGAATTACCTTGATAGTGCACTTAAACCACGGACCATTTGGGATGTGGAAAAGTACCTGAATGTCTGGATAACCGATAAAAACGCCTCATTCCCCCATGGCGGAATCGCAACTACACCCCCCCTTTCCGGTTTACCCGGGCCTGGCTTGGGAGCTACGGACTCAACCGATGGTGTTTGGGTGTATACCAAATCAGTCGGTTCGCTTCTGAAATATCCTTCAGGTGATTACGCTAATGCGCTAATTCGGGGTCGTACTTTAACGCATGAGGTTGGTCATTGGTTAGGTCTTTGGCATAACTGGGGTGCGAATTCCTGCACAACAGATTACTGCGATGATACTCCTCCCTCATCGGGCCCGAGTGTCGGAAATCCGTCCTATCCAGATGATCCGGGAAGTTGCAACAACCCTTCAAATTTTCCAGACGGTGAGATATACATGAACTTTATGGACTACACCGCTGACCCGTTTAAGTATATGTTTACGGAAGATCAGACAATAAGGATGAGAACGGCATTGCAAAACAGCCCCCACCGAAATCAATTGGGTACGCATGGCTTGTGTTCCTTAATCACAGAGGTGCCTGCGATAGCAAATGATCTTAGCGGAATAATGGTCTATCCCAATCCCTCCAGTGGGCCTTTTACGATTGAATTGCCAACAAACTATTCGACAGCGATTATCAATGTACGCAATCTGAGCGGTCAACTGCTGCAACAGCTGACTATACGCTATGAACGAAATTTCCAACTTGAATTAGACCTTTGTCCCGGGATTTATTTTCTGGAAATTCAACCGGAAAAGGGTAGGAGATGGGTTCAAAAACTAATCATCCGGTAGCCCTCATCTTTCTGAAATGCCGAGCCTCCATAAAGAATGTTCCAAACGGAATCAGCGAGGCCAGAAAAACCATGGCCGAGAAGCCAAACTTCCATTTAAGGTCTATGGCCAAATAAAGACCCAGAAAACAATAACTCATAAAAAGTAAACCGTGGGCCATTCCAATTACGAAATTCGGGCCAGGCATATCGTACATATACTTGAGTGGCATGGTCACTGCGAAGAGCAAATAACTGATTCCTTCGAGCAGAGCATTGATTCTAAATGTGCCAAATAGAGATTTAAAGTTCATGGTAATGCCTTTGATCTAAAAACCGCGAAGGTGATAAAAAGTTTATCCTTTCAACAACATATTATTGCATAGCAGGTGCAATCATGAATTTTCAGGCACGAACGGTCTGAAGGTTTGTATAGTCTAAAATGGTATTCCGAGCCTCCATCCAATTGCAAATACAATCGGTAAATCATTGGTGCCACCAATGAATGCATAGTGCACACTGGTTTTGTTCTGGCCAGAATAACCCAATCCCACCCCGACATAAGATTCCATAAGGGTTTTGTTATCCCAAATGGTTTGCCTGCCGATATTGAGCATGGCAGCAGTCGCATCCACTCGAATTCGTCTGTTCGTTTCTGAAACAAGGTCAGAATAATGTGCATAACTGACCTCAGGGCGCAAATACCAACCACAATGGAGGAGTCCACCTTTGGATTTTTCCAAAGACCGTTTAGTCGTCAGGAAAATACGATACCCGATCTTTCCATATATACCACTCGATTCGGTATTCCAATCGTAATAACTGGCGCCAATAATACCTACTGCAAGTTCAAAACTCCCTTTTGGGTGCACATTTCTTTCATATGCCAGATGCAGATTCTCGAAAAAGGGATTAAGAATACCAATGCGGAGTGCATTGCGGTAAACGCGGTTAACGACAGTTGAATCGGTCCGTTCAGCATTCACGCCATGGATAGGTGTAATTTGAGCTGAACCTCCTGAATCCAAACCCAATACATGGCTTAATTCTTTTCTGTTAGGATATGCTGTGGAAGAATTAACAGTTGAGATGCTCATGGAATGGTGTGTAAGGCTTGTTTTCGAATGCAATGGTGCCCAAGTACTGCTATGTTGAGCCTCGCCCAGGATGGGATAGACCCAAAATGATATAGTGAGAAACAACCAGATCAACAATGATGAATCGAGATCAAATTGGACATTATTGGTCTTTCGTACTAAAAATTCCATTCGGTCAGACCAGACGTTTGTTACTGCGCTAATCTCTTTTATTGCGGAGGGTTTTTGAATGCCCAAAGCTATATCAATAGGAAGAAGTCGAAGACGGTAAGAATCTTTATGTAACCTCATTGGATCCTATACATAAGAAATAAATAGTCGCTGCCTATCAGAATGCTAAGGATTTAAAGTCTTCCTTTTCGAGGGAAACGAATACCAGATAACATTAGATTGGGTGGATCAATCAAAAAATAAGCCGGTAACAACCTGCGCTGATTTCTACTTTAATTAAGTTTCTAAAGAATTTTTTTGATTGCCCGTGAAAAGGTCGGGCGTTCTATGAAAGAATGTTGTCTGGAAAAAACTCATAATGAAACAGGCTACCTATCCAACTATTCTCAAGCCAATTTGATCGAAAACTGAAACCGATTGAAAGATCTCATAGCCTATGCTTTACTGCATCAAACCATTACTTTCGTTGCCAAATAACCTTGAAACATAATCGATTTAACTTAGAGTTCTATGAAGTATTTTGTTTTACCCATTCTGGTCATCTTCTTTTTTAGTTGCGAATCCCCTCAGGAAGCCTGGGAAAAGGACTATTCCTCTTTTAAAGCGCATTTCGACACCACCGGTGCCATCGCATACAAAGACCTCATGCAATTAAAAAACGAAGTGGAGGATCGCTCTATGGATTCCACATTTATCGAAGAAGTCATTGCAAATTCCGGAAACCGCTTTAAAGACTTGAATATGGATTTGAGAAAAGATTCTTGGAACACCCTGTTTTTGTTGTATAGCGATCTCGTAGTTCTCGAAGGAAAAGTAGATACACTCAAAGGATACAATCCTTATTTGGATTTTTACCGTTTTGGAACATCCCTGTCGAGCTTTGCACGGAATAAGGAAAGCGATATTGGCTGGCTAAAACTACTTAAAGATTCAGACAGCGACATTGCCGAAGAAGGCCCAATGCTCTCGCAATACAACCGTTTCAAGAGGTTTGTCGATCAACTACATAGTGCAGATTATTATCTTATTTCTTACCCAATGTTGTTCATCCAACCCGAGAAAGATGAACTCGAACTAACCTTTGTTACCGGAGAGTATGTAGCGCTCTTATTTTTATATGACGCCTATAGCAAAGAGCTGATCGACGCTTTTAGCATCTACACGATTAACAGCGAGGAAGTTTCCTCTCACCTCGGCAGGGTTACGCTCACAGATCTGAATCATGATTTAACATATAACATTAAGGACAACCTGCAGGATAGTGTAAGAATCCGATATTCTCCGAATTATTTTTCTGACCTTGAAGAGGTTTCGTTTTACCGGTATTTGGATGTCTCATCGGAGTAGATTGCTTGAAATGTCCTTGTTCTTTTAAGTTTCAATGACGGTGTTGATTAACAGCCAGATTTGATAAGCTGAAGGAGCAAAATCATCCTAATAATGAAGATATATTCTGACATCTCTCAAACATCATCATCTGGTAGCGTAAACATACCGTTAATTCATCCCCTTTTGCATTACACTGACCAACAATGAATGCCTTTAACATTATCGCTCTTTTGACTGTGCTGGCAGCGGCCTTTAGTTATATCAACTTCCGGTTCTTAAAGCTCCCAACCACAATTGGCCTTATGGCTATCTCGCTCGTTATGAGCCTGTTAATCTTTGTGGTAAATTACTTTGTTCCCGGTGTACTTACAGAGGCAGTGCAGCTTATGAGAAGTATAGATTTAAGCGAGGTGATTCTGGATATCATGTTGAGCTTTCTGCTCTTTGCCGGAGCTTTACATACCGATTATGAAAGGCTAAGAAAATACATTGCCCCCATTATTTCGCTGGCCTCAATTGGGGTTATAGTAAGCGCGATTCTTGTGGCCCTCGCTGCATCTATGATTCTAATTCTTTTTGATATCGAAATCAATTTCGTTTACCTCTTGCTATTCGGTGTTTTGATTTCTCCTACAGACCCCATTGCTGTTTTGGGCATCCTGAAAGAGGCTAAAGTTCCAAAGAAACTGGAGATCAAAATAGCAGGGGAAAGCCTGTTCAATGATGGGGTAGCAGTGGTCATGTTTCTGGTATTGCTGAGCCTTGCAAAAAATGCAGATAGTGTAACGGCATTAGATGTCGTTCAACTTTTTGGGTTAGAAGTGTTTGGTGGATTAATCTTTGGTTTTGCAATGGGTTATATTGCCTACAGGTTAATGCGCAGCATCAGCAATTATGAAGTCGAAGTGCTCATTACGCTGGCGCTGGTCATGGCCACACATGTTATATCGGTATACCTGCACCTTTCTGCTCCACTGGCAGTAGTGGTTGCCGGCTTGTTAATCGGCAATCGCGCCCGAGGGGATGCGATGGGTGAGCAGACAGAAAACTACATCGACAAATTTTGGGAATTAGTCGATTTGTTGCTCAACGCCATTCTGTTTGTATTGATTGGATTGGAACTGTTGCTGGTAGAATACCACATCAATTGGCTATTAGCGGGTGTGCTGCTAATTCCTTTAGTGGTACTGGCCCGATATGCAGCAGTTTGGCCGGCTGTGCAGATATTCAAGAAGCGATTGGAGTTATTACCGGGTACCGCAGCCATTCTAACCTGGGGCGGATTACGCGGCGGCATATCCATTGCATTGGCCCTATCGTTACCCGAGGAAATGAATCGTGAGCTGATCCTAAGCCTGACCTACACCATCGTTGTATTTAGTATATTGGTACAAGGGTTGACCATCAAAGGACTGGCCAATAGGAGATTGGGTATGTCAGAGGATGCTTAAGACTATCAGGAACTGAAAAAAATGTTGAAAAAGGCAGTTCGGTTATACAACGAAGAGAAACCGCATGAATCTCTTGATGGTTACTCTCCACAGCGTTTTAAAGAACTGATCAATAAAGGAATACTAACAAAAAAATGGGTTGTTAACAAAAAGAAAAAAGTAAGCAAAAAAGAAAAAGTCAATATATTTATAACATAACTCAAAAAACGGTCAACGTCTATCAGGCATAGACAAACCCGAAACCCGGAACCCGGAACCCGGAACCCGGAACTCCATCTATAAAATTAGCCCTACCTTTGCCGGCTTAAAACGGTATCTCTTCGTGAAAGAAGATCAGATTATCGGTAAACTGCTTGAATATCAGGCCTCTGGATTTAAAATTTTTATTTCTTCATCCTTCCAGACTCATAGTATTCCGCTGCTTCATATCATGTCTAATTCGGGCGTCTCTTTTGATGTAGTTTTTATCAATACGGGCTTCCACTTTCCCGAAACTATAGAGTACAGAGATCAAATCGCCGGGTTGCTGCAATTGAAAGTCATCGATGCGCATTCTCCCACCCCAAAACACCTCCAAAAAGATGCTAAGGGGCAGTTTTATTTCATGTCCGATCCTGACTATTGCTGCTATCTGAATAAAACCAAAACGTTGGAGCCCTTTCTGATGGAGTATGACATTTGGGTAAACGGAATAAGGGCAGATCAAAATCCTAACAGAGCTAAAATGTCGGTTGAGGCTTCGACACCTCAAAGAGCCACCCGTTTTCATCCCATCCTGGACTGGACGACCCGGGAAATCTATGAATACAGAAAAGCTCATCACCTGCCCGCGCATCCACTCGAAAAGCAGGGCTTTTTCAGTATTGGTTGCAAGCCTTGTACGAGAAACGCTTATTCTGCTGACGAAAGATCTGGTCGATGGCAAGGAATGAATAAAACAGAATGCGGTTTGCATACTGATTTGATAAACAAGTAATCAACCCATGCGAGTACTAATAACCGGGGGTGCAGGATACATTGGAAGCAAGCTAATTCAGGCACTCGCACCTCAACCTAAGATAGAAGAGATAGTCATCTATGACAATCTCAATCGCGGGAACTATAATCTCTTTTTTTGTGGGAACAATCAACTCAGAGGTAAAGTAAAATTCGTTTCAGGAGACATTCTGGATACCAGAACATTGGCAAAATGGGTGAACCATTCTGATGTAATTTATCATTTAGCGGCAAAAGTTCTTACTCCCTTTGCCGATCAAACACCCCATGAATTTGATCAGGTAAATAATTGGGGAACTGCGGGACTGACCTACCTTGTCGAGAGCAGCAATGTGTCGCATTTTATCTATCTAAGCAGCACATCGGTTTACGGAGCATCAGAAGAAAAACTCACTATAGACTCTAATTTGCAACCACGCACCTTCTATGGCATCTCAAAAAAAGAAGGAGAAGATCATGTGAGAAGGTTTCTTTCCGGCGACAAAAGGACTCATATTTTCCGGTCGGCAAACGTATATGGCTATGCCCCTTCGCTGAGGTTTGATTCGGTCGTGAATAAATTTATGATGGAAGCCAATTTCACCAGTAGGATTGAAGTTTATGGAGACGGCAATCAGATGAGATCTTTCATTCATGTAGACCGTTTGAGCGACTTCCTTTCATCTCTTCCTTTCTCCGATCTGAAGAACGGAACATATAATCTGGTTGAGAGCAGTTTTGCCATCAACGATTTAGTCGTTGAACTCATAAGACTTTATCCTGAACTTGAAGTGATTCATGCCAATCAGGGGATGAAGGTCCGCAGTTTGCAGGTTACACCTGATGACCGAATTCTTGGAATAAAGTCTGTCGATCACGACCAATTGTATCG
>DNTB01000084.1 GCA_003499525.1 Flavobacteriales bacterium
TTGATTAATCCATAGTTATCGGGGGTTCTTCTTATCAGCTTCTCGGATTGGTTGTCGTTGTATAAATCCAGATTGTGTCTCACGGGTGGAACAGAGCTTTTCTTCAACTCGATCTTCAGCGTTGCTCGCATTCTGTCAAGTCCTTCTAACTTGATTCCGCCCAATACCGTCAGTTTTAAGAGTTCGTGCTCGTAAATGAGGGATTCGGGGTTGGTTGCATTCAGCGTTTTAGGCATTGTTGAAAAGAATAAATCTGTCAAACATCTTTGGCAAATGTAGAAGATAGTTTTCAATCAAGCTCCAAATGAGTGCGCCTTTTGTCAAATACCTTTAGCTAAATTTGCTCAAAACCTTTGTAATCCCTTGACTTTAGGTAAGTATGTTACACATCGGAGAACGCATCACACAGCTTAGAAAACAGCACCATCTGTCTCAGGAAGAACTGGCCAAACGTGCCCAGGTATCCCGTACCATTATTGGCAATTACGAACGCAATACGAATACCCCTTCCATAGAGGTATTGGTAAAACTCGCTCGGGTATTCAATGTAACTGTGGATTACCTCATTGGGGAAGGCCAACTTTCATCTTTAAATAAAGACACCATCAAACGCATTGAGGACATCGAAAACCTCTCCGAAGAAAACAAAAACTTCGTCCTCAAAATGATCGATATGGCCATCCAAAACTTTAAAACCAAACAGGCTTTTGGGTGAACCTATGGCTTCCCGGAACGCGATCCAATCGCGCACCAGCAGGGGAGTTTGATCCGTGCTGTGGTCGTTGAAATGATAAAGCCGGTTGTTCCAAGCAAAAAATGTTGAATTTGTACTTGATTAAGCCATAGTTATCAGGGGAGAAGTGCGGTTACGCGATTATCCCGAAAGATTTCGGGACGCGCACCAGCGCATTATGTGGTTATTCGTGCGTGAGCGTGGGGTAGCGGAGGCATTATTAGTTATTCGTGCGTGAGCGGAGGGCACCAGCTTATTATTAGTTATTCGCTCTTGAGCGGGGGAATTAGTAAGGTTTTGGGAAGTAATTCAAAATCAATTACCACACCATTAAACTCAATTTTATTAATAATATAGTATTTACTCCCTCCTGAATATTTCCCAACCACACCATAAAGACTAGTATACAATAGTTTGAATGGATAAACAATCTCTAAACTTGTATCCGCCAAAGTAATGTAATATACAGGTACATTTTCCCCACCAATTTCAAATTCATCTATGGCGCTGGTCTCGAAATACGTACCATTAATACTAAATCGACTTGACTTTTCAAGCTCGCTATTTATTCGCTTAAAATCTACAGGAGGCTCATAAACCCTCAAAGAATCAAAACAAACAGTGTCAATAATCGTATTTGTATAGGATAATTTCCCATTACTTAGTTCATATACATCCCAGGATTCGATTCTACTAGTACATGGAGTCTTCTGTACACATCCCAAAAGAGAATTCATAACCCAAAAACATACCAATATATTTTGATATTTAATGCTGCAACCCATACATTAACATATTATTTAAATCATCTAAAGATTGCCCTGTTTGTCCATAACGGATATGAATATTTTCTCTTGCGTTCAATAATATACTAAAACCAATTTCACCAAAAGTAGTTGTCCTCAGAGGCATCCAATGATTACTATTTTCGGCAGTAGAAATATTTCCAAATACAGGATGTAAATTAAACCTCCCTTGCCTATATAACATATACTTACTCTCAATATAAGTGCCGTGATAAGTAGCCTCATGCGCCCAATTTCTTACTCTATTTAAAATCGCAAGTGGCTCTGGAACGTTAGTCCCGTCTGGATTTCCATATAGAGTAATTTTCAATCTACCGTCTTTTCCAATTTCATTAAAAGTATAACCTTCATCAACCCACATTCCTGGATTATATCCTTTTGGCAAGGTTCCAGTAAAAGAAACATCCACACCTTCATTATGAAGAGCCCCGTTTTTATTAACATTAATATTCAAATCCGTGTTAAAGACACCTTGCAAACAAAACCCTTCCTGAGCCCTATCCCTTATGTATTTCTCTCCCTCTGATGTCCCAGCAAATTCTTCAAAAGCCTTTATTTGAAGTTCATTTTTGTAGGTATCATCCTCATTTTTAGCATACAATTCATCTACATTAATGCTATCCCCGAGAGGATCACTAAACCAAATCGGATTATTCGCAAACGTGGCGTATTGACTAATCGAAGGATTCGGTTTTGGGTCTAGATTCCACCTTTTCCCCAGTCTCGGATCGTATTCCCAAAACTGTGCAGTGTAGTGGTTTCCGGCCCCTTTCAGTTCATCAGTACGTTCTTGCCCGTTAAACCCATACCTATACCCGGTGTTTTCTGCGGTTTGGTACGTGCCTCGGTTCACTATCTTGATGCCATAGCCTTCGAACAGTTTTATGTCGTACTTCAATTGTTTGATCTTAACATATGACGGATAGAAAGAGAAGTTATTCTGTGGGTCAAACTCTATAACCAAACGGTAGCCGAGATCAGGATCAACATTCAACAAATGTACAGACATGTTTACCGCATGCCATATATCACCTTCGTTATAGGAAGTCTGGTTGTTTTCTATTACACTTATTATCGCCGGATCCACATAGTGATTGCCTTGAGCATCGGTGACATATATTTTCAAACTGCCCGGTTTAATGTCGTACGATGCAATGGAAAAACTAATGTCCGTTTCATAAGCTCCTTCTGGAATTCCTTTACCTCGAAGACTTGAAGGCATATTAACCCCGCCTAATTCGTAATTCTTTCCTAGCTTAATCATGCCCCTTACTCGATTAAAAAACAATAAGCTCCCTATGGGGTTCGCAGCAAAACCTGTAAATTTTAAACTGGTTTCAGCAGGATCGGAATTGCTTTCCACAACAATATGTGGATGAACCGAAGTTGATGATGATGCATATGATAAGTTACAACAATCATTATCGTTATTATTTGGATCTCTACTACCTTGGATAAGAAATGGTTCTGAAGGATAGGCTCCCCGAGCAAAATAACAGTGAGAGATGTAGTCCGGGTCAATACTTGGATTTAGCATATACCCCCAGCCTAGAGGGTTGTACTTATTATATACTCCATTTGGCCCAACAGTCCAAGTTGCATGTGTCCCGAAATGATGATCGAAGGTATAAGAATCACCAACACCACCGTCTTCGTCATTAATTGGTTGTCGATTGTAAATCGGGTTGTCGAAATCCGTTACTTCCACATACCCGTACTGATAGTCTATTTCGTGCTCTTTACTCTCCGAACGGTGTGCGATCTCCATCCCGAACGGATAATAATCCGCGTAGCTCAGCACGTCGGCATCGTAAGTACGCGGAAGTTCATCCACTGCCGGTGTTGCTTTTTTTCTATCGGTAAGCACCGTACTCACATTTCCGAGATGATCTTTGAGTTCCATGCGGGTTTAGTCACGGATTTAGTCACGGATCTGGAGATCCGCGCCAACGGGAGCAGGGCGTTAGTCACGGATTTAGTCACGGATCTGGAGATCCGCGCCAACGGGTTCTCTCTTTTTTCCTTTGCCCCATTCCGCTTGGATTTAGACGGATTTTAAGGGCGGTTTTGGTGGTGTTTTTCGGTTGGTGTTTTAGGGTTTTGGTTTGGTGTTTTTCTCTTTGGTTTTGGGCTTGGTTTCAGGTCGGTTTTGGGGCTTTTTTTCTCTTAATTTCTCTTTCTTGGCGGCTGTGGTCTAAGGGTCTGTTTTATTCGCTCATTTTTGACTTTTAAGGCTGTTTTGGACGGCTTTGGTTTTTGGCTCTTATCGGCTCTGATTTGCTTGTTTTGGTCGGTCGGTTTCGGGCTTTTTTGCTCTAATCACTTCTTAAATTCTCGCTGCTCCGCAGCAATTTTTTTGGGGGCTTTTTTTCATTCTTGCGAAGCAAGAAAAGGGGGCTTTTTACACCGCTTTGCGGTGTGCTATTTTCATTCCGCCAAAGGCGGAAAAGGGGGCTTTTTTTAACCGCATTTGGCGGTTGGGGGCTTTTTCTCTTTTCTTTTTTGTCCTGCTTCGCAGTCCAATTTTTGGGGGCTTTTTTTCGGGCTTTCGCCCGATTTGATTTTGATTTTTAGAAGTGGTTGTTTTCGGTTCTTGCTCGGCTCAAATTCAGTCGGTCGGTTTCGGTTTTTAGGTCGGTTGGTCGGCTCTTAAATTTCGGCTGTCGGTCGGTTCGTTTTGCTCGCCCTATTTTTGGTTTTTTAGGTGGTTTTCGTCCTTCGGTTTCGGCTTTCCATTTTTGGACTTTTCAGGACTATTTTTTGACTGTTTCGGGTCTTTTTCGGTTCAGTTTTTAGCGGTTCAGTTTTTCGGTTTCTCTCGGCTCGGTTCGGCTTCTTTTTCGGGGGCTTTTTTCGGCTTTTTTTGGTGCTTTTGTTCCACCCTTAAAACACGCTGTAATTTAGGCGGATTGGGGCAAAAGGAAAAAGAGAGAGAAAAAGGGCAGAAAGCAAAGAGCCACAAGGGTTTAAGGGAAAAATACAGATTGTGGAAAACTTTTTTGGATTGCAGGGGCAGGAGAGAGAAAAACGGACGGAAAAGGGCAGAAAAAAGCCCCGAACTTGTCGGGGCTTATGATTTTTAATTTTTATGTAATTGCGGTTTGTTGTCGGGTATAATTGTGTTTATAGTTTCAAAAAGAATTTGAACTTCGGTTACTGTTGCGTTTTCAACTACAACCTTTTTATTTGTGTCTCCTTTGATAAAATCAATTTCCCAACGAAGCCCCCCAAGCTGTGCGTTTATATATTCAGCTTTTAAGCCTTCTAACTTTTCGGCTTTTCTTTCAATGTCTCCGACCTTTTCGCTGTTCTTTATTTTCTTAGAATAGATTTTTTTTCTTTCCGCTAATCCATTCTTTGAAATGCTATTTTCAAATATAAGCAACTCATTTTTTGTGAACACAAAAGTATGTTGCTTGCTTGCTCCTGATACAGTCTGTTTAATTTCTAAATAAAAATCATTTGACTGATTGCTGTTAGTTCCATTTTGATAAGAAGCACAAGACAGCATTAAGTAAGCTAATGAAAGAATAAAGCCAAGTTTCATTTTATCACGGTTTTTCAGGTTCGCAGTATTGGTGAAACTCCTTTATTATGTAGTCTTTGTTGCCGTAATTCACCTTTATCACATTCATAATTTCAAGTTTTGACCGCCCCATTCCTTGCAAAATTATTCTTGTGTAATTACTCTCTTGACGGTAGGCATCATATTCGTCTTGATAATCATAATTTGTTGGGGAATTTGTTCCATTATCCCAACCCCATTCACCCCAAGAATAACCTGCTCCGTGCCTGGTCTCGTGAACCAATGTTCCTTCCAACCCTGAATAAAACCAAATATCAACCCTATCTTCATCTTTGTTGTATAAAGTTCCGCCACCTGAAAGATACTTACCATCTGGGTTAGGTCTTGTTCCATAATGGAACATTGTTTCTGAATTTATTACTTCATCAAAAGAAGATTTTATTTCATGCAACTGCGAACGCTGTGAATTAAGTTTTCCAATTTGGCGGGTCATTCGTTTATTAACTCTTTCGTTGTCATACCCTTTTTCCTGCCATTTGGCTAATTTATTATCAATTTTCTTATCAAAACCTTTTATAGCATTATCAACGCCTTTATATGTCTCATTAAATTGTGTTCGTGCTGCATTGTCTGCAAAACTCGTATCCGCTCCGTTCGGGTCAACAAACCAAATCGGATTATTTGCAAGAGCACTATATCCTGACTGATCATGTTTCACAACGGGATCAATGCTCAAAAACCTCTGTACGCTTT
>DNTB01000015.1 GCA_003499525.1 Flavobacteriales bacterium
GTTATATGCAATATCACGTAATGCTTTTAGTTGTTTTAGTCTTTCTTCTTCAAAAATGGTATCATCATCAAAAACATAGGTTTTTATCCAAAGACTAAATTGTTCTTGCAAAAAATCTTGTGCGTTTTTATTAATAAAATAATCAACTTCGCTTTGTTTACGGAAAATTCCCAATGCTCTTTTTAATTCTTGTTCTTTATAAGAGCCAAATGCTTTGGTAGATTTTTTTACCTTTTTTAGAATGTCTTCAATTTTGGTTTTACTACCGTTTTTAGAGTATTTTACCTTAAAGAAAATTTCTCGTTTATTGTCTTCGTGCCAAGATTTATAATATTCAAAAATCAATTCTTTTTTTTCGTTGTTTTTTTTATGCTCCAATTCTGAAACATCAAAATGATACCAAATCTGATTATCTTCATCTTGGAAGTCCATATTTTGGTAAAGCCTTTCGGTTTTTACGTAATACAGCATATTGGTTTTCCAAAATAGCATTACATCTTTATCGTCCCTGTATATTCTTTCGTAAACCTTTTCTTGTAATGGCGTATAAGAAAAATAAATTGAACCGCTTTCAGAGAAATACTTTTTAAAGAATGTATATAGTTTATTATAAAGTTCTTCTTCAAAGTTTCTTCCCACTTCGTCCAATTTTTTATCAATGTCCGTTGCCAGTTGTCCTTTAAAATCCTGGTAATATTTATTTTTTATTCGCATCAGGTTTACATAACCCGAGTTGCCTTCAATTTTAGCACCGATAAAAATGTTTTTTAAAACATTATAAAACTTATCCTTCTTTGTATTTGTTGCCATATCTTATTTACCCTTTTTAGAATATTCAATTTTCTGTTCTGCTACTTTAAGGATTTCGTTTGCTAACTTTTCATCTTTTAAGTCGTTGTAAACCAAATCACTTTTCCAAGCAATTATTAATTCGTCTTTGTCTAATTTGTAAAAGTCAGCCAGTTTTTCAACTTGTCCCCTTGATGGTTTTCGTTCACCAAGTTCAAACTTATTTATAATCGTTTGGTCAATTTCAGTTGCAGATGCTACTTCCCTTAACACAATTCCTTGTTTTAATCTTGCTTCTCTTATTATGTCTTTCAATGCTTTCATTTAGACAATCTTTGTTTAGACAGTATCTGCCAAAAGTATAAATAATCTTTCAATTAAATGCAATTATTTTCTTTTTTTTCAGCGGTGGGTAAATTCATACTCTTTTGGTTTTTTCGGGTCGGATTTGTGTGTCAGCAAAAACCAAACGTGTATGAATGTGCGGTGGGTTTTAATTCTGTTTTCTTGTAGCAAATTTGTTATTCTGGTTTCGTTTCTTTTGCTTGTGGGTAACGTTTCGGTATGTGTAATATTGAATATAGCATTCTATGTGGGAGGATGACGCAACTTGTTGTCAACCAGTGAACCATCTTTAAAAATGCGGTCTAAAGGACTTTCAATTTTTTCAAAATTTTTGGTGGCAACATGAGTGTAAATTGATGTGGTCTCCAACGAATAATGACCCAATAACTCCTGTATAAATCTCGTGTCCGTGCCCTGCTCTAATAAATGCGTCGCAAAACTATGACGCAATGTGTGTGGCGTTACCCGCTGCGCAATACCCGCCTTCCGGGCAGCCCTTTTTACAACGTTCCCCACACTTCCTGCACTATACTTACCCCGAATCGCTCCTTCAAATAACCAATACTGAGGCTTGTATTCCGCAACATATTGTACTAACAACCTCGTCATGTGTTTCGATAAAATGGTTACCCTGTCCTTCTTTCCCTTCGCTCCCCTTACGCGAATCTGCCGACGTTCTATATCAATGTCACCTTTCCTGATGTTTATTACCTCCCCACGACGCAAACCACTCGAATACAATAACCCAACAACACAGAGATGCTTCAAATTATCAATCGATGACAACATTCTCTGAACACTCTCTTCGCTGATAACGTTTGGTAACTTCTTTTCCTTTCTGGGTCGCTCTATCCAATACGTTTCTTTCTCCTGACCCAAAACTTGCTCATAGTAAAACTTAATCGCGTTAATCACCTGATTCTGAGTGCTTTGACTAATATCATCCTTTTTGATCAAATGTAGCAGATAGTCCCGAATTTCTTCTTTCGTTAAATGCTCTATGTCCTTATCCTGAAAATAACGCTCAAACTTCCTGAACTGCGACAGATATGTCTTCTTCGTCGATTTACTATATCTCCTCACCTCCAGCTTCTTTAAAAATTCCGCCTCTCGCTCAGTTCTTTTCAAGTCCTGCAATGGCATTTTTCGCCTTTTGGGAACCGAGGGTAAATTGAGGGAACTGAAATAATCTGAAGTTGCCAGGTCACTGGCCTTTTTAAGATTTTCAGGCGACTTTTCGGGAAATATGGAACTTCCGTCAATCCTGGCGACATTCCGAAAAGATCGATAAATCAAACGCATGTTTTCCGGACAGTTCTCGATATACCAACATGTCATAGTTGAGCTCCATCGGCATCCTATGGATTTGCATACGGGAATCAAATCCCAATTCTTATCGAAATATAAACTGATTTGATCAGCGCCTCGGTGAAAGACGCGTTCTAATCGAATTGTAGGTAATGGTGAATTCATGCTGATACAAATATCATAAATGATCTGACATAAAGAGAATGATAGATGTTATTATGATCTGTTTGAGCAAGCAATAACCAGCTTTGCTGGTGCCTGACTCCCATTTTCTCATACTTACAATACCTAAAAACTGATTCATGAACCATCGGAGCATTGAAATCAAGCCGTTACGGAATCCAAAATACATCCGCTATGCTCCTGAGCAAATTGCGGAATACCATCACTACAACGAAATCATTCTATCTCCGAACACAATTCTATGAACAACGAGCTCCATTGTTCTCCTTGTCATCGATGACACCCCGATCAGATGTACAGATCTCTTCATGACTGTCTTCCGTGCCAATTACATTGCCATTGGAGTCGAGGATATCCACCGGTGTAACACAATCGTAGCACTTGGAGCAGGATGAAAAACTGAATGTTAATAGAGAAATACTAAAGACGATTAATGCTGCTTTCATGTTGCGTATGTTTGAATTAGGATCTTTCAAAGATAATGCCATGCATAGAATTCTGCAGTTTTATTCCTTCCCTGTTCTCCTGATTTTTATCGTTTTCACTTCTGGTTGCGATGACATCCAAACCAAATCTAACCTTTCTAAAATGCAGTGGCTGGAAGGAACCTGGATAAGGAATTATAATCAAACCACTCAGGTGGAAGAATGGGAAATGAAGTCTAACCTCATGCTGGGAACCAGCATGTTTGTAACCAACGGCGATACGTCCATCATGGAAAGGATGAAAATAAAGCAGCGCGATCATGCTCTTTCGTTTTTAGGATTCACACGATGGGTGTACACCAGCACACCTGCCGAAAATACCCTCGTCAATGTTTACCCCTTGCTTGAGGTTTCCGCTGACAGCATTGTTTTCTTTAATGAAGCTGCCGATTGGCCGCAAAGGCTGGTTTACAGATCTCTGCCAGAAAACCAAATGGAAGCTACCCTATCAGGAAAGGACCAATTGAGCAACCAAAGCATTCGTTCTGCTACACTCGATTTTCGGAAACTCGCAGACTAATTAGAGTTTATGGCCAATGGCCTGCTCATACAAGGCTTCATATTGAGGCAAAATATCTGATAATTTGAAACTCTCAGCATGCCTTCTTGCAGCTTTTTTCATTTTTACCCTCAACTCCGTATTCGTAAGAATGTCAATCGCGTGATCGGCCATTGAAGTAACATCACCCACGTTGCACAAAAACCCCGTTTCTCCATCAATATTAACCTCAGGCAAACCTCCGGAATTGGTTGAGATCACCGGCACTCTTGCCGCCATTGCCTCCAAAGCGGCCAAACCAAAACTTTCACTGGCCGAGGGCAATAAAAACAAATCAGACATGCATAAAATCCGTTCCACCTCACTGGTGCGACCCAAATAGCGCACATCGTGCTCCAATCCTAATGATTTGGCTAAATCAAGTGCCTTGTTCCTTTCCGGCCCATCTCCAATGAGAATGAGCCGGGAATTAACCTTTTGCCGAATTCCATGAAAAATCTTGATGACATCCTTCGTCCTTTTTAATGGCCGGAAGTTGGAAATATGAGTCACAATACAACACCCCTCATCTGCTATCTGGCCCTTGTCGCACCCCTCCCCATCATACAGACTGAGGTCGATGAAGTTCGGGATTACATGAATCTTCTTCGAAACATTGAAAAACTGGATCGTATCACTTCTTAAACTTTCTGAAACGGACGTAACGATGTCAGAGTGCTCTATACTAAACTTAACCGCCGGACGATACGATGGATTCTTCCCAACCAGAGTAATATCCGTTCCGTGCAACGTGGTAATGATAGGTATATCGATTCCCCGATCTTTTAATATCTGTTTTGCCATATAAGCGGCATAGGCGTGAGGAATGGCATAGTGCACATGAAGCAATTCAAGGTTATGCGCAACAACAGTTTCCACCATTTGGCTCGAAAGAGCCAGCTCATAGGGCTGATAATCGAAAAGTGGATAATCGTGAACGTTCACTTCGTGGTAATAAATATTGGGCTCTAACAAATCCAGCCTGACCGGCTGATCATAAGTAATGAAATGAACTCCATGCCCTTCTTTGGCCAATGCATGACCCAATTCTGTTGCCAATACCCCACTACCACCAAAAGTGGGATAGCACACGATTCCTATTTTCATACGGTATCCGTGGGTTTGTGCGACCCGTCACAGAAGGGTCCATTCGCAGTTTGCTTGCAGGTACAGAAATATACCTTGCTGCTTTTTGAAGCCTGATGAATCAATGGAGTAAAATCAGTAGTACGATGTTTACCGTCACAAAAAGGTTGTTTTTCACTTAACCCGCATGTACACCAAGCATACCTTTTTCCTTCTTCCAATTCCACAGGGATCGGGTTGTCTCCTGCTCTATTCGGTAGTTTCATCTTTAGAGTCTTTTTTTGTTTTTCTATGTGCTTTCAAGCTTTCAGTCAGGTCGCTCTCCTCCTTGGCAAAAATGATTTCTCTCTTCGGATAAGGAATAACAATTCCTGCCTTGCGAAGTTCAGTAAACATCTTAACAGCTATTTCACTTCTCGTTCGGTATCCATCACCAAATAGGGTCCAGAAATGTAATCTGAATTCTAAAGTACCCTCGGACGCACCTTTAAATATGACATAGGGTGCCGGATCAGTCATAATCTTGGGATGATCTTTCACCACCAACTTTAGTATTTCAGTAACTTCTTCAATATCAGAATCATAATCTACACTAATTTCTAAAGTTGCCCTTCTCTTGTAGTCTGACAGTGTCCAGTTGATGACCTCATTCGCAATGAGATTATTGTTGGGTACAATAACTTCCGAACCATCAAAAGTTAGAACTTTGCTCGCCCTCAGACCAATTGATTTTACCGTGCCCATCATCGTGCCAATCTGAACCTTGTCCCCTTCCTGTATTGGACGTTCGTAGATGAGTACTACTCCCGAAACAAAATTGGATATGATGTTCTGCAAACCAAATCCAATACCGACGCCAAGCGCACCAATGATAATGCTGATTTGATCCAGATCTATACCTAACTGAGAAACGGCCATAATAAAGCCCAGAAGGAGAATGACGAAATAGGTGGATATGGATATGGTTTTGGGAATTCCCCTGGGCATCTCCAACCTTCGGAATAGCTCCTTTTCAAGAGCAAATTTGACAACAACAGCTACAGCATAACTCACCAAAATGGTCACCACCGCTGCAAGAATGCCTCCGACATCAATTTTAACCCTTCCTACTACGAAGGTTAACTCCATGATTTGCCAGAACCAATTCTGAAAATCGCTCCACAGTCCGAACCCGGCAAGCGATAGTCTCAACCAATAGTAAAAGAAAAGCCATTGAAGCAATTGCTTTATTCTCTTTTCGATAACCCTTCCATGCTCTGAAACCGCATAAAAAGTATTGACGGGTTTATTGGCTAAAATGACTCGAATAAGCCCGTTGGCCAATACAGCCCCTCCAAAGAAAGCATAGCCAAGACCAATGCTCCTTACAACATTGTATTCCAACAAACGGGCAAAAGAAACGGCACCAATCGTATTGGAAATGATGCTTCCAATTAGTAGTATGAAGGAAAGCGGTAAAAAACTGTACAGAATCTGCCCGAGTTGAATATTGAAGAAATTCAGTTTTCCTGCCTTCACCCTAAGGCTCATGGAAAGAAGATAAATGCCAATCAAAGACAGAAGTATGAGCCCGATTCTTCCGACCAAACCCAAGTCCGGAAGTATTAAATATACCGGGTTGAGAAACAGAATGACACCCACAGCTATCAGTCCGGGACGGACAGCTCTGTGCATATGGCGATAAAACACAAAGAGGACGAGTGAAAATGAAACGACAATAAGAAAGTTTACTATCAAATCGGGTGTGTTCTCATAAGGAGGTGCAATCAGCATGATGGAAAGGAGCACAGAAAGAATAAAGGGATGTCTGGCCAGTATTTTTAATTCCCTCAGCTGTGTTTCTTCCAGAAGCTTTTTTTGTCTGCGACGGGTGTAGAATACCACAATAAGGGTGAAAAGAAAAAGAAAAATATGTGTTGTGAGGGGCCCTTTATTTCGCTGATAAAAAATCCTAACCTCATTCTTAATGATTTGCAAATTCTCCTCAATAGAAATAGACAGGTTTTCCTGTATCAGCTTGTCACTGCTCAGCCTGTATAAAGGCACATCATCCAGAACAAAAGCATTGCGGGATAGTATCGTTTCATATTCTTTCAGCTTATTGTTAATCTTTCCTATTCTCCTCTTATTCTGGTTTAGCCCGGATTGAACTTCCAGTATTTCATTCATTCTTTCCTGAAGTACTTTATCCACAGAATCGAAATCCATCAATACATTTTCATAAGTGCCAATGGCATTTTCCGGGGCTTCATCTTTAACAGCGCTGGCTTTGGAGACTTCCCAAACCTGCATCTCAAGCCTGATACGCTTTCGGAAATCTTCAAACCTTGAATTTCTGGCGGATAATGGATTTAACTGACGATCGATCTCCAAACTGAAATTATTCAGGTTCATGAGGGCGTTCGTAACCACACTTAGTTTCTTATTGGAGGTGTCTACACGATTGAGGAATAAGGTCAGACTGCTGTCCAGTCTGGCCTCCCTGACAATGGCTGAATCCAGTTCAGACCTATCCTTGAGCTGTTTTTCAATCTGCTGAATGAACTCATACGCTTCAAGGCTTTTCTCAGATAAATCACTTATTGAAATCTCATCAATATTGGTAATTAGGGAATCTCCCTCCTGAGCAAAACCAAATGAAACCGAGAGGATGAGAAAAAAAGAAAGTACAGGCCTAAATATCAACATTTTACCTAACTAACGGCTTGATCAACCAAACTGGCCAACCTTCACCTGACGAAAGTAGAAAATCTTACACGGAAGAATGAAACCCTGCTAAACTGCTTTAAGAGCACCTACCTTCTCAAGCGCCTGTTCTAAATCATCAATGAGATCTTCAACATTTTCAATTCCTACAGAGAAACGAACCAGGTTATCGGTGATACCGGCTTCCGTTCTGGCCTCCCTTGATAGTCCGGCATGCGTCATGGAAGCCGGATGCTGAATCAAAGTCTCTACTCCTCCCAAAGAAACGGCCAATAGAGCCAACTTCACATGATTCATGAGCGTCACACCAGCCTCAAAACCTCCCTTTAATCCGAAACTCATCATTGCACCTGGCCCTGACATTTGTTTTTGTACCAACTCTTTTTGAGGAAAAGATGCTAAACCCGGATACATAACCCAGTCTACCTCCTCATGATTTTCAAGGTACTCGGCGATGAGCGCTGCGTTCTTCTGAGCTCTTAAAACCCTAATTTCCAATGTTTTAACTCCTCTTTGAACCATGTAAGCCTGATGAGGGTCCATGTTTCCCCCCATCATTGCCATGGTTTTCTTAAGCAGTTTTGCGTGATCTTCTCTCTTGGCAACAAGCGCACCACCAACAATATCTGCATGTCCGTTTATAAATTTTGTAACACTATGAAGCACAACATCGGCACCAAGATCCAGGGGCTTTTGAAGCACCGGGCTGCAAAATGTGTTATCAACAACGACGATCATTCCATTTTTATGTGCCCATTCGGACGCCGCTCTAATATCTACCAACTCTATCGTAGGGTTGGAAGGGGACTCGAGATAGAGAACTTTTGAATTTGGCCTGTGAGCCGCCTTGATTTCTTCTAAATCCGACGTATCTACATAAGATGAAGTTATTCCAAAACCTGCGAAAATAGTTTCCATAACACCTCTGCTGGGGCCATAAACGGACCTCGAACTGATCATGTGGTCACCCTGCCGGAGAAACGCACTATAAACCGTGGTTACAGCCGCCATTCCTGAAGATAATGCAATGCCTCCAAACCCATTTTCCAGTTGTGCCAGCTTTGACTCCAAAGCCTCAATGGTCGGGTTTCCCAGCCGAGTATAGATATACCCCTGCCCCTCTCCTGAAAATAAATTTGCCCCGTGTTCAACATTTTTGAAACTGAAGGTTGAAGTCTGATAAATGGGGGTTACAGCACTCCCTAATTCATCCTGAAAGTCCCCACCATGAATAAGCTTGGTTGAAAACCCTTTATCTGATGTATCCATTGTCTCATGATATATTGACGTACAAAAATAAAGTGCAATAGAAGGTGAAAAGGTGATAATTGTCCTACTGTAGCTTAAATCCCACAAATATCCGAACCATAGACCTGCGTATATTCGTTGTATCGACCCATGAGGAAACTTAAGTTAATTTCATTCCATCTCGCTTTTTTATTTTCCCAAATAACCATTGGGCAATACGACATTGGAGGAATATCCGTAGAATTTAGCGAAATCCATGGCATGCGAGATTATGACGGCTATTTAGGATTCGCCAAAGGACAAATCAATGATTTTTTCCTCTTGGGCTTCGAAAGTGGAGATTACAAATGCGAATGGTTTGACTCATCTCTCGCATCAAAAAGGGTTTTCAGTTTTAAACCCGCAATTAAAGGTGAGTCCATACACTATTTTGATATCTACGGTCTGAACGATGAAGTCTATGTTTTTGGACTGTATCAACAAAAAGGAAAAGAGCGAACTGAAGTGTTTTATCGAAAGTTCAACCGGGATTCACTCCGGTTTGAAGAAAAAGTAGTTTTCGACAGCAGTCTGGTTCGGGAAGATTTAAGGTTAATTGACTACAATGTATTCTTGATTTTCTCTGCGGATTCCAGTAAACTTCTTGTTTTTCAAGATGTTATGGATTTTTCCGGGAAGAATGACCGCGTGGTGATGCACGTGTTCGACCGGGATTGGACTTTGGTTTGGGGAGATTATCTCGTTATGCCACACGACCGGATCCTGACCAATAAACTTCAGGCTGAAGTGAACAGCGATGGAACGGTTTATGTCCTGAGCAAAATCAACGAACCACCTACAGACACTGATACCGAGGTGAGTTTGAGACACTATTTTGAATTGGAGGTTTATTCAAAAAACAAGAGAAATACATCCTACATCACCCTGGGAAACCGCATTATATCCGACGCCAGATTTCAATTAGCAGGAGAAGAGCAAGCGGCCATCGGAGGCTACTATACTTATGAAAATAAGAACACCATGGCAGGGGTTTTTGCTTTGAGAATCGATTTAAAAGCGCAAAAAGTACTCGAAGAAAGTGTTGTGGATTTTCAGGCCGAATTTATGGCTCAACATGAACCCAAGTCAAAGCGTAAAAAGATTATCAAGAAAGCCACGAGAAAAGATCATTTCGAATTTGACAATTATGATGTTCAATCCGTGCTGGTCGAAAGTGATGGGGGTCTGACCATTATTGGTGAGCGGTTTTTCAGCTATGTAACTACAGGCACTTCACAATTTGCGCGTCAGGCTTTAACGGAGCATTTTTATCTGGGAAATATTCTAATTACTCATTTCACACCAGAATTGAATGCAAGATGGATGGAACTCATTCCTAAATCGCAGTACATGCTCAATTCTTTAGAAAACCGCGCCTCATTTAGTACGGTCAGAAGTGATCTTGCGACTTTTTTCATCTTTAATGATCACCAAAAAAACCTATACTACAAAAATTCCGGTTCGCTCTATCAATGGTCTTCGAATACAGCAAATTCAGAAATAACCGTAGCCCGAATCACTGCGGAAGGCCGTTATAATAAGGGGATTTTGCCCGATACCTTCGAAGAAAGATGGATGATAAATACCGCTTTTACCCGCTCCATTTCATCTAACCAATTTGTCCTGCAAATGATGCGTAATTCAGAACAGAGAGTAGCTGTCGTGACAATTGAGGAATCCTCCCTTTGGTAAACCTATCTGAACCCTCCAAAGAGCAACCTGATCTGGAAAGTCGGTGAATTGAACGCGTCGGATTCGAAAAATGGTCTTTCAACAAGTACAAAGCCGCCTTCCTGAACGTAGTATTTATTATCAACACCTGCTACAAAGCGGTATCCAATACCCGTATTGATCCTAAACCAGGATGAAATGTTGATTCCAGCTTCAATCTGCGGAGTTGCCAGGAAAACAAAATCGTTAAACCGCAGATAGTAGTTGGGGTCGTTGCCGGGGTTGTTTCCTCTTAAAACGTCAGGGATTAAGGAGTATGCCCCGAATCCTAGTCGAACAGAACCCCCGAAATGAACAGCATTATTGGGTCTTAGTATCCCTCCCACTAAAACCCCTCCGTGACCAAATGCTACTCTCATTTTTTCGTTAACATTTAGATCTATACTCTCATCGTAATAGGTGATGTCATATAGTGGTAAGGTAGTCATACCCTGCCCGTACAAGCCTATAAAGATTGATTGATTAAGCAAAACAGCGCCTTCTGCACCGATCTGGTGAGTAACGTTCCCATCCAAACCAGAAATCTCGTTTATGAGACCTCCAAATCCTGAAACACGAGGGTTTCTGTTACTTTTAAAAATCGTTTTATAGCTCTCTTCTTCCTGAGAAACAGCTACTTGTGCTAAAAACAATAGAAATAAAGCGAGGCCTCCTGGTTTCATAATCCGGGTTTTAACCGCAAAGAACTAAAAAGCCTGGTATTGGTATGAACTAAAAATGAGGAACGGCATGCAATTACAATGACCAACCAATACCAGTTTGTAAAGTGTAATCCGTATCAGAACCACCCTCAATGGGCTGATTATCATAGTTAAGCGAATATCCGAGGCGGATGTACAAATCTTTAGGGAGATCGTACTTGATATCAAAATTAAAATCTGCACGAACCCTGCCCGATTCTGTAATACTCGGATAAACATACAGTTTGGTGAGCAGTGAAAGATCACCGGCATCATACATATTGAGTTCAGTCCCCAAATACCCTTCAAAACTCTGGCGATCATCGCTCTCTCCAGCGAAGTTTTCATTATTGTATGCTGCCCCACCTTCAAAAGCCCAATAGGACGAATTCGAATGGATAAGGTAGTTACCTATACCTAGCTTTCCAGTAGTACGTAAATCAAGTTTCTGTTCCGTATTTGAAAGGAAAGAGATACCCGCTTTTGCATACCAGTCCTTTGGAAAGATATAGGTGAAATTGAATGTCGCATCCGTTCTTTGAATGGTCTCAACACTATCCTGCGACGTTCGCACCTGGTTGTAAGATCCATCTAACATCCATTTTTGAGTGGTGTACCCAATATAACTTCGCGTGCTGTATTGTTGCATATTATTAGCTTTCGCAAAGCTGAAACCGAAATCAATCTCCAGTGAAAGTCGGCTCCAAAACCCCTGCTCTACTGAAGTAAGGTGCACCACCTCCGTAATCGGGATTAGAACAGTTCCCTCAGAGTCAATGATCTGAATGCTCGAATCATTCTCACTCTTCAAAGGTCCATAATATCGCTCTCCATTAGATAGCGTAATTATGAATACCGTTTCAGTATAGATTTGTGTTATTCCTTCCCATTCAATTTTAAAATCTGAATCGCTGTAATCGGTTTCTATGGACAGCACTCCTCGGTCCATCCCTTTGATTTCACCTACTAAAGAATTTCCTTTAATTGTTATTAGTGAATCAATTTGTGCGAGAAGATTCACGGATAGAAAAGTTAAAACAGTAAGAATAAGTAGCTTTTTCATGTTTATGAAAACTAAAAAAGCCCGCTGACGCGGGCTCGATGTTATGTATAGTTGTATTTATAAATTCATCGCTAAGTCTGCCATTCGGGCGGCATAACCGGCTTCATTATCATACCAGCTAACCACTTTGAGTATTCCTCCATGAACTTTTGTTAACATGCTATCGAAAATGGAAGAATGAGGATCGCTCACTACATCGCTCGATACGATAGGTGCCACCTCGTACTTTAGGATTCCTTTCATCGGACCTTCAGCAGCTTCTTTAAATTTCGCGTTTACCTCTTCTACTGTTGGCATATTCTCAACGTCCAACACTACTGCCAAATCCACAAGAGACCCGGTAATTACAGGAACACGTGTGGCTATAGCTTCAATTTTACCGGCAACTGTTGGGATAACCTTGCCCACTGCTTTTGCAGCTCCTGTTGAAGTCGGAACGATATTCTCAGCTGCCGCCCTGGCTCTCCTCAAATCGCTATGCGGAGCATCATGCAACCTCTGATCCATGGTATATGCATGGATTGTATTCATGAACCCTTCCTTAATTCCCCAGTTGTCCTGAATGATTTTCACCACAGGAGCAAGGCAATTTGTGGTACAAGATGCATTAGAGATTACGACATCAGTTTCTTTGAGGATATCGTCATTGACACCCAAAACAACTGCCGGAACATCTCCTCCTTTAGCCGGAGCAGATATAATGACCTTTTTCGCACCAGCATCGATGTGCTTGCCCGCTTGTTCGCGAGTTCTAAAAACACCTGTGCATTCCAGAACAACTTCCACTCCGTCATTCGCCCATGGCAGATTTGCGGGGTCTCTTTCAGAATAACAAGCTATTCTCTTTCCATCCACGATGATTGCCCCATCTTCCGATGACACTTCACCAGCATAGCTGCGGTGAGCGGAATCATATTTGAATAAATGTGCCAATGTTTTGGCATCTGTCAAGTCATTTATGGCGACTACCTCGGCATTCGGGTCATCCAATAGATTGCGCAGTGCCAATCGACCAATGCGACCAAAACCGTTAATTGCTAATTTTCTCATGTTTAAAGTATTGATTTAATGATATTTACGACATTTTTAACTGAAAATCCATATTCTTCAAAAAGTACATGGGCAGGTGCAGAAGCTCCATAGCCATCCATGCCCAGAATTGCCCCGTTGTTAGTGAAATATTTGTACCATGGCATAGCCGGTCCTGCTTCAATCGCCAACATTGGAACGTCTGGGCTGAAAACAGAATCACGGTATTCAATGCTTTGAGCATCGAATAACTCCATACTGGGTATGCTCACTACTCTAACCTTGATGCCTTGAGTATTCAGCTCCTTTTTGGCCTCAACAGCCAATTCTACTTCTGAACCGCTTGCCGCTAGAACAACCTGATACCCCTCATCTTCCTGGAGGATATATCCACCTTTTTGTGCGTTTTCTGCTCCGCTCATACCTTCAGAAGTTCGATCATATTGCGTTACCTTCTGGCGTGTTAGTACTAATGCAGTAGGGCCTGCATTGTTCTGTAGTGCAAGCTTCCATGCCTGCGCAGTCTCCTCATTATCCATAGGACGTATGACCGTCATATTCGGTAACGAGCGCAAGGAGGCTAAATGAGATTCGGGCTGATGAGTTGGTCCATCTTCGCCTAACCCTATGGAGTCATGAGTTAGAACATATACTACTCGCTGCCCCATTTGGGCCGCCATACGCATTGCGGGCCTCATGTAGTCGGTAAATACGAAGAAAGTACCCCCGTAAGGAATGATTCCTCCATGAAGTGTCATACCATTCATAATGGCTCCCATGGCGTGCTCCCGGATCCCATAATGCAGATAACGACCCTTTCGGTTTTTAGCAGTAAAAGGTTCAGAGCCAGCAGCTTTGGTTTTGTTTGATGGTGTCAGATCTGCTGAACCTCCAAATAAACCAGGAATTTGTTTGAAAATGTTGTCCAGTACCTTTCCTGAGGCTGCTCTGGTGGCCATAGATCCCAACTGGGATAAATCCGGCATTTCCAAATCATCAGGTATCCCACCCTGCTTCATCATAAGCATTAACCCGGCATTCAGTTCAGGGTTTGATTTAGACCAAATATTAAACCTCTCCTCCCAAATGGCTTCTCCTTTTGCCTTTTCCAGGGCTATTTCTTTTGTGAAATCTTTAACCTCATCAGAAACCCAAAAATCCTGTTCAGGTAGACCCAAAGCAGCTTTGGTTTTGACAAGTTCTTCCAGACCAAGAGGTTCGCCATGGGCTGACGATGTTCCCGCTTTATTTGGGCTCCCGAAACCAATTGTCGTTTTGCAGGCTATTAAAGACGGCTGATCGGACTTTTGAGCTTCAATTATGGCTTCTCTGATTGCCCGGTGATCATGTCCATCAATGTTCAAAGTATGCCAACCGTAGCTCTCAAACCTTTTAATAACCTGATCGGAGCTGGACAAACCAATGGATCCATCTATAGTAATGTCGTTATCGTCAAACAAAACAATGAGCTTGCTTAACTGTAGATGACCGGCTAAAGAACAGCATTCATGAGATATACCTTCCTCTAAGTCACCGTCGCCGGCAAATACATAGGTAAAATGATCTATAGGGCTCCAATCCTGACTCTTGAACCTCTCGTTCAAATGCGCTTCAGCAATGGCCATTCCGACAGCGTTGGCTATTCCCTGGCCTAAAGGGCCGGTGGTAGTTTCTACTCCAAGTTTTTGATCCACCTCAGGATGACCCGGTGTTTTGCTTTCAAATTGACGGAAGTCTTTAAGATCTTCAATGCTGAAGTCATAACCAAATAAATGCAAAACGCTATACAAAAGCATACTGCCATGCCCGTTTGAAAGTACGAATCGGTCCCGATTTATCCACTCCGGATTCTCAGGGTTGAACGAAAGAAACTCACTCCAGAGAACCGAGGCCAGCTCTGCCATACCCATCGGCATTCCAGGATGACCTGAGTTTGCCTTTTGTACTGCATCCATGGACAAGCCACGAATGGTATTTGATAAGTCTTTGATTATCCGTTCATTATCAAGTCCTTTGGACTTAAAGTCGGTCCTGGATTCTGCCATATTCCTGCACTCTTATTTTTCGACTTCTGACTTTATAGATCCTCTAAACTACTTAGTGTCAAAAGTACACTATTTATTGTATTTAAATAAAAAAGGGAACAAAAGTTCCCTTATGAAATTACTTATCGCCTACTAATGGAAGTTGGTCGGCGACGTTAAGCCGTATCGCCATAGTTATAATGTCATCGATCTCTACAAATCTGGAAGCGGTGATTGCTCCTAATGATTTGGACATTTTGACATAATACTTTGAGCGCAGCGCAGTCCTTTTCTTTTGAAGTTCAAGAGATTTTTTGGTTATTTTATCTGCTTGTTCATTCGTCAGTGTGTGATAGTCCTTAACAAACTCCCTTATGTTTTCAACACTTTCCGCTCTCAGCTTGCTAAGTTCAGCTTCAAACTCATCATATATGGTCCAGAAGATTTTGCTATCGTTTTCATCAAGGTTCATGGCATTCATGAAAACCGTTCTTCTTTCTGTATCAATAACGTAATCTGTGAATTTCTCGTCAAGTTGTCCTTCCTGAGCAAAAATCGGAGCTACTAATAGTATCGCGATAATAGCGAGTAAATACTTCTTCATATGATCTAAATTTAAATTTCGACAAACCTATAATAATTACGCTATTCAAGCAGTTTCTGAATGATTTGATGATAAAAAAAAACTGTTTAGATCAGGTTCCCTTAAAATATGCGGTATCTGTCAAATCGTATCCTTATCGGCGCGCACAGAAGCGCTCAAAATTCTGACCAATTAATTTACTTTAGTCGCTCAATTCATAGCACTTGATCGAGATCGAATCGTTAGTCTCCAGCGCGCTGTATCATACCGTTTCGCTGATTACCATTATGAACTCCGTGGCTGCAGGAGCTATTATGCTCGGGGTTGTAGGTGATGATGCTGAGCGCAAAGCAGTTAGAGGAATAGCTCGTAGGAACTCCATTGCAACATTGGTTGCAATGCTGCTTACCTTTTTAGCAGGCAGTTATATATTCAGCATCCTGGGGATATCCACCCATTCTCTAATGGTGTTTGGTGGAGTTGTTCTCATGATGATGGGCTTACATATGGTTAGCGGACAGACCAAAAGAGTTAACCACTCACAAGACGAAACGGCAGCAGCTCAGGAACAGGATGACATCTCTGTCGTCCCTTTGTCCATTCCGGTTATAGTGGGACCTGGGTTGGCTACTACATTAATTACCCTAAGTGCCACCTCAAAGAATATTGAAGCTTATATATCGGTTCTTGTTGCAATTGTAATCGCCTGCTTTATCAATTATCTGGTGCTTGCCAATATGACCCTGGTAAAAAGAACCATCGGTATACAGGGAATAAAGATTCTGACCCGAGTAATGGGGTTGGTGGTAGGGTCAATAGCTGCTCAAATGATACTTGAAGGTGCCAAGGCTCTGTTTGCCTGATTAAAAATCTCTGGAGTCTGTGCTCAAATCAAGGTCTATACTTACCCCAAAGAGAACTCCCGAAGACACGATTCCATCTTCATCAAATGAAAATGCCCCCTCAAGCTTGAACAGTCTTAAAATATTTTCCAGCGAATAGCCTACCTCAGTATAATATCCAGACTCTCTTGTCAATAAATGGTTGACAAATACATTTTCTTTCAGACCACTCAGCCTGATGAACTGTACTTGAGTGATTAGCAGTCTGTTAAACTCCATATTAAACATACCGTTGATGTAGTACTCCCCAGTGCTGTACTCGTAGTACGGTAGCAACCTAAATCGCTCGTTGGGTCTTCTTCGGGCAAACGGAGCCCTGTTTCCCATGGTGTGCGCATAATCAATAAATACTTTAGGAGCATCGCCCAAAAATGTCCCCGCTTTTATATTATAGCTAAAATCTCCCCTTCCTCCTAATAAGATTTTCTGATTGGCAGACAACTCGAGGGCATAAAAAGCTGTTTCTTCAGCTTCAAAACTGACCTGACCTGCAGTGAATTGCATCCCTAACGCTATTCCCCTCCTTCGTAGTCTTAGTATTTCACCGTTCTTTCTTATAAACTTTTGTCCGGATACCCAGGTCAATTTAGCCTTTCCCAATAAGGCGGTATGGTTTTCAAAACCTGTATTTCCCAGCTCCCCATTCGCAGGAACATTAGAAATGAACTCTCTATCGTGGTATTTAATAAAGGTAAAATCAGTGGTATTCTCGAGCTGACTTCTCCAGGCATGAGTACCTTCAACATCGAAAAACAAACTCTTGCTTATCCATTTCCTGAAATGAAGCCTGAAATAATCCTTCTGGCAGAGTTTCATGTGGTTGGACTCCAAGAATAAAGTGGTTAATGAGTTTTCAAATTCTGAAATCGGATGATCCCCATTGAACTGCTCTGTAAACGAGCCCGCGGTAGCTGCGATCAATCCTCTACGGTGCTTGGGTCCAAAGAATAATCCTGCATTCATCTTATACAGCAGAGTATTTCTTGAAAATGCCCATCGCACATCTGGTCGAACACGCAGCAGGTTTCCGTTTCTCATCGTCAGGTTCATTTCGGGTGCCACGCCAAGCACTGCTCCATCCACCGAGTTAAATGAGGCAGAAATGGGAAATGTAACCTCAAGACTATCGGTTATCTTCCACCTGATTTTTCCATCATCCCCAATCCAGCCGAAATTGTTTTGCTCATTAGAATCTGCTTTGGATTCGGCAACACTATCTAGTTTTCTGTATCCAATTTCTTCGTATTGCGTAAGCGGAACGGATCTGTTTTTCTCCCAAAAAGCCGAGTCCCAACCCTCTGATACGGAGTCCATTTTAACCGTGTAGTCATACAAGAAGTCCAAGCCTTCCTCCGACTCTTTCTCCTTTTTATCATATTCTTTTAGTACCTCTTGAAGCTTTTTTGAGTTCAACTCATTACCGCTAATCTCGAGTTGCTCAACCTTTTTCGATCTGGAGCTTTTTGAACGCGACGGGATTTCTTCTTCCAGGGGAACCTCTTTCACCCATGAAAGGAGCTCCTGGTTCAGCTTGATATCAATATCAGAAATGGTCGCAACATATTCCCCTTCAAATTCAACACCGAATACCTTACCCCAAAACTTGAAGACGTGATTAACCGGAAGCCAGGCATCTTTTTCAATGTGCTCGAAAGTAACCTTCAGATTTACATGTACTCCGGAAGCTTCAGTGTTTAAATCAATGGTATGTAAGCTCCAATAATCTTCAATAATGTAAAGCGTCCCCCAGAGTACGTTGGAGCCTTTCGCGTTTGGGATGACCATGATCTTGTTTACAGTATAAATACTGTCACTAAAACTTCCCAAATACTTGTAGCGATAGTAATTAAACGCTTTGGGCGACAATGGACTGATTATTCCTTGTAAATCCTGCTGGTAGTAATTCAAAAACACATATCCCGTGGGATCAAAACCCATATCCTGACCGGTTTGTTGGTATGCAATAAAATGTTCACGATAGATATTGGGCCTTTTATACTCCAGCTCGATTAAGGCTTCGGAGGTGAATGCCGTGGTTGAGTCCATCCCTTCTTTCTTCAACTGCTTTTCAATGAACTTAGGGGCATCCTTTATTCTACCCGACCCTTTTGTATAGACGAAACCTGTATAGGAATCTACCTGATGTAAATGATACTTTGCCTTTGCTATGGTTTTCCTCATTATTGGGTAAGCCGGGTCTTCATCCCCCGCCCTGACCGTAACGCTTCTGAGCTGCACGGCTCTTTCCTGCAGCGTGACTTCCAGTCGCTTATTGCCCCTGAGTTCAATTCTTAATCTTTTAGATTCATATCCAACATATTTGAAAGTCAGATTGTATGCGCCTGAGGGAATATTCAAACGGAAATTTCCATTAATGTTAGAGGTGGTTCCTGTTTTTAGCTCTTCAATATAAATAGAAGCATAGGCCAGAGGTTCTCCTTTGGTGTTCTGAATTATACCAGAAAGAACAAGTGCAAACGATTGCTCAACCAACAGAATAAGTATTGCCGTAAACGTCGCCCTACGGATAAAACCGATTCTCACAATTCAATAGTTAGACCATCGTATGCAAGGCCAATACCCGCGGCCAAAGTGGAAGCAACTTCCTTATGAAATCCCATTTGATGGCTGATATGGGTAATAAATGCCCGACGGGGATTTATTCGATTAATCACCTCTATGGCCTCATCCAGATTGAAATGGGAAATGTGCTTTTCTCTCTTCAATGCATTGATGACCAAGACTTCACTTCCAATCATTTTTTCCATCTCCACATCATCGATGTAATTGGCATCCGTAACATAGGTGAAATTATTGATTCTGAATGCCTTAACCGGCATTTTAAGATGCATGACATCCAGGGGAATTACCTTGAGGTGTTCGATATAAAAAGGGCTTGATCCGACTTCGATAAGATCCAGTCGCGGAACTCCGGGATAAGGGTTTGGGCTGAAAGCATAGTAAAAATCGCGGAGCACAGCTTTTTGAGTCCTTTGGTCAGCATAGATAGGCATCGGACGACGCTGAGTGAAATTGAAGGCCCGAACGTCATCCATTCCTGCCACGTGATCCTTGTGCTCGTGTGTGAGAAGTACCGCAGCCAGATTGCGCGCATCTTCGCGGAGCATTTGTTGCCGAAAATCAGGTCCTGTATCGATGACAATACTCACCCCATTGTCCTCAATAAGAACAGAACTCCTTAAACGCTTGTCTTTCTGGTCTTTGGATTTACAAACCTTACACTCACAGGCAATAACAGGAACTCCCTGTGAAGTGCCCGTGCCTAAGAAGGTGACTTTCATAACTACGAAGGTTTGATTTATTCTTAATAATGAACAAGACTTAGTGAAAAATTAATAGTCATATCACCGTACTGCATGTTTCATATTTTACTTTTACACCCAAAAAAACAATTTATTATGAAAAAACTATTACTTTTTATTTCAATCATTGCCTTCGCCTCAATAAGCTTCGGGCAAATATCCATTAAACCCGCTTTGGGTGTGAATTTTTCGACGATGACCGATGCACCTTCTGGGTTTGATAGCAATATGGGTGTCTCCTGGCAAATTGGAGGCTCTGTGGCTATCGGAAAAAAGCTCTATGTTGAACCAGGGATATTCTGGTGGAACATGACTCAGCAATTTAGTTCATCCACTGCAGGGTTTGGAGATGTTACGCAAAGTCTTGCGGGTCTGCGCATACCTGTATTTGTTGGATACTCCCTTTTAGGTGAAGATGACGGTTCTTTTAACTTGAGAGTATTTACCGGTCCAGCGCTCAAACTCATCACTTCTGCAAGTTCAGATCCTGAAGGTCTGGATACAGATGATTTTAATTCCACCATCTTTGGATGGAATGCAGGCGCAGGAGTTAGCATTCTTTTCTTGTTCGCTGATCTGGGGTATGAATTCGGGCTGTCTGATGTATACTCGAGTGAGTATGCCGATCTTATCGGAACAAATTCCAAGTATGGCGCCCTTTGGCTGAACGCCGGAGTGCGATTTAATTTTTAGGATAAAAACTACAATTCAAAAAGAAGCCGTCTCATCATGAGGTGGCTTTTTTTATTTAATCAGGCTGCGGTACAGCCTTGGAATGGATTTCATCTCCAGGTGCCTGGCCGCGCGGTCTATAGCGTCCTTACGGGCATTGGAGTAATTGTCTTTGACCCCCTTAATACCTGATAGATCTTCCTGGTATATAACCTTTCCTGAAAGGTCACTAAGTTCCAATCGACCAGTAAAGTCGATCTGAGACATGCCGTAATTCTGAGCTCCTTCAGACATCTCAGATTTTAAGGTGAACAGGAGTTGAGCACTGCTTTTTGTTGCGGTCACCCCCAGCCCCTTCTTCTTTAGACCAGAAATGATGACGGGTTTGAGCGCAGAATTGTGCTGCTTGTTTTGAATATTGATATACACCTTTGGCGCATTGACATTTAACTGAATTCGGGCATTGGGAACCTCCAATTTTGAAAGAACAGATTGCAATAACGCGTCCTGGTCATGTTTCATCCTCCAGAGCTCTTCGTAATCTACTTTAGCCATGACCACTTGTTTTTCAACGGTACTTATCATCTTAGGGATTTCAGTAGAAGTCATTCCATTGACATCCGTTATTCCCGTTCGGGGCTTAATTCGACCTTCAGAATAGGCAAATCGCAATGGAAAATCCACGAGAGCATTTCCCTCTTTTGTGCCCAGGAAAAATTCTAGCTGCGACCGCTCTGTGCCCAATCCCCAGTAGGTCTCAATCTCTCTGCTTTTCGGCCTTAATTCAATATCACTGTTGATATCCTGAAATTGTTTCATCAGATAGTTTCCAAGAAAGACCTGCTCCCCCTCCATCTCAGCCTGAATGGACTCTCCAAGAAAAGGCTTTAGAACTTCGGTGGCATTAAAATAAGACTGCAGTGCCTGTTGGTATTTTCGTTCGTTACGGTTTTTATTGCCCTGTTCAATTAAAATCTTTGCCCGATCTACTGCAGCATCTATTTTTTTTTGCCGATCGGCACGGTACTGAGTCTTCGACAAACGGTAGTACACCCAATATTCTTCCTGATACTCCCAAACATCAACCTGTTCATAGTTTGCGAGTTGCTGACTCGACTGAACCTGAATAAACTCTTTGTATTCATCCGTAAATTCTGTGTCCTTCTCAAAGGAAAAAAGCATCGAATTAGAGGATACCTTCGCTTCAATCTGAGCGGCAATTTCGTTCAGAGCATTGCGCTGCGCAATCATTGAATAATCGAAGGGATTGGTCTTTTTGGAGGTCACCCCAATACCGATGTAATATGATGCATCTGAGGGTCGGCTTTGAACCCATGATGGGCGTATCACTTCTTCTTCAACTGAATTCTTGAATAAATTACACCCTGATATCCAAATGGTTACAAGAAGTGTTATCCAAATCAGATTGTTAATCCGGATTATAGCTGGTAATACCACGAGATACTTTTTGAGAGATTGAATTACTTAGTTCTACTGAAAGTTGGTTGGTCGACTTTAAGGTCTTTTTCTGGGAAGTGAACTGAGCATCCAAAGCACGTTTATCTGACGAACTCTTGTAAATCTTATCTCCGATTATAAAATCACCCGAGGCAGTCTTATATCTTCCTGCGTAGAGGTTCCGATAGTTTCCCTTGTACGAAGCATAATTCACATTGTCCGTCCTGGTTTCAGATACCACATCTGAATGCAATACTTCACCGGTTTCAGCATCTACAATCTGATATTCAAAAGAAGCGGACATTGAGGAAGTTCCCTTGTATTCGTAATAAACCACCTTACGATATCTGGTAACATAATAGTTCTTTCCCGTTTCTGGATTGAACTTTTTTACCCGGTAGGCTTCAAAACCCTGTCTTGTATGCCTGCGTATCGTACCAGGGTTGCTGCTGTATGCAAGCAACCTACCATTGACCAGGGTATTCGCTCCAATCAGGTTGCCGGCCTGAATGGCACTTTCTCCTCCAGTTACTCCTGTTACACTTAACTTTTGTTCTTTGAGAATGGCATCAATATTAGAACGATCTATAACACGGATAAATGGATCTTTAGAGTTAGTCAGCTCGCTGATTACAGAAGATCTGACCTTAGTTTTAAGTGTTCCGGCCTTTTTCGTATTGTCCTCGAATTCCATCACAGCAATGACATATTGGCCCAATTCCAGAGCATTCTCTTTGTAATCAATGGCATCCTTATACTGGGGATCAAGTTTTAAAACCTGATCCATAAGGTCATAAGTTTTTCGATATTTACCCTGCTCAAAGTAGGCTACTCCCAACCTGTATAGTGGTTCAGCCTTAGCCAAATTGCTCTGTATCCCTGCATCCTTGAAACCTGGCCGGAGGGTGTTGATTTCTGAATAGATCTTCTGGGCTTCTTCAAATTTCTCTTCATACATCAAATCTTCAGCCTCTTCATATCGGCGCAAAAGGTAAACGTCAAGTATTTCTTCAAAATACTCCTCATAATACGGGGGAATTTCAAGACGGACAAAAGCACTCATTTTCTTAGAATACCGCTTTGCGCCCAAATAACTGTAAACAGCTTCCCTGTCGTTTTTTACAGAATAGGCTTTGTAGAATCTGTTGAGCTCTTCTTCAAGTACAAATTGCCCTTCTTCTTTTAATCCAATCTTTGCATCAAGATTTGTGGGATTACGCACCAACGCCTGATAGAAGAAATCCGCGGCCTCATGATGCATCCCGGCTTCCTGAAGTTTTTTACCTTTTTTGGAATAGCTTTTTGATCCTGAACACCCCATAAAAAAAAGTGGAGCCCCAAGGAAAAGTAAAAGAACTGATGTCGTTCTGAACGTCATGATAATTAAGGTTTATGCAACCTAATCAATCTTCGTGCCTATTACAATTAGAGCAAAACACAGACCTACATGTTCGCAATGACTTCATCGCCAAATTCTGAGGTCTTGAGTAATGTCGCATCCTCCATCAAACGCTCAAAATCATAGGTGACCTTCTTGTTTGCAATTGCCCCTGCCAGACCTTTGTAAATCAGTTCGGACGCTTCATTCCATCCGATATGCTCCAGCATCATCGCGCCTGAGAGAATGACAGAACCCGGATTGACTTTATCCTGATTAGCATATTTCGGTGCAGTTCCATGTGTTGCTTCAAAAATGGCCGCTCCTGTTACATAGTTGATATTGGCCCCGGGTGCAATACCTATTCCTCCTACCATTGCCGCCAAAGCATCGGAAATGTAGTCCCCGTTTAGGTTCAAAGTTGCAATGACATCATATTCCGCTGGTCGTAGAAGGATTTGCTGTAGAAAAGCATCTGCAATGACATCTTTTACGATGATTTTATGACCGTCTTTTTCAAATGATCTCCACGGACCGCCACCGAATTCTTGAGCTCCATATTCTTCACCCGCAAATTCATAACCCCAGTCCCTGAAGGCCCCTTCGGTAAATTTCATGATATTTCCTTTGTGTACCAGTGTTACCGACTCCCTCTTATGCTTTATTGCATACTCTATTGCTGCCTTCACTAGTCGCTCAGTTCCCTCTTTAGATACCGGTTTAACGCCTAGTCCTACGGTGTCGGGAAAACGGATTTTCTTAAATCTTTCAGGAAATTCGACTTTCAGATACTCCAGCATTTTGCTTGTTTCAGCCTCGCCATCAGCAAACTCAATTCCCGCATAGATATCCTCTGTGTTCTCTCTGAAAATAACCATATCCACTTTACCGGGCTCTTTTACCGGTGAAGGAACACCTTCAAACCAGCGAACTGGCCTCAGACAGACGTACAAATCAAGAATCTGACGTAGTGCTACGTTAAGAGAACGAATACCTCCACCTACAGGAGTGGTCAAAGGCCCTTTGATTGCAATTAGGTATTCCCTGATAGTGTCAAGCGTTTCTTCTGGTAACCATTCTCCCGTTTCATTGAACGCCTTTTCACCTGCAAGTACTTCTTTCCAGGCAATGCTTCTATCGCCGTTGTATGCTTTTGCAACAGCTGCATCAAATACGCGTTGAGATGCATTCCAAATATCCGGGCCGGTACCGTCGCCAATAATAAAAGGAATAATCGGCTGGTCGGGAACATTAAGTATCCCATTTTCAATTGTTATTTTGTCTGCCATAATTAAGGATTGTAAAGATCATTGAGGATCGCAAATTTAGACTTTATGAAAGAAGAGGGGGCATTAACCTTCAATGACAAGTTACCTCAATCAGTCTGAGAATTTAACCCTTTCCAAATCACTATTTTTGCCCACCGATTTTTCAAGATGCATATAAGCGAAGAGATAAACAAGCGAAAAACTTTTGGTATCATTTCACATCCGGATGCCGGTAAAACAACTCTCACGGAAAAGCTCCTGCTCTTTGGTGGCGCCATTCAAGTTGCCGGTGCGGTGAAAAACAACAAAATTAAACGTACCGCCACCTCCGACTTCATGGAAATTGAGAAACAACGGGGAATATCAGTAGCTACGTCGGTAATGACTTTTGAGTACGGCGGTAAATTGATCAACATTCTGGATACTCCCGGGCACAAGGATTTTGCAGAAGACACTTACCGTACCTTAACAGCAGTAGATTCAGTCATCCTGGTAATAGATGCGGCGAATGGAGTTGAGGAGCAAACCGAAAAGCTCATGGAGGTGTGCCGAATGAGGGATATTCCCGTGCTCATTTTTGTAAATAAACTCGACCGCGAAGGAAAAGATGCATTTGACCTGCTCGATGAACTCGAAGAAAAGCTAGATATTAAAGTGCGACCACTTGCATGGCCGATTGGGATAGGAGCAGATTTTAAAGGAGTGTACAATATTCACAAGCAGGAACTGAACCTTTTCGATTCTAACAAAACGGAAATTGAAAAAGATATTGTCAAAATAACAGATATCAATGATCAGCAAATTGATGATATTCTTGGTAGTCAGGGCGAAGTACTACGGTCAGATTTGGAATTGATTGAAGGTGTATATGATGATTTTGAACCTGAGGAATATGAAAAAGCACAGATAGCTCCAGTTTTCTTCGGTTCGGCACTCTATAACTTCGGTGTGCAAGAACTTTTAGAATCTTTTATAGAGCTAGCCCCTAGCCCACTTTCCCGTCCAACAAATCAGGGAGATATTGAGCCTGAAAGAGAAGATTTCAGCGGGTTCATATTCAAGATTCACGCAAACCTTGATCCTAATCACAGAAACAGACTGGCTTTTTTACGTGTTTGCTCAGGCACCTTCAAAAGGAACACGTTTTACAAACATGTGAGGGCTGGAAAAAACTTCAAATTTTCCAACCCATATACCTTTATGGCACAATCAAAATTGGTAGTTGAAGAAGCTTTTCCTGGGGACGTTGTCGGACTCTATGACACAGGGAATTTTAAAATCGGCGATACGCTGACCGACGGCAAGGAATTTATGTTCAAAGGAATTCCGAGTTTTTCACCTGAGTTGTTCAGAGAGGTTCAAAATCAAGACCCGATGAAAACCAAGCAACTGGAAAAAGGCTTGCTACAGCTAACCGAAGAAGGGGTCGCTCAATTATTTATAAGGCAACCCGGAAACGTAAAAATATTGGGTACCGTCGGAGACCTCCAGTTTGAAGTAATTCAATATCGCTTGAAACATGAATATGGAGCTTCGTGCAATTTTAAAGGCCTTCCATTCCACAAAGCTACCTGGATAACTACCGATAATCAGGAACAGTTGAATGATTTTCTCCGCATTAAGAGTAGAAATATAGTCCAGGACAAAGACGATAATTGGGTTTTTCTCGCAGAGTCTCCTTTTCTGCTTGATATGGCAAGAAGAGATTATCCAGACCTGGTTTTTCACACCACCAGTGAGTTTAAAGTAACTGCAGAATGACAGATTATTCAATTTAACTACAACGATCAATAGGATGAGTAAGGTAATTGTATTCATTATAAGGGTTTTCTCGAGACTCCCCTTTTGGTTTTTATATGGTGTAGCCGATCTCTTATACTGGGTTCTTTTCAGAGGTATAGGATATAGAAAAAAAGTGGTTTTGAACAATTTGAAAAATTCATTTCCTCAAAAATCTCCTGAGGAAATCAAAAAGCTCTCACACCAATTCTTCAGGCATCTGGCTGATTTAATGGTAGAATCATTTAAGGTGATCACCATTGACATCGAACCTTTAAATAAGCGGGTAGAATACCAGAATTCCGAAATACTTGATAAGCTCTCGAATGAAAACAAATCTGTTGTAATTGTCATCGGACATATGGCCAATTGGGAGTATGTAGCCGCCACATCTGGTGCATACATCAAGCAATTACCCATTGGAATTTATAAACCTTTAAAGAATAAGGTTATTGAAGACCTTATGAACCATTATCGCGGTAAGTCAGGAATTGAATTAGCTCCTGTACAGGAAACTCGAAACGTAATGCGCAATTATTTTGAAAAAGGAACGAAAACTGCCCTTATCTTAATTGCAGATCAGGCTCCCTCTCCTGAAAAGGCGTATTGGATGAGATTCCTTAACCAAAATACTCCCATTTTCTATGGGCCTGAGTTTTTCGCCAGAAAATATGATTACCCTCTCGTATTTGCGCATTTGAACAAAGTCAAAAGGGGATATTATAGCGTTCGGTTCGAACTCTTGCATGACCATTCCGGCCAGACTGAATATGGAGAATTAACAGAGCTTCATGTAAAAGCTCTGGAAAAGAATATTCTGGAAAACCCCTCTATTTGGTTGTGGTCGCACAAGAGGTGGAAGCATAAATTGCCGGTAGATATAGATAGCAAGCAACTATCGAAAAATTTTCCAATCAATTCTATTGAATAATAACGCTGGTCCAATCGCCCGGTTTTCCATCTGCTTGATGATGGATCAGATACATTCCCGCCGGAAGGTCATTGATATCGATCATTTGTAAAGGATCCTTTACAAGGATTTGAAGAACCTGCGTGCCCGAAACATCAAAAATTGAAACGATGCCACCTATTCTCGCATTTTTGAGGTAAATCATATCAGTTGTTGGGTTCGGAAAAACCAACAATCGATCATTGATTTCAATATCATCAGTACTTAAATTCATCCAGCTTCCGGACAACAGCACATCCTGTACAGCCAGGTTTGCACTCGGAATATCGGTTGTAATCCGAAGCGTATCCGTAATGGTAACCTGGCTTTGAGGGGTGAATCCGACCTTTATCTCTACTCCTTCTCCAGGTGCTAATGTAGCTCCGGTCGGATTATTTCTTAAAAAGAATACGGAGGAATTTATTATTGATGCAGTTAGGATTTGAATAGGCGTGTTTCCCCGGTTCTCTATAACGGCTGTTATGGTCGTATCTGCAGTACTGCTTTGAACATCAATTTCCTGAGAACTATATAAATCGTATATATCGGTCGGTACAACCGCGTTTCCAATAAAGTTCATTCGGTCCGCAAACTGGGGGTAATCTATAAATGGATTTCGATTGTTCTGGAATGCGAAAATGTCGTTATTCCTCTTCTTTTCTTCCTGATCAGGTAAAAAATCATAATGCCACTGCCGCAGGTCAGATTCCTGATTCGCATCTAAATATCCGTTATAATTCTGATATTTTAATACGAAATAAAACATCGCTCTTGCCGCTCTTCCCTTTTGCTCATCGCGGGGCTCAAAAACTTGTGTTCCCTGCGCATCATTCCCCGTAAACGAGCCTCCTGAACCTACAGGTGAGCTATTGGATACCACATCACCAAAAGGAAAATTACCCCGGGAACTATTTGCAAACTGCTTTGTCGGGAAGAGATGGAATAAGTCAGACTTCATTGGCTCTGCACTGCTAAATTGCCCCTGCGGAAAAGTATGTTCCGTATTAAAACTCTGGCCCTGTGCAGCCTGACGGTCGCTATAGTTTGTGGCCAAATCTCCGGTGTAGACTCCTTCAAGTGTGTTCACAGAAGCTCCCTGACCATTCACTTTTTGATTGTCGATTACCATGTACATCTCGTCGCGGGCCGAGTTATAAGTACCCGGAGAAAAACCATTGGAAATGATATTGCCCAATTCTGTTTTCAGCGGTTCACCCTCTAAATTGAAAGTGGAAGAATAGTAGTTTGAAAATTTGCCATTTCCTCGAAGTTCAACCAAATAATCTCCGCGATAGCTCGATTCAAAAACCAATTGCGCCAGGTGCTCAATGTTATGTTCGGGCTCGAAATATACCCAAACTGATTCTGAGCTGCTGCTCTGAATTACAACCGTAGCGACATCCACGCTAAAAACTTGTTCACTATAAAAATCCCGAATAGAAATAGCTCCAGAAACAACTGTATCGTAATCGTTTTGTATGGTCAGAAGTACACTATCTTTTTCTGGATTATTTACATCTCCAAAATTGAGACTGGCAGGTGTAAAACTAATCTGAGCCGAAAGCCAAAGGGGCAAGATCAGAAAAAACAGTACGAATTGCTTCATTTAAAGATTTTCGCCAAAAGTACAAGAAACCTTTTGGGATATTCCGGTCATGCAGGTTCTAATAATCTCATTTATTTTGCAGCTCTTTATGGTTGGCATTAACAGCGTTTCGGTCTTTTATTCAGGTATTCCGCTGTTTAGGAATATCTCTTTTGTTATCAACGAGCGCGATAAAATAGGCCTTGTTGGCAAGAATGGAGCTGGAAAAACCTCGCTGCTCAGATTAATTCTGGGTTTGCAAAACCCCGATGAGGGGAGTATTACCCGCAACGATGACGTTACCCTGGGGTACCTTCCTCAGGAAATGAAACCTGATGATTCATCAACTCCTTTGGACAAGGTAATGACGGTAAAAAGGGAAATTGAAGATTTGGAGAAAAAAGTGCATGACATTGAAAATCAACTCATTAATAGAGATGACTACCAAAGCGATGAATACCTCAAACTGACCCATGATCTGAGCGAGTATCACGATAAAATACATCAATTCAACCTGCACGAAATTGAGTCGCAGGCTGAAAGACTGCTAACAGGTTTGGGATTCAAACGCGAAGAGTTTACCCGACCGCTTAGCGAGTTTAGCGCCGGATGGCAAATGAGGGCAGAGTTAGCGAGAATTCTTCTCTTGCAGCCTTCGCTTATTCTGCTCGATGAGCCTACCAATCATTTGGATATCCACTCTATCATTTGGTTAGAAAATTTTCTGAAGGACTATCCGGGAGCAGTACTAACCATATCTCACGACAGAAAATTTTTAGATCGGGTTACCCACAGAACCATTGAAATCGTTAAAGGTCAGATCTACGACTACAAAGCTTCTTATTCTCATTTTACGGAGCTAAGAAAAGAGCGGATTGAACAGCAGCAACGAACTCTGAAGAACCAGCAGGACTATATCCGGCAACAGGAAAGATTTATTGAGAGATTTCGATATAAAAACACCAAGGCAAAGCAGGTTCAATCAAAGCTTAAACAACTGGAAAAATTTGAAACCGTCGATATCGATATTGAAGACCACAGCACCATAAAGTTTAGATTCCCGGATGCGAAAAGATCAGGCAAAGTGGTCCTAAAGGCCGACGATGCAACGAAAAAATTCGGAAGTAAGAAGGTTTTTGAAAACATTAACCTTGAAGTCCATAGAATGGACAGAGTAGCTCTTGTGGGGAAAAACGGAGCTGGCAAATCCACCTTTGTTAAGTTGTTTTGTGAAAATCTGGATCATGAGGGAAAAGTAGAACTAGGACATAATGTTGGGCTCAACTATTATGCTCAGATTCAGGAAAATACATTGGATCCGGATTTGACCGTTCTCCAGACTCTGGAACAAGAGGCAAAAGGAGATATAGTCAACCCTGCAAAACTAAGAGGGCTATTAGGGGCATTTCTCTTTTCTGGTGAGGATACGGACAAAAAGGTAAAAGTGCTTTCAGGGGGCGAAAAATCCCGACTCGCCCTGGCGCGCATGCTTCTGAGATCCGCAAATCTCCTGGTACTTGATGAACCCACCAACCACCTTGATATTCCGTCCAAAGAGCGTCTTAAAGAAGCACTAATTCAATATAACGGTACACTCATTATTGTTTCTCATGATCGTGATTTCCTCCACGGACTTACCAATAAAACCATTGAAATCGATGATGGACAAACAAAAACATATCCAGGTGACATCAATGAGTTTCTGAATAAAAAGGAAGCCTCGGATTTCAGGAGTTTTGAACTTACCGAGAAAAAGAGCACAACAATAAAATCAAAAGATTCAGCAGCCCCTTCTGAAGGGAAATTGAACTACGAAAAAAAGAAAGAAGCCAGTAAAATAGTACGAAAGCTAAGATCAGATATTAAGAAAAAGGAACAGAAAATTGAGAAACTGGAAAAGGAAATTGCGCAACTGGAAACTACCATGAATTCAGAGTCCGGGGACTACTCCAAAGATATTTTCTTCCGACATGCAGAGTTATCTCAGGATCTTGAACGCCAAATGGCGACCTGGGAAGAATTGAATCAAAAACTGGAAAGCAATCAGCAAATACTTGAAGAATTTAAATGAGCAATACCCTAATTAAAAACATTGGGATTTTGGCAGGCATCCTCGAAAACACCTCGGCTCCTATAAGAGGGTCTGCACTGAAGTCATTAAATGAAATAAAGAATGCCTTTGTCTTCATCAAAGACGATAGAATAGCAGATTACGGTTGCATGAGGGAACTACCTTCGGATTATGCCGCAGATATCCATCTTGATGCAAGCGGCAGAATAGTCCTTCCATCGTGGTGTGATTCACATACGCATATCGTTTATGCCTCAAGCCGAGAGCAGGAATTTGTCGACAGGATCAACGGTCTGAGTTATCAGGAAATAGCCCAACGAGGGGGAGGTATTCTGAATTCAGCAACAAAACTCCGAAATGCATCCGAAGAGGAACTGCTTGAAGGTGCACTAAAACGATTAGATGAAATTCTGGCAATGGGAACTGGTGCCGTTGAAATTAAATCAGGTTACGGTTTGGATGTTAAATCTGAACTAAAAATGCTTAGAGTAATTCGAAAACTGGACAAAAAACACCCCATTAAAGTAAGGTCTACCTTCCTTGGTGCTCATGCCCTACCATCCGAATTTAAAAACGACAAAAAAGGATATATTAATCTGATTATCAATGAAATGCTTCCTGAAATCCACAATGAAAAATTAGCGGATTTTGTCGATATTTTCATAGAAAAAGGATATTTCGACATCGATGATGCCGCTCAAATTATGGAAGCATCAAAAGCTTATGGACTCATCCCAAAAGTGCATGTCAATCAATTCAATGCCTTCGGAGGGATAAGGGCCATGGTCGATCAGAATGCGCTATCGGTAGACCATTTGGAAGAGATGAATGAAGAAGACTTCGAAGCACTGCGTGGAAAAAAAACCATCGCAGGTTTACTTCCCAATTGTTCCTATTTCCTCGGTATTCCTTACGCTCCAGCGAGAAAAATGATAGATCAAAATATTGCAATTGCCCTGGCGACAGACTTCAATCCAGGTTCAACTCCATCGGGCAATATGAATCAAGTGGTTTCCGCCGCGTGCATCAAAATGAGAATTGCACCTGAAGAAGCCATAAATGCCGGAACTATCAATGGAGCATACGCCATGAATCTTGATCATTCCTTCGGTAGTATCACAATTGGAAAGAAGGCCAATCTTAGCATTACAAAACCCATGGATTCCATTGCATATTTACCCTATTATTTTGGGATTAATCCAATTGATAAGGTACTAATTAGCGGTTCAGTCGTAAAAAGTCATTAAGACATCTCTTAAGAACTAAAATTATCGAAACCAACTGCCCTGCTTAGCCGAAAAAAAACCGGAATGCTTCTGCAATCCGGTTTTTCCTGTAGCGAAGGCGGGAATTGAACCCGCGACCTCAGGGTTATGAATCCTGCGCTCTAACCATCTGAGCTACCTCGCCATATTCTTTTG
>DNTB01000032.1 GCA_003499525.1 Flavobacteriales bacterium
GGATGCATTCCCTGTACGGACCATAAGGGATCGCCGACTGAAAGGAGGCCATCCCTGCCTCAGAACTTCAAGCTGTGATGATTCAATCCATAACCGACAAAAATTACGGAATCGGGATGCATTCCCTGTACGGACCATAAAGGATCGCCGACTGAAAGGAGGCCATCCCTGCAGAGTCGCAAACATATGTTCCCCGAAACTGAATGTAATTGAGATAGGATTATCTTCGGACATCGATACCACAGCCGACTTTCAAATTAGCGTGCCAAGTTTGCCAACTTTCATTTTATTAGCCTGAACACTACATTAGACGGCAAAACTGACCTCAAAAAGGCTCAAATAATCCATAGACTTTTGGGTTTCCTGACCTTTTTTCTACTCTAAAATCTCTAAACCGAACATGCTTGTGCCCCTTATTCCATATGTAAACTTTACATATAACATCAGAAATGGGAAAATCAATATCCGATAACTTCAAGACATGATAAATGCGGTTCCAAGCTCCGCCGGTTGTAATATCAGAATTAAATTGTGAAAATTCTGTAGAGCTCCAATGTAAGGTCTTTGCTCCACATTTAAGTTCACCGACAAGAAATACTTCTTCCAATGAATCTTGGCCACTAACTTCTAATGAAATAGAAATAAAATCGTTTCGATGATTAATTTCATCCCATAATGACATTTGAAATGTAGGACTCCATTCATTCTGAGGCGTTAAAGTATAGGTATCTCCCCCATCTGAATAGTCCTTTTGATATTGTGCATCATTCACGCCGGTCCATCTTGATGTTGCATAATCCTGAAAAAAATTCGATATCAATTTGTTGGATTTCCCCTCTTTGGAAAGCACATACGTAGATCCGGTAAAGTAACGATTCTCCGAAACGACATGCGGGTAAAAATTTTGCAGCAAAGCGAAAATTATCGGATCAGTCGAGGAAAGTTCGCCATAATATACCCTGTCCTTTCTGTTCGCTATTTGCTCTATTCTCTGCTTCCAGGAGCTATAGTTTTGATCTGTTGAAGGCAAGCTCTTTAGTCCATTTATTTCACCAGTGAAGTGTTTATAGTATGTGCCAATTTTTGGGTTTTCGAATATGAAACCAGTGCCTTTTTCATGACTATTTCGATAGCTTTCAAAATCCACATAGAGCCTTTCATGAATATTGTTGTAAAACAAGTCGTAATGATTACGCTCAACTACAAGTGAAAACGCACTAAGAGACAAAATGACGGATACCAGAATAAGATTTACTCCAAATCTCTGCTCCTTCAATCTTCCAAATAGAAAGAAAAAAATAAAAATACTGCTGAAAATTAGTACCGAAAACTGCAATACCGCACTTACATATACAGAGTATATATAACCTATTGCAATCGGGATGATAAACCAGACTATAGAAATTATCCCGAACGGCATCTTTGGCACTCGTTTGGTCTTCTTTCTTCTCGCAATTGAAATGAAAAATAAAAGGAAGGCGATTGCGAACATTAGTATAGAAAAATGGAATAAGTAAGTAACATAATGAAAGGGAAACAATGCAGTGGGCTTGCTCAACCAATCCTCCACCCCACCAATCTTCATTTGAGTAAAGAGAATTTCTAAGTGGGGAACATACAGTAGAAAAATTGCTACTCCGGTAAGAAAATAATGAAGTCGGAATTGAGCCTTAATAAAGAATAACCCCGTTATACCGACCATTGCAGCAAACAACATGCTGAAGTGATGATTATATGCGCACAGCGCTGAAAAAATGACATATATGCCTGTGTTCTTCCACAGATTCCGTTCGGGTTTTTCAATCAAATTAGTCCACGCAAGCACCATGACGATCGAAAAAAACAATCCGCTTATATAGGGCCGTGCAATTTGACTGTACATAACAAAATATTGAGTACTTGCTACGTAAGAAGCTGAAACAAGCCCTACTGAAGAATTAAACCACCTCATTCCAAGCCTGTATACCAAATACACAGAACCAATTCCCATAATGGTAAATGGAAGTTTGATAACCCAGGCAACCTCACCAAATAATTTAGTCCAGAAATACAGGAATACATGCACCCCTGCTGGATGTCCGTCAACCTTTACACCTTTTTCGATTAATTCTGAAAAGTCATCAAAACGCAGACGAAACAGTGCACTAAGCTCATCATGTGTAAGTGGAATTTCAAAGAAGTTAAATAGCCTTAAAGCACTGCCTGCAATTAGGACTAAAGCGATAATATGATTTGAAGAAAATTTCAAATGTTTCGAAAACGCGCTAAGATAATGTGTGCATCTGGTGTTTGGTGTGTTAACTCCATATCAATTACCAGAGCAAGATAGCATTTGAAAAAACAAAAGCTTCCTGACTTTCTATTGTTTTAGAAATTTACCCGTGCTAATCTTTTTTTCATGAATAGCTCCGTACAAGTACACCCCACTGCTCAGATCCTTTGCAAAAACTCTGATCATGTCAGCGTAATCTCTTTCAGTTCTGACCAACAACTTACCCGATACGTCAAAGATCTCTACAACTACTTCCTCATAGGGTTGATCCCATTGAAATGTCAATTGATCAAGAACAGGGATTGGAAAAACCCGGACCCTATTTTTCTCGGGTTTTCCGGAAATAGCAGTAGTCAAATTACAATTGATTGAAGGCGGTAATGGGCTCGTTCCAAAGACCCCCCAGTCGTTAAATCCGAGGTAATTGACCGAGCAATCCGGATTAACCCGAAAACTCCATTTTCTATAATTATCGCAACCATCAAAACAATCGTTAAACTCAAAATAGAAATCGAATATCCAGATACCTGCATTCTCGGAAAACTCAATTTTACCAGCTCCTCCAATGAGATTGTCTATGGAACCACTGATTAACCCGGAGTCCATAATCATACTATCTATAAGTGCATAATCATTCCAAATGGAATCTGAACTCAGCAAAGCATAGTGACCAAATGACCAATCGTAATAGTCTTCTAAAATCAAATTATATCTGGTCATTAAATCATCAATGAATGTATTACCCGTTGTGATAATCAGGTTTCTCCATGCTTGCGTCCATGCTACATTGGTGTCTACTCGAAGTAATACCCTACCTGTCAACTGATAAGAGTCATTTGCATCATGAACACAATAAATATTGAAAACCGAATCAGATTCCGGAATACTCTGAATGGTATTAAATACGGCAGCCAATCTTCCAGAAACATCATCAATATGTACCTGAGGTATTCGAATATGAACCAGATCTCCAGGAGCTACCTGATGCATTCGGGCTATAGCCATTTGCTTGATGTCCAATTCATAGTTGTCGTAAAGAATAGGGGGAACATTGCACGTCGAAGTGGCCTGTCCACAGTTGAGAAATGGAAGAATAAGGCCTATGGCAAAAAGTAGAAAACGATTCATAAGATGGCTTTCTTCGAATTTAGCTTCATTCTAAAAAAAGAAATTGACGCCGATCAGTTAAGTTGATTGGATATACCCCCGATACAAGTGCACCATCCAGACTATTGCGAAAATGGGAACAAACAAATTGACTACGGGAATCAGGGATAACAGAGTGAAAACTAAGCCCCCGATCAATGCAGGAATCCGGTTCTCATTAAATAGATCCCGAGCGTTCCTTTTGCCCACGTCATAGCTCGCAACATTGACAAAAAACTCCATACCCAGCAAATAGCTGTTGACGACAATGGAGACGATAAAACCAATACCTATAAGATAAAAAGGAAGAATTAATATATTGATTATCAATGCTTTAAAGGTAAACTTAATATCGTACCACAGGTCACTCCAAAAAGTTTCTGCACTACCTGACTGCACTTCGGAATAATAAACATTCTCCACTTTTCGGACTACAACTGCCTCAAAAAATCCAGCTATTAAGGGCATCAGTACGGGAAGTAAAAACCAGCTGGCAACACCAGACAGAATTGCGATCAGGGATTCAACAAATTTCTCAATCCACTCTGGCTCAAAATCAATCGTTATGGAACTCACATAGGCAACGGAAAAAACTAAGCTCAAAAGAATGATCAGTGTTAAAAAGGCGGTAATGAATAAGATCGACCAAAGCCGGGCGAAAGAAAAGCTCTGTAGCGTTTTGTCCAAAGGAAACATGGTACAAAGTTGACAAACCAAATGGAAACGTCAGGGTTATGAATGATAAACAAATCTGTTTCCCATTCTAATCTGATCTCTCTTTTGAGTAAAGCGCTGTCAACAGCCGAAAAGCCGAGCCCCGAATAAAAATATAGATTTATCTCCTAAAAGGGTTTTTAAATGTAGAAATCCTGATTGGAAAAGTCAGAACTTGAAGAGAAAAATATTTGTTATTCTATATTTATGTATATCCGCTTT
>DNTB01000080.1:0-312 GCA_003499525.1 Flavobacteriales bacterium
TGACGTGCTTCGCTGTCAGGATAAACTTCTCGTCCCACCTAAAACCAATAAAAAACCCGGCCATCAGACCGGGTCTCGAATTCCGTGCGGGCGGAGGGACTCCTCTGACGAGCTGCGCTGTCAGGATAAACTTCTCGTCCCACCTAAAACCAATAAAAAACCCGGCCATCAGACCGGGTCTCGAATTCCGTGCGGGCGGAGGGACTCCTCTGACGAGCTGCGCCTTCAGGATAAACTTCTCGTCCCAACTAACCCCAATAAAAAACCCGGCCATCAGACCGGGTTATGAATTCCGTGCGGGCGGAGGGACTC
>DNTB01000080.1:465-68171 GCA_003499525.1 Flavobacteriales bacterium
TTCCGTGCGGGCGGAGGGACTCGAACCCACACACCTCGCGGCACTAGATCCTAAATCTAGCGTGTCTACCAATTTCACCACGCCCGCAATTCAGGGCCGCAAATATATAACGATAAAGGAATAATAAAACGTTAATAACCCGTGACTACAATTGATTGCTCCAAAAAATGCAGTAACTACATTTGCCAAATGAGTGAAGAATATCTGGGAATTGACCCTAAGTTGTCCACAACAGCTCAAGTCATCGGCACGTTGCAAAGCGCTGTTGCTCCCCGACCCATTGCGCTTGCCAGTACGATAGATTCAAAAGGAAGAGTAAACCTAAGTCCCTATTCATTTTTTAACGTATTCAGCGCCAATCCTCCAATACTTATTTTTTCACCTTCGCGAAGAGTGCGGGGCAATACCACCAAACATACCCTCCAAAATGTTTTGGAAACTGGTGAAGTGGTCATCAACGCAGTTAGCGGGGAAATAGTCCAACAAATTTCACTCTCAAGTTCTGATTACGATAAAGGGGTGAACGAATTCGCCAAATCCGGTTTAACAGAGCTTCCCTCCAAACTAATTTCACCACCCCGGTGTGCGGAATCGCCGGTTCAAATGGAATGTAAGGTATTGGACGTGATTTCTCTTGGTAAAAAAGGAGGTGCAGGAAATCTTGTCATTTGCGAAGTAATCTATCTTCATGTAAATAAATCAGTTTTAAACGAAGATGGTCGTATAGATCAGGAAAAAATCGACCTTATTGGAAGAATGGGTGGAGCCTGGTACAACACCACAAGAACAGAATCTCTGTTTCAAGTGGCAAAACCAACGGTTCCTGTAGGAATGGGTTTTGATCAGCTCCCCAAAGAAATACTAGAGTCCCAAATCCTTAGTGGAAACGATTTAGCGCAATTGGCAAACTGCCCGGAAATGCCAAACGAATCGGAGGTAAATGAATACAAGTTATTAGATATCAGCGACATACATTTGAACTTTCAGGACAATCCCATCGAACTTAAAACAGCATTGCATCGGCATGCCAAAGCATTGCTTGCAGAAAAGAAAGTTGATGAAGCCTGGAAAGCATTACTAACATTCAACGGATAATTATGGAATTAAATGGACGAATAAAGCTTATCAACGACCTGATGACCTTTGACAGCGGATTCAGAAAAAGAGAATTTGTGCTAACTACTCAGGAGCAATACCCGCAAGACATTAAAATGGAGGTTATACAGGACCGGGTCTCACTTCTAGACTCGGTAAAACCCGGAGATGAAGTACAAGTTTTCTTTAACGTTAAGGGTCGGGAATACAACGGAAACTACTATGTCAACCTTCAGGCCTGGAAAATTGAAAGCTCAGGGGCTGGAAGCCAATCCGAGCCGAACCCGCCGCTTCCGGATGGACCTCCGCCCATAGGAGAGGATGATGATGATCTTCCATTTTGATGTTTCGGCTGGATCGCCAAATCGTTAGTTTTTACAAAAATGTAATGCCGAGCCCTCTGGGCTTGGCATTTGTTCTCACTATTCTCGCTTTTTTATTGGCTTTTATTTTCGGGAGCAGCTCCGCATCTACCGATTCGAACCTACTTGACTCCTGGGCCAAGGGGCTCTGGAATCCGCCATTGATGGTTTTTGCTATGCAAATGATGCTCATGCTCGTTCTTGGACATGTTGTTGCGCTGAGCCGGCCGTTCGACAAATGGATCACCTACACTTTGAAATGGATACATACGAATGAGCAGGCCGTCGTTCTCGTCGCCGTTTCTACTTTGCTCTTGTCCTTATTTAACTGGGGCCTTGGCCTAATATTTGGGGCTATCTACGCCCGGCAAGTTGCTCAATATTCCATGAATAAAGGTATTCCGATAAACTACCCCCTGATTGGAGCTGCCGGGTATAGTGGCCTTATGATTTGGCACGGTGGATTTTCGGGGTCATCGCTCATAAAAATTACAGAGCCAGGTCATTTGGAAACGCTCAGTAATGCGACAAATGTCCCTGACTATATCTCATTCGATCAAACTGTATTTTCCACCATGAATTTAACGGCCAACGGGTTACTTCTCATAATCATTCCAGTGCTCCTGCTTGTGATTTCCATTAAAACCAGTAAATCCAAACATATTCCACAAATCAAAAAGGAAGTAAAATCCGATCTCAAAGAAGGTCATGGGCTGGATAACAGCTCCTGGTTTGCCCTGGTCATTGGGGTAGCCATTTTGATTTATTCATTAAGTCAAATGAGGGAGATCGGTCTTTCCAGTTTTTTTACACCCAATAGTATTAACCTCCTCTTGTTAGGATTGGCATTCATGCTGCACCGAAGTCTGTCCAATTTCGCAAACGCCCTCGATGAAGCCATCAAAGGTGCTTCGGGCATACTTATTCAATTCCCGCTTTATTTCGGTATTATGGGGGTATTGCAGGATGCGAATCTCATCAGCAGTTTTTCGGAACACATGGCATCGTGGGGCTCCCCGGCATTACTCCCAATATTTAATTTCTTTTCGGCTGGAATTGTAAACATTTTTGTGCCCAGTGGAGGTGGGCAATGGATCATACAGGCTCCGATAATCATTGATGCCTGTGCAGAGCTCAATGCGCCGCTGTCCAAAAACATCATGGCTTTTGCCTATGGTGATCAATTAACCAACATGCTTCAGCCTTTTTGGGCTCTTCCGCTACTTGCAATTACAGGATTAAAGGCTAAACAAATACTGCCCTACACTTTAGCGATTATGATGGCGGGTGCTGTCGTGTTCCTGTCCGTTCTTGCTCTGTTCTAGACCGGGAGTTCGGATAAAACCATTAATAACAGAATAGCTTACAATGAAGGGGTAAATAAATAAAGAAGGAAACAAATAGATCCATTGAGACTTAAGCTTATTCAAGCGATCACCTCGAGCTATCATAACAATATCAACCAGCCATTTAACTACTAAGAATGTAAACATGGCAGGCCTTTGAATATTCATTAACAGGAGTATTACCCAGGCGTAAAAGAGTACTGAGGCAGACAAAATGGTCAAACCCAAAAGGATTGTGATGAAATCACTGTAATATTTTCCTTTACCTGCCCATCTGGAGCGTGCTGACAAATAATCAGAAAAGGACTTTCCCGGTTCGGTAATGACGATCGTATCTGGGTCAGTTGCTATTCCAATACTTTGTGGATACCCGGATCTTATGGACAACATAAAAAACATGTCATCTCCTGTATTGAGTTGCCAGTTGCTTTCATAAGGTTTGAGGTTAAAATAGGCTTCTTTTTGATAGGCCAGATTGGCACCACTTGAGCTCAGAGGATATCTGAGATTGGCTGAACCCGCTGTGGTGGTCCAAAGGGCTGCAGATTCGAAATACTGCAATGCGGCAAGAAAGGTCCCTTCAGGACGGCTAAATACACTCCCCAAAATCATCTTCTTGTCCATACTGAAGTATTCTGCCCAGGCAGAAAGCCAACCAGGGGAAATAGAACAGTCAGCATCCAGTGTCAAAACCCAATCCGATTCTGCGGCGAGTAGCCCGGTCTCAATAGCTCTTTTCTTACCTCTTCCTCTGGATTTTAGTACTTGAATTTTTTGACTTTTTACTTGTCTTAAGCGGGCCCAAGTGCCATCATCCGAATGGTCTTCTACCATTATCACCCTCCAATTACCTTTATAATCCTGGCGATCTAATTCGACCTCAAGGCGGTGAATTCTTTGGACTTCATTATGTAAAGGAATAATAATCGTAACATCCGGAGACTTTATCTGACTTGATGAATTCTGACCTTTACTATTAGATCCCAATATCAGCCAGAACATGAATGAAACATAGAATGTGAGGATAAATGAAGATAAGATCAGAAATGACGTTGTAATCATGAAAATATCTTTGTTCTGATCAATACTATTCCTCCCATTATGGCCGGTATCATGAGGTTTATCAACCAGATGAAGAATGAAGCAGCTACAATACCAACGATGTTTTCGGAAAGGTCAGAAAAAAATCCAATGGAAAGTGCCTCACGGATTCCCAGTTCTGCAAGTGCAACGGAAGGAATGCTTGTAAGTGTCAGAAAGTATAACGGGATGGTTGTAATAGCTTCAAATATGGAAAGGTGAACTTGAAAGAATTGAAGCATTAAAAATAGTTGAAGACCGTAGACAAGATATCTCAGCAAACTGTATTTCAGAACTTTAAAAAGCTCTGTTGGTCGATATAACTCAAATATCCCGATGTATTTACTGTACCGCTGCTTTAAGAATTTTGAACGGCTCAAAAGAATTGAAAGCACTCCACTGCTTAGAAAAGCTCCAACTACAACTATGGCTAAAACAACATACAGCTGAGCTCCTACATAAAAAGCATAAGACGTCATTTCGCTACTTGTCGAGCTAAAGATATGAACAAGGTAGGCCAACCCACCCAATAGCAGGGTGACAATCAGTTGAGCCAAGCTACCGAGAACAGTCATCAGGGAGCCTTGCACTCGATGGTGACTGTCCAACACTATGACTCGCCCAAAGAATTCACCAATTCTATTAGGCGTTAAAATACTAATTGAGGTGCCTGCCAAAACGCCCGAAATAGCTTTGGTTATTGAAATATGCTCAATCTTACAAATAAGAAGCTTCCATTTAAGCACTTCTATAAACCAATTAAGGGGCATGAGAAGAACAACCCCGACCAGGAGCCATAAGGAATCTCCCTGATGCAGTTCGTCAAAATACGATATCAGGTTTTCACGGTAAGCTGCTTTGGATAGCTTGACCATCAAATACCCCAATGCGACTAAAACTATAGTCGTTTTGAGGATCAATGAATACCACCTTTTAAAAGTTTTTTTCTTTGCAGAGCTGAACATCAAGGCCAGCAAAAGTATCCAATTTGAAGGGCGAAGAAGTTATTATTGGGATTGATCCGGGAACCAGTGTAATGGGTTATGGGATTATAAAAGTAGAATCCGGTAAAATAGAGCTGCTGAGTTCTGGAGTTATTAAGCTGAACAAAATAGCCAATCATGCGGCCAAGCTGAAACGTATATTTGAGAGAACATTGGGTTTGATTGAAACCTACGCGCCTGATCATATGGCGATAGAAGCTCAATTCTATGGAAAGAATGTACAAAGTATGCTGAAACTAGGCCGAGCCCAGGGAGTGGCCATAGCAGCAGCAGTTTATCGTGACATTCCCATTACAGAATACTCACCAACTCGCATAAAACAATCAATTACCGGAAACGGAAGGGCAAGTAAGGAACAGGTTGCTGCGATGCTTGGAAATATATTAAAGAAGAAGGACCTGCCCATTGAACTGGATGCTACAGACGCTTTGGCCGCGGCCGTTTGTCATCAAATGCAAAGAACAGATATTGCAAATGATAAGGCTTACTCTGGCTGGAAGTCTTTTGTGAAAAACAATCCTGGAAGGATTAAATAATATTTTCTCTTATTTTTTGCGCAACAGTTTCGAACTGCTCCGCAGTAAAGTTCATTTTAGGCTGAGAGAAATCCATATCAAATATTCCTTTAATTGGAATGAGGTGCACGTGTGCATGCGGAACTTCCAAACCAATAACCGAAACTCCAATTCTCTCACAATCAAAAACTCTATCCATTGCCAGTGCCACTTTTTGAGTAAATTTCATCAGGTCCCCCAATAGATCAGGTGGTAGATCAAAGAGGTAGTCTATTTCCTGTTTCGGAACCACAAGGGTATGTCCTTCGGCCAAAGGATTGATATCTAAAAAAGCAAGAAAACGATCGTCCTCTGCAACCTTGTAAGATGGAATTTCACCTTCAACTATTCTCGTAAAGATACTCGGCATTACCTTGAAATCTCGAGAACTTCAAACTCTACCTTTCCGGCTGGAACATTGATTTCTGCGATGTCGCCAACTTTTTTTCCAAGAAGTCCCTTTCCTATGGGAGATTCTACTGAAATTTTACCGGCTGCCAGGTTTGCTTCTTTTGCTGCTACTAAAGTGTAAGAGGCTACAGCCTTTGTTTTTGAATTCTTGACCTTAACTTTTGAAAGAATCAGAACTTTAGAGGTATCCAGAGTAGACTCATCAATAATTCTTGCATTACTAATGGTCTCTTTGAGTTTAGCAATTTTTGCTTCAAGTATCCCCTGAGCTTCTTTAGCTGCATCGTACTCTGCATTTTCAGATAGGTCTCCTTTGTCCCGTGCTTCGGCTATTTGTTGAGAGATCTTTGGCCTTTCTACGGATTCGAGTTGTTTCAGCTCTTCATTCATCTTTTCAAATCCCTCTGGTGTATAATAAGATAGTCCACTCATTTCAGTAACAGTTATCTGCTATAAATAAAAAAGAACGTCCCGCTTTCCAACGGGACGAAACGCAAAAATACAATTAATTTAATTCTTAGAGGTTCAGCATCAAGCCAATAGTGTGCGTACCATTGAATATTCGATTCGCTCTAAAGCCGTAATCGATATCTAGAGAAGTGCCCTTTTTGTTGAAGGGAACCGATACGGTAACCCCACCTGAAGGCCCTGAAAAAGCAGTAGTATTGTTCTCTTCGCTGACCACCTGATCTTCATACAGGTATGCTGCTCTTAACATGATTCGCTCTCTAAACGCGTACTCAACACCAAGACTTACCTGATCATTCCCAAAACTATTGGACATGAAGTTTAGAGCTCCTGTAAGCCGATGCATAGCGATGGTCGTTTCATCCTCCGGATTGGCTAGCTCTCCTATGAGATAATCATAGCTTACTCCAATATTCAAAGTAACAGGTAATTCATAGGGCTCAGATCTCTGACTCAGCGTAAACTGCTTGTCATCGAGTCGAACCTGGGTGGATAGGCCGTCACCCTGGAAGCGCATTTTACCCCCTACATTTCGGAGGGATACTCCGAATTTAAGGTTGTCCTTTACCCCGGTAACATAACGAATACCAATATCAAATGCAGCTCCGTTGGCTCTGGCATTTGCTACTCCCTCTGTTACGAATTTTGCAGTAACACCCGCATAGATACTATTTGAGAACTCTCTGGCATAAGACAGATAAAACTGCCCGAATTGTGCTCTAAAATTTCCCTGATCTCCATCCGGATTATCTACTTCTGTTCTCTTGATATCTCCGAGTGAAAACGAGGTAAAACCTGCACCCAAAACACCGTATTCTCCAACTCTCTGACCAATAGCTACAGCGTGTAGGCCAATTCCGGAGCCGGATAACCAGGACGAGTAATTGTAAGCTACTTCAGTCTTTCTCAGAAATGCGAGACCAGAAACATTCAGATATGTCGCCTCGATGCCTGTTACGGCAGCCGAATTCGCGTTACCAAAACTGGCACTTCTCGCCCATGGATTGACATTTAATTGTGTTCCACCTGCAGAACCAATCCGGTCTTTATTTCCTGCATAGATGTTTAGCGCAAAAAGACTGAATATCGCTAAAGCACTTAATATTTTAGAAGTATTTCTCATTATAAGTGTTTTGTCCTGGTTTAGAATGAATCAAGGTCAACGGGTCGCATAACTCCGAACCACTTTAATACTCGCTCTCCCACTCCCGGAGCATTTACATGGATGATATAGGCCCCACTGGCTACTGGAATTCGAGCTTCATTCTTCAAATCCCAATCAATAGATGTTATTCCATCATCATCCTTTGTAAGTTCCCGAACCAAAATTCCATTAAGTGTATAGATGCTGATCTTGCACTGCTTTGGCAGGTTCACGATTTTTACTCTGTTGTCAGTTTTATCCGTTTCGTAACTGGAGTATGCATAGTACGGGTTTGGAACTATGAGAATATCATCCAGCGCACTCTCGGCAGTGCTCCGAACATTAAACTCAGGCACCATGGATTGTGGTATAGTAAACTCATATAAGGGGCGCCCACCATTTACTGTAGCAATGAGATTCTTTGTACTATCTGAACCCGTTTCACCTGGAATGGCCTCAAGTGAAATCAAGTTTCCTCCATTATTGGTATATCCTGTTATCACATCACCTCTATTAAGAACCAGAGTATCATAGAGAACAGGACCCTGATTAACCAGATACTCAACTCCAGGCTGCAAAACATCACCTACATCGAGGTAGTTGCCGTTTGCATAAGATTCGAAACTCTTGGTTACTCTAAACCGGAGCGTCACGTCAGTTTCAAGTAAGTCAAACCCTTCTTCCAGTAGTGGGAGTCCTACCCACATTCCCGACCTCATTACGGCTCTGTAGTCATCATTTGTTGGAGCATCTTTATACTTGCGTGCTATAAAACGTCCTTCATCGTATGCTGGCATCCTGTTGGTATCCGAATTCGGATAGTCTGTTGGAAAGCTAAATCGTCCTTCTTCCTCTGCCGAGTTACGGAAAACATAGATGTAGTGCTTACCACCGAACCGAACTGTATTAGAACCAATGCCCTGATAGATTCTGGAACTTGGATTCCATAGCATATCATTACCATTTTCAGATGCCAGATAGGAATCTTCTGAGAATGCCATATTCAGTCTTTCACCAGTTTCTACATCTACCGCATATCCGGGGAACCAGCTAAAACCAGTATCGGCAATAAAGTTGGACGCATTTTCATCTTCTGAATTTCCAATAGTAGTAGCCTCACCATTTTTATCTACTGAAGGGCTTCTTCTCAAGGTCATCTTTGGAGCGTTGCCTATTGCAAGTGCAGGGTCGTCCTGTGCTTCAAAAACAGGACATCTTGTCCATTTCGATTGATCAGAGGTTATTCTGATATCTACTCCGTGAAGAAACTGCATGTTGTAACCCGCCGGAGTGAGCCCTACCCTATTTGGAATGGGCGAAACATTACCTCCCCAAAGTGAGAAAAGCACATTCTCGCCATCTGCATTGGCGTCATTAAATCGTACGTTATTGTTATAACTGAAAGGCACTGGACCATGAATGGCGTTTCCTGCAAGACGGAATGGCGCCCATGTACCGTCTAACATTTGCTCGTAGAATTCTTCAGGGTCAACACCTACACCTTCTTTTCCACCGGAAAAGGTAATGTTGTAGTCAAAATATTCAGGGTTTTCCTCTTCGCCAAAATCACCTGCTCTTATCCAGTTTTGTGGTTGAAGGCCATCTGCATCGGGTATACCGGTTAACCACGGTTTTGATGGATCATCAAATACAATATCCGCACTAATTAATCCATTGTTTACAGGATCCTGACCGGGTGGCAGTGGGTTTCGAATTAGTATGGAAATTCCAAGCTCTTCAATGATCTGCTCAGATTGCACCCGAATATTGGATACAGGGCGCAGCGTATCCGTGAGAGCATCTCCGGTCAATTCCCAGTAAGCATCGGATAAATCTCCGATAGTGGTAGTGTCTTTGAAGGCCAGTTGAAAGTCTCCCCCAATTACCGCCAATGGATCAATTACTTTCACCTCAATAGGTGTAGCACCTGCCCGATACGTTGGGTTATCTATTCGGTATGGTGGACTAAAAAGAAGAGAATCCACTTCTCCACTGTCCAAAAGAAGGTTGAAAGCACCGTTACCGATTCCTTCTATCCTTTTTATTGCAATACCGTCACCAAAAGATGCGTTCAAGTTGGTTCCTCCGTTCTTAGGGTCAGTGCTGTGAGGAATCGCACTGAAGATTACAATAGGCCCCGTCGGTGATTTTCTTGATCCAAAATAGGGTTGTTTTTGACCGTCTAACTTGAATGGATCGTTCGGGTCGTACTCCTTAAATTCATTATGAGCATAAGCTATTGCAGTGTAGTAGTAGGTCTTATGGTTGATAAGACGAGAATCACCTTCTGCAAACAAATCCTGATCGATGGTAAAGGTTTTCAAAAGACCTTCATTGTTAGCATTCTGGACATAGAACCTGGGAACATCCAGTTGGAGTTCCTGATCAAAATCAAAATTGACCAGATCTGTGATATCATCACGCACGTCGCACTGATAAACTAACCGCGCCAAATCGGGGTTTCTCAAATCACCCAATGAAACACTTGCATCCCTCAGCTGAAAAACCTGATAGCCCTGAAAAGTATATGCTGCATACTCAAATGCCAAAGAATCATATAGTTCTGGATTGTTAAATATGGTAATTTCCTGACCTTCGTATTCAAGCGTATCGGGTACAGATATAAAAGGATCTTGTTCCTTATAGTTATCACCAACATTGTTGCCTGCTAAGTTTACGATTTTGAAAATAAATTCATTCTCCAGCTCAGTAATTTGGAGTGTTGGAGCATCCGGACCATCCAATAGTGCAAAACAGTTGTCAAATAATGCCTGCGTTTTAGTATCTGCAGCTTTAAGGGCCTCAATGGAAGCCTGGCTACCGCCGATACCGCGTGCCCAAACCACACCAACTGTTATATAGTTTTGAGCTCCGGGAGCCAGAATAAATGGTCCTGCAGATTGCACGAACCTTCTGTCGAAAGGAGTATTTCCTTCTGAATCCTCTGTCCAGGTGCGTAGAGGTTGTCCACCAGTTCCCCAGCCTAGCGGATCTGAGTCGCCTGGAAACATGAAATCTGCCTCCACTAGCGGATCGTCTGCCGAAGTTTCAAATCCGGTTCCTCCGTAGTACATTTTGGAATTATTTTTCCAGATACTCCGCAAGTAGTTATAGTATTGAATTCCGATACTCGGGTCGCCCTGATTACCTGCACCATTGTTATACCACAAGAATGCCCTCATTCCCAGACGTTCATCGTCAACTTTGCCATTTCCGTAATTCACACCGCTGCCGTCATACACGATTCCGTCATCAGCAATGGCATCTGTATAGGTTTCGCAAACGCAATTGTCACGTCCATCACTATCCTGAAAAGGACCCTGAAAGAAATCCACTCCAATAGCCGGAGGATCTGCCCCATAACCTGGTCTACCCTGAACATCTTCATCAAACTCATCTCCATTGTAGCAAAAACCAAGTCCTCTCTGAACATCGCACCCGACAAAGTCGTCTTGGGCATTGCCAAGGTCGGCATCCACGTGAAAACCGAAATAGGCATCCCTGAGGTCAAACGTAGAGCGGTTGAGCAGCTTGTAGTTGTAGAATGTCATGTTATTCACCTCATCACTTGTTGAAAAGGCGAATGCCTGGGCGCGAATTTCCATACCAATAGGTTCAGCTTGCGTTTCATTATGGATATTTCCACGATCATTAAAAACCCACCAGAAATTCTGATCACCGTATAACTCATCGAGGTTTCCACCACATTCTGTATTTCTCAATCCGTCTTCATCACCTAAATCATACAGCGGATAATCTCCGTCATCAACGCTGTATATACCATCTTCATTTCGGTCGTAAAAGGGAGCAAGAAATAGATCCTGACCCAACGCAACATCTCCGTTTCCTGGCCAATCTCTCAAAGTATCGGGAATGATATAATCTGCCGGCTCGCCGGTTAAGTACCATGTATTAAACCGCTCTACCTGAGCCTTGGTGGTTATGAAATGCCTATCCCACTCTGCACATGTAGCTCTGTCGATTTCGCCGGTTTGAATGTTTAGTGGACCCGTGTAGAAATCAACCCCATTGGTTCTGTATCTCTGAGCGGCAACTTTAATTTGACCAGATGCATCTGTACCAGCCAACCACAAGGAGCCCGCAAATAGCGCGTTTTGTCCTGTTCCTGCCACCGGACCTTTTGGAACTTCATAGATAGGAATTGTAAGATTCCACCACATGTCACCACCCGTTTGGACAATGGAACGTACGTTATTCCATTCCATGATAGAACTACTGGTAGGGTTATCACAATTCGCCGCTAAAGTGGATACCGGTTTTCGTTTTCCAGTTTTCCCGTAAAGAAACTCCCTTGCGTCGAGGTTGAATGTAAACAGTACCGAAATGAGAACTGTTAATATCGCCTTATTTATCATGAGTAGATCGTTTACAAATTAAAATATCAGGAGTGCTCCAATTTGAGTTCTCCTTGGTAGGTTATAAAATCTATAATCATTGACTGCCATGGAATACTGCTCTCTAAATGCTTGCGAATCCAGTTGGTTTTCAATATCGTTTTGCCAGATAGGAGAAGTGAGGTAACCGTCGTCGTTTGGTGTTCCGGTATACCGATACACAGTATTGATATTTAAACTATTAAGTACGTTGAACATTTGTAGATATACATTAAGTTTCAGCGGTTTTTTGCCGTCTTTGTTCAATAAAATATCCTTGTCAACTCTCATATCGATAGAAAACTGCCATGGGAGTCTGGAGCCGTTGACAGTTCCTAATAGTAATGGTGTTCCTCCACCTGAAATCAAAGCATTACCCGTGGCTTCCGTTTGACGTGAATAGGGTGTTCCCGAACCTACATTAAACTGTAAGTTTGCACCGACCCCTTCGAGTATCTTGACATCATCAAAAATTCTGGGACCGTTGTATGCTTTTCCCGATCCGTAACGATAATCCAGAGTTGCTACAATGGTATGACGCTGATCGTAACCAAGAGGGACAGTACTTCTTAAGCTTGTTTTTCCAGAGCGAACTAGATTCAAAGCGCTGAAACTGTTCGATCCTGTACCTTCGGCAAATTGAAGGGTGTAGGCAAATCGAAGAGTAAGATTTTGTGTTTTTCTCAAATCGAATTTAAAAATTAACCCTTTAATTGTAGCGAAATCGATGTTTCCGAAGGTGAAATACTGCCTCGGAAAGGCATCCTGAACGCCGATCAATTGAATCTGATCTCTGAATTCTCTATAGAAAGCTTCGATTGAAATGGCTGCAGAATTGGTGACTTTTTGCTTGAAACCAATGGAGTAGTCTATTACACGCTCTGGTCTTAAATTTGGGTTATTGGCAATGAAATCACCGGATTGCTGATCCAGATAATAATATTCATACAAATCTAATCTTGCCACAGTTTGAGAACCCCGGTCTGTTGGACGGCGCGTAAGCACGTCATAATGAGCGTAGAATAACGCCTCTTCTGATATGGGGAAGGAGAATGAAATTCTGGGCATAAAATTGATCTGGGGGTCATAATCAACAAAAGATGCTGATGTCAACTGGTTGGAAGTGGTTTGATCCTTATCCTGCAGTAATGGAATGGCCTGCCCGTTACTTCTTATGGTAGATGCATCAGACACTTCAGCACCTTCAGCACTATACCAGGTATCACCGTTACGGTAACCTGTAATTCTTGTTGGGCTTTGCACGTTGTCCACGTATACAACGTAGTTATCTCCGATGTTCCCGGGGACCTGATATCCGCCCTCCATCTCCGCTGCAAGATTGCGGGCTTCTTCTTCTCCTGCTCTTACTGTTGGGAAGAGAACGTAAGGATCAACCAATACAGATTGGTTAAGATCCAGTCGATCTACCCGCACACCAACATTAAAAACAAGATCATCGTAAGCAAACTTATCCTGAATCCACCCTGCAATATAGTTCGGGCGAAATGCGTCCTGGGGCCGGGTGAAAACACCGTCTTCATTGGTTTGATTGAAAAAATCATCCAAACTGGGCGAACCGGACTGTCTGTTGCCATAAGCATCATAACCGTAATAGTCAACTAAACGCCTACCGTTATTCAACAGTTCGTTGGTAGAGAAAAAGCTGATATCTAACTGATCAGGGCTCAGACTGTGAAAATCAATAAAATCAGTTCCATCAGGATCTAGCCCTAACGACTTTCTTAGATTGTAGTCAAAGTAAGATTGTGCATCTGCTCCAATTTCCCCCTGATAATCTCCAGGGGAAGCATTTAATCTTTCGTAGCTAAGCTGTAAGAATGAACCAAGGGTATCTATGGTTGGGTTGAGTTCATCAAGGTTGGAAATATGGGAGTTTGCCCTCTGGTTACCTATGGTCCATAGTGCCCGTGGAGTCATTGAATAGTTCCTAATTGTTCTTTGTTCAAATTCAAAACCTAGAGATATGGAATGGTTTTTAACATCTGCCGATCCCATTATACTTACACGCACTTGTTCTGCTCTGCTTTTGATAAAACTGTTTTGTTCCCATGCATGGCTTCTCCAAACGGTATAGATGTCATTGACTTGGTCTCCGTTGATAAGACCTCCACCATTACGGATTTCATCTAAATTTTGAAGAATATCAGTATTCGTATTTGCATCCACAATGGGGTTTCCGTTTTCATCATATCCCTGCCATCCGGCAAAGTCATAATAGCCCTGCGTATATTGCGAGAGGTAGGGGTTAATTGAGCTTCTTTCAAACCCAATTAACGTATCTGCAAAAGTCTGCTGTTTAATGTATACATTGGTTGAATTACTGTCCCATCCCAGCTCATCACCGAGGTAAATGGGACCATTAAATGCCGGAATATGAGGTGCATATTGTCGTTCCTGAAACCTTCTGAATTGTCCGACATATCCATAGTTCCAGAAGTTGTCACCGTGGTTGGGGTCTTCTCTTCTGAAGTTGTCCTGATTGTAGTCAACCTGTACCGTGTAATATGCGTTTGAAATGGTGGATGAGTTGTCTGAATTATTAGAACCAAAACGTTGAGTGAAGCGACCAAAGACCCTCCAGTCTAAATCCTCCCTTCGGGGGTTATTATCATAAGAATATAGCGACATATCGTATCCAGTTCCACCACCACGAAATTCTCTTCTTCTAATTTGATCCAACGTTCCTCCAAAGGTTAGGTTTGTATTCTTGCCCGTGTTGAAATCCAACTTACCGTTCAATGTTAACGCCCTGGAATGAACATTTTGCCTGGTTCTTACTTTCTCGAACTGATCTAATCGGTAAAACTCCGCAGCACTGGCCACTCCCTGCCCAATTGGGCTTATAAGCACCGGGTTAGCCCTGAGCTCATCCAGAGCATCATCTTTGACCTTCCAAACCCCTATGGCACTTGGTCTGGGATCAACTCGATCATTATATAGCGCTCCGACAAAGAAACCTATTATCGGGGTAGTTTTCTTTCCTGTGCTGTCTTTTCTCATTAAAAGCGGACCTGAAATAGATGCCTCTACTCTATTTTCACCAAAAGCATCCAAACCCACCGCTTCGTTTCCGGATTTAAACCCTGAGGACAGCACCTCCACAGAGCCATAATACTTACTGGATGGGCCTTTTGTGGTTATACTGACGATACCTCCAGTAAAATCACCGTATTGTGCGGGGACACCTGCAAGGATAACGGAAACTTGTTCCATAGCAGCTTTTGGAATAGCACTGGAACCAGTAATTCTCATACCGTCAATAAAGTAAACATTGGCATCATCGCGGGCACCTCTTGCATTGAAACTTCCTGAACCGTCATCCTGGGAAAAGGTTCCTCCGGTAGTCTGGGCCAGCTGTGCCGCTGAACGTGCAGGCATTTTCAAGAGATCTTCCTGGGTAATAGTAGTTTTATCCGCCGTATTATCCTTTTCAATTAATGGTACTTTGTACTCCACAACATCTACTACTCCTAATTGTGTCATAGCTGATGCCATTTTGATATCGACAAAACGGATTGCATCCGTATTTACTACCACGCCATTGATCTGAACATCATTATATCCAACTGATGAAGCTTTAACCGTATACTTTCCAGGAGGAACAGGCTTGACTACATATTTACCATCAATATCGGATACACCACCCGTTACAAGTACTCCGTTCAACTCCACCGCCACATTGACGAAAGGAAGAGGTTCACCGGTTTCTTTGTCCAACACCTTACCTTGTAAGGCTCCCTGACCAGTCTGAGCGTAGGCGGCAGTTCCTATAATTATTATACTTACCAGAGATGCGAGTAGATTTCTAATCATAATTATTTCAATTGAGCAATAGAGTTACCCTCAAATAAGGAGGCGGTAAAGATATACAAATATGCTACTCAGTCAAAAGCAACAAATATGCTCATAAATGATTGATTTTTAGTTACTTACAATCGCAAAGTTCGTGTCTTATTCACCTCTTTAGTAGGCTTTTGGACTTCTTTTCTTCACAATTTCGTAGCACAATTTAAGTTTCATTAACATTGAATGCAACTCGATTTGAGGGAGTGGTAAAGATGCTTACATGAGTGACGAAAAAAAGATGATCACATCAGTTTTTCGAAGATGCGGAGGAACTCATTTTTCTTACGTCTGCTAACGGGGATAGTTGTTCCATCGATCAGCTTTACATATCCACCTTCTCCTTTTAGGTACTCTTTGATAAAGCGTAGATTGATAAGATGAGATCGATGCACTCTGAAAAACGCAAAGGATTCAAGGAGCTCATCATAGTACTTTATACTCTTGGATATCAAAATTTTATCTCCATTTTTGATGTAAAATCTTGTGTAGTTTTCTAAAGATTCACACCGGATAATGTCCTTTATTTTTACGAAGCTCATTTTATCCATTGCTGGTAAAACGATGGTATCCAGATCGTTTTCGTCGAGGCTTTCGCTCAACATTCGAAGTCTTTCGTTTTCATGAATGTTTCTTTGATGTCTCTGACGCGCATTATTTACTGCTTCATTAAGATCGTCTGGATCTATTGGTTTTAGCAGATAATCTACTGCACTCAATCGAAGTGCTCTTATGGCATATTCTTCATGTGCTGTAACAAAGATTACTGCCGGATCATTTTCAAGATGGGATAGCAATTCAAAACCGCTTTCGGTCCCCATTTCGACATCGAGAAATACCAATTCAGGTTGGTGTTCTTCTATCAGCTTTTTGGCCTTTAATATATTATTCGCGCTACCAAGAACCTGAACATGTTGAGTATATTGTTTGATGAGATGGCCAATATTTTCGCATGCTTTGACCTCATCATCAACGATAATCGCTCTTAAGGTTGGTATAGTGTTCATGATCACATTGTATTAGGCAAAGAAATAAAAACTTCTGTGCCTCTCGGGGTTCCATTACTGTCGTAGAGGTCTGTAATTTTTATGGAATACTTCCTCTTGTACATTTTGGTTAAAACTTTCATTCTGGATTCTGTTATGGAAATACCTCTTGAAATTCTGTCTGGCAGGGCTCTTCCTCTATTTCTGGCCGCAACTCTTCCTATTCCGTTATCCTTAATTCTGATCTCCAGTCTTTGTCCGTTTTGAGTACAGATGATTTCCAGCTTTCCTTTACGTTCCAGATTGGAAAATCCATGCTTGATGGAGTTCTCAACGAATGGTTGCAGCAACATTGGTGGAAGAACAGCAGATTCGAGCAGTTCATCCGGATATACCTGAACTGAGCTTTCAAATAGACCCTCAAACCTCTTTTCTTCGAGTTCCAGGTACAATTTCAGGCTTTCCACTTCCTCTTCCAATAGAATCTCCGGATGTTTAGAATGCTCGAGGGTCATTCGGAATAATTTGGAGATCTTGGCCAGGTGTTGATTTGCGAGTTTTTTGTCGTTGCTGTTGATGTAGTGCTGAAGGGTATTCAAAACATTAAAGATGAAGTGCGGATTCATCTGAGACCTTAGAGCTTCGGCTTTTGCCTCTTCAATAGATCGTTGTAATTTTTCTCTTTCCCGGAACCGGTTCAAGCGTGCCTTCAGGATAAGGTACACAGCGAGAATTAAGGTTATAAATATCAGGGACCAGAACCACCATGTCAGCCAAATGGGTCGTTCTATTGAAAAACTGAAAGTAGCGGGCATGGATGTCCAGACTCCATCGCTATTTGCCGCCATAATCTCTACTTCATATTCTCCCGGCTGAAGATTTGTAAAAGTGCAACTCCTCTCGGTTGATTCAGGAGACCACTCCTCATTAAATCCCTTCAATCGGTATTTGTAGACCGTTTTATCCGGATTGGACAAGCTGATAGCGCCATACTTGAAGGTAATATGATTATCGACAAAGCTCAACTCCTCACCATGTTTTAATAATGTGTCCTGAAAGAAAATTTGTGTCCCGAGTATTTGGAGAATAGGTTCGGTCTTGTTTCTTATATAGGATTTCTGATCGTATTGATAAATGCCGTCTACAGTACCAAACCATATGACACCGTTGGAGTCGCAATAGGCTCCATTGCAGTTGCATTCTACTCCTGCAAACCCTTGATCAGGCCCATAAGCATCAATATTTATACTGCCGATGGAATAGTATCTTCTCAAATCTATTCTGTTCGCCCCTTGATTTGTTCCTACCCATAGAGCTGTGGAGTCTTTATTGAAAGTGAGTGAATATACCAGATTCGAGCTTAAACCGTCTTTTACACCCAGTCTGCTGTACGATGAATCTGCCAGGTTAATGTGATAAACACCATTAAAAGTACCTATCCACAAATACCTGTCCCGATCTGGTAAAATTGCCAAAACGTTGTTGACTTCCATCCCTATGGCCTTTCCGTAATTGAAGATTTGATCGCCTGATTTACAGTATAGCCCTCCCTGAAATATACCCACCCAGAGTTCCTTGTCACTAACGGAAGCAAGAGACCACACCTGATGATCCGTTTCAAGACCAACTTCAAATCGTTTAATGGTATCATCAATTAGATATACAGCATTATCCCCTCCTGCCCAAAGCTTTCCCTCTGGGGATTGGTTCATACTGTAAATGTTATTGATCCTTATGCCATCGACCGATGTCAATTCGGTTTCATCTTCTTTACTTAAAAACCGAAGTCCATTCTCTGTTCCATAAACTATCTTCTGGTTCCATTCCTGAATAGCGTGAACGGTTCGAAAAGGCTCCAGTCCCTTAAATAAAGAACTGTAAAAGGATAAACCGTCATATTTATACCCTCCATGGTTTTTAGTTCCAATCCAATAGTTTCCTTTACTATCCTGAGTAATCTGAAAAATAAAAGATCCTGGAACTGCTTCGGGTTTGCCGAGATTCAGAAAACTCGTAGATCCTGTTTTGTACAGTCCAAAATGAGTTCCTACCCATAGGTTTTTCTCACGGTCTACATAGAGGCATTCAATATTATTGGCTCCTATATTCTTTTCAATATTTACAATCTGAGATTCCTGGTTGGCCCTTCTAATGAGCCCTATGGAAGTAGCAAGCCATAGTATTCCCCGGTGGTCTATTTTCAGGTTTCGGGCGGGAATGGTGAGCAATGGGTCATTTGCATACTCTACGGTAGAGCTGGCAAAGAGAATTTCGGCAAGACCTTTTTCGGAGGCTATATAGAGTGCGTCTCTGTCCGTTTCCAGGTCGAAGACCTGAGTGTCATGAGTATTTTTCAAGCAATCCCAACTATCACCATCGGTAATAAAAAGTCCCATATCTGTTGCCGCCCAATACACACTATCATAGTAAACGATGTCTAAAACCTTGAACATCTCTGAGTTTTCAAGATGATTCCAGTCGCCAGAACTTCCTGTCCAGATTCCATTGTCAGTTCCAAGCCATAGTTTTCCGTTGTGGTAAACAATGGCGTTGACCGATAAGTTTGGATCACTATCATCAAGAGTATCCCGCCGAAATGTTTCTTGATCGTACACATACAAGCCATCATTTGTGCCAATAAGCCATTCATTTACTTGTATCTGGTTGATGCACTTGACCCAGGTACTTTTAAGACCTTCCTCCGGGCCAAAGTTGACAAAATCATACCCATCATAAGAGCTGAGCCCGCCATAGCCCCCAACAAGCAGCCTGCCCGTCGAATCCTGAAAAATACAATTGACCTGAATAAACGGCAATCCTTCCTGAACTGAATAATGACGAAAGAATGGTGACTGTCCCAGGAGCGTGAGCCCGGTTAATTGTGTGGTGAGCAGGAATAATATCGCAGACTGATATTTTATCAAAATTTTGGCCTGTTGATTATGGCGTCATAAATAATCATTTTCCTCAGATCAAGATGGATCTTCTCCTGATGGTCTGACGTTGTTTTGATTTCCCCAATCTTGATCAAATCCCTGGAGGCTGCTTTCCTTGACGTGTCGATATCCTCATGTAAAAGTCCTGTGTAACTCGAATACAATGAGGTAGGTCTACTTCTTGTTTCCGTAGATTGAACCGTTGTTGGTTCATCATAGATTACATCCTTATCGCTTCGATACTGAATTTCATCAACCTCGTACTCGGGTTCAGGATCAATATTAAATTGTTCCCGAATTTGCTGTTCTAAAGTGGATTTAGAATCTCCTTTCTTTTTCTTTTTTCCAAAAACTCCCGCTAAGATTGAGATTAGCAGAAATACAATATAAAACCAATCAGATACATCCATATTCTAATATTTACGAAACCACTTCTTGTAAAACGGCTCTCCCTTGACCTCCCGGTTCTTTTTTGCCTTTTTCCTGGATTTTTTCATCCTTTTTTGAGTGGCTTTTGATTGTATTTTTAGGTGTTGTTTTCTTAGATTCTCTTCTTCCTTTTTCTGTCTCCTGGCCTCTTTGATCTCCTGCTTTTCCGCCTGCTTCATTCTTTTCTTATTGTTGATCTTTTCCTGAGCGGGAGCATGCAAAACCATAAAGAATAAGGGTAAAATTAATGCAATACGCATAGCATATTCCAACCTATTCTTATTTTTCGGCGTTTTATTGAGCATGAAGAGATTCTTATCCAGCTTTTTTATTCTTTTTACAACGCTTTTTTTTAACGGTTGTAATCAGAGCGAAGTTATTCCATCACTTCCCAATGTGCCAGTTAATATAAGATTAAACATCAACAATCCATCAAACTTTGATCTAGGTGTGATTGGCGGATGGCAATATGTCAACGGAGGCTCTGGAGGCATTGTTGTTTACCGTTTGGATGAGAACACTTTCAAATCCTACGACCGACATTGCACGTATCAGCCCGAAAATTATTGTATTGTAGCCGTGGATTCTACAAACTTTGCACTGGAAGATCCTTGCAGTGGCTCAAGGTTTGCTCTGAGTGATGGTAGCGTAATGAACGGGCCGGCAAGCTACCCTTTACTACAATATTCTACCACCTTCGATGGTGTTTTCGTACAGATATCAAACTAAAAATCCCTTCACTCACATTTGAGCGAAGGGATTCTCACTATTTATTCGGTACGGCTTAGTATCTGTACTGGTCGTTTTTGTAAGGGCCTTCAACCCTCACACCGATATATTCAGCTTGCTCCTTGGATAATGTTTCCAGTTCTACACCAATTTTTTCAAGATGTAATTTGGCTACTTTTTCGTCCAGGTGCTTGGGTAATGTATAAACTTTGTTGTCATAGCTATCCGCTCTATTCCAAAGCTCCATTTGTGCAAGCGTTTGGTTGGTGAACGAATTCGACATAACGAAAGAGGGATGACCCGTAGCACAACCCAGATTAACCAACCGACCCTCAGCCAGGAGGATTATGTCGTTACCATTAACCGTGTACTTATCTACCTGAGGTTTGATCTGATCTTTAGTTTCTCCCCAATTATCGTTCAACCAGGCAACATCGATTTCATTATCGAAATGTCCGATATTACAGACGACGGTTTTGTCGTTCATCAATTCGAAGTGTGATCCCGTAACCACATCTTTATTGCCCGTAGCCGTAACCACGATATCAGCTCTGGGAATGGCATTTTCCATTTTTTTCACTTCATAACCGTCCATGGCTGCCTGCAAAGCACAAATGGGATCTATTTCGGTAACAATAACTCTTGCCCCTGCTCCTCTTAAAGAGGCGGCTGTTCCTTTACCGACATCGCCATAACCGGCAACAACAGCTACTTTTCCTGCAATCATCAAATCTGTTGCCCGGCGAATAGCATCTACAGCAGACTCCTTGCATCCATATTTATTGTCAAATTTTGACTTGGTTACTGAGTCGTTCACATTAATAGCTGGAACCGGAAGTGTTCCGTTTTCCTCACGCTGAATCAAACGAAGTACACCAGTAGTAGTCTCCTCGGATATTCCTTTAATTCCGTTGGCTAGTTCCGGATAATTATCCAGTACCATATTGGTCAGGTCTCCTCCGTCATCCAGTATCATATTCAGCGGCTTTCCATCTTCGAATGCGAATAGGGTTTGTTCAATGCACCATTCATACTCTTCTTCAGTCATTCCTTTCCATGCAAACACAGGAACACCGCTTTCAGCAATGGCTGCCGCAGCATGGTCTTGAGTAGAGAAAATATTACAGGAAGACCAGGCCACTTCTGCGCCTAGCTCCACTAATGTTTCGATTAAAACTGCGGTTTGTATGGTCATGTGCAGGCATCCTCCGATTCGCGCACCTTCGAGGGGTTTCTGAGCCCCATACTCCTCTCTTAAGGACATAAGCCCTGGCATTTCTGCCTCAGCGAGCTCAATTTCTTTTCTTCCCCAGGAGGCCAGTGAAATATCTTTTACTTTGTAATTGATTGTTTTTTCCATTTTTTCCATTTAAAGTTTGCAAAAGTACTAATTCAGTATCAATGGACATCGTTCTTGAAGCGAAACCCTCGCCGGGTTCCAAACTCTATTTAATCAAGCAAACAGATGGCATTGTTCAATCTCAGCTAAATTTAACCCGTGCACAGATTAAAAGAAAAGCGGAACGACAGAGTATTTCTTTGATAATCAGAAATATATATGGCCCTGAAGAGCGGGTTCAATACGACGAGCACGGAAAACCTCATTTGACCGCGAATACTGATCATATATCTATTAGTCACAGCGGTCCCTTTTTTGCCCTATTGTCAAACAAACAGAAATCCGTAGGAATTGATATTCAATTTCCTACAAAAAAATTATTTCGGATAAGAGAGAAGTATTTGAGCAGCGATGAATTGAAATTCTGTGAGGGTGATATTCATCGCCATTTACTGTGTTGGAGTGCTAAGGAAAGCATTTATAAAATGAACGGCATACCCGGAGTCAGCCTGCGATCTGACATAGATATTCTTCCATTTTCGGTGGGTAATTCAGGAATCATCAGCGGAAAACTCAGAGCGTCAAAAGAGGAACTGAATGTTGATCTGGCTTACTCGTTTATCGATGAATATGCGTTAGTGCATACCTTGTAATATGGTTATTATTGCAGCATGATCTCAGCAGGTATTGAAGAGAAAGTAAGAAAAGGACATAAGATCTTGGCAGTGCTGATCGATCCTGACGAATACGATCAAAAACGACTAACCCGTCTATTCTCTAATCCTGCCATTTCGGGTATTGACCTCATTTTAGTTGGGGGAAGTCTTCTGCACGGTGCAGGCATCGAGAAAACCATTGACTTAATTAAAGATTTAAGCAATACGCCTGTAATCCTGTTTCCGGGAAATGCGATTCAACTAACGCGCAAAGCTGATGCTCTTCTTCTACTATCTCTGGTTTCAGGACGGAATGCTGAATTCCTCATAGGTCAACAAGTCATTGCAGCTCCTTTTCTTAAAGAGTCTGGACTGGAGGTCATCAGCACTGCATACCTTCTAATTGACGGAGGAAAACCCACAACAGCCTCCTACATCAGTGGCGAACAACCTATTCCAATCGATAAGCCCGCAATTACAGGCACTACGGCTCTTGCTGCCTCCTACATAGGAATGAAATGGACCTATCTTGATGCTGGCAGTGGAGCGCAGAAACCTGTTCCATCTTCTCATATCTCGGCAGCAAGAAGACAAATTCGCGGTCCTCTTATCACCGGTGGCGGTATAAGAACTGAAGAACAACTGATTGAAGCTTATCGCTCTGGTGCTGATATTGCTGTGGTAGGTAACATACTCGAAGAGCAACCTGAGACGCTCGAATCCTTTGTGTTTGCGAAAGAGCAGTTCCTACAATCCATCGTCAAATAGATTACATATATAATTTTTTATATATGTGTGAGAGTTGTCACAATGGGGCGTTTCTGAGCGTTTTAGTTTTGCCTAAATTTAGTACATGGAATTGTTAGAGGTTTTAGGTTTTGCTTCAGCGGTGGTAATTGGTATCACGCTTGGACTCATCGGTGGTGGCGGAAGCATACTTACTGTTCCTGTACTGGTTTACCTGCTCAAGTCTGACCCTGTTCAAGCGACGGCATATTCTCTCTTTGTTGTAGGAGTTTCGAGTGTTGTGGGTAGCATCACTTATTTTAGGAAAGGGTTAGTGGAGCTAAAGACGGCCATTATATTCGGTATCCCCGCAATAATCACCGTATATGCCACTCGTGCTTTCATTGTACCGGCTATTCCTGAAGAGGTCTTTTCAATGGGAAGTTTCATGGTAACACGAGACATTCTGATCATGGTTTTGTTTGCAGTCTTAATGATTGCGGCATCCTACACCATGATTAAAGGAAGAAAAGACTCCGGTTTAGGCGACGAGAAACGAACTTTCAACTATCCCATGATTCTTTTAGAAGGTGTAGTTGTCGGGCTCTTAACCGGACTTGTTGGAGCGGGTGGTGGATTTCTCATCATTCCTGCTCTGGTGGTGTTAAGTAAACTCCCCATGAAAATGGCGGTTGGTACCTCTTTGGTAATTATTTCCTCAAAATCACTCATCGGATTTTTGGGTGATGTACAGAACCAGCCGATAGACTGGCAATTTCTGGTATTTTTTACAAGCATATCAGTTGTCGGTATTTTCATTGGCAGCTGGCTATCGACTAAGGTTGATGGCAGCAAACTCAAACCGGCCTTTGGTTGGTTCGTTTTGATAATGGGAATATTCATTTTAACGAAATCAATATTATAATCTATTAATAATCAATAATTTATAAGCCATGTTCGAAAATATCAATGCGTTAGTATTTGAAAAAGAAATGGAACAAAACCCCGAAGCGATTATCCTGGATGTTCGTTCTCAGTGGGAATTTGAATCGGGTCATATCCCGGGTGCAAAGCATTTGGATTTCTTCTCACCTTATTTAGAGGCTGAACTTAATGATCTTGACAGAGATAAATATTATCTGGTGTATTGCCGAAGCGGGGCGAGAAGTTATACAGCCTGTAACGTGATGGCAAATATGGGTTTCAAGAAACTCGCAAACATGATGGGAGGGCTCATCGCCTGGAGAGGCGAAGTGGTCACCATGCAAGAACAGAAATAATAGAAAAAGCCCTGCATCCGCGGGGCTTTTTGATTCACAAGTAGAACAATCAACGAATTCTTTTAAATGGGATAAACTACTTGTGCTAAACTAATTATTGCGAAAAGGAATAAAACCATAATTGTTTCGGCTGTTCTTCATACAAGTAGAAATCCGGAATTTTGGAGAAACAGATAAAACCGGAGCCCCATCTTGCAGGGCTTTGGTTCAAATAGTTGTACACCTTCAATTTCTATACTGATATTTTTTGATGGAGATCCACATATGTGGGCCAAATTATGATGTTATCATCGCCTAAACCAGCCCGGATCGCCGGAGCAATATCGTAGGGTCAGGTTCCCGGTTTCTGAACTTTTTAAACAGTTCCATCGGGTCTTCGCTTCCACCTTTACTCAAGATATTTTCTTTGAATGATGTACTTACTTCGTCATTGAATATGCCCTTTTCTTTGAAAGCCTGAAACACATCAGCCTCAAGAACTTCGGCCCATTTATAACTGTAGTATCCGGCTGAATACCCTCCCTGAAATATATGAGAGAACTGACAGCTTACCACAGCATTCTCGGGTACCGGAATCAATGTTGTTTTTTTTGTCGATTCCTTTTCGAAAAGGTCCACATCCATGGGTTCGGGTAAATTTCCATGCCAAGCCATGTCCAATACACCAAAATTGATTTGACGAAGGGTCTGGTATCCTTCAAAAAAGGACCGCTGCTCAATAATTTTATCAATTTTATTTTTCGGCAGTGGTTCACCGTTTTTGTAGTGCACGGCCATCAATTTAAGCACATCCTCTTCGTAACACCAATTTTCCATAAGTTGAGAGGGCAGCTCAACAAAGTCCCAGAGCACACTTGTTCCGCTTATTCCAGGATAGGAAACATCAGATAATATTCCATGTAGTGCATGGCCAAATTCGTGAAATAAAGTTGTAACCTCCTGAAATGACAGAAGCGAAGGCTTATTCGAGGTAGCTGGGGTAAAATTACATACCACTGAAATTAATGGTATTTGGTTTTCCTCGTGATTCTTACATTGATCGCGAAAGGAGGTCATCCAGGCCCCCTGCCTTTTTCCTGATCTTGGATGAAAATCAAGATAAAGAACAGCTTTAAGTGAACTCATTTCGTCGAGAACATCATACACCAGCACATCTTTATGATACGTCGATATCTCATGGTTTTGATGAAACGAAATCCCGAACAACCTTTTGGCCACTTCAAATGCCGTTTCTAAAACACGGTCCAGAGTGAAGTACTCCCTGATCTCGGATTCGTCTAAATCAAAGTTCTCTTCCTTCAAGCGTTCTGTGTAATATGCTATGTCCCAGGGTTTTAAATCAACTATCCCATCAACTACAGCTCTATCCTTCAACAACTGCAAATCTTTTAGTGCTGCCGGTTTTGCTTTTTCCATGAGATCAGCCAAAAAGTCATTTACGGCTTGTTCCGAGCCAGCCATTCGTCGTTTCAAAGTGTAATCTGCATGGTTCTTATATCCTAAAAGGTGTGCTCTTTTCCAACGGAGTTTTACCAAATTCTCAATGTTCTTGCGGTTATCACGGTCATCCCCTTTACAAGCTCGAAAGACAAATCCTTCATAGAGCTGTTTTCGCAGTTGACGGTTCTGGCAGTGTTTCATGAAAGGCACATAAGACGGAAAATGCAAAGTGAAAATGTAACCAGCCTGGTTCTTGTCCTTTGCCTTCTCTGCGGCCATATTCAGAACATCTTCAGGTAGACCCGTCAATTCAGAGGCCTCGACAACCCGTAGCTCAAATTCATTGGTTTCATTGAGTACATGTTCTCCAAACTTTAAACTGGTTTCAGATAGTTCCTGATCAATCTTCTTTAGTTTCTCCTTGTCCGCGCTATTTAATAGGGCTCCATTTCTGCTAAAACTCAGAAAAGTTTTTTCGAGCAGAGTAAACTGTTCTGTTGAGAGGGTTGCTTTTTTTCTATGATCCCAGACATATTTTATGCGCTCAAACAAAGCCTTATTGGTCATCACATAATTCCGGTATTCTGTAATTTTTTCCGAGAATTGAGGTGCTATCTTCTGCATTTCATCATCGGTATTCGCCGAATGAAGGATGAAGAAAAGAGAAGTCCATTCACTTAATTCTGAACCCGAAAAATCCAAAGCAGCAACGGTGTTATTAAATGTAGGTGTTTCAGAATTGGATATAATCTCCTCAATCTCAAGTTTGGATTTCTGGATCAAACCTTCTAATGCCGGTATGAAATCCTCGATCTTCAGGAAATCAAAAACTGGGGTTTTATAGGGGCCGCAATAAATATCGACTTGCATTAAGTATCATTTTTTTAATCCGATTGTAAAAATATATTTGTTCGCATGGGGTGGGAGCATATTCTCTTACTCAATCGTATACAATTATAATGGCTAACAAAAGACATCAAATTTTGGTCATCGGTGGTGGAACCGGTGGTGTAATGGTAGCTGCTCAGCTCAAAAGAGCCCGGGGTGGTTTAGACATTGCAATAATAGAACCTTCAGAAACACATGCCTATCAACCCGCCTGGACTTTGGTTGGAAGTGGTCTTATGGATCTAGATTCCACTATAAAACCTGAAAAAAGACTTATTCCCTCAGGGGTTTCTTGGATAAAAGAAAGAGTTGAAGATATTGATCCGGACAAGAATGCCGTAAAACTGGAGAGTGGAGATACTGTAGAATATGAGTATCTCATCGTGGCTGCAGGCATTCAAATGAACCTTGACGGCATAGAAGGATTGAAAGAATCATTAGGCACGCACGGAGTCTGCTCGAATTATGTGGATCCAGAATATACTTGGGAAGTCATTCGGAACTTTAAAGGAGGTAATGCTCTTTTTACCCAACCCAGTACTCCTATTAAGTGTCCGGGTGCTCCTCAGAAGATCATGTACCTGATGGGAGACTACATTAAAAGCAAGAACATTGAAGAATATACGAACCTCATTTTTGCAACTCCGGGTACGGTAATATTCGGTGTACAGCCTTTTAGGGATGAGTTAGAACGATACCTAATAAAGTATCATGTCAAGCAGAGATACGGCTATAAGCTTGTAAAAATTGACGGAGAGAACAGGGAGGCCTACTACGAAAGGCTTGAATTACCCAACGGCGGTGATCGTTATGTGGTAAATGATGAAAGAAATGCAGCAGGCTGTATGGGATTTGTTTGGGAAGACGGGGCTCGACATGTCGTTCAGGAAACAAACAGCCCATTTCATGCCGAAAAGAAGGGCACGCAATATGTCATTAAATATGACCTTTTACATCTGGCACCTCCTCAGTCTGCCCCAACCTGGTTCCAAAAAACGAAATTGGCAAACCCGGATGGTGTAAATCAGGGGTGGATGGGAGTCGACAAACACTCTATGCAATCCAAATACTACTCTAATGTGTTTGGCGTAGGAGATATCACCGATTTGCCAACGGCCAGAACCGGTGCCGCCATTCGAAAGCAAGCCCCGGTTGTGGTCAACAACATCACCAGATTAATGGACGGCAAAGAAGCGGATTGTAAGAATTACAAGGGATATTCAAGCTGCCCTTTAGTAGTGTCGCATAATAAGATGCTGTTAGCTGAATTTGGATACGATGGGGCCAGAATGTCAGATCCTATTTTGAGTAAGTTCTTTAATACAGGACATGCCAGCTATCCGATGTGGATTCTTAAAAGGTATGGCTTACCTTTCATGTATTGGAATATGATGTTGAAAGGTTATAACTTTTAGGTGTGCTTTTCACATGACGAATATCAGGGTGCTTCGGCACCCTTTTTTATGAAGCGCGTATTCTTAGGAAACAGAAGATATGAAGCGTAATCGCTCCATATCGGTCACATGAAAGCTTTTTGACTCCGCTTCAACGATGCCCTCTTCTTTAAACTCTTTTAATATTCTGGATAAGCTTTCCAGGGATAAAGATGCCATTTCCGCAATCTCCTTGCGTGTGCAGGGAAGTTCAAAGGAATCGCTCTGAAATATTCTGTCTGTAAAACAAAGTATGATGTCCGCCACCCGGCCGGGACCTTGTTTCTGGGTTAGGGTTAGGAATCTTTGGTAAATGTATTTGGAACGTGTATTAATATCGGTAATCACCCGAACTGCAAGATCCGTACTGCTGGCAATTGCATTTTTGAGGGTATCAATCTCAATCAGGCATACCTCAGCATCTGTTAGGGCAACTGCACTGTACTGATAGTATTTATCGTTGTACATGGACTCAAGGCCAAGAAACCCTTTCTTTTCTATACATAGCGGTTGTTTTCTGTCCCTATGTTCCAGATACAGCTTTGCTATTCCCTCTTTCAAATAGATAATGTGTGGTGCTATCGTTCCCTGCTTAAATAGAGACTCTCCCTTCGAAAAATGCATATCCATATGCTCAATGTCAGGAACTCGAGGTCCGAACGTTTCATGAATGAAACAAACCTCCTTCTCGCCACAGTTGGAACACTTACTCTCTGCTAATGAATTCATTACACGTGATTGGTTGTACGAAATTACAAATAAGTCAAGTATTTACTCCAACCAGATCAAATTATTCGTCAACAATTCAGCACATTTCCTTGATGTAGACCTATACCCCCAAGTGTTCAACCTACACTTAAGGATGGTACTTTTACCCTGTCAAAAATCATTTGATTTAGGCAAGTTTAGAAAACCAATCACATTCCTGACAAATGTCAGTTTCACAAAATACACATCATACCGAGGAAGGTATCCTTTCAGTGCAATTCAGGTCACATTCGACCCATCACTATAAATGCTTTCGACCCTCAAAATTAACACGGGTTGATTTTTTTAATATGTATCACATTCATAAACAATTAAATTTTAACATCATGAAAAAGTTGTTTTTATTATTCTTACTCCCTGCTTTTATTCTGGGAAGTTGTTCTAGCGATTCTACTAACGATCCTACCCCAAGCACAGACCCACAAAAAATCCTTACAGACTATATGGTCGCCGAGAATCTCGATCTTGACGATGTATTGAGCGGTTGGATAGTTCCAGCTCCTGCCACAGTAGCTGAAGTTGATGGCTTCCTGGCAGATCGATATGTCATAGATATCAGAAGTGCCACTGACTACGCAGCAGGACACATTCAAGGTGCGGTAAACTCCACATTGGCTGATATTCTAACCACAGCCCAAGCAGCAGATAAACAAATCCTCGTGGTATGTTATTCCGGCCAAAGTGCAGGACATGCTGTAATGGCGCTTCGATTGAGCGGATACTCAGATGCGCAAGTGCTTAAGTTCGGTATGTCGGGATGGTCATCTCAAACCTCTGCTTCATGGGACAATAATACCGGAAATGTTGCTGAAGGCAATTCTAACTGGACAGATGCCGCAACAGCTGCTTCAACTTTTAAAGCCCCGACGTTTACATCAGCTTCTACAGACGGCGCTACTATTCTTGCCGAGCGAGTTAGTGCAATGTTAGGTGGTGGCTTCAAATCAGTGAAAAATACGGACGTTCTCGCTGCTCCCAATGATTATTACATCAACGTGTACTGGCCCGAAACTGCAGTTGCAACTTATGGTTGTATCAATACTGCGGTACGTGTTAGCCCTATGACGATTGCTGATAACACTATTCTTAATCTTAATCCTGACGAAACTGTTGTTACTTATTGTTGGACCGGTCAAACATCTTCAATGGTGACGGCTTATTTGAATGTGATTGGTTATAATGCTTTAAGCCTTTCGTTTGGTATTAACGGCATGCGCTATGATGAATTGGTCGCAAACGACGATCCTGCGCATACCTATACTACAAGAACTGTTGACCTTCCAACTGTTCAATAACAGCAGACTCAGAAGTGCCTCTCCGGAGGCACTTCATTTTTACAACCCTTTTTAACATTCTCAAATAATTACAAGCCATGAAAAACGCAGCATTAATCATAATCATCATAGGACTGCTGCCACTAAAGAGTTTAGCTCAGGGGTGTACAGACGCAGATCCTGACCAAAGGCTTAAAGTTTTCGGATTCCTACAACCACAATACAGCTGGAAACTAGCTGGCGACAACGACTTATTAACCTCTTCTGATGGAGTTGAGGTAGGCGACAATAGCTTCGCATTCAACCGGGCCCGTGTAGGGGTAACCGGAAATATTCCTTACGATTTTATGTACTATGCCAACATAGAGTTTAGCCCAACTTTCACCGGGAATCCTTTCTTATTGGATGCCTTTGTAGGTTGGACACGGTTTAAATGGTTTAAAGCATCTGTGGGGCAATTCAAAGTACCCTTTACCCTCGAACTGCAAACCCCATGTCACAAACTCAACACTATATACCGAACGAATACAGTGGTGAACCTTGTAGGGCCCATTCGTGATTTCGGATTAATGTTTTACGGAGGTAACGACACCACTTTATTCTTTTATCAGGTCGGGGCATTTAACGGAACGGGTATTCCCACTCCGGAGAGTGCGGCCTTTTATATGGACGATAATAAAGGAAAAGATATTATCGGACGTGTTTTGTTTCAACCTTTCGGTTCAAGCAGAATTTTAGCAATAGGCGGAAGTGGAAGAATGGGTAGCTCTGCTCCAGCTGAGGAGGGAGTAGACGATGATACGTATAGCAGTTTAGGTGCAGAAGTTAATTTCCGCTTAAAAGGATTTACCGTTCAGGGAGAATACATTTGGAGAGAAGATAAGGGATCCTACACTACCGGTGGTGGGTGCGGAGGCCCTGGAGAAGTGGTTAGCGGCAGTATTACCCGATTTGGAGCGTATGGAACATTAATGTACATGACGCCTTGGAGATTTCAACCGGTATATCGCATTGAGTACTTCGATCAGGATATGAACGAAACTGAAGGCTCATTTGTAGATCAAAAAATTCAGGTACTAAATACTGTTGGGTTTAACTATTTCTTTAACGACTGGACCAGACTACAGGTCAACTATTGCTTTGGTCAGGGATACAATAATGACAAAGCCAACAACCTGTTGGTGCAAATTCAGGCATCATTTTAGCAATAACCAATCATAAATTAAAATAGTCATGAAAAATTTGAAAAACTTTATTGCACTTTTCCTTGGGGTTTTATTCCTCAGTGTGTCATTCGGTCAGGATCTTATCGAAGCGAAAGATCTGGCCAAGATGATGAAAGAAGAAAATGTCGTTGTAGTATCTGCACAGAAATCCAGTAAATACAATGACGTACACATCACCGGTTCCATCAATTTGCCACCGGCAAAACTAACCGTAGATGAACCAGTTCCTTACATTCTGGCCTCGCCAGAGCAAATGGCAGATATTTTAGGTGCAGCCGGCATATCAGAAAAGAATACCATTATTCTCTATGATGAAGGTTCATCTAAATATTCTGGTCGTCTTTACTGGGCGCTCAAATATTTAGGTGCTGAAGATGTGAAAATTCTTAATGGTGAAATCAAAGCCTGGCAAGCTGCTCGAAAGCCGGTTACAGGTTCTGCAACCAAAAGAAAAGCGACAACTTTTACACCCAATGTACAACCGCAGTATTTAGCTGAATACGAAGAAGTTATGAAAGCTACAACTGATGATTCTTATGTAATCATCGATGCCCGCAGCATAGAGGAATATAACGGCACCAACGAAACCAAACAAAGAAAGGGACATATTCCTGGTGCTGTGCATATTGAGTATAAGGATGTCAAAACTAAAGACGGTAAGCTCAAGAATGCAGAAACTCTTAAAGCGATGTATGAAGAAAAAGGCGTTACTTCTGATAAAACGGTAATAATTTACTGTAAGTCAAGTGTACGTGCGGCCATTGAGTTTATGGCTCTTTCATCCGTTCTTGATTATCCTAATGTGAAAGTTTATGATGGTGCTTTCAACGAATGGCAGGCTAATCCTGAAAACGAACTCGTAACGAATTAATATTTCATTTTAATTGTTTCCTAAACCCCGTAGGCTTGAGCTTACGGGGTTTTTGTTTTGGGTAAAATGCAGAGTTCAGGCAAGTTCTGAGTCATCTGTTGAAAATCTGATTTAAGGGTTTGCCTGATAATATCACTGTTTTGATCGTGACAGTACAAACAAGCGCCTACAAGCAATACGGACGATTGTTCTTGCGTATTCAACGGCCTAAAATAACTCCTTGTTGAAACTACATCCTCACGATCGATGAAAAGTCCAGTCCAGGCGTCTTCCGGTAAACCATCCTCCTCGCGATGGGCATATTCCGATTCAAAAATCCATTCACCATACCCATTTTCTGTGTTGTAGTGCAAGGAGCCTCTTCCGAGTCCGAGTGCAAGAGAGTTTAAATGGCAAGACTTACAATCCCTGGATTTTCCGGTTGTATGAGGTGAAGATAGTGAAAACAATCTGTAAAAAACATTCCCCTCCCCTTCTTCATGTTCAAGGCGTGTTCTGGTTATGATCATACCCGGTATAGAAGGCCTAAATACTCTATCCCCCCCCTTTGTGCTCACTCCGAGTCCCGGTTGATCTGCAAAAAAACCACCAAGATGTTCCACCCAGGTACCTTCGGTTCTTGAACCATCACGTAAGTCAAAACCACTACTGTTCATATCCAGCTCCGAATGACACCCTATACATTGTGGAACCCATTGCGCATGACAGGCATTGCAGTCCAAAGCACCGTGTACACCTTCTCGGGAGCATTCCGGATCAAGAGCGGGAACCGTATGCTCATCTTTAGATAGTTTAGATACTAAAACTAAATCTCCGTTTTTGCTGAATACATTTGTCAGCGGAACACCGTCCTTCTTTGTCACCACAACAGAGTCTAAAGAATGTTTAAAATCATAAGAGGCAACAAGTCTCTCATATATCTCCTTTTGATAAAGTCTCTGCTGTGAATTTCCAGCCAGTTCGGGCTCTCCATGGCAATCTTCGCAAGATATTCGCACCGCATCTTCTTCATGTGCGTAGTACCTCCCATCCCCCATTAAATCTGTATAGCCATGACAATCAATACATTGCAAGCCCGCAGCATGGTGTACATCTTCCGCAATAAACTCATGAACTCTCTTATCAATGACATGAGCATATTTTGTCGGATCTTCCGGCATTTCGGTCAACACAGTTTCATGCCATCCCATGTAATTAGTAGAAATCCTTCCCGACCGACTGTGGCATCCCATACAGTGGATATCACTAACGTGAAGATTTAGCATTGCATGAGTATTTTTATCATTACTTTTTTCATAGTTCAAATGACAAGCATTGCACCCCCCACCCCTGGACGTAGTTCCGATTTCTCCTATTTCCGATTTTTCCTTACCAAGGTGGCAGCTTGAACAAAGGTTCTTCAAGTGCAAATCTGCCGGTGTGTCACCCAATGATGAGATGTGTACACCATGTACACCCACTGTATCTTCTCCAAAAAAGTGGCGGTCAACATTTATGATGCCGTGATTAGACGTCATTAGTGAACTCAAAATATGCTGAACTGATTCAGAATGACATGTTGCACATGTACTTTCCACATCTGCCAGGTTACCGGGTATAACGACCATTCCCTTGTGAGAATCATCCTCGAGCTCCGATTTATTATCGCCTAAATGACAAGAAGTGCATGCCACAAATTTGTGCGGATCTTGAGCATGTATTGCGGTAGAATGGCAGTTCACACAAGTAGAACCCTGAACCACCAGGTCATCCGCATTGTCGAGCTGACTATAGTGGCCATCCTGTACAGAAAGTGTAACAACTACCCATACTACGAGCAGGACACCAATTGCTGTAAATGAAAGTGTGACGGCGAGTTTTTTCACTCAGGTAAACATACAAATACTAAGATGAAATTCATCTGGGCTTTGGCCTTTATCTTTTTTCCTTTCCTTCTGTAACTGTTGTACTTGTTTAATAGTAATAGAATTATTATTTGGATTTTCCGGCCTAAAATCAGGGCTATTTAGAGCAATTTTAAATAATGAAATAAACTGACAAGAATCATAGATTTTCTATTGCTTTCGCGACCTTTAGCATTGGCCATAAAAAAAGGAGATTCTAATTTTACTCAGTAAAAATTGCTATAGAAAATCGCCAATCACATTTATTACTTTTTTTATGCTTTTTGATATTATTTTTTCTATTTATTAAATAAATAATAATGGGAACAACGCGCAGACAATTTATCAAAATCTCCGCTTTAGGCCTTGGTGGTGCTACCGTAGCTGCCTCTTCTTATGGCCTGGGAGATTCATTTCTTTCAGTCTTCGATCCCGTTGACAAAAGTCATCTGGTAAATGCAAATTTTAAGAGGTACCCAACCTATTGTGAGGTTTGCTTCTGGAAATGTGCCGGATGGACTTATGTAGATGAAGACGGAGAAATCACAAAACTAATTGGTAACGACAATGATCCCCACTGCTATGGAAGGCTTTGTCCTCGTGGTACTGGGGGTGTTGGAATGTATCAGGATGAGGACAGGCTAAAGACTCCTCTTATTCGAACAGGAGAAGGCGATCAACAGACGTTTAGAGAAGCAACATGGGAAGAAGCATTCGACCTGATTGCCTCTAAAATGAAATCGGTTAAGGAGAACTATGGAGCAGAAACGTTTGCGTTATTGAAACATGGCTCTTCAGGAAAGCAATTTGAGCATCTATTTCAGGCCTATGGTTCAGATACCGTTGGAGAGCCCGCTTATGCTCAATGTCGAGGGCCACGCGAAACCGGTTTTGCTTTGACCTTTGGGTCATGGGTAGGATCACCAGAACCTACAGATATCAGAGATTGTAAATGCATGGTACTGATAGGTTCTCACCTGGGTGAAAACATGCACAACAGTCAGGTTCAGGAAATGTCCGATGCTATTGACAAAGGCATCTCAATAATCACGGTAGACCCGAGGTTTTCAACTGTAGCATCCAAATCTAAATATTGGATGCCGATCAAACCCTCTACCGATATCGCGCTGCTCTTAGCTTGGATGAATGTCATCATCAATGAGGAGTTGTACGACAAAAAGTATGTAGAAAAATACACTTACGGGCTGGATGAGCTGCGTAAACATGTTCAACAATACACTCCGGAATGGGCTTATGGCGTGACGACTCTTAAACCAGATTTAATTCGCAAAACAGCCCGTGAAATGGCACAGGCTGCCCCTTCTGTTATTATTCATCCAGGGCGCCATGTAACATGGTATGGAGATGATACCCAGCGGGAAAGAGCAATGGCTATTTTAAATGCATTGTTAGGTTCATGGGGACGGAGAGGCGGTTTTTATTTTAAGGAAAAACTTAAGCTTCCCAAGTATCCATTACCAAAATATGAGCATCCTAAGTGGACATGGAAAGACCTTGGAAGCAAGTATCCATTAGCACAAATGGGGCTTACTAACGAGATCATTAATTCATCCCTTCCGGAATATGATGGCGATTATCCGGTAAAAGCCTGGTTTGTGAGTGGAACAAATCTGGTTGCTGCTATTCCGAATAAAGCCGAAATCGAGCGTGCCATTGATAATCTCGAGTTCATGGTAGTCGTAGATACCATGCCAATGGATATAACAGGTTATGCTGACGTAGTGCTACCTGAGTGTACCTATCTGGAACGGTATGATGATATTCGTTCTGCCACAAACAGAGAGCCTTCCATTGCGCTGCGCATGCCGGCAGTACCTCCAAAATACAATTCAAAACCATCCTGGTGGATGGCCAAACAAATTGGCGAAAGACTAGGCCTGCAGGAATACTTCCCCTATGAAGATTATGCCGAGGTTCTGGATTGGCAACTTAAGGAGATCGGAAGTTCTCTGGAGGAAATGAAGAAAATTGGAGTAAAGAACTTCCCAAGAAAAGGAAGGTCGCTCTATCTTGCTGAAGATGAAGATTATACCTTCCCAACTCCATCGGGTAAAATTGAGCTTTTCTCCACCAGGCTTGAGCAATTAGGTTTCGATCCCATGCCGAAGTATACAGCGCATCCGGAACCGGATCAAAACTTCTATAGATTGATCTATGGACGAGCTCCTATGCATACATTCAGCCGGACAGCAAACAATCCAAACCTTGTGGATTTAATGCCGGAAAATACCTGTTGGATTAACCCGAAAGTGGCTAAACAATGGGAAATCGAGCCGGGAGAAGAAATCTTCCTGAAAAATCAAATTGGAAAAGTCTCTCAATTCCCAATTAAGGTGCGAGTGACAGAGCGAATTCGGTGGGATTCTATTTACATGGTTCATGGGTTTGGACATCAGGAAAAAGCACTTAAAAACACTTTTGGAAAAGGTGTAAGCGATACCGAAATGATCAGTGAAGTTATGATCGACCCGATAATGGGCGGTACGGGAATGCGTGGAAATTTTGTGACATTTATTAAGAAAGAAAATTTAACAGCCGAGATATGAGATACGCAATGGCCATAGACACCAAAAAATGTGTCGGCTGCAGCGATTGTGTTGTGGCTTGTCAAACAGAAAACAAAGTTCCAATAGGATATTGCCGGGACTGGGTAACGGAATCTGTACATGGGACTTATCCTCAACTCGAAATCGAATTGAGAACAGAGCGGTGCAATCATTGCGACGATGCACCATGTGTACGGTGCTGCCCGACAGGTGCAAGCCACATTGTTGAAGGAGGCATTGTACTCGTTGAAGAATTTGAATGCATTGGTTGCGGGGCATGTATTGAATCCTGCCCCTATGATGCCCGTTTCAGTCACCCTGAAGGATATGTCGATAAATGTACCTTCTGTATGCATCGGGTAAATAGAGGTCAGCAACCCGCATGTGTATCAGTTTGCCCAACGAAGTGCATGTATTTTGGTGATCTTGATGATCCCCGCAGTGAGGTTTCACAATTGCTTAAAACCAGAAAATACAAGGCGTTGGCACCCGAAGCAGGAACTAAACCGCAAATTTTTTACCTAATGTAACTGTCATGAAAGAAGAACTATTCATCAGTGGAAGACACATTCCAAATATCGATCCTCACCTTCATATCTGGCATTGGCCAATATCAGTTTACTTATTCCTTGGAGGTTTAGCTGCTGGTGTGCTTTTTTTCGCCGCATTGGTAACCCTGCTTGGCAAAGAAAAAGAAATGACAGGGGTGGTTAAAAGGGCCACAATAGTCGTTCCTATAGCACTAAGTTTTGGTCTGATCTTTTTGATCTACGATCTAAAAAACCCTCTGTATTCATGGCAATTATATCTAACGCTCCGGTTAGAGTCTCCAATGTCGTGGGGAGCCTGGATATTGTTATTGGTTACTCCTATTTCATTCCTTTGGACCATAGGGTATTTTAAAGAATACTTCATTTACTGGGATTGGGAAAAAGGAATATGGAAGTACGTCAGCATATTCATCGATTACATCAACAAATATCGCAAGGTGCTCGCATGGATTTTGATTCCATCAACTATCATCCTCGGTATTTATACGGGTATTCTCTTATCTGCATTCAACGCACGCCCTCTTTGGAACAACGCCATTTTAGGACCTCTTTTCCTGACTTCCGGGCTTTCTACAGGAGCTGCTCTTATCATCTTGGTAAGCGCAAGTCATAAAGAGCGACGAATGTTCAGTATTATAGATCTTATCCTCATTATCATTGAACTATTTCTTATTACACATCTGATCATGGGGTTCTATGCAGGGCCACAAGTTCAGCAAGAGGCAGCTAAACTATTGATGGGAGGAGAGTTTACTATCATGTTCTGGGTATTCGTAGTAATTCTAGGTTTGGCCATCCCGGCGATAATGGAAATCATGGAACTCGCCGGACTCAGAATACCGGTAGCCGTTCCAGTCTTACTGGTACTTTTAGGAGGCCTTATTTTCCGTTTTGTGATGGTGGATGCCGGTCAGCTTACCCGATATCTGTATTAAAGTTTTGAATATGAGCTATATAAATGATCATTTGAGGCATGTGTACTGGAATCCTTATTTCGGTGGGTTCATGTTGGGGCTATTGCTCATTGCCACATTTTACATCACCGGCAGGGGTGTTGGCGCCACTGGTGGAACTAAGAGTACTGTTGCTACTACGGTCAATGCTATGGCCCCGGAACATGCTCATAAACTGCATTACTACGAAAAATACTTTGATGAAGAAAAAAACCCCATGAACAACTGGCTGGTGTATGAAACACTTGGCATTTTGCTCGGGGCATTTCTCTCCGGAGCCATTTCAGGAAGAGTTTTTGTTCGCACTCAGCACTCACCAAAGATTACATCAAGAACCCGGCTCGTTTTTGCGGCCTTAGGCGGCCTTTTGTTCGGCTTTGGATCACAATTGGCCCGTGGATGTACAAGTGGGGCTGCCTTAAGCGGAATCTCAGTGCTTTCATTTGGCGGTTTTATTGTGATGCTTGGAATATTCGGTACGGGATATTTGTTTGCATATTTCTTTAGAAAACTTTGGATATAAGCTATGGGACCTTTAACACCTAACGGAATTATTTCAACAGAATGGAACTACGTTATAGCAGTTCTCATAGGAATGGCTTTTGGGTTTATTCTTGAAGCCTCAGGGTTCTCTTCATCGAGAAAACTGGTAGGTGTTTTTTATGGATACGACTTTGCTGTGCTGCGGGTATTCTTTACGGCAGGACTTGTGGCAATTATTGGTCTGCTTTACCTGAATTATTTCGGGTACATAGATTACTCCGTTTTGTATGTATATCCTACCTATCTCAACTCTGCCATATTAGGAAGTGTAATTATGGGATTGGGTTTTATCATCGGCGGATTTTGCCCCGGAACAAGTCTTACTGCGGTTGCCATAGGGAAACTGGATGGATGGGTATTTACCGGTGGATTATTTATTGGGATATTCATCTTCTCTGAGCTTTTCAATATGGAAGCTGTTGAGAATTTCTACAATGGAAATTATCTGGGCCATATCACCATCATGGATTATTTTGATATAAATCCATACGGTTTTGTCCTGATTTTTACACTTCTGGCTGTAGCAGCCTTTACCATAGCATCAATTGTACGAAGACGAGTTAAACAAGTATTTTATTAAACCTATTATTATGTCGATTAGATATATTATTCTGGCATTGGTTCTCATCGCAGTTGCATTCGGGTTATTGTTTATCACGGTGCCCGAAAAAAGCAATCAGATAGAGGTAACTACATTTTTGAAAAGCATTAATGATCCGGCCCGTTTCATCAATACGGATGATGTGGCCGATCGCATCATTACAGAAGATCCTACTCTCCTTATCATAGACGTTCGAAAGCCTGCAGAGTTTGAAGCATTCAACATTCCAGGTTCTGTGAACATACCCCTGGGTGACCTGATGAATGAGGAAAACAGGAAATACATCAATCAGAATCTGCTGGATGTAGTCTTTGTCAGCAATGATGGTGTCTATGCAAATACAGCATGGGCTCTTGCTGCACAAAATGGCTATAAGAATCTGTATGTACTGGAACGGGGGCTGAATAGATGGTTCGAGACCATAATGGCGCCGGTTGAACCTGCTGAAACCGCTCCCATTGAGGAATTTGAGTTATTCTCAGTACGTAAAGGTGCAGGACAGTACTTTGGAGTTCAAGCCTACATCGAGGCTCCTGTCATCGAAAAAGTGATACAAAAGAAAAGAGCTCCAAAAAAGGTTATTGTAAAAGAAGTACAGGAAGTTGAGGCCGAAGGAGGCTGCTAAAAAATTGAGACCATGAAAGAATTAATGAAAACGAGAAATATTACCGTTGCAGTAATCATAGTGTTGCTGATATTGGCCTTTGGTTTTATGAGCTATAATCGTCCGCAATACTCCTTTACAATGAGTTCAGAGGAAATGCTAACTCAATTGGATGAAGTGAAAAGCATCGGGCTCAAAGAAGCCCGGAACATGGTAAAGTCCAGAGATGAGAATACCGTTTTTGTGGATATCCGAAAGTCCTACGACTATGAGGTTAAAAGCATTCCGGATGCTATAAATATCCCGGTTGCACATCTGCTCGATGATGAGAATTTTGCCCTACTGGAAGAAATGAAAGAAAATGGAAAAATGGTGGTCCTTTTCGGAAATTCTGAAACTCAATCCAAACTTCCATTCATGTTGCTCTATGAGCTGGGCCTGGATAATGTCCGGTTTCTATGTGGGGGATTAGATGATTTTTTCAATGAAAACTCCAATTATATCACAGAGGGACAGATATATAACTTCGAGGATAAATTTAAGGAACTGCAAATCAAACCCGAGCCTAAAGTGGTAGAAAAAGTTCAGGAAGTACAGGCTCCATCGAAACCTAAGAAATCAATTCCTGTAAATCCGAAACCGGTGGTCGAGGAAGAAGAGGGTTGCTAAACTATATTGCAGATATTAACAAGTCCAAATCCTTGTAGGGGATTCCATAAGCCGAACCGAGAAATTCGTTAGTTAGAATGCCCCGGTACAGATAGACGCCATTTCTGAATCCATTGTGGCTCTTTACAAGTTCGTCTACACCGGCTACCCTGCCCATTTCGAGAAGGATCGGAACAAAAATGTTGGATAGTGCATAGGATGCAGTAAAGGGCACTCTGGAATTAATGTTTGGTACGCAATAATGAATTACTCCATGTTTGTCAAAGACGGGATGCTCATGATTTGTTATTTCTGAAGTTTCAAAACAACCTCCCTGATCGATACTAACATCGATAACAATAGCTCCTTTGCGCATATTCATAACCATTTCCTCACTCACCATACAGGGGGTTCTTCCATGAGGAGCACGCACTGCTCCAATGGCTACATCGGCATCTTTGAGAGCTCTCATCAACGAACTTTCCTGAATAATTGAAGTGTGCAAGCGCTGGCCAATATTGTTCTGCAATCGCCGTAGTTTATGGATGTCATTATCAAAAACCTCAACAGTGGCACCAAGTCCTAATGCTGCCCTTGTAGAGTACTCTCCTACACTACCAGCACCGATAATGACCACTTTAGACGGTTTAACCCCTGGAATACCTCCAAGCATTGCGCTTTTGCCGTTGCCGAGTTTACTTAAATATTCTGCTGCAATGAGCACGGCGGTGTTTCCAGCGATTTCGCCCATTGCCGTAACTAAGGGGTATCCTCCATCACTACCCCGGAGATAATCCCATGCAACGGCTGTAATTCTTTTTCCGATGAGCTTTTTAAGAAAATCCTCAGGTTGAATAGTAAGTTGAAGGGCGGAAATCAATATTTGTCGCTCCGACATCATAGCGATTTCTTCCAGAGAAGGCGGCTCAACCTTTAAGACAATTTGTGCCTGATAAATGAGTTCCGGGTCATCCACAATTTCTGCCCCGGCATCGCTGTACTGATGATCTTCAAATCCTGCAGCGAGTCCGGCACCGCGTTCGATTCGAATATCATGACCGTTATTTACAAGAACCGATACCCCTTCCGGCGTAAGCGCTACTCGATTCTCCTGAAAGGATATCTCTGTGGGAATGCCAATGAACAAATGCTTATCCTTTTTAGCTACTTCCAAAAGCTGCTCTTTTGGCATGTAGGAAGCTTGTTTACTAAGGCTCTTTTGAATACTGTCCTCACTCATTGATCATAATTGTTATCGTACCCGAATCGCCCTGCCTTCTTAGCTTCAACGCAATGAAACTAAACCCGATTCGATTTACTAGAAGGTCGGGCCACTCGATAAAACATATATTTCCACTATAAAGGTATTCATCGATGCCAATATCTGAGAGCTCCTGTTCTTCTTTGATTCGATAGAGATCCATGTGGTAGACAATACCGTCAGCAGGGGTTTCTATCTCATTGATTATCGAAAAAGTGGGACTACTGACCTCCTGTTGTACACCCATCTCTTTACAAACGGCCTGTACTAGTGTTGTTTTTCCCACTCCCATTTCTCCAACGAGCAGAAAAACTTTGTATTCATCGCAATAGCTAACGATGTCCCGGGCTACGGCGCTAATACTGTCAAGCGTTACCTCACTGTATGTCCTGATCAAGTTACCTGGGTCTCAAGTGCGCATAAGGCACGATTATTTCCTCCAAAGATATACCTCCATGTTGAAAAGTACCTCTAAAGTAATTGACGTAGTAATTGTAGTTATTTGGATAGGCAAAGAACAGGTCGTTCAATGCAAAAACATAACTTGATGATACATTCAGTCTGGGAAGCAGCACATCATCGGGGTTCCTGATGGCCAATACGTCCTTATCTCTATAGCTGAGGTTTTTACCAACTTTGTATCGCAAGTTGGTATTGGTATTTCTGTCTCCTACAATTTTCGAAGGTTCTTTAACCCTGATACTTCCATGATCTGTTGTAATGACCAGGTTACTGCCACTTTCAGCGATTGATTTTAGAATGTCGCTAAGTGGAGAATGCTCAAACCATGAAACAGTGAGAGACCTGTAAGCCGCCTCATCATCGGCAAGCTCACGGATAACTTCCATCTCTGTTCGGGCATGTGACAGCATATCAACAAAATTGTATACAATCACATTCAAGTCATTGTTGAGCAGGTTAGCAAAGTTCTCGGCAATTTTCCGACCGAATTTCATGTTTAACACCTTATTGTAACTCATTCTGAGGTTTAATCCTTCTCGCTTGAGCTGACTTGACAGAAAAGATTCTTCAAAATTGTTCTTACTCCCTTCTTCATCTTCATTCTTCCACTGGCTCGGAAACATTTGTTGAATATCCCTTGGCATCATCCCTGCGAAAAGTGCATTCCTTGCATATTGAGTTGCTGTGGGTAATATGGCATAATACGTTTCCTCTCTTTCAATTCTAAAGTACTCTTCGAGCCAGGGCTTAATCATTTTCCATTGATCCAATCGCAAATTGTCAATCACCACTAAAAATGTGGTTTGATTCGAGAGTTCAGGAAAAAGGTTCTTTTTTAAAACATTGTGTGATAGGGTTGGAGCATCTTCTGATCCCTTTATCCAATCGGAATAATTCTGAGACACAAATCGTGAAAAGATTCTATTGGCTTCTTCTTTTTGCATGCGCAAAACATCTTTCATACCTTCATCGTTTGATCTCTCAAGTTGAAGTTCCCAATAGACCACATCTTCGTAGATCTTTTTCCATTCCTCTGCATCAAGGTGATCTGTAAGCCTCATACCCAGATTTCTAAACTCTCTTTGGTAATTGGTAACTGTCTTTTGCCCCACCAGATCTTTTCGATTCAGGTTTTTCTTTATGGCCAATAAAATTTGATTCGGGTTAACGGGCTTTATGAGGTAATCGGATATGTGAGAACCAATAGCCTCTTCCATTATTTCTTCTTCCTCACTCTTTGTTATCATAATGATAGGTATGGTTCCATTGGTCTGACGAATTCTCGACAGGGTATCCAATCCCGATAGACCCGGCATATTTTCATCGAGAAAAATGACATCAAATTCATCGTCTTCGACAAGTTCAAGAGCCTCATCACCACTTTTTGCTGTTAAAACTTCATACCCCCTCTCTTCTAAAAAAAGGATATGCGGCTTAAGGAGATCAATTTCATCGTCTGCCCATAGAATTTTTGCTGTCATAGCTTGTACATTTGCTCGATTATTCAACATTACAATTAAACGCTGAGAATTTACTGATCGTGACTGCATCACTCAAAAAATTCAAAATTTTTAACGACCCCCTCTACGGTTTTATTTCAGTTCCGGAAGGGTTGATTTTTGAGCTGATTGACAATCCGTGGTTTCAGAGATTGAGAAGAATCCAACAATTGGGATTGACCAACATGGTTTATTCCGGTGCCAATCACACCCGCTTTCAGCATGCTTTAGGAGCATTTTACCTCATGCAGCAAGCCATTGATACTTTATCCGGTAAAGGGGTTGAAATTAGCGAAGAAGAAAGTGAAGCTGCCTTTATAGCCATATTACTTCACGATATTGGTCACGGTCCATTTTCGCATACTCTCGAGCATTGTCTTTTAAGCAAAGTGCATCATGAAACGCTATCTACTCAAATAATGCATGCACTAAATAATGAACTTGGTGGAGCCCTGAAAATGGCTATTTCAATTTATGAAGGCACCTATTCCAAAAAATTTCTGCACCAATTGGTAAGCAGCCAACTGGACATGGACCGTATGGACTACCTTATGAGAGATAGTTTTTTTACGGGAGTTTCAGAAGGAGTTATCGGATCCGATCGTATAATTAAGATGTTGAATGTTGTTGATGATCAGTTGGTAGTAGAGGCAAAAGGAATCTACTCCATAGAGAAGTTTCTGATAGCCCGAAGGTTGATGTATTGGCAGGTTTATTTGCACAAAACGGTCGTGGCAGCTGAATTTAATCTTATTCGAATCATAGATCGAGCCCGAGAACTTCTAAAAGATGAAATCAAAATCAACGGTAGCGACCCCTTGCTTTTCTTTCTAAAAAGAAAAATAACAATCTCCGAGTTAAAAACGAATCCTGAAGTCCTGCAAAACTTTCTCAGGTTGGATGATCATGATGTGCTCTCGGCGGTTAAAAGCTGGACAAATCATTCTGATTATATCTTAAGAAACTTGTCTATTAATCTGATTAACAGGAGATTAAATAAAATCTACATACATAGAAAACCTTTCTCCAGAAACCAGATTGATGAGCTTGAGTCAAAGCTTCTGAAACATATGCCTATTGAAAAAGAAGATGCTCATTATTTCGTGTACAGCGACCGTATACAAAATCGGGCTTACAGTCAGAGTATCGATGAAATCTTCTTGATGAAAAAGGACACATCACTTGTGAAACTCACTGATGACGCGGACTTACTCAACATTTCCGTTCTATCTGAACCTGTAGTAAAGTACTTCTTGACTTTTCCAAAGTTCCTTTTGAAATAATAATGTGTTAAAAAAATAGGCCCTGAGGATGGTCTGCACACCTCTAAACTTCTATTTTTGGCGCAATTTCTTCCACCCTGAACGAACTTATGGAACTCAGCGCTGGTCAACTCGCAAATATTCTTGAAGGTGAAATTGATGGGAATTCAGAGGTATCCCTTCATACCCTTGCTAAAATTGAAGAAGGCATTCCGGGAGCTGTTTGTTTTCTTTCCAATCTGGAATATGAAAAGCACCTGTATACCTCCAAAGCCTCAGCTGTTATTGTAAATCAGGGATTTGTCCCTACTAAAACCGTTCCTGACCACATCACATTAATTAGAGTTGAGAATCCAAGAATGGCCTTTGCCAAGCTTCTTGAAGCCTATCAACAATTCCGAAAGAAGGAGCCTGGAATTCATCCAACAGCGGTAATTGAAGATAAAGTGACCTTTGGGGAAGACGTATACATTGGTCCCAACTGCTACATCGGTAGTGGAAGTGTTGTTGGAAACGGTAGTATCATAAAATCCGGAAGTAGAATTGGAGATTCAGTACAAATTGGCGAAAACTGCACGATTCACTTCAATGTGGTTATCAATGATGACTGCCGCATCGGTGATAATTGCATCATTCAGCATGGAGCCGTCATAGGAGGAGATGGATTTGGCTTTCAACCTGATTCAGCAAATGATTATCAAAAAATAAGTCATATTGGAAATGTGATTTTGGAGGATCGCGTTGAAGTAGGTGCGAATACTACAATTGACAGAGCTACGCTCGGCTCAACGATTATCAAAAAAGGAGTAAAACTCGACAACCTCATTCAGATAGGTCACAACGTTGTCATTGGAGAAAACACTGTTATAGCTTCTCAAAGTGGAGTTGCGGGTTCCGTTGTAATTGGCAAAAACTGTATGATCGGCGGTCAGGTTGGATTCGCCGGGCACCAAAAAATCGCTGATGGCAGCAAGTTCGCAGCAAAAACGGGAGTGCTTGGCTCAATTAGTACCCCTGATGGTATATATCAGGGAATTCCTGCAGTACCCTTACGAACCTGGCAAAAAGCACAAATAATATTTAAGCGCCTTCCGGAAATTGGCAAAAAACTGGATGATATTGAGCGCAGATTAAACGACAACAAATAATAAACAGGCTTATGGTTGAAAAGCAAACAACTCTAGCCAAACCCATAACCATTGAAGGTATTGGACTGCATACAGGAAAACCCGTAAAGCTTGTAATAAATCCTGCTCCGGAAGATCATTGGTTTGTCTTTAAGAGAACCGATCTTGAAGGGCAACCGACGATCCTGGCCGATGTAGACAATGTCACTACAACCCAAAGAGGAACCACTCTGGAACAAAATGGCGGTGAAGTACATACTACAGAACATCTGCTTGCGGCGCTCTATGGAATGGGTGTGGATAACGCACTTATCGAAGTAGAAGGCCCTGAAATTCCCATATTGGACGGGAGTGCAAAACCTTTTGTAAAAGCGATAAAAGAGGCTGGTATAAGAGAGCAGAATGCCATTCGCCAGTACTTTGTTCTGGATGAAAACCTGAAATACGAAAACCTCGAAAAAGATGCAGAATTTTTGGCCGTGCCGGACGAGGAATACCGTATCACCGTAATGGTCGACTACCACTCCCCTCTCCTAGGTACACAGCACGCAAGTATGTACAACATTCGGGAGTTTGAAGAAGAAATTTCATCTTGCCGAACATTCGTATTCCTTCGTGAGCTGATGAATCTTGTGAATGCCGGGCTTATAAAAGGAGGTGATGTGGGTAATGCCATCGTAATGGTAGATACGGCTATTTCAGAGGAAGAAAAGCAAAAGCTTGCCCATACTTTTGATAAGCCGGCTTCCATGCTTCAGGAAACCGGAATAGGAATTCTCAACAACGTAGAGTTGTCTTTTGAGAATGAACCTGCAAGGCACAAACTTCTGGATATCATTGGGGATCTTGCATTAGTTGGAAAGCATATTAAAGGGCATATTCTCGCTGCACGGCCAGGGCACATGACTAACTGTGAGTTTGCCCGGGTGCTCAAACTTCAGATGAGGAAACAAAGCACCAAAATCGACTTTGACCTGAACAAAGAATCCATTTTTAATATTGAGCAGATAAAGGAAACTCTCCCACATCGATATCCAATGCTCCTGGTCGATAAGATCATGGAACTAAAAAAGGATGACTATGTCGTAGGGGTTAAGAACGTAACGGCAAACGAGGATATGTTTAACGGCCATTTTCCCGAAGAGGCTGTTATGCCAGGTGTTCTCATTGTTGAAGCCATGGCTCAAACGGGTGGTTTTCTCATATTGGCTCATGTCGATGATCCGAAAAACTTCTCAACCTATTTCGCCAAAATCGATAAGGTAAGATTCAAACAAAAGGTTGTTCCTGGCGACACTCTGGTACTAAAACTTGTTCTTCTATCTCCCATCCGAAGAGGTATAGCTCATATGCATGGATATGCCTATGTTCGTAACAAACTCGTGGCCGAAGGAGAACTTCTTGCTCAAATAGCCCGGAAAACAAAGGATGAATAATATTAGTAATCTCGCGTATGTCCACCCGAATGCACAATTAGGGGAAAACATAACTGTTGCGCCATTTGCCACCATTGAAAAAGACGTGATTATCGGGGATAATTGCTGGATCGGACCAAATAGCGTTCTCATGAGCGGCTCCAGAATTGGACATTCCTGCAAAGTTTTTCCGGGAGCCGTCATCGGTGCCGATCCTCAGGACCTTAAATACAAAGGTGAATATACCACAGTAGAAATTGGCAACCATACCGTTATTCGGGAATGTGCCACCCTTCATAGAGGAACGGCTGACAAGGAAAAAACGACTGTGGGTGATCATTGTCTTATTATGGCTTATGTGCACCTGGCACATGATGTTGAAGTAGGCAATAATTGCATTATCGCAAATTCAGCAGGCATTGCCGGACACGCAGTTATTCAGGATAATGTGGTTATTGAAGGGGGAGGGGTTAGTATTCAACAATTCACTATTGTTGGGCAACACTCCTTTATTGCAGGTGGTGCAATGGTAAGAAAAGACATACCTCCGTTTATCAGGGTTGCAAGAGACCCACTTCAATACGTCGGTGTGAACAAAATTGGCATGCAGCGCAGAGGTTTCAAAGAAGGAGAAATTAAAACTGTAGAAGACATTTACAGACTCATTTTTGTATTGAACAAAAACTTGTCCAATGGAATCCAGGCTGTTAAAGACACGGTGCCTGATTCTAAATTGAAGGATATTATACTTGAATTCATTGCCAATAGTCCTGCGGGAATTGTAAAAGGCGTATAAAAAATAAAAATGGCAGATACTTCAGATATTAGAAACGGCTTATGCATAAGATTCAATCACGACATCTATCAGGTCGTCGAATTCTTGCACGTTAAACCTGGAAAAGGTGCCGCTTTTGTGCGCACAAAACTCAAAAGTATGACTACAGGAAAGGTTTTGGATAATACTTTTCCTAGTGGAAGTAAGCTGGAGGAAATCCGGGTGGAAAACCGAAAATATCAATACCTGTACGGCGACGACGAAGGGTTTAATTTTATGAATATTCAGGATTACGAACAGATTTACTTAAACAGGAATCTAATTGAATCCGCAGACCTGCTAAAAGAAGGTGATGTTGTTGATATCCTTTTCAACGCAGAAGAGGAAAGACCTCTAACCGTAGATCTGCCTCCATTTGTGGAAATGGAAATTACCTATACTGAGCCAGGTGTTAAAGGGGATACCGCCACCAATGCCATGAAACCAGCAAAGGTGGAAACCGGCGCCGAGATCAAAGTGCCTCTGTTTATTAATGAAGGCGATAGAATAAAAATTGATACCCGCACACGATCATACGTCGAGCGTTTAAAAAACTAGCTTCATGAATTATCCGGCCCCCCAGCGACTGGACCACATCGCTTCTTTGATTGATGCTGAATTTGTTGGTCCTGCTGACTTTGAAATTCTTGGTCAAAATGAAATACATGTGGTACGACCTGGTGACATTGTATTTGTCGATCATCCCAAATACTACCATAAAGCACTTGATTCTGCAGCAACGATTATTCTCATCAATCAAAAGGTAGAATGCCCCGCAGGAAAAGCCCTACTTGTTCATGATGATCCCTTCGGTGCATTTAACAAGCTCACCAGGCACTTCAGACCCTTTGTATATAGCAATACCATGATCGACCCCAGTGCTGAAATTGGTGAGGGTACCAAAATTCAACCTGGTGCCTTTGTAGGGCCTAATGTAAAAATTGGAAAAAACTGCCTGATTCATGCTAATGCTACCATTAATCATGATTGCGAAATTGGAGATTATGTAGAAATACACTCCAATGTGGTGGTAGGTAGTGATGCCCATTATTATCAAAAAAAGAACGATCAATATCGAACTCTGCAGTCGGGAGGAAAAGTAATAATCGAGAATCACGCAACGCTTGGAGCAGGTACTACCATTGACAGAGGTGTTTCTGGAGAGACCATAATTGGATGGGGAACGAAACTGGACAACCTTTGCCACATCGCCCATGATACCAGGATCGGCAAAAATTGTCTTTTTGCGGCCCATACAGGTGTAGCAGGATGTACTGTTGTCGAAGACAATGTTGTTATGTGGGGGCGGGTTGGAATAACAAGTGGAATAACCATAGGAGAAAATGCTGTAATTCTTGCATGTTCTTGTGTATCTAAATCACTTGAGGGAAATAAAACCTATTTTGGATCACCGGCTATAGAGGCCCGCGAAGCATGGAAGCAACTGGCACTGATAAGAAAACTTCCTGAAATAATGGTCAGGTTGAAGGCTTAGTTTTTTCTTCCTTTTCTTCGTTGTAGAAAAGATCTAGTGCAACTATTACAGCGATAAAACCCCAAAACGGTATAGCCGCTTTGTCATAATCGAGGAAATTGTTCAAAAAACCATGAGTGAGGTACGTCGTAAGCCCCAGGATGGTGCCCATCAATAGCATTCTCACCTCGCGGTTTTTTACCTGATAGTACTTAGCAAGTCCGCGATAGTAAATAAGAACAATAAGTCCCAACCAAATGAGCAAACCCGGCACACCCTGTTCGGTCAGTATGCTCAGATATTCGCTATGAGCATTACCACTATCACCGAAGTTGGTCGAAATTACTGTTAGGTTTGCTGAGCTCTGATAGGGAGCATAAAGAAATGAATATGTCCCAGGGCCCTTGCCAAAAAAGGGAGATTCATTGAACATTTTTAAGGCGGCAGACCACCGATTCAATCGCTCCAGATTACTTGCATCCGTAGCTACATTGGAAATAGATTGAACATGCTCGGTAAGGTCTCCTTTAGCATCCTGACGGTTCTTCTCGAGCTTTTGCATTAGAGGTACCCAGGAAAGATAAATAGCTACAGCCATCGACAATGCCAATAATGCAAGCACCCACACCCGAAGTTTTAGCTTAATAACAATATAAACCGCAAGAGCTACTGCAACACTTACCCATGCAGCCCGGGTATATGAAAAGATGAGCCCTACCAGAAATATGAGCAGGAAAAAAGTCGAAAAAAGAAACCTATTCAGGTTGTTCTTGTCGTAAAATACAAATGATGTAAGCACTGGAACATACATGGCGATGATAGCCCCATAGGAAGTATGATCTTTAAAAAAAGGCTGCATTACCCAATGCGCAGGATGATCCTCGAATCCCCGAACATAGTGGCGGTATACGGTATAGCCAATTACGCCAGCCATTGGAATGATATAGGCCCAATAAAAACGATAGATATTCTTCTGTTTAGTAAAAAGTAGAATTCCTCCAAAGAAGAAAGGAATAATGAACCAAAGCTTAGCTACTAAAAATTTAATGGAAACCCCTGGAAGTGAGCTTGTTAGGGACGAAATAAAAATCCAGGTCAGGAAGGTAATAATGGCTATCGATACAGGGTGTTTCATTCCAATAGAAAAAATCTGATGATCAATAATTCCTTTGAAAATAAGCACCAGCATAGAACCAAATAGCAGCGGTTCGGTAGGAAGTGTGATGCCAAATCCCATCCCTACATCATCAAAATTCACGGAAAATGGCACGAGCAGTGCAATAAAAATCAACAACAGGTCCAGCCTGTAAATAGCCATAAAAACTATGACCAATGCAAAGGGAATGGCCATAAAAAAATACATCTCCTGATAAAGGAAAAATGCATTAAGCATGATAAAAAGCCCAATGATTTCAAGGAAGATATGTCGTTCAAAACGCCTTGAAAACATCCTACTGTTCTCTGGAAGAAGGGCTAAAACGCTTCAGGTTTTCTAATATTAAGATCGCAATAATGGCTAAAACTATCGCTGAAAAAGTTGAAACCACAACAATAAGCCAGCGAATAGGATATGCCTTTTTCTCTGAAGGTACAGCATAATTTACCATAAACTTCCAGGAAATACTCTGCGTGGCATCCACCTTGAGTTCATCATATTTTGATTTAAGCAGCATCAACCTTCCACGCAGATAACCAAGGTTTTGAGACATGGACATGTATGAAGATCCGTACTCAGCTATCGTATCCAATTTTGATTGCATGATCGCTTCTGTCCGACTATCATTGTCTGCAATAGCCTGATAATATATGCTAACTAACCGCTCTGCCTGTCGCTCGTAGGTATGCACCCCTTTCTTTCGTATAAAAGTGAGTGAATCATCCAATGTCTGTATGTATTCCTGAAGCTCTGAATACTCATTTTCCACTACTTTCAGAGCTTCATTTGCGCGGGTTTGGACCATCTCATTTCTGATCGAATCCACTAAAGCAGCAATGGCATTGGCTAAATCGGCTGCCATGATTGAGTCACGGTCCAGTACTTCAATTTTTATAGAATTGAACTCCGTACGACGGAATGAAACGTTGTCCTCCCACATTTCCTGCAGCTCGGTATTTGCAAAACGCTCGCCCGGATCAATATCATAATGCTGCATCAAACCGAATTTTTTCCAAATACGATATTTGATACGATCACTATTCAACAATTGGAGCATTGCTTCAGCCTGATCCTCAGCTCCCAGCGTTGTAATATCATTCTTTGCCTGAGAATCCTGTGTCATTATACCCTTTGAAAGGGATGAGTTATGGGCAGGGAAGAATACCGCTGTCGACTTATATTTTGGTGGAATAAGAAGTGCTACCACAGAAGATACGATTGCTGCACTTATCGCAACAATGATCAAAGGTTTACTATATTTCAGCAAGAAGAAAATCAGGTTGCCGGAATTCAACTGGTTGTTGACTATATCCCCCTTATTCAGATTGTTTTCATCCATGTCCTTGACGGTAAATTGCGCAAAAGTAGAAATAATTGGTACCTGTCATTCACCCCTTTTAACAAGTGCTGACAATTGACGGAGATCGAGAATACGGAGCAACATGGCAAATCCTAATCCGAGGATATTGAAAACCAAGAATGAAATGATTCCTTTTCCAACATACTCACTCATTATCACTAGTACTCCGGTTCCTATCACAAAGGCTGTAAATCTAAGAAATACATAAACGCCATATTTCAATTTGAATTGCAGCCATGTGGCCGAAACTTGAAGAAATACTACAAGAATACTGGTAGCCAGTGTGGCCCAGGCGGCTCCCTCGATACCCAATACTGGTATGAGAAAGTAATTCATTAGTAGATTGAGAATCATCGCATTAAATGCTACAATATTGAGGTACCTTAAACTTCCATTAGCCGTCAGCAGCGTTCCAAAAATATAGGATGCTGCCATGGGCACAAATGTGGCAATCAGTATGGGAAGTACCGAGGCGGTCTCTGCCACTTTTTCATCAAAAAGAAAATCCATCAAATCAAAACTGTAATAGGCCACTCCAGTGGTAAAAATGATTGCCGGAGCCAGCAAAAGCTTTGATGCAAGTGTTAGAAGCTCATTTATTCTTTCTCCGTTCGCCAGCATCCTTGAAAAAATGGGATACAACAAATTGGCAAAAAGAAAAGCAAACATCACCGCCATCTCCAACAATCTGTACGCCTGAGCATAAATTCCTGATTCCTGAGCTCCATTAGGCAGCAGGTGTTCTATCATTACCGCATCTATTTTGAAATAGATTGTCATAATAAGAGCAAGCATGGCATGAGGAAAACTGCTCCTGAATATGAATTTCAAATCTGCAGAATTGATATTAATCTTTACAAGACCCGAATGAGAAATGATCACAGTTAACGCTAAAAGAGCGCTGACCAGATAGGCCAACCCCTGGGCGTAAGCAAACCATTCAATTTGGAATTTTTGGTTTGTTATACCTCCCCAGAGCAGTAAACCACATAAGATGATCATGATCAAACGATCAAGAACCGACAATATGCTATCTACAACGAAAAGATGTAATCCGGCAATATTGGCCCTCAGGTATAGCAGAAAGGACATCAATACCTGATTTATTCCAACCAAAAGGAGCAAATACAAATAGTAATCCGAGTATTTCATGATGTATTTCCCAACCGAAAACACCGTAGTGAGAAAAACTACTCCCAAAACCAGCTTTAGGATGGCAAGCGTGAGAAAATACTTGGAAACCATATCTTCTTTTCTTGCCACATTCCGGTTTTGAAAATTGTTTATTCCAAAATCTAATAGAAGCTGAAACAAGAACGAGAAGTTGAGCATAGCAAAATACACCCCATAAGTTTCTGGCCCGACAGCTTTTTGAACAGAAACACCTATTCCCAATACCCAAAAGGGTTTGATCAACAGGTTGAGCAACAATAAAAGACCAAGGTTGGTGATGAACTTCCTTTGCACAACAGTATATGTAGTTCAGCGAAAAGCGCCATTGCCAATCGGAAAACTACCTTTGCCTGGTTTAAAGCAACTGCAAAATTAACACAGCTTGAAAAGAGAGAACAGATTGTTGATCGTGGTTTTTATCTCAGGCTTCGTTTTAATGGTTTTTGAGATTGTAGGCTCAAGGATTATTTCTCCATATCTGGGCAGCTCAACCGTAACCTGGACTGCCATCATAGGTAGCATATTGACCTTTATGTCGCTGGGTTATTGGTATGGCGGACGAAAAGCAGATGAGAATGAATCTTTTGAATATCTGCAGAACGTCCTACTCACCATTGGGGTGCTTTTGCTTGGCATGAACCTGACTAAAGGTATCGTTCTGGAGTTTATTTCAAACTACAGCAATAATTTGATCTTCAAAAGCTTAGTTTCATCCATCCTCTTATTTGGAGGTCCATCATTCCTTCTTGCATTTGTTTCTCCATATGCTATTCGACTTTGCTTGCGGAGTGCTGATGAATCGGGAAGAGTTTCAGGTAAAATTTATGCGATATCGACACTTGGAAGCATTCTGGGAACTTTCATGAGCGGCTTTTTTCTCATTGCATGGATCGGCACCAATAACCTCGTCTGGTTGCTTGCAATACTAATTAGCATTGCTGCCTTCATGGTCAAACCAAAAGTTCCTCTGACCCTCCTTATAGTGTTTGCCATACTTCTGGTAGGTAATATTTACCGAGCATCAGCAGCCAATGAATTCATCGATATAGATACAAACTACAACCGTGTTTATATCTATGATCAGGTATATGACGGGGAAGAAGTGCGGGACCTCTATCTTAACGGCGACTTACATTCCAGAATCAACCGAAACGATCCGACAATTCTTGCACACGGATACGGTTACTATTTCGATTTATTCGACTTCTACCGGCCCAACTCAAAGGATGTTTGCATGCTGGGAGGAGGAGCCTTCGCTTATCCACAGCATTTCCTCTCCATTTTTCCTGATAAAAGAATTGACGTTGTTGAAATAGATGATGGACTAACCGCCATTGCAGAAGAGTATTTCATGCTTCAGCAAAATGACAGACTCAAGATATTTAATGAAGATGCCCGCACATTTGTGAACGATTGTTCTGAAAGCTACGAAGTTGTATTGTACGATATAGCCAATACACGAAGGAGTGTGCCTTTTTACATGACCACTAAGGAAGCTTTTAGCTCTATTTCCGACATGCTGGTTGAGGACGGTATCATGATTTCAAATTTTATTGCCAGCACAAAGGGAGGACATGGAAAGTACCTTTCTAGTGTGACTAAAACTCTGATTGAGATCTTTAAAGACGTACGCGTTTATCAAACGAGTGATTTCCCAGTGGGCAATTTTATTGTCGTTGCGGGTAAAATGAATTTGCCGGAAGATCCGCCTTTTCATCCAAAAGTGGACCTATCGGAAAGAATTGAACCACAAAAATGGAATGGGCTTACGCTTAGGGATAATTTCGCACCGGTGAACTACATGATGGCATACGAATGAAGATTGCAGTAAACACCAGACTTCTTCTACCTGATAAACTTGAAGGAATAGGCTGGTTTTCTTATGAGACCCTGAGACGGATCGTTGAAAAGCACCCTGAACATGAGTTCCTTTTCATTTTCGACAGAAGTTATTCCGAGGAGTTCATATTCGCTAAAAATGTAACCCCTGTGGTAATTCGTCCTCCAGCAAGACACCCATTTCTATACTATCTGTGGTTTGAGTGGCTTGTTCCTCCAGTACTCAGAAAGAGAAAAGTAGATCTGTTGGTTTCTCCGGATGGCTATTTATGCCTAAATAGCGAGAAACCTCAACTGGCTGTTATTCACGACATAAATTTTGAGTATTACCCGAAATACATCCCCTGGGTCTCGCGCAAATATTACAAGTACTTCTTTCCAAAATATGCCCAGAAGGCTCTTCGAATTGCTACAGTTTCTCAGTTCTCCAAAGAAGATTTGGTCGGGCAATATGAAGTGAATCCGGAAAAAATTGACGTCGTCTACAATGGTGTCGATCCCATTTACAAGCCCATTTCACGGAATGAAATAGAAGCAACCAGAAAAAAGCTGAGTAGTGGGCTCCCGTATTTCATTTTTGTCGGCAGCATTCAACCCCGCAAAAACCTTATTCAAATGTTCCGTGCATTTGATCGTTTCAGGAAAGAATGTAACAAGAAAATGATATTGCTTGTAGTGGGTGAAAAGCGTTGGTGGACCAAGCCCATGGAACGAGCATTTAGTGAAATGGAGTTTAAGGCAGATGTTGTTTTTACGGGACGACTCTCGCAGGAAAATCTGGCTAAGGTTATGGCCTCTGCACACGCTCTTGTATATGTCTCATTTTTTGAAGGGTTTGGAATACCCATTCTTGAAGCTATGAGCTGTGATGTTCCGGTGATCACCTCAAATATTACTGCAATGCCAGAAGTAGCGGGGGATGCGGCGGCTTTTGCGAGTCCATTCGACCCCGAGTCTATCAAAAATGCAATGATGCGCGTAGCCACCGATGATGAAAGAAAAAAACGGATGATAGAAGCAGGTCGTAAAAGACGAGAGGAATTTTCCTGGGATAAAACGGCAGACCTGCTATGGAACAGTATTGAAAAGACGTTTTCTGATGCTGGCAAGAAGCTTTAGTGGTCTTGAATCTGAAGCTGGATGCGATGAGGCCGGTAGGGGATGTCTTGCAGGTCCAGTCGTAGCGGCTGCTGTAATTGCTCCAAATGCCTTTGATGCAGAGGGCATTGATGATTCAAAAAAACTATCTCGAACAAAAAGAGCACAATTGGCGGTCCGAATCAAAGAGGAAACGATTTGGGCCATTGGAGTTTGTTCTCCTGAAGAGATCGATAAAATCAACATTCTTAAAGCCTCTTTTCTTGCTATGGAACGTGCAATTCGAAAACTGGATTATACTCCTCGTTATCTTATCATTGACGGAAACAGGTTCAGCACAGAACTCAATATTCCTTTCCATTGTATCGTGAAAGGAGATGCCAAATATGTTTCTATAGCAGCGGCAAGTATCCTTGCCAAGCATCATCGCGATCAGCTAATGCTAAAGTATCACACGCAATACCCTGATTATCAATGGAATACTAATTTTGGATACCCCACAGTTTCGCACAGAAAAGGCATAAAGCAGTTTGGTATTACTCCATTACATCGTAAAACTTTCAGGTTATTGCCGGATCAACTAGCTTTAAAACTGAATTCATGAATCCTCACTTAATTAAGTATGTAGTTCCATTTATGCTACTTTTCCTGCTAACCGACTGTTCTGGTGACCCTGTAAAACAGGAAACCTCGGTAAAAGAGAAAAAAACAGTCAAAAAGAAATCAAAGAAAAAGGCCAAAAAAAAGAAGAAAGATATCGTCATCACGAATGAAAATGCGGTCGATTTTTTTACCGAATACGGAAAAAAGAATCCGGAGACCGTAATTCGGCTGAGCTCATCCTTTGGCAACATCGATATCGAGTTATTTACCAATACCCCGATTCACCGGGCGAATATTATCTACCTGACCAAGAGAAAATATTTCGATTTAACACAGTTCTACCGGGTATCCAAAAATTTTGTGCTGCAGGCCGGTAATAGCGATGAGACGGACACGCAGGCCATGAGAGCAAAAATCGGGCACTACACTTTACCTGCGGAATTCAGGGAGGCAAATCGCCATTTCTACGGTTCAGTAGCCATGGCTCGACGCTACGATAAAAATCCTACTAAAAGGTCATCTCCCTATGAATTCTATATCAATCTGGGTAGAAAGTTTAGTGCGGCAGAGATGAAAGGACTCATGCGTGAAACCGGGTTGGAATACCCTGTAGAGCAGAAAAACAGATACATAAACGAAGGAGGAAACCCATCATTAGATCTTCAGCATACAGTAGTAGGAAGAGTGATTCGTGGAATGGACGTAGCACTAAAAATCAATGAAGTTAAGGTAGACGGAACGGAATGGCCATTGAATGAAATTCCGATAACAGTCAGAGTTGTTCGATAAGTCAGTCAACTGTTCGCTCAACGTCTACAGTACCAGACTATTAAAAAGTTGACCAATACGGTCGAAAAAAACAGCAGGGCAAACGAAAATGCTCACCCTGCCAGTATGGTTAAATCATCCTTTGCATTTCTATTTTATCTCCAGAAATGTGACGTTGGTGTAGAAATCTGTAGCCATTGCTTTCGCCTCCGGACCCGGAGTATCAATACTATTCCTGCTACTAACCCCTGGCGAAGAGTGCCATAATCTGGCCGGGTTAGCTCTGAATACTAAAGTAGGGGTGGCAATAGAAGGTCCAACAGCCGCAATATTACCCCCAAGAGTAAAAGTCCTCTGCATTACAAGATTGTCCTCACCTGAGTATCCCCCAAGATGAAAGGAAAATGTTCCATCACTGCTCTGCGGTGATAAACCTTCAGCTTTAAGCATAATATATCCGTTGGTCCAGTCCCAAAACATTCCCATATTTGGTAAGAGATCTCCGGTTTGTGGGCCGGACACATTCCGTGCACTATCGACTCCAAATAGAAACTCCATTTCTGTATAGTTCCCTTCAGGCACTTCTGTTATAGTAAAATAATTCTTGTTAATGCACGTAGCACAAACAAGATGATAACTCTCAGGCTCAGACCACCAGGTGCCGTCTTCATTTTTCAATCGAACATTGGATACATAAAATGAAAACTCTGTGAAGGTTAAAGTATCGCCTGTTTTTGGATGTCTCAACTTTAAGTTGACATCCCAGGGTACCCCGGAAGAACCGAAAACGTAGTTAAATTCTACCTTAACATCTCCCCACTGGGGTATTGGTATGGGTATATCTTCTTCCTTTTCGCAAGAAGAGCATAGCATTAGTGCTATCAGCATAAATGCCGAGATTATCAGTTTGTTTATAATTCGCATGATTTGTGATTTAAGCTGTGAATACAATTTTTAATAATGATACAATCCCGCCTCTACTAAAGCAGGCCGAAGTTGAATCTTAAATAATCTTCACATTAAGCTCGGGGGGTACAAAAATTTGATTGATGAAATCTGAATAAAGAAAAACATCGGTGTAGGGTTTCAATTTGATTAAAGAAACCTGAAGAATGCAGTTTAAGTGTGAAATACGATTCAAAACGGCCTCAATTTCTAAAGCTTTAGTCGTAGTAGAGGGTAAGTTTGGTTTCTGATCGTTATTCTTATTCTCTTCAAAAATACTCTCGATTTGACACTTTCCATTGCAGGAGGTGATGGGTTTATCCTTGTTTTCACACAATTCCTGAGCATAGTAATCCTGGCGTACGAGATAATCTCCAATAGTCACAAACCGAACAATAGACGGTGTGCAATACAAAAAGATCAGGATTACCGCGAAAATTTTCATTTCAGAAAAAGAATATCCTGTGAATTTACGGATACTTTGCCTATGATGCATCAAATGAAAATCACTTTAAAAGCACAACCTAAGGTATGATTTAGAAGGAGTAGTAGAATGGTAAAAGGGGTTTAACTCCTCATTTTACCATTAGATTCCGCACTACTTAGCGGATTCAGTAATTCTTAGTCTTGAGAAGGCCTTCCTGTCTTTCGCCATTCGAAATAGCCGTAGGCAGCCAAAACGGTATACAAGACCATAAGTATGCTATAATAGTTGAGATCCTTTAAAAAGTAGAGATAGGCACTGGCTAAGTCAATGATGATCCAATAGATCCAGTTGGAAAGGACTTTTCTCGCAGCCATAAAGGTGGCTAGAAAGCCAAAGCATGTTGTGAAAGCATCAAAGTATGGAAAGTGTGAGCCCCAATCTTGCATCAGTCTGCCTAAAACCACAGCCACACTTGCAGTTCCTACTATAATTATGGTATGATTTACGACTTTCCATTCCTGGTAGGTGAATTGCTCTTGCTTTTCAACCTTATGCTGCCCCCATTGGAAATAACCATATACGCCGGCTAGTACGTAAAACAGATAAAGGAGTGCTTCGGAGTTGAGATTTGATTTCCAGAAAAGCCAAACGGCAAGTGCAGAGCTCACCGTGCCAAAAACCCATCCCAAACGAACCTTTCTGGCAATGAGAACTACATAGAGTAATGCCAGGACAACGGATGTGACCTCCACGAAAACCATGCACTAATCCGTATCCAAATCCATTGGAATGAGCTTCATAACAAAAGAAACATGCTTATTCTGTTGTGCAGATTTTTCAATCTCGGACTGTAAAATACTGAATACATCAGCATACGCTCCATAAACCCGGGTAGACATAGAATTAGTCTTTACCCGAATGCCTTCATGTTGTTTAAGAGATTTTATAAAAGCTTGAATGTCAGCAATAAAATCCTCTTTAAGCGGATACATACTCACCTCAACTGATACATTCATATGATCTATTTTATTCCTAAAATTAGTTTTGATTGTCTTCGGTCTTCAACCAACCTTGCTTTTAGTGCATCAAGCGAATCAAACCTTTGTTCATCTCGGATTCGCTTCTTTAGTTTAATCTTCACCTTAGCTCCATAAATGTTTTGACTAAAGTAAAACAAGTGAACCTCGATGTTCTGAATACCACTTTCCTGAACGGTCGGTTTAACACCGATATTCATCATCCCGAAAGCCTTCTCATCTTTCAGTTCTACTTCCACAGCATACACACCGTTAGCGGGAACTAGTTTGTGATGGTCGAGCACTTTTATGTTTGCCGTTGGGAAACCTATTTTACTCCCTAAGGATCTGCCTCGGATAACCTCACCTTCTATCTCATAGTCATATCCTAAGAATTCATGCGCAATAGCCAGTTCTCCAGCGGCCAGTGCTTTTCGGATTTTGGTACTGCTGATATTAATTTCGTCCAGAGTATGGGCAGAGATTCGTTGCACTTCAAATCCGTAGGTAAGGCCGTATTCCTCCAGGTCTTCAAATGTTCCTTCTCTGTTTCTTCCAAAATGATGATCATAACCGACTACGACCATACCTACACCAATACCGTTCACCAGAACATCCCGCACAAAATGCAAACTGCTTTGTCTGCTAAATTCTCGGGTAAAGGGCAAAAGAACAAGATGGTCCACCCCGGCTTCCTGCAGGCGGTTTATCCGTTCGTCAAGAGAGTTTAACAACTTCAGTTCAAGATCAGGATTCAGAACAAGCCTCGGATGGGGATGAAAAGTTACCACCACAGTTTCGCCCTCTTTTTCCTTTGCAGTCTGAATGAGCTTGTTCAGCAACTTTCGGTGCCCCAAATGGACTCCGTCAAATGTTCCCGTAGTTACTACGCTAAACTTCCGGGGGTTATAATTGTCAATTCCGTAATGGACTTTCAAGTCAAATGTTGTTTGGACTTTTTCAAAAAGTCTTTAAAACTGTTGAAAAGCCTTTGGTTTTCTTCCGACAAAAATGATCATTTACGATATTCCAACTCATAAGAAATCCTAATTTTGCGCTCAATTTTCAAAGATTTTTGACAATAATTTTCAATCCATGGCGGAAGCAACCGGAAAAATCTCTCAGGTCATCGGCGCGGTAATCGATGTAACCTTCGAAGGAGAACTCGAATTACCCAATTTGTTTGATGCTCTAATCGTTAAAAAAGAAGATGGCCATGAAGTCGTCCTGGAAGTTCAACAGCACATTGGTGAGGATACGGTCCGAACTATTGCGATGGACTCCTCAGACGGTTTTACACGCGGAATGCCTGTTTATACTAAAGGGCAGGCGATCTCAATGCCCGTTGGGGAGGGAGTCAACGGCCGCCTGTTTAACGTAATTGGGAATAGCATTGACGGAATGCCAAATCTTTCAAGGGAATCGGAAATGCCTATACACAGAGATGCTCCGAGGTTCGAAGACCTGTCCACTTCATCAGAAGTTCTGTATACGGGAATCAAGGTGGTTGACCTCATCGAGCCATACTCTAAAGGAGGAAAAATTGGTCTTTTTGGTGGAGCCGGAGTTGGAAAAACGGTATTGATTCAGGAGCTGATCAACAATATTGCTAAAGGATACGACGGTCTTTCAGTTTTTGCTGGTGTAGGTGAAAGAACCCGTGAAGGGAATGACCTTCTTCGTGAGATGCTGGAAAGTGGAATCATCAACTACGGTAAAGAGTTCATGGAAAGCATGGAAGCCGGAGGATGGGACCTTTCGAAAATCGATATGGATGCAGTAAAAACTTCCAAGGCAGCCTTTGTTTTCGGCCAGATGAACGAGCCTCCCGGAGCCCGTGCCCGCGTAGCACTGTCAGGGCTTACGCTTGCAGAGTATTTTAGAGATGGGGACGAAGGAGGCAGCGATGGAGGAAAAGACATCCTTTTCTTTATTGACAACATATTCAGGTTTACGCAAGCGGGTTCTGAAGTATCTGCATTGCTCGGACGAATGCCATCAGCAGTGGGATATCAGCCCACCTTAGCTACTGAAATGGGTGAAATGCAAGAGCGTATTGCCTCAACAAAAAACGGCTCAATCACCTCAGTACAAGCGGTTTACGTGCCCGCGGATGACCTTACCGATCCGGCTCCGGCAACAACGTTTGCCCACCTTGATGCCACTACTGTACTTTCAAGAAAAATTGCCGAGTTAGGGATCTATCCGGCCGTGGATCCTCTTGATTCTACCTCTAGAATTCTCACCCCGGAAATTGTCGGTAAAGAACATTACGACACCGCACAGCGTGTAAAAGAAATTCTTCAGCGCTATAAAGAGCTTCAGGATATCATTGCCATTTTAGGAATGGATGAACTTTCTGAAGAAGATAAGCTTGTTGTACATCGCGCCCGAAGGGTACAAAGATTCCTTTCACAGCCTTTCCATGTGGCCGAACAATTCACCGGTACGCCAGGTGTTCTCGTTCCCATAGAAGAAACCATCAAAGGCTTCAATATGATCATGGATGGGGAATTGGATCAGTATCCTGAAGCTGCTTTCAACCTTAAAGGGGACATCAATGATGTAATTGAAGCAGGTGAGAAGATGTTAGCAAGTGCAAACGCCTAAGACTATGCAACTAGAAATTCTCACACCCGAAGCCCTTATTTATCGCGGAATTATTGATTACATCCAGATGCCCGGCTTAGACGGGTACTTTGGAATATTAGAAAATCACGCTCCGCTTATTTCTGCTCTCGGGCCCGGTGAAATAACCATTGATCAGGCAACGGAAGCTAATGCTACTGTTGAAAAATTAGCGGACCAGTCGATCGCAAAAAAAGCTCAGGACAAACGCTTTACAATGAATGTGAAGGGCGGGATAGCTGAAGTTGTAAATAACAGGATTATTGTTCTGGTTGATTGACCGGATCAAATTATAGATTTGAAGGGAAGTCAATGGCTTCCCTTTTTTTATGATCACAAAAACAGGAACAGATATTGAATGTGCGGCAGCCCTGCTGCGCAATGGAGAAACGGTAAGCATTCCGACAGAGACGGTTTATGGCTTGTCTGCCAATGCGTTGAACGAAAGTGCCGTACTTAAAATCTTCGAACAAAAGAATCGCCCTGCCTTCGATCCATTGATCGTACATATTAAATGCAAGGATGAGCTTGAAAAATATGCCATTGTAGAGAACAAAAGAGTTTGGAAGTTGGCCGAAGCCTTTTGGCCTGGTCCTTTGAGTATTGTTTTACCCAAAAAAGACGTAATCCCCGATCTGGTGACCTCCGGACTGGAAACGGTTGCACTTCGTATTCCAAATCATCCGCTGACCCTAAACCTTCTTGAAAAAATAGATTTCCCGCTGGCTGCACCTAGCGCTAATCTTTTCGGATCTGCCAGCCCTACCTGTGCGGAGCATGTACTGGATCAATTAGACGGTAAGGTTTCTTATGTACTGGACGGAGGTGAGACAAAACTGGGGTTAGAATCTACCATTGTTAGATTTACCTCTTCCGGGCCAGAAGTACTTCGCCTGGGCGGACTCACCATTGAGCAATTGGAAGATGCTCTTGGCGAAAATATCAATATAATTCGCTCATCAAGTTCCAACCCTGAAGCACCCGGAATGCTGAGTGCTCATTACAATCCGGGTATTCCCGTTATCATGGGAAATATCAATGAAAACAGGAAGAAATTCGGTCATAAAAAGATAGGTGCACTGACTTTCGGAGCGGATATTCAAGATGAAAATGTAGCATCTTTCGAGCTTTCCTCAACACAGGACTTAGAAGAAGCTGCCCGAAATTTGTTTAAAGGACTCCGCTATTTCCGAAAGAAGAACGTGGACATCATCCTGGCGGATTGGCTCCCTGAAAAAGGTTTGGGCCGAGCTGTAAACGATCGCTTGAGACGAGCAGCGGTAGCCAATTATACATAGAAATCATTGGTTCTTGGAATTCAACAGATTTGTGCAGGAACACAAAAACACCCTCATTCTGTTTCCAGCCCGATGCTACTTGTCTTCTGACGACCTTATCCTGCAGATACAAAAACCCAATCCTCGAAGCCCAGTATAAGCAAACTATGTTCATTTTCTGTAAATTGCGCCCCGAAAATATCATTCATCGAAAAAGTTTTTTTTAATCACCCCACTATGAAATCCCGTTTCCTTTTTATTCTTCTTACCACCACCCTCTATTCTGCAATTGCCTCAGCTCAGATCCAAATAGGAAACGACATCGACGGTGAAGCGGCAGGTGACGCATCAGGATATTCTGTCAGCATGCCCGATGCCCATACCGTGGCGATTGGAGCTCGCTCGAATAACGGAAACGGAATCAATTCCGGACATGTGCGCATTTATGCCTGGAACGGCACTGCATGGCAACAAAAAGGTGCGGACATAGACGGTGAAGCAGCGGGTGACCAGTCCGGATGGTCAGTTAGCATGCCCGATGCCCATACCGTGGCTATTGGGGCACCCGGCAATGCCGGAAATGGATATGCTTCAGGAAATGTGCGCATTTATGCCTGGAACGGCACAGCATGGATTCAAAAAGGTGCAGATATCGACGGTGAGGCAGCGTGGGACAATTCAGGACGGTCGGTCAGCATGCCCGATGCAAATACCGTGGCCATAGGGGCAGATTGGAATGACGGAAACGGAATTGATGCCGGACATGTGCGCATTTATGCCTGGAACGGCACTGCATGGCAACAAAAAGGTTCTGATCTCGATGGCGAAGCAGCTTGGGACTTTTCAGGGAGTTCGGTTAGCATGCCGGATTCGAATACCGTGGCCATTGGGGCAATCTACAATGACGGAAACGGAGGCAATTCCGGACATGTGCGCATTTATGCCTGGAACGGAACTTCCTGGCAACAAAAAGGTGCGGACATTGACGGCGAGACGGCGGATGACTTTTCCGGATGGTCGGTCAGTATGCCCGATGCGAATACCTTAGCCATTGGGGCACTTCAGAATGACGGAAACGGAAGCAATTCTGGACATGTGCGCATATATGCCTGGAACGGCACTGCATGGATACAAAAAGGCATGGACATTGACGGGGAGGCAGCTGACGACTATTCAGGATCTTCGGTCAGTATGCCGGATGCGAATACCGTGGCCATTGGGGCGTCCATTGGGGCGTATGGATACTTTTCTGGACGTGTCCGCATTTTTGAACTATGTGAAACGGTTACTCCGAATACCCTCTCGATTTCGAGTTGCAACAGTTTGATTTCACCCAGCGGCAGGTATACCTGGACCTCCAGCGGAACGTATCATGATACTATCCCAAACAGCGCAGGGTGCGACAGCATCCTCACTTTGAATTTAGTGATCCACTCCTCGTTCAGTCAGACCGACGTCATCACCGCTTGTGATGTCTACCTCTGGCACGGACAAACCTACTCTGCATCAGGCACTTACTTCGACTCGTTGGTAACTTTAGCGGGTTGTGACAGCGTGTACATACTCAATCTAACCATCCTCCAAAGCTCTTCAAGTATTCTTACCGAAACGGCCTGCGATCAATACTTCAGTCCTTCGGGGAAAGTTTTTACCTCCTCCGGAACGTATCTGGATACTATACCAAACAGCGCAGGGTGCGACAGCCTCCTAACCATCAACCTTACCATTCTGAACAGCTCGTCTGCTTTCTTTAGCGCCTCGGCGTGTGATGCCTATTCTTGGCTGGGAAACACGCTGACATCTTCAGGAACCTATATTGATACGTTGGTTAATGCCGCAGGGTGCGACAGCGTCGTTATCCTGAATTTAGTGGTCAACTCCTCGTTCAGTCAAACCGACGTCATCACCGCTTGTGATGTCTACCTCTGGCACGGACAAACCTACTCTGCATCAGGCACTTACTTCGACTCGTTGGTAAATTCAGCGGGGTGTGACAGCGTGTACATACTCAATCTAACCATCCTCCAAAGCTCTTCAAGTATTCTTACCGAAACGGCCTGCGATCAATACTTCAGTCCTTCGGGGAAAGTTTTTACCTCCTCCGGAACGTATCTGGATACCATTCCAAACAGCACAGGTTGTGATAGCCTGATGACCATCAACCTTACCATTCTGAACAGCTCTTCTACTTCCTTTAGTGCTTCTGCTTGTGATGCCTATTCTTGGCTGGGAAACACGATAACATCTTCCGGTACTTATGTCGATACATTGGTCAATGCTGCGGGGTGCGATAGCGTGGTTACCCTTAATTTAGTGATCAACTCCTCGTTCAGTCAAACCAATTCGGTTACTGTATGTGATTCGTACATGTGGCGGGGCCAGTCTTTTACCTCATCCGGCACTTACTTCGACTCGTTGGTAAATTCAGCGGGGTGTGACAGCGTGTACATACTCAATCTAACCATCTTGCAAAGTACATCCAGTACCCTCACCGAAACGGCCTGTGATCAATACTTCAGTCCTTCGGGGAAAGTTTTTACCGCTTCGGGCACCTACCTGGATACGATTCCAAACCACACTGGGTGCGACAGCCTGATGACCATCAACCTAACCATTCTGAACAGCTCTTCTACTTCCTTTAGTGCTTCTGCTTGTGATGCCTATTCTTGGCTTGGAAACACGATAACATCTTCCGGTACTTATGTCGATACATTGGTCAATGCTGCGGGGTGCGATAGCGTGGTTACCCTGAATTTAGTGGTCAACTCCTCGTTCAGTCAAACCGACGTCATCACCGCTTGTGATGTCTACCTCTGGCACGGACAAACCTACTCTGCATCAGGCACTTACTTCGACTCGTTGGTAACTTTAGCGGGTTGTGACAGCGTGTACATACTCAATCTAACCATCCTCCAAAGCTCTTCAAGCATTCTTACCGAAACGGCCTGCGATCAATACTTCAGTCCTTCGGGGAAAGTTTTTACCTCCTCCGGAACGTATCTGGATACCATTCCAAACAGCACAGGTTGCGACAGCCTGATGACCATCA
>DNTB01000088.1 GCA_003499525.1 Flavobacteriales bacterium
GACGGGGTAATGTGGGGAATGCTCACTAACGGTCCGGCTAAGAAACGTAGGGCATTTCAGAGCAATTACCTGTCCACCGAAACGGAAGCTTGCTAAATGCACAAACCTTTCAGAAACCCCTATCTGCCCTATGTTTTTTAGCCATTGTTGGGGGTAGTGTTTTATTACTTTTTCTTTGGTTTCGGAGCAGCGTATGACTCAAGAAACTGAATTGCAGAATCCTTTGAATTAAAGATTCCTTCTACCTTGTCCTTGTTATTATACCGAACAATTATTTCGTATTTCAAAACAGGTAAATCTCCATTCTTAGTTTGATAACTTTCAATAAAGTCAATAGCTTGTTTTACAGAGGATAGAGTAGAAGAAGCACCATGTAAAGGCAAAACATTTATTGATTCTATAAATCTAGAAACAGCTTTTTCGAGGTTATCGAAAAACGTATCAACTTCTGTCTTATTCAACTTTAGCAGATACCGAGCTATGAGATTTTTTTTGTCGAAGTCTTCCCAATTTTTGATTTTGGTTAAAAAGTCTTTTTCTGAAGTATTTTCTTCAGTACTAGCATCCATTCCATACTTTTTGAAAGCTTGAAGTATCAGGTCATAAGGAAAATACAACACATGAAAGCCTAAAGATTTTAATTGGTTCAAGGCTCCACCTGTAAACTCACCTGCTAACATTACTCCCATAAAAGGAGCAAAGTTTTTATGGGTTGCAACTAAAGGAAGAATTGCCCCTTGAATTTCTTGTGCCTTGTTCCTAGAGTGCTTAGTGTATCTTCTCCACGCGCTTTCAATAAATGCTACTGGTTCTCCTATTTTGTTCTTTGTTCCATATCGTTCTAGAACAAAATCTAAGTCGTGAGTATTTTCAAAAGAGTCTATCCAACTTACTTTTTTTCCTGTTCTAGCTGGACGTTCTCCTTGGGTGTCCAAATACAATCTATGGTTGCGAGCGAATTTTGCCAATTCAATCGCAAAGACTTCTTCAAGAAAGTCGCCTATAATTTGTCCCCATTTATGTGCTGGTGATTTTGCCATTATCCTTTTATCCAAAGTCGTCCTTCATGCAAAGGGACTCTATGTTTTCTATTTTTCCATTTTGTGTTTCTATCTCGCAGTTTCTCAAACTCGTAGGAGTCAAAACCTGCTGAAATAGCTAATTCTCCTAGCCATTTATCAACAGGAACATAAACTCCATAAGGGGCACTATCACCTACAACAAAGCAAACTGTGCATCCACTTTTTGTCACTCTCCTTAATTCGTGAAAGACTTTTGCCAAGTCATTGAAGTATGCAATAATCATTAAGTGATAATTCTTCTTACCACCCCTTGTTAATCTTGTCTCCGCAAGTTCATTAAATACTGCTTTTATTTCTGCTCTGATTGGAGTTAGTAGAGGTGAGTCAAGAATTTCATCAGCTTTATCTTTCAGTTTAGTAACATGCTGTGTGCAAGCTGTCACGAGAAATTGTCTAACCTTATCTTGTAAATCTCCCCATCCTTCTATATCACCCCAAAAGGTCATTTCTAGTCTAGTAGCATCAGCATAGTCATAGTTGTTGGCGTATGGTGGGGAGGTAATTACTAAGTCAGCCCAAGCATCAGGTACTGAAGGCATATGTCTAGCGTCTTCCATATATACCTCACTGTTTGAAGCATTTGGATATTTTCTTTGCATGTTTTGCATATCCTGAGCCATATCGTAAACTTTGGCTTCAAAGGCAAGAAATGCATCTAAAACTCTACCCTTTGTTTTTGAGGGTTGGATATATTGCCATTGAGCAGTACCAACTGGCGAAGTTGTTCTAAGAATTGACGTTATTACAAACCAATTAAGTTCCTTTAATTCGGTATTGTCGTTTGATTCAAACCAAGCTTGCTTTAAAGCTTCTAATTTTTCAATTATCTCTTTTGGATAGCATTGTTCAATCAGTTTTGGATATTTGGACTTGGTTATATTCTTTTCTTTTGCTTGACTAAGTAATTTCCTAGCAGAGTCCTTAAATTCCTGAGGGTCAATCTTCCAACTAAGTTTTGCCTTAGCAATTCTAAAAACATACGGGTGGGCTTCTATTCCAATTGAATTAATCCCTGCAAATTCACTTTCCAACATTACTGTGCCTGAACCACCAAAAGGGTCAAGTACATTTTGTCCATTTTCTGTAGAAATCAGTTCTCTAACCCAAGGTCCTGAAAAACCTGCCGTATATCTGTACCACCTGTGAATAGGCAGTTTCATGTTGTCTGCGAAGGTTGAAGTCAGATCGACCTTTCCATTATTTTTCTCTGTTTTGAACAGTTCCAATTGAGGTTCATGTACTTCATTTTCCATTCTGCTAATTTACTTTATATTCTGACGGCTTACCTTATAGTGTGTCGTTCATTATTGCATTACCCCCAACGGTGAGTGTATGGTGTCGTAAGGGATTGCGGGCTTCAAACCTATCAAGTTACCACCCAAAATTGATGCGGGTGATGCTGCTCGAAAACCTCTGAAACCCTTATGCACTATACACATTGTTGTGGGTATGTGCTTTCTATATCTCATTAATAATCATCTCTATATCTTCATATTTTAAGCCATCACGAATATTAATTGATTTGAGTTCAACCCAATCATTGCTTAAAAGACCTTTCTTTTTTTCTAAGCTTAAAATCGATTCTTTACCATCAAGTATTATTCTTTTGTTTTTCAATCCAATAATCCATGAACCGAAAGTTTCAGATTCATATTTTTTATCCTTTATCAAACTGTTATCTAGTAGAATTGAAAACGTATCAAATATTAGCTTATTTGTCTCCTTGCAAATCTGTATTTCTAAATCGAAAGTCTCATTAAAAATCCGCTTAATTCCAGTATCATAATCTGAGTCCGTAAACTCAACCTGGTTACCTTGAATTTTGGTAGAATTGAACTGAAAAACATTATTAGAAATCTCGTCGATTTTCAATGTCCAGTCTGGAAATATTTTATTAAAATCAGTCATCTAAGTTATGCCAAAAGTGTGAACATCCATTTTTACAATCAGTCTCTCTGCGATATGTATCAGCTATTTTGAAAATACTCAACATGGTTATAAATGATTTTCTCAACTCAGAATAAGGTAATTTCTCAATTTTGTTAATCGCTATTTTAAAATTCTGGGTTTTGAAAAGTACCACAGGTGTCATTGTGTCTTTAATCGGTGCAGACTGAATCGCTATAGAAATCATTTCGTCAGTTGGATGGGATTGTTGCATGAACATAATCAACTTATCTCGAATCTCTTTTTGACCTATCAAATCAAACTGGTCAAACCAATCCATTATCTCGGAATCAGTCAGCTTGTTTTGAGCATATTTATTTATATTAATTTCTATCTCTGTCATTTTGCACGAGGCTCTTTTTGCATTACCCACAACGACCCGGCTATGCGCAGTGCGGGATTGAAAAGCCGAAGCTTTCAATCTGGCACAAACGGTAGCCAAAGCTGCGTTTTGTGTTTTTAAATTTATTAAACAAAAACGTCAAAGCGGAGCTTTGGCGGGCTAAAAGCACCGACCTTTCATTTATCTCATCACCCCGCATTGCGTATAGGTTTTGTTGGCAGTAGTATTTTATCAATTAAGCTTTTCTTCAATTTTATTTTAGTCTTACTTAGTAAAGTGTCAGAAAGCAGTTTAATGATTATCAATTCTATTAGTCCAATAGTGGTAGATATAGCAGATTCTTACAGAGGAAAGTTCTGTTCTATATATGGTTCGTAAACCTTATTGTATAAATATCCAATTATCATGAAGCTGAGAAATCCAACAACAATAAATTGAAGTATCGTCACTATCCAATTATACCTTGAAGTTGTTACGATAAACGCCAAATATCCTGCTATAAATAGATACATGAAAAACCATCCTATTAGGTCAATTGTGAGCTGAATAGTAACCCAAACCAAAAGGTAGATTAGCACACACGTTAAAGATTGAAGTATTACGTTTTTCATCTAAAGTCAGTCAATTTTGGGTGTTGATAGTAATAGCCAAAGCCAAAATAAAGCCCAAACTAGTCCGACAGAATTAATAATCAATAGTCCGATACTTTTATTAAATTTTCTTTTAAAAGTTAGTCCTGAACTAATCATTAGTAGGTTGATTGAAAGAGAAAAAGGCACGAGTAAAAGTCCATATCCCATTGCACCGCCCGAATTTTTTAGCGTAATGAAACTAAATGGAATGAAATAAATATTCGCCAAAAAAATGAGTATTGATATGGTAAAATTCGCCTTTTTCAAATCAGTTTTTTAAGTTCAATTATTTGTCGTTTTTATATTACTGCCAACGGTTTGGCTATAAGCAGTTGCGTCCCGCAGGGCGCTATTGCTTATAGGTTTTGTTAGGCACAGGCTTTTCATTTTTCATTTTCACAAATGAGTAAGTTTCAGCAAAAAGTTTAATCCATTCCTTTCCCGTAGTATTGCCAATATGCCCACTGTTCATGTCGGTCAATAATAGCACTTCTGAGTCTGATAGATTATGCTCTCTTATCTTGGAGGCGTATTTGGCAATTTGCCACACGGGTGTTTGATAGTCTTTGTAGCTGGCGATGAGTAAAACGTTCGGATATTCTTGCTGCCTGATGTTTTGATACGGGGAGTAGCTCAAGATGTAATCGTAGGTTTCTTTTTGCTCAGGGTTACCCCATTCTTTGTATTCATCTATGGTAAGTGGTAAAGTGTCATTCATCATGGTATTCAGCACATCCAGGTACGGATGGTCAAGAATCACCGTGTTGAATAACTCAGGTTTTAAATTGATGGCCTGACCTACAACTAAACCTCCTGCGCTATTTCCGTATCCAATGAGTTTCTCGGAAGTCGTATACCCTTTATCAATCAAAAATTCGGCGCAAGCCAGGTAATCCATGATTGAGTTCATCTTCTGCAGTTCTCTTCCTGCCTTGTACCATTTGGGTCCCAAGATAGACTCCCCTCTTACATGAGCGTAAGCAATGGTATAGCCGTGATTTAGCAGAATGGCGTCTTGGGCGCTGTATTGTGGGATCGTCATGGCCCCGTAAGCGCCGTATACCTTGAGAATCAAACCTGCATCTGACTTCCTGGACTGTGCACTCCTCACAATTGTTATGGGGATTTTTGTCTTGTCGTAGCCCTTTGCCCAGAGACGTTTCACAGCAGTAAATCGGTGGTATCTGGGGTCAACTGAAGTGGGATCGGATAGCCGCTTTAGAACAGAAGTATTCAGCTGAAAGCTGTATTTCGAATACGGCTGAGACGGAGAGCTAAACGAAAATGCAATGCTATCGGAGGTTAAATCTGTTTCCAACAAGTGATAATCTCCCAAACCGAAATTTATATCCAAGATTTTCCATTTTTTGGCGCCATCCTCCGTGAACTTCAAGCGCGGAAAGGAGTTCTCGTATACCAATGCGACTACCCCATTATTTACAGGAAGGAAATCATCGATGTAGTCCTCTTTTTGCGCTGTGGCATACAGTCTCAACTCATCGGGATTTTGCAACGTTGCGTATCTAATGAAGCCGCCTCCGTGCTCATCATTCACTAAAACGTAGATACCATCGTCTATTTTGACATCCACCAGAACTCCATCTTTTCGTTGATGAATCATTTTCATTGTGGGTGGATAAACGCCTTGCTCAATAAGGTGGATTTCGTTCTCGGTTTTAGACTGAACTGTGCAGACCAGCCGATGGCCTACTTTACGGACTTCCAAATCAAATTGTGCATCGCTTTCGCTGTAAAGCGTCGTATCAGTTTCATTTCGGATCGATCGAAATTGAAGCTTCCTCGCACTGCCAAGGTCATTGGTCTTCGAGTACAAAACAGACCCTTCTGAATACCATTCAATGGTGTAAACATCGGTAATTGAATCTAGGTACGTGTTTTCGCCGAAAGGCAGCACGTAGGCGAAATCGCCAAGAGTGCCTGCTTTTTCAGTCACCGCCAGAATTTGGGTCTTAGTCTGATTGGGCAACAATCTTTTTATGAAATGCTCTTTGTGTTGGCTTTCAAAATGCGATAAGTCCAGTACTTCGATGCTTTCGGAAGAATCTACCTGGTAATGGAAGATAACGTTGCCGAGGCTGTCTTCATCAAAAAAATAGGTGCCCGGTTTAGCGGTCGTGCTGTCATCGGCTTTCTTCGGATAAAAGGTGTTGAGTTCCTCGAAGAGCTTCTTCTGATACGCTCTGTCATCAAGCCAGAAGTTCTTGGCAAACTTGTTTTCTTCGGAGAGGTAGAGCTTAAATTCTTCCTCAAACGCAGGAAGCGCCATCCAATGCAAGCTATCAGCTACTTGGGTATTGTGATAGTCAAAATAGAAGGCGTGTTTTGCGGCTTTGGGTTTAGGCAGGTCTTTTGACTGCTCTTGTATATTGTCGTTGAATTGATCTTCCAGGGTTTCACTTGCCTCGAGATCTGCTCTCAATTTCGCATCGAGTTTCAATGAGTCAGTCCATTCATTGCTTTCCCAATAACTTGGATTGTACTGATCGCGATAGGTTCGGATCGACGAAAAGCGCGTGGATTTGAATTGCTCGTCTTGAGGGATGGGGCGTACGTTTTCCGTTTCCACATCCAGTACGGATAGTTCTCTCAAAGCGGTGTGCAAGATCGCTTTGCCGTCTTGGGTCTTGCCAACTTTTCGGGTTTCCATAAAACTAATGTTGGCAATGTGGTAGGTACCATCGATATTTTTGTAGTTCATTTCTACCCGATAATCCAGGGGCATTCCTTTCTCGAAAAAGCCAAAATCGCGTTCTACGGCCAGCTTATATTCAAACTTCAGTAAAGCATACGATTCTTTTGAAATGTACATGCGGCCAATGTAAATGGCCGATTTGTTCTTTCTGCTTTGGTCAACAATGAAGCGGCCATCGATTGATTCAGGATAAAATGAAATGACGTAGCAGGCTTTGCCATCGATGATTTCGCTCGGCTCGTGTTCAAAGCTGTATTTCCCCAGAAGAGAGGTATTAAAAAAGTCGTACTGATACTTGATTTTGTCAAATGCAAAAAGAAGCAGAGGATCACCGATCAGCGTGGTTTGTATACCGTACGCACTCCAATTGTCCGAATGCCTCGAAGCCACCACCGTCTGTTGATCTTCCTTTGTGTTAAAGTCTTTCAGGAGTGGCGAGAAATACCGATCGCCATCCAGTTCGAAAGCATACGACTCGTCGTAATACCAATCTTTCCAGATTTTTCGATCCAGTCTTTTTTGAGGATAGGAAGTGTAGTGGGTTTTTACAATGGCCTCGTTCAACTGGATAAACGTTTTGTTTTCCTCCAAAGTTTCGCGATAAAACGAGGTGTACATGACCGGTTCGGTGCTGTAATTTGCAGTTACATTTTTTATCGCTTGCCTGATAATCCACTTGGGCTTTGGAGGCTCCACATAGGTTACCATGACCTCGGGCAGGTGCTCGGATGTGGCTTTGAGTTTTATTTCAATCGTACCCTTGTTATTCTGCTTTGAAAAAGGTGTGACCAGCCTCTCGTAACCGATGTAGGATACCACGATGGAGTCCGTATCAAGCAGATCTGATGACATGAAAAAAGCGCGGCCTTCGAAATTTGAAGAACCGCCAATGCCCGAATTTTTGAAGTACGCATTGGCGAAGGCCAGTGGCTCTTGCGTCTCTTTATCCGAAATCAATAATTCGACTCTCTGTGCTTTTATCAATAGTGGCAGAACGAGAAGAAGTAAAAAGAGTTGTTTCATTGTTCTTTAGCTTGTGCCTAACGGCCCCGGGTAAGATGTCGTAAGCGACCTAGGAGCTTATGCATTTTACCCATTGTTGGGGGTAGTTTTTATTTTCTGTCTTCTGAACCATTCCTTTGATTGTCCACTAAAGAGGATAACAAGAACATATAGCTGAATTAACATTTGAGCAATCGAAACGATTCCAATTATAGGACTCATTTGAAATTCATTCAAAATGACGAATGGAAATCCTAACATTCCGATTACGAACAGAATCAATAATGTGATTCTCGCCCAATTTTTGCCTTGTCCAATTTTGTATCCTAAAAAGCCGATAATTAAAATTGTCACTATTGCAATTGTCAAGGATTTAGGGTCTGAAAGTATTTTTTGATTCGTCATAGTTTCATAAAGAGCCGATTTCAAAAGTCCGACTATTAGTGAAACGTAAACCAATAGTGAAGCTTGTTTTATCTTCTTTGGTATTTCAATTTCATTTAGTTCTGTTTCCATAAAGTATTTTTTCAAATGTTCGTAAAGGCACATGCTT
>DNTB01000028.1 GCA_003499525.1 Flavobacteriales bacterium
GTGCCGTCGGAAGGCCCTCGCCTGCTAAGCGAGTGTGGGGGGAAACTTCCACCGATGGTTCGAATCCCTCTCTCTCCGCAAAAGTGTAATTAAGTTTAAATTAAATATTCGTAAACAAAACCTGATCAATCATGAAGAAGTTAATGGCCTTATTGGCTCTGGCTGGTATCCTCACATTTGGAGTGTCGTACACAGCGTATGCACAAGATGACTCTGATACTACAGAGTTGATGGATGATGCTATGGAAACTGCTGAAGAGGCAGTGGAAGAAGTTGAAGAAACCGTAGAAGAAGTTGTCGATGAAGCAGCTGCTGCAGAACGTGGGTTTCATCAAAGAGTGAAAGCGAAATTCATTGAGGGTGACCCCTTCTTTATGTCTTTCGTTGCAATTTCACTTATTCTTGGTTTGGCAATCGCCATTGAGAGAATCATTTATCTGAGTCTTTCAACTACCAACACGAACAAACTCCTGAATAGCGTCGAAGAAGCTTTGAACTCTGGAGGTGTAGAAGCTGCAAAAGAAGTTTGTAGAAATACTTCCGGGCCGGTTGCTTCAATCTTCTATCAAGGGCTTGAGCGTTATGAAGAAGGAATCGACATGGTTGAAAAATCTGTTATCTCTTATGGAGGAGTTCAGGTGGGACAGCTTGAAAAAGGAGTGTCCTGGATTTCGTTGTTCATTGCCCTGGCTCCAATGCTTGGGTTCTTCGGGACAGTAATCGGTATGATCGCAGCATTCGATGCCATTGCAGCAGCCAACAACATTTCTCCCGGTATTGTTGCCGGAGGTATTGGAGTGGCCCTGATTACTACAGTATCCGGTCTGCTGGTAGCAATGATCCTACAAATTTTTTACAACTACATCGTGTCAAAAATAGACAGCATCACCAACTCCATGGAGAATGCTTCCATTTCACTCGTTGATATGCTTGTAAGATATCAGCATAAATCTGCTTAATCATGGTATCCAGAATAACATCAATAATCCTGGTCGTCCTAATCCTGATCGGAGTGCCGTTGTTCATTATGGCACTCGGAGCAGAGGAAGAACCCGGAAAGGCAGATCCAATATTGTACGGGATCTATGTCTACTTTGCACTAGCGGCAATCGTTACCTTATTTGGCTCCATAACTGGAATATTAGCCAATCCAAAAGGTCTGAAAAGCATTGCTATTGGGCTGGTTGGTATGCTTATAGTAATTGGACTTGCATGGACATTGTCAACAGGTTCTGATTACGACTCCTACGGGATTGAAAGTTTAACCGAGGGCGCCGCTCATATGTCCGGAATGTTTCTATATATGATTTACATCCTGACCATAGGAGCTATTGGTAGCGTACTATTTGCAGGAGTATTCCGTTTTATCAAATAAAAGACAAGAATGGCTTCCAAAAATCCTCCGGAAATAAATGCGAGTTCTATGGCAGATATTGCCTTTTTGTTGCTCGTATTCTTTCTGGTAACAACGACGATGGATACCGACCTTGGCTTAATGCGTAAGCTTCCTCCTCCTTTGCCTCCTCAGGTAGAAAAACCACCACCGATAAAAGATCGGAACGTGTTTGTAGTCCTTGCAAATGCAAATGATCAACTTCTGGTGGAGGGCGAATTAATGGATGTTAAGGACTTGAAAGAAGCAGCCAAGGAGTTTATCGAAAATCCAATGAATAATGAAACACTTCCTGAAAAAAAACCGGTTCAGGTTGATTTCTTCGGGGAAGTGATGGTTTCCAAGCAGGTAATATCTCTGCAAAACGACAACGGCACTTCATATGACCTTTATATACAGGTACAAAATGAACTTGCCGCAGCATACAACGAACTTAGAAATGAATTAGCCATGGATAAGTTTGGCGTATCTTATGATAAGCTTGTTGATGACAAGCAAAAAGCCAAAGTAAAAGCAATAAGATCTATTTTTCCACAGCGTATTTCTGAGGCCGAACCTAAAGATGTAGGAGGTAATTAAGATGAAAGGAGCACATAAATTCAGTAAGAAAGGGGGAAAAGGTAACCCTACGATATCAACAGCATCACTGCCTGATATTGTTTTTATGCTTCTGTTTTTCTTCATGGTTACAACCGTAATGCGTGAAGTTGACCTCAAGGTGGTCATCGTTCAACCTGAGGCTACAGAAGTAGAAAAACTTGACAAAAAAGGGCTGGTCGACTATATCTATATTGGTTCACCTTCGGAATCGGATAAATTTGGTACTTCTTCCCGAATTCAGCTAAACGATCAGTTCGCCAGAGTTCAGGATGTAGGTCCCTTCATTGAAGCTAAAAGAGCGGAACGTGACGAGGCTGAAGTTCCGTTATTAACGACTTCATTGAAGGTAGATAGAGAAACGAAGATGGGAATTGTAACAGAAGTAAAGCAGGAGCTAAGAAAAGTTCAGGCATTGAAATTGAGTTACAGCACTCGTGAGCGATTAAACTAATACAGAATATTTAAGGATTCAAAATCCCGTCATCTTGAAGTTGACGGGATTTTTTTATGCTTTCAGTCCTGAATCGGCTAATTAATATCCAGGCTATACCTGTCGAGATAAGCACAATAAGGACGTTCAACCATTGATTATCGCCAAATTCTTCTTCCCCTGTTGCACTGAAACCATAGGCCCAGGACAATACCAATGCATAGAAATTATTGGCAAAATGTGCCAAAACGGAATATTTTAAGCTCCCCGACCAGTAGTATAGATAACCCAACAAGGCTCCCAAAACCCATCGCGGAAGAATACCATAAACCTGACCGTGAAAAGCGCTGAATATAAATGCTGTGAGCCAAATCGCTATATGAGGATTTGAGATCATCCTCATAAAATATACCTGCAAGTTTCCTCGAAAAAGATACTCCTCTGCCAAAGCAGGCAGAACAGCAATGATCAAGATATTAACCGGTATGTCATACCAGGTATCAACCCTCACAAATTGCTCAACCACCCCATCCAGTTGGTCTTGCAGGGACCTTAAAACCTTTTCCAGATTACTCAAAAAATCAGGGAATGAGAATTGCAGGTTCAGATAGCTCAGATATGCAATTAAGGGCAGTAGAACGGCCATTGCCAGCAGGATATACAGGGACGGCCGTACTTTTAAATCCCCATTGAAATCAGAAAACCACTTTGGGTTTTTCAGAACATAGGCGGCAACAGCAGAGGGTAGTAGAAATCCAAAAAGTTGATTTACAAATTGACTTGCCTTGAGCTTATTTATAGAATTCCGGGACAGGTTATCAAGATCACTTACAGATTCAATCATTGAACCGAAGAGTAATTGTGATACCAAATAGGCCAGAACAAAACCGAAAAGCACCAGTCCAATAACCACAGCAATTTGCGCGGCTGGTGACATAGAATCGGAATTGCTCATGTTTGATATTTTTGCCGCCACGTGGTAAAAATAGACAATATAAATCTTGGTGAATTTCCCTTGTTGCTCGCACCTATGGAAGACGTAAGCGACCCGCCTTTTCGCGCTTTATGTAAAGAGCAAGGGGCGGACATGATGTATACCGAGTTTATCTCTGTAGAAGGTCTCATTCGGGATGCTGATAAGAGCGTTGAAAAGCTGGATATATGGGAGAATGAAAGGCCGGTTGGCATCCAAATTTTTGGAGCCAATCTGGACTCTATGCTTAAAGCTACTGAGTATGTCGAGCGGGCCGAGCCGGAATTGCTGGATATTAATTTCGGTTGTCCGGTTAAGAAAGTAACCAACAAAGGGGCAGGGGCAGGTATTCTGCGAGATGTCCCCAAGATGGAAGATCTAACGGCCCAAATTGTTAAGACTACTACTTTGCCCGTGACCGTAAAAACAAGACTAGGGTGGGACGACAGCACCAAATACATTGTTGAGGTCGCTGAACGACTACAAGATGCCGGTATTAAGGCACTGACTATTCATGGGCGTACCCGACAACAGATGTATAAAGGGGTAGCTGACTGGTCGCTAATCGCTGAAGTAAAGAATAATCCCAGAATTCACATTCCCATCTTTGGAAATGGTGATATCGATAGCCCTCAAAAAGCGTTAGAATACAAAAATAAATACGGTGTTGATGGTATAATGATTGGGCGCGCAACCATCGGAAATCCGTGGATATTTCGTGAAATCAAACATTACATTAGAACAGGAGAACTTCTGCCTCCTCCATCACTGGAAGAACGCATAACCATAACCAAAAGACACCTGGAGCTCTCGGTAAGCTGGAAAGGTGAACGAAGAGGAATTGTGGAAATGCGGCGGCATTACACCAATTATTTTAAAGGAATACGGAATTTTAAACCTATTCGACTCCAATTAGTCACTCTCGACAGTTATGATGAGCTCATGTCTGTCCTTGAAAGTATACCGGACAGACTTTCTTTAAACCAGGCTGAAGTACAGTTTGCGCGTTAGTAATCGAACAGGTATCCATGAAGCCAGTATTCCAATAAGGAGAACTAATCCAATGATTAAAAACAAATCATTCGCCAACAGGAGCACAGGATATGAATCGACCAATAGGCCCTGTACCTTTATGAATCCGAACTGGCCCTGAAGAAAAACAATTAGCACACCGAGGAACAATCCAATCAAACCTCCTACCGTTGAAATCAGAAGGCCCTCAATGAAAAAAATAGACCTGATGTCCTGCTTGGAGGTACCCATGCTTAAAAGAACCGACACATCTTTCTTTTTATCCAAAAACAGAATTGTAATGGAACCTATAATGTTAAAAGTAGCAATCAATAAAATGAAAGAGAGTATTAAAAAAGTTGCCCATTTCTCACTATTATTGGCCTTATACAACAGTTCATTCTGTTGATACCTGGTTCTTATTAAAAACTCGACCTCAGGAAAAATTACTTCAAGTTTTGAGATAACGTCTTTCTCCTTTGCACCTTGCAACAATTGAAATTCTATGGCAGAAACATGGTTCTCTCTTTTGAGCAGTTTCCCGACAAATGAAAGAGGCGCTACCGCATATTTGGCATCAATATCTACGTTTACGGCAAATATCCCTGAAGGAATAATTTTTTCAACTCTGAACGCATTTTCGTATTGTATCAGATTAGATGCTTCAGATTTGGCAGCATAAACATTCAGCGGGACAAAACTGCTCCGTGCATACAAGTTCAGTCTTTCTGCAATCATGTACCCGACCAGTATTCGCGGAGTCGAATCCGGAGCAAACAGTATGGGCTCTCCAAACCAAAGAAGGCTATCCATACTGCTCATTTTCAAGAAACTCTCCTCGACCCCTTTTATAGTAGCGAAAGTTTGATTCTCTCCAAACCTGAGCATAACGGTCTCTTCAAGAACTTTATTCACCTGCTCAATTTCCTCGATTTGTTTGATCCCTTCTAATATGGACCCGTTAAGCTCGAATGTTTTTCCTTTTTGGGGCTCTATCCTAAGGTCGGCATCAAAGGTGCTGTACATGTCCTCGACCAGGGCATTAATACCATTGAATGCCGATAGAACAATGATGAGAGCGAGGGCTCCCACTCCCATTCCCAACATGGATATGAGTGTAATGATATTGATGACATTACGCTTCTTTTTTGATCGGAAATATCGAAAAGCTATGAATAGAGGAAACCTCAAAGTGGTCAATTATCTAAAAGTTCATTAATCTGCTCAGCATAGTCTAAAGAATCGTCGCCATAGTAGAGAACTTCAGGAATAGCTCTTAATTGGTTTCTCAAACTTTTGCCAATATCAAATCGTATCTCAGAAGCTCGAGCCCTAACTTGCTCAATATCAGACTTTAAATCATCTGTTGGAAAAATACTGAGATAAGCCTTGGCATTCCTAAGATCCGGACTAATTCTCACTACCGTAACGGTTATCATTTTGCCTTTTAGAATCTGATTTCCTTTATGCACAAAAATTTCGGCCAACTCTCTTTTTAAAAGACTTGCAACTTTTTCCTGTCTTATCGTTCCCATATAGATTCAAAATCGAATGTCAAATTTAATCTTAAAACGATGGCAGGCCTCCGGCAAGGGGTTTGGCTATCTTTGATGCCCAATGAAAAGACTGTTCAATCTCCTTTCCCTGGTTGGCGGATACAAAGTGGCTACCGGACTCAGCGTGATGTTCAACTTGCTTTCTGTCATTTTCGGCCTGTTTAGTATCGCCCTGCTCATACCTTTTTTGAATCTCATTTTCAGAGCTTCAACTGAAGATTATACCCGATATCTTGCATCAAAGCCAGAAAAATTCGCTCTCGATAGCGAATACATCCAAAATACAATGAATTATTATCTGGCGAATATCATCATGCAGGACCCTGAAAACGGGAGAATGAACGCTTTGATTCTGATCTGTATATCGATAATTTCCTTCATTTTTCTCAAAAACATAACCCGCTATCTGGCTTATTTCTTCCTGGCCATTGTCAGAAACGGCGTCATGTTTGACCTCAGAAATGACATTTTTCGAAAACTTTTAGGTTTACCTATAGGTTACTTCAGTGAAGAAAAGAAAGGAGACATCATGGCCCGCATGACCAATGATGTTCAGGAGGTAGAATGGACCATCATGACCTCACTTGAAATGATGTTCCGCGATCCTTTTTCCATAATTCTATATCTGGTGGCCTTATTTATTCTGAGCCCGAGCTTAACCGTTTTTGTACTGATCATCCTACCCATTTCAGGGTTTATCATCGGGCGAATAGGGAAATCGCTCAAGAAAACCTCAGAAGACGGACAGCACCATATGGGACTTTTAGTTTCATTGATTGAAGAAACGATCGGCGGGTTGCGCATCATAAAAGCGTTTGGAACAGAATCGTATATGAACGAAAAGTTCAAGTCGACAAACTCAACGTATATGGGCTACATGATCAAGATGCTCAGAAAAAGAGATTTGGCAAGTCCCGTTAGTGAATTCCTGGGAGTTTTTATCATGATTGTCATTATTTGGTATGGCGGCAGACTCATACTAGTGGATCAAAACAGTTCACTTGAGGCAGCTACTTTCCTGATGTACATCGCCCTATTCACACAAATTATCTCACCGGCCAAAGCCTTTACTGTGGCCATTTACAATGTCCAAAAAGGAAGTGCATCTCTGGATAGAATTCATAAAATACTGTCGTCTGATGCAAAAATCCCCGAAAAAGAGAATGCACTCGAACTGACTACGTTTAAAGATCGCATCGACTACAAAAACATTTTTTTCAGCTATCGCGATACCGAGGTTATTCACGGAATAGATTTGGAAATAAAGAAAGGGCAAACCGTAGCACTCGTTGGCCCTTCGGGAAGTGGAAAATCCACATTGGCCGACCTTCTTCCAAGGTTTTACGACATTTCAGCCGGAAACATTGCCATCGACGGTATCGATATCAGGGAGTTGAAGATCAAAGACTTAAGAAATCAAATTGGGGTAGTTACCCAGCAATCCATCTTATTCAATGATACGGTCGCCAACAATATCTCATTTGGTTCCAAAGATTCCACCAGGGAAGAAATCATGAAAGCCGCCATGGTCGCAAACGCTCATGAGTTTATAATGGAGTTGCAGGGTGGTTATGAATACAATGTTGGCGACGGTGGAACAAAACTATCTGGTGGTCAAAAGCAACGAATCAGCATAGCACGTGCAGTGCTCAATAACCCCCCCATTTTGATTCTTGATGAAGCGACCTCTTCGCTGGATACAGAAAGCGAAAAAGAAGTACAGGAAGCTTTGCAAAAACTCATGGAAAACAGGACCTCTCTGGTTATCGCTCACCGGTTATCGACCATTGTAAATGCCGATAGGATTTATGTGCTGGAGAAAGGAAAAATCATTGATCATGGAACCCATAACGAGCTTCTCGAGCGCGCTGGTCTGTACCGAAAACTTTACGAATTACAGGCATTTGCCTGATTAGCCACTTACCCGCTATCTTCGCACACATCGATATTCAACCAATATGAAAAAAGCTATACTCATTCTTATCATCGGTTTTTACATTAGCCTTTCAGCTCAGTCTCAAATCACCATAGATTCATCGGACATTGGCTCGCCGGGCGATGTCATCAGTTGGGTTGAGGACACCCTGACCAGCGGTCTTACCGTTAGCGCGGCATCACCGAATATGCAAACTTGGGATTTCTCGTCACTTGGTGCTACTGGAAACCAACAAGTGATTTTTTCTATTCCTTCAAGTGTACCTGGGGGCAGTCAATTTCCGGATGCCAATTTGGCTCTCAACCTGGGCGGGCTTGATGTGTTTCTGGAAAAGCGTCAGGATGCTATTGAAATTATTGGGGTATCCGGAGATCTTCTCGGGCAGGGAGCTATAGTGGCCCGGTTCGATGCCCCATACAAGTTATTGAGCTTTCCCGGGAATTATGGTGACAGCTATAATGAACAAACTACATTCGACTCTACTGCACTGGATATTGATGCCATTGGAACTGATATTTCAGGTGTAGACTCTGTGCGCTTAGAACGAACTGTACTCAATGAAAATACCATCGACGCGTGGGGTGAGATCATTCTGCCCAATGGAACAGAACAAGTATTGCGAATTTATTCAAAGGAAACCACCACAGATGTAGCCACCGGAAGAAGCCCTTTGCTGGGGTGGGTTATTCCTATTTTCAGCAATACTGCTGTAACTCACTACTACAGGTATATAGCCAAGGGACTTGACTATTTTGTAGTAGAAGTTGTGGCCGATCAGCCCGAAGGAAATGTGGTTATTGCAAGATATCAGAATACAGGAGGGGTGTTGGCCACAGTTAACAGTTATGCGCAGCCCAGCTGCAATGGTTTTTCTGATGGCTTTGCTGAGGCCAGTGTATTTGGTGGTATTCCCCCTTTCTCTTACCAATGGAGTGATGGACAAACTACTGCAATAGCATCGAATCTTACCGCAGGTAATTATCAGGTAACAGCTTCTGACGGTACAGGAGACTCAAGCATAGCAAGCATTATTCTTTCTGAGCCAGATATGCTGGTAGTTTCAGAACAAAACATTTCAGGCGATAACGGTAGCGGCAATGGGGCCATTCAGATTTCCGTAACCGGAGGTACCGCTATTACGGGTTATGCATACGAATGGAGTAATGGAGATTTCACTCAAAACATCAATGATCTGGTAGCGGGTGACTATACCGTTACCGTTACCGATGACAACGGCTGCCAGGACACAGCTTCATTCAACGTACCAACGGTAAGCGGCTTAACTGATATTGAGCAATCCGGGCTGCTATCTGTATTTCCAAATCCGGTAAATGACGGACAGCTATTCTTTAAGGCAGAGCGTCAATTTGCGTATGAAGTGAGCATTACCTCGCTCACCGGAGCACGGTTAGGTCGATATCAGTTCAATGGAGATGCGGCTATGAACTTGAGTGACATGCAACCTGGAATATATTTTCTCTCTTTCCAAATAAATGGTAAAGGCTATTTCAAGAAGCTCATCCTGACGGACTAAAGTGCTTCCTGATGCTGTAGCATGCGGAATGACTCATTGGCGATTTCCAGTTCTTCGTTGGTAGGTACTGTAAGCACCTTAACGAGAGAATCAGTAGTGGATAATTCATTTACCTCTTGTGAACTCCTTAAGGATTCATTTGCCTCGTAATTGAACTGAATTCCAAGCGGTTCCAAATTGGAGCAAACCATCCTTCTTATAAGTGGGCTGTTTTCTCCTACACCTGCAGTAAAAATGACAGCATCCAGTGGGGAGCCCACAACTGCCATATAGGCTCCGATGAACTTTTTGATACGATAGGTGTACAACTCGATTGCTAACCTCGCCGATTCATCGCCCTGCTCGTAGCGAATGGAAAGTTCTCTCATGTCATTGTCACCGGCGACTCCTTTGAGACCGCTGTTTTTTCCCAACAATTTTTTCACTTCAGAAGTTCCCATTCCAATATCCTCAACGAGATGCAGAACGACTCCCGGGTCAATATCTCCAATTCGAGTGCCCATCATAAGACCTCCGATAGTGGTCATGCCCAAAGAAGTGTCTACCGATCTACCATTTTTAATAGCCGTTGCACTGCAACCATTACCTAAATGAAGGGTGATGAAATTGCACTCCTTCAGGTCTTTATTCAAATAGTCAGCAGCTCTTTTCGCCACATAACTGTGCGAGGTGCCGTGAAACCCGTATTTCCGGATTCCATAACGCTCATAAAACTCTGGTGGGAGGGGTTCACGATAAGCATTCATAGGTAAAGTCTGGTGAAAAGCCGTATCAAATACCGCTACCTGTATCGCGTGTTTAAACACTTTTTCTGATTCTTCAATCCCCAATAGATTTGGCGGGTTATGAAGTGGGGCCAGGTTGCTTAACTCCCGAACCGTGTCTTTTACTGCATCATCTACTACCACAGTATCATGAAACTTCTCTCCACCGTGCACCACTCTGTGTCCCACAGCCTGAATCTCTTCTTCACTTGCAACTATACCGTACTGATCATTCAGCAAGAATTCGGAAATGGCCTCCAAACCGTCCTTGTGGTTTAAAACTCTCCTAATAATATCTATCTTATTGTCATCATATTTAAAATGAAGAGCCCCTTCATTTTCTCCAATGCGTTCGACCAGTCCAGAGGCAAGTAAATCCCTTGTTGGCATCAGATACAAGGCAAACTTTATGGATGAACTACCTGAGTTAATAACGAGAATTTTCATGCTATAAAATTGTGGTGCAAAGGTACGTCAGTAGAGCGTGAGATTGCCTAAAGCAAAGCGATTTCATTAAACCTTAATATGGTATGAAACCCCCTTTCTTTAATATGTTCCAAGGCTTCTTTTTCACCCGCAAAAAGGACAAAATCTCCACCCCAGGCACCGAGGGATTTAAAAGCCCCAGGAATGTCCTTAAACCATTTATCCGCAACAGCGGGTTGCTTCAAAACTGAGGACATAATCTCCTCATGTTGTTTGAGCAAAAGTTGAAATTCATCCAAAGCAAGACACTTTGTAATTCTGTGAGACATCTCGGAAATAAGTCTGATCTCATCCTCAAATATGCCCTTTGAGCTCATGAATCGGTCTACCTCCGCAGCTGAGCTTTGTTTTTGATTCATGTAAATGAGAAACAGGTCATCCAGAAAAGGAGGGCACCAGTCTACTTCATGCCACACCGGCTGGTCTTGATTACTGTACAAAATCGGCCTGCTGGCACTTGCACAAGCCACATCATATCCCGACCCGCCCATCGTTCCAGACAGCAGATCGTGGGGCTTTGTGCTGCTCCACTGAGAAACCAGATCAATCAATGTCGAGCTTGAACCTAAACCCCAATGACGGTTAAATTCTAACCTTGTGTGTACCTCAGAGTTTCTGAGCTGACCGGAAAAGTCAGGGTTTAATTCGGATGCCTTCTTGAGTATCTGAACTAAAAGATCTGCGGAGTGCTCATCAGAAGAGCTCAGTACATTTAGATCATTGCTCAAATGAACATCAAGCCATATATCATCATTGTGATCCCTAGCCTGCCACTTTATTCCTTCCGGATAATTGTAAACGAAAAGATGTTGTCCTTTTTTTGCTGGTATGGCTAAGGTGGTAGCACCCAACAAGGCCAGATACTCTCCAGTGAGCATAAGCTTACCTCGGGAAAAAAAACTTGAAGGTGTTATTCGGGTAGTCATTTGCCCTTTGGACTCCTTAGTCTTTCGAATTCACTGACTATGGTGCTGTAGTGTGGCACTTTATCCCTGAAGAAATTCTTGAAATACTCCTTCTCATCTTCGGTAGCTCCCAGTTTATTGAGCACATTGAGTAGGTGCATTTTCATATGGCCTTGCTGAATTCCCGTAGTAGTTAGTGCTCGCAGTGCTCCAAAGTTCTGTGCCAAACCTGAAACAGCAATTATTTTCATGAGCTCTTCTGCATTAGGATTTCCTAACAATTTATGAGCGAATTTGACCATTGGGTGCAGGGTGGTCAGGCCTCCAACTGTGCCAAGAGCAAGGGGTATTTCTATCCAGAAACGAAAGGTCCCATTTTTGATTTCGCAGTCCGTTAAGGAACGATACTGTCCTGTTCTAGCCGCGTAGGTATGCGCTGCTGCTTCTATTGCACGAAAATCGTTTCCTGTGGCAATCACGACAGCATCAATGCCGTTCATAATCCCTTTGTTATGGGTGGTTGCACGGTAAGGCTCTATGCGGGCTACGTGAACGGCACGTTCAAATTTCTGAACGAACTCTCCAGCTTCCATTCCATCTACCGCCATGAACTCCACGGGACATTCTACTTCTGCCCGGACCAAGCACTCGGGGGTGTAGTTAGAAAGGATGCTCATGATGATTTGTATATCGGCTTCTTTCGGTGAAAAAACATCACTCTCCATCATTTCATTCTGAAGCGTTTGAGCAAACTGTTCCAGGCAAGTATTGATAAAGTTAGCCCCCATCGAATCGACGGTATTGAAAGTGGCTTTGAGCTGATAGTAGTTGGGCTCTTCGTAGTTTTTATTGATCAATACAATATCTTCAATTCCTCCTCCACGAGCGCGCATATTCTTGGTAATGTCTTCCGTATCTCTAAAAAAGCGATCCTTTACCGTTTGAAACCAGCCCCAAAGCTTGTCGTAATCACCATAATAGACAAAGTGTACATGCCCCACTTTGGTCATAGATTTTACTTTGGCGGTGAAGCCCCCGCGATCAAACCAAAAAGATGCTGCCTTAGCTGCCGCTGCAACAACAGAACTCTCTTCAATAGCCATCGGTAGCGCATAAATCCTGTTGTTTATCTTGAAATTTGGAGCGATCCCAAAGGGTAAATAGTAGTTTGTGAGTGTGTTTTCGATGAATTCATCGTGAATTTTCTGCAGATCTTTATTATCGTTCCAGTACTGTTCGAGGGTCTTCCTGGCTTCTTTTTGGTCGTCAGCAAAATACTTCTCTATGACCCAATCTATTTTTTCCTCTTTGGTGAATTTCGAAAATCCTTTAATCTGCTTGCCCATGCATTGAAAATTTAGAGTAAAAAAAAACCTACCGCTAAGGTAGGTTTCATCTATTGAAATTGTTCAGTATTAATTACAGCCTATATCGACCCGAATTCGATCATCCGACACATCATCCGGCCCAGAATAATTCTTATTTACGGTCTGGATTTGCAAATAATCTATGGCCTCGCCTTCCTGAAGGTCGAACATCAGCCTGGGTACAAATGTGTTCTTGTAATTGCCGTCGTTCGGGTCTTTTTCCAACCACAACTCCGGATGATTGATGATTTCACCATACGAGGCGATAGTGCGCACAGACCCGTCTACCAAGAATGCTCTCAGGAACATAGCGAAGTTATCTGAACCGACAACAGTTTCTGCCATGGTAGGTTTGTCTTCTTTTGTCGGGTTATAAATAAAGGTGAAGTAGTCATCTTCAAAAACAACACCTGGTAGTTGACAATATTTGGTATTACAACCCGGAATGGGTTCCACGTCTACATGGAGGTCTTCTGTCTTATCTTCATCACAACCGCCACCTTTGAGTCCATCTTTCTTTTTGGCAAGAAATGAGAATCCAATTTTGTAAATGTCTTTGGGCTCCTCTATTTCGTAAAAAGAGGTGGTGACCATTTTATAGTAATAAATATTGGGGTTATCCGCCGAACGAGTCATCTTATTGTTCTCGATGGAATTTTCCCAAACTCCATTTCCCAAAACAGGATTGCCGGGCTCCCAGGTCCATAAATAGATGTCATCCTGAGTATCTTTTAATCGCGTGCATTCCGTTTTGCTGACGTCAACATAAATGGTAATTGAATCATCCGGATTAAACTTATCCGGTACAATCCACGCTTTTTGTGACCATGATGCTAGCGGTAGCATCAGCCCTATTATGATAATTGCTATTCCTTTCATCATCTTCATGGTTTATTGTCGCTGAAAACTAAACCTGTAAGCACTCACCACAGTGCTGTTGCACTCCCGAGGAAATTTCAGATCCAAATTGTTTATGAATTCATTCACCGTAGTTCCCATTTGCAAGACAATCGTGTCTGCCACAGAATCTGCCTGAGTATACAAATAGATATAGGCCGGGAAATTAGGATCATCGTACTCCCAGTTTCCACCACTCCCAAAGTAGTTGATGCCTTCGCCTTCTTCTACTGAGTATGAGAAGTCAACAGAATTAAAAGTCAGTCTCATAAGACTTGAGGGGTCTGCAGTATAAAAATCAGATAGATCAATTTCATCCTTCAAGACAGACTGCTCATCAATGATGGCCGCTGAGCTAACTTCCCAGGTGCCGTCTAAACCCTGTACTTTGTCAAATGGCGGGTCTAGGGTAGGAGTCTCTTCCTTCGTACAGCTTAGCAGCACAAAGGTTGTCAATACTAGTATTATTAAATTTCTTGTCATTTGTACTGGTTTATTGTGTTCTAATTGCAACCCCCTTCTTCATTCAACTCAAAATTGTTTGTTCTCTCGGAAATTGGAAATTGGAGAATCATGCCCGGGCAATCCCAGGGAGCATCCCTAATGACGATATCTTCGTTGTGAATTGCAGCGAGTCTTTTGAGCTCGTTAACTCGATTACCTTCTCCGATCATTTCAATTCTTCGTTCGTATAGTGCGCGTTCTATAATTTGAGTCGCGCCTGCTCCAGCACCAATAATATCTGTTCTACCAGCCCGGAGAATAATATCATTGACGTCCTGCCGTGCTGTTTCAAGATCACTGTTGGTCCTTGCCAATGCTTCAGCTCTCAGCAGCTTCATATCAGTTATATGAATTACAGGCACATTAAATAAATCATTGTCAAACTTTACCAGTGCGAAAAGCTCATTTTCAGTTCCTTCATTTAAAACAAAAAACCAATTAGCTCTCATATCCAATTGGGGATTTAGGCCGGAATTAAAATATTCTGTCATAAAATCTCTGCTCACGGTAAGGCGAATATCTCCAGGTCTGTAATTATCTACAAATCCACTAGCCCTGTTATCATTACTCGGGTCTGTACTGATCGTAGTGAACACAGCCTCGGGACTTCTATTATCTATTCCAACGTAACTAAACCTATCTGTAGTTGGGTCCAGGGAGTAACGCCCTGAATTTATAATCAAACTGGCATAATTGGCTGCATCATCATAACGGCCCATTTGGAAATACATCTTGGCTAAAAATCCATATGCTGCGTACTTATCTGCATAATTGCCATTTTCCTCCGGAAGATTATCTGCCGCAAAGATCAAGTCATCTTCTATTGCCGCGTAGGCTGTAGCTACATCCTCTCGTGGATTTGGTTCTGTAATTACCGATTGAACAACTGCAATTCCGGGATGCGAATTATCTACGGTATAGCCATACGGTTGAGCAAATAACCGCACTATATCAAAATGTGCAATAGCTCTTAAAAAATATGCTTCTGCGATTATTCTCTCCTTCTCACCATCTTCAAAACCACTGATTACATCAACACGCCTCAAAAGGCTGTTGCAGCGCTGAATGGCGATGTAAGGATCAAGAAAATAGCTCGATATACTACCGTTAAAGAAGTTCGTCCTTCTGTTGTACACTTCTGTATAATCATCCTGAGATATAGGAGCAGCCAGATTATCACTCAGCAATTCGTAGAAGTTTTGCGACCTTCCATTGAAATAGTTAGCCGTAACATCGTATGTGCCTACCAACAGTTCCTGAACTTGCTCTGGAGTGTTGATGGACTCTTCACCCACGAACAATCCATCACCCTTTGGTTCTACTGTGAGTGCGTCCTCGCAGCCTGATGCTATGAGGAGCAGTATTGTGCCTATTCCAATTGCTATTATTCTTAAGTTTCTCATGATCAGAATTTTAGAAATACTGCAAGATTTGCTGTTCGCTCTTGCGGTGGGGTTAAATAAGTAACGTTGGGGCTCAAGTTCCTGTCAGCGGGGTTTTCAAAGTCCCGCGCAATCTCCGGATCAAGTCCGGGAAAGTTCGTGATAGTAAAAAAGTTTGTAATGCTCGCTTCTAATCTCAGACTCAAATCTCTGGTATCCGAAACTCTCCAGGGGGTAAAGTTATACCCGACACTAAGTTTTCTGAATCTTAAGTAGTCCGCGTCGTGCAGCCACTGATCTGTGTTGATCCATGGTGTTCCTGATCCATAAGTTGCTTCGGTAAGTGTAGCCCTTGGGAAACGTGTATCAGAATCGCCTGGTTTCCTCCATCGATCAAAAACATCCGGAGTCATGTTCCAATCGGAAATAAGTGTTGCCTGCCTTTTTTCTGAACTGTTATAGATCTGGGCACCAACACTGAAAATTACTTCAAGTGAAAGATCCCATTGCTTCCATCGGAAATTGTTGGTCATCCCTCCATAAAAATCCGGATAAACCTGTCCGACTGGTACTCTGTCATCGGGGCTCCACTCGGTGGTTTCCTCTCCATTGATGTCCAAATAAACCGGCACACCCGATTCCGGGTCGACATGCGAGAATCGAACGAGAAAGTTGGTACCGATAGGTTTATTCAGCACGATACGGGTATCGTTGGTTCCACCCCTGATGGCATCTTCACGATAAGGGCCAATATCAAGTACTTCATTGTAGTTGTGAGTTACGTTAAAAATGGTGGTCCACTCCAATTTTCCAACCAGGTTCCTCGAAGTAAGCGAGAATTCCCACCCTCTGTTCATGACCTTGGCCACATTATCCGTGTAATTGGCATACCCCATTTGTTTAGGTATATCCAATACCAAAATGACATCTGAAGAATTTTTAAGATAATAAGCTGCCTCGAAGGATATGCGGTCGTCTAAAAGACCCACTTCAAGACCGAAATCAAACATGTCGGTTATTTCCCACTTTAAATCAGGATTTGGAAGTTGTGTAGAATACAGGTAGTTGTCTCCATTATAGGTGTTATCACCTTGCCTAAATAGCCAATAATCGAGGCCGTCTGGGAGGTTGGAATTACCTGTTCTTCCGTAGCTTGTTTTCCATTTCAGGTATGAAACTACATTTTGAGACTTCATAAAGTCCTCTTCGGACATAATCCAACCAGCACTAGCCGACGGAAAGAATCCGAACTTGTTATTAGGGCCAAATCTTGAAGACCCATCCACCCGGCCGGTCACTTGAAGGATGTACTTGTCTTTTAGCATGTAATTGGCACGGAGGAAAAAGCTTTGGAATATGTAATAGTTAAGCGTTGCTGTTCCGACCTGGTCAGCTATCTCAGTACCTTCAAAGTCTCTTCCAAAATCTCCCGAAAAATTAGAAGTAGCTCTGTCCGATGTTGCTGAATATTGATATTCTGTACCCAACATCAGGTTGATGTCATGGATTGAATTCAGCGTTTTAATGTAGTTTGCTTGTAACGATGTATTTATATTGTTGATATTCTTGTAAGTCTCTGCATATGTGTTGTTAGGGTCATTCACATCGAGCTTTTGATCCCGGAAATTCTTCTCCCATAAATCGATATACTCATATCCCAGTGAACCGGTGAAGATGAAGTCCGTTCTTGGAGCCCATATTACCTTGGCATTCGTGATGATTCTGTTATCTACTGTTCTCCAGTTTCTTAGTTCTCTCGAAGCCACGGGGTTGTTGTTAGCCCCAGCTTCTAACCAATAATCACCGGATTGGGCATAAGGGATGGTGTCTCCTGTTAAAGTATCAATGTTAAATTCTCCATTATTTGGGTTTGCTATTTGTAATGAGTCCCAGTAAATTGGATAGATCGGAAGAGCCGTACTCATTGCCGCTCCTAAACCCCCACTCCAGGCAGCGTCCACTTTTGTGTTTACACCGCTGGATACGGACCCATTGACTTGTACCCTTAGATTTTTTGTAGCATCCCAGTCAAGGTTCAGGCGGCCACTGGTACGAGTAAATTTGTTTCCGATTAAATAGCTTCCATTTTCATCATAAGAGATGTTGCCATAGATACCGTATTTATCGCTTCTCTGATCTACAGAAAGGCTATACATCTGTTTGAATCCGGTACCGGTAGTTTGATCTACCCAGTCGGTATTGTTTCTTCGCGCCTGATCCCAGGTTCCTCTCGGTAGTATTGCATAACCGGTTCCGCCATCATTCTCGTGTGCCTCCTGGTACATTTGGAGATATTCCGGAGTCTCAAGCATATCAGGAAGTGCTGTTGCTTGTGAAACCCCCCATCTTGAGTTGAAATTGAAATTCAGTTTTTTCGAGTTCGCTCTTTTTGTTGTAATAAGGATGACCCCATTCGCTCCCCTGGAACCATATATACCTGTAGCCGAGGCGTCTTTCAAAATATCCACACTCTCAATGTCATTGGGATTGATGGTAGCCAGAGGGTTATTGTTCATCCCACCACTGTTGTTCAACAGAAAGTAATCCTGAGTAATGGGTATTCCATCGACTACGTAAAGCGGGTCACCTCCAGAACTGATAGAGCTAATTCCGCGGACTCGTATAACCGCAGCTGATCCGGCCAAACCGCTACCCGTAGTTACCTGAACTCCCGCTGCTTTTCCCTGCAAGCTGGACTCAAAACTCTGAGTTGGAATTTCTGTAATTTGCTTGGAATCAATCTTCGCAATGGATCCAGTGACCTCACGCTTGCGCTGAACACCGTAACCTACAACGACTAATTCATCAAGACTTTGTGCGTCAACTTGCAAATTGAAGGTCAACGGTTCTATAGGCTCATTCGTGTTAATTTCCTTTTCAATTGTTCGATATCCTACAAATGAAATCTGTAATGTGAACACTCCGGAACCTACATTTTTGATTTCGAACTTTCCATCGAGATCAGTTGCTCCACCAAGAGTGGTGCCCTTTATTATGGCTGAGACCCCGGGAGCAGGATTACCGAATTCATCAAATACGGTTCCTGTGATATTCTGGGCATAACTGCCCGCAGTTAGCAAGAAAAAAGCACATAGCAGCAATGCGCTAAAGCGTATAGATTTTCCCATATTAGTTATTGTTAAAAAGGAGTTTGAGGACTAAGTCCTCTTTATTGGCTCTTGCTCGTGACATGAACGCAAAAATTTTTAGACCCGCTAATATACGGTATATTTTAATAAAGTGTACTTGAAACACTTACTTTGAGTTACTCTTTTACAAATAGCTGCCTCTCGAGATGCTGTCCTACATAAATCTCAAGAACAAAAACACCGGAATGTGGCAAATCATCCAAGTCAAGGGCGGTGTAGTTTGCACCGGGTATTGCTTTACTTGTCTGCGTATTTAGCACTATTCTTCCCTGAAGATCATAAAGCAAGATGCGATAGGATGCCGTTTTATTTGCAGTAAAAACAATATTGAGATGATCTCTCGCCGGGTTAGGAAACAATCCTAGGTTTAGCGGAGACGGGCTTGAGGTAGTGCTCTTGATACTAGTGACATTATCGAAATCAATAGGTGCATCTAAATCTGGTGGAGGAAGTTTCCTGTCTATAAACAGATGATACTCTCCGGGATCAAGGTCAAACTGCATGGTGATATCTGAAACATCGACTGAATCGCCGGTGAAATAGTCGTACCACATACCGGTATGCTGAAAATTAGGCTGGCTGTTTTGATTCACCACACTGAAATTCGCAACAAGCACAGCATTCATAGTATCGCTGTTCAGTTTGAGTGTCTTGCTGTAGGTCGATAAATTACCGCCAAAAGAGGTCGTGCTGAAAAGGTCGTATTTGGTTTTTAGTCTGCTTAAAGCGCGAAATACCTGATAATGTCTGGCTCGAAGTGTATCTTCTGCATAATCCCATCTGATCGGTTTGGGGCTTGTTCGGCATCCATTGTCAATGGTTAGATCCTCACAGGTATTGATGGAAAAATCATATCCCAGTTCATCAAATTGCCAGAGCATTTTCGGGCCGGGAACCAACAACATAAAAGCACTGGCCGCTTCCATCCTATGAATGGCTGTTTCAAAATCTCTTACATCATAGTTACCGCTGGAGTTTCCGTATTCCAGATTTTTAAACATCAAGCGTTCTTCGTCGTGGCTGCAGTAGTAACCGATAAGATTGGGGTCGTTCCAGCCCCGGTTCTGATAGGAAATGCCATTCAGGTTGCTTGGATAACCCATAGTCGCTTCATTAAACTGATGATTTTCATTCCCCCAAATCATCATTCCGGCATTTGACAGCACCATTTCTTCGCTATTGTCCGCAAAGTGCTCCAATATTACCCAGGCATTTGGATTTGTATTCCACACAGTTTGTGCATAGTCATTCCAAATGTCTATTCTGGATTGATCATACTGACCCCAAGCCCCGACATCACCAAGTGTATTGTTTTGAGTAAACCCTTTAGAAAGATCGAAACGGAATCCGTCAATGTGGTATTCCTCTAACCAGTGTTCGATGACTCTTTTGAAGAATGCTCGTGTATGAGGGCTTTCGTGGTTGTAGTCGTAGCCTACATTAAAATCGTGTTTGGGTATTTCATTAAACCACGGACTGTCCGGTGTAGGTTGTCCCCAAGGTCCGGCTCCCGGATCAAAATACATCTGTACCTGAGGGTTTTGTCCAAAGGAATGATTATAGACCACGTCAAGTACAACCCCAATACCTCTGCGATGACACTCATCAACCAGAGTCTTGAAAGCCTCCGCGGTACCATAATATTTGTCCAATGCCATATGAAAGCTCGGGTTGTATCCCCATGAAATATTCCCTTCAAATTCATTCACGGGCATTAACTCTATCACGTTTATACCGAGATTTTGTAGGTAATTAAGAGTATCCATTAATGACTGATAGCTATGGTCATGCACAAAATCCCGAACTAACAGCTCATAGATCACCATTTTTTCTTTAGGTGGTAGCGGAACATTATCGTACTGCCAATTGAACGGTGTAGGTTCGGTCTGAATGACGGACACAATTCCCGAGGTCTTTCCAACAGGATACGGTTTTAGATTTGGATAAATGTGTTCAGGAATCCAGGGGTCGTTGTTGGGGTCTAAAATCTTATTTACATACACATCCGGAACACGCATCTGATCGGAGTGGATATAATATTGAAAACCATACTCTTCTGCACCATCCAGCCCTCCCAAAGCAAACCAAAAGCGATCTGTATCATTGGCATCTCTATAAAATTTGTATTCCGGATTAATTTGCCAATCGTTGAAATCTCCAATTAGATAGATATCAGATTTACCAGGAGCAAAGAATTGGAATATAACGCTATCTGGACCGATGACGTTTGGGCCATCTTCAATACCAGCAGGAGCGGGTAAGGATATTTCAGGGCCGTTAACCGTGTAGGATACTGAATCTGAATACGTAGTATCCTCATAATCTGCTTCATATTTCAGCCAAAACTGACCTGTTCCAAAGGTGGTCGCTTCGAACTTTACCGAAGCCGTCTTATCAGTCACGGAAAGGAGAAGGCTATCCTCGTGATATAATCGGATATCGGAGGTATCAGATGTTTCAATTGCAAACTCCACCGAGTCTCCCGCATCCACAATATAGGGTTGGGATGATGATACGTTGATCACAACACCAAAACCACCCTGATAAAGCGGCACATAGATGTCGGAGCCATCGGCTGCTCTGCCAACGGTAGAACCATCTCCATTTCTGAAAACAAAAGCCAACTGTCCTACAATTTCAGAGGATGGAATCGGCATTCCATTGTCATCAGTATAAAAAGAGCTGATGTGGATTTTTTTCTCGTGGATGCTGTTCCCTAAATACTGCATCAGTACGTTAGGGTCATGATTACCCCAGTTCCCCTGAACCCTTTGCCAGTTCGTAGGGCTGGTACTTTGGCTGGTTATTACTCCAGTGTGCATGTATACAGGAACAATTCCTGCAAGGGCACCGTTACCCTGAGTGGCATCAAAGCGGATTGTTACGGAATCATCCTGCGTGACAAACGTTGGGATGAGCGTAACCTGTCCGGCCAGATTCAGGAATGACATATAAAGTATTGCGAAGAGTGTAGATCTAATCATTGTATTTCTTGTTATACGTGAAAAGTCGTGCTGGTTTGTGCAGCACCCCCTGTTGTTTTTCATCCAATGCGACAAGAGCATCTAGCTTTTGAACCTTACGACGGAAATTTCTCTTGTCGAGTTTGGTATCGAGTACAATCTCATGCAATTGTTGCAGTTGAGAAAGGGTGAATTTTTTTGGCAATAACTCAAAGCTCACAGGATGAGATTCTATTTGATCCCGTAGCTCTGAAAGGGCTTTGTTCAGAATTTTTGAATGGTCGAAGGCGAGTTGTGGCACATCTTTTACAGGCACCCAAACAGCTTCCTGAGCAAAAGAGGAGGGCTTCGGGTCGAACATTTCGAGTCTTACTAAGGAATAATAAGCCACGGTAATAACCCTGGCATCAGGATTTGTTCTGATGGACCTCAACCATTGCTGATCGTCTTCTCCCATCACCCTATCCGGATCACCGAAGGCACCCAGCTGTTTCATATAGACATTTTTCAGGCTTGTCAGCTCATAAAGCACTCTTTGAGCTGCTGCATCCAATCCCTCAGACCGGTACACCAAATCCCCTGGAAGAGCGAATCTTTTGCTCACTTTGTTATCCGTCCCGTACATTTTTTGCTCTATCAGGAGCACCTGAAGAAGATCATCCGTGAACCCGAAGATTACACAGTCGACAGAAACGTCAATAAATTCATTGATCATTAATCGTATGATTAAGAAAATTTAAATACAAATTTAGAATAAGTGTTAAAAATACACTAATTTGCGCTACCTTCAATAATTGGGGATGATTATGAATAAAATTGCAGTCCTGACTTCAGGTGGTGATGCACCGGGTATGAATGCCGCAATCCGAGCAGTAGTGCGGGCTACAGTGTATCACAAGAAAAGAATTATGGGTGTGCAATACGGTTATCAGGGGCTTATAGATGACCAGATAGTCGAGCTGAATGCCCGCTCTGTTAAGAACATAATCAATCGTGGTGGCACCTTTTTAAAGTCTTATCGAAGCAAAGACTTTATGGAAAAGGAAGGGCGTCAGAAAGCATTTGAAACCCTTAAAAAACACAAGATCGATGGTCTAGTAGTCATCGGCGGTGACGGTAGCTTAACCGGAGCAGACATATTCGAAAAAGAATTTGGTTTTCCCTGCATCGGAATACCTGGTACTATAGATAACGATATTTACGGAACCCACTATGCATTAGGTTTTGATACTGCTGTTAATACCGTTATTGACGCAATCGATAAAATACGCGATACGGCTTCTTCTCACAGCCGATTGTTTTTCATCGAGGTTATGGGTCGAGATGCGGGTTTCATTGCACTTTATTCCGGAATTGCCGGCGGGGCTGAAGCGATTCTCATTCCTGAAATGTTGAATGAAGAGGAAAAGCTCCTAAAAAAGCTCAAGATGAGCAAAGCGCGAAAAAAGACTTCCAATCTGGTTGTTGTAGCTGAAGGTGATCAATCGGGCGGAGCCTATGAGCTTGCACGACGCGTAGGAAATCGATTACCCGGTTATGAGATTAAAGTGACCATTTTGGGGCATATCCAAAGAGGGGGAAGCCCAACCTATTTCGACAGAGTTTTGGGAAGTCGAATGGGTGTTGAGGCCGCCGAGGCTCTGCTCGCCGGCAAAAGCAATGTGATGGTAGGGATCAAAAACAATAAAATGATCCACACCCCTCTGGAAAAAACCATAAAGCTCAACCCCGAAATGAACCGTGAGCTTTTACGTATCGCGGAAATCTGTTCTATATAATGTTTAGTTATGATTTTGTTAGCAGACAGCGGGTCAACGAAGTGTGACTGGATTATTCTCAACCCGGATCATTCAATACGCGAAGAGGCCTTTACTATGGGGTTCAACCCCTATTTCCACAGCGAATCATTTATTGCGACTGCCATTAAGCAAAACAAGGAGTTAATGACCGTCAAAGATCAGGTAAGCCACATTTACTATTATGGTGCTGGTTGCTCTTCTCCGGAACTCAATGTCATCGTAAAAAGAGGGCTATCACATCACTTTCAGGAAGCGGAAATTACCGTAGATCACGATCTCCTCGGTGCTGCATATGCATTGTATCAGGGCGAGCCTTGTATTTGCGGTATTTTGGGAACAGGATCGAACAGTTGTTTTTTTGACGGAACTCAGATTCATGAAAAAGTTCCCGCTCTTGGCTATATTTTGGGAGATGAAGGTAGTGGAAGCTATTTCGGTAAAAAACTCCTTGCAGGATATCTCTATCATCAACTACCGGAAGAGATCAGTCAGGATTTTAAATTAAAGTACGAACCGACCATTCGGGACGTGGTGGATAATGTATATGTAAAACCACATGCCAATGTCTATCTGGCCAGTTTCGTCCGCTTCATTTCCAATCATCTTGAGCACCCGTACATCAAGGAACTGTTGGTCTCGGGTATGTCGGACTATTTGAGAACTCATGTCATGTGTTACGAGAACTACCAGCATGTCAAACTTAATTTGGTAGGTTCAGTAGCGTACTACTTTCAGGACGCGATTCGGGAAGCAGGAAAAGAGTTCGGCATCGAAGTCGGGCACATTGTCAAAAAGCCCATTGACCGATTGGTTGAATACCATAAGAAATATGTGCTAACCGACACTGAGGCATCATGATAAAGGGCTGCATATTCGACCTCGACGGTGTCATCTGCGATACCGCTCAGTTTCATTTTATCGCTTGGAAAGAACTTGCAAATGGTTTGGGTATTCCTTTTGATGAAGCATTTAATGAAAAGTTAAAGGGAGTTAGTCGTGTAGATTCTCTTGAGCTCATTTTAGAAAATGGCAATTTAACTCTTGATACGTCAAGGAAAGAGGAACTTTTGAACCTCAAAAACCAGCGTTATCTGGAACTCGTAGAAGGAATGAGTCAGTCCGATATCCTACCCGGGATGGCCGAGTTCATTTTTGTTTTAGCCGCCGGAGGTATCCTGAAGGGAGTTGGTTCATCCAGTAAAAATGCAAAGCGAATACTCGATAAACTCCGAATTACCAAGGCATTTGAGGTCATTGTCGACGGCAATATGATCAAAAACAGCAAGCCTCATCCTGAGGTATTTCTAAAATGTGCTGATCTGCTCGGTTTGGAGCCCTCAGAATGTGTTGTGATTGAAGATGCTCAGGCAGGAGTAGAGGCGGCCAAAAGAGCTGGAATGATCGCCATTGGGGTGGGTACCAAAGAAAACCTGCCAAATGCCGATACATGGGTCACGGATTTTAGACATCGAACATTAGATGATATTCTCAAAGAAATATGATTAATTATCTCAAGGAACATGAGTGGAAAATCATTGAAACAAATTATGATCCGGCACATATGCTGCGATCCGAAAGCATCTTTAGCATCGGCAACGGAAAGATGGGCCAAAGGGCCAATTTTGAGGAAGACTACTCCGGGCCGAGCCTTCGCGGATCGTATAATGCGGGCATCTATTACCCGGATAAAACAAGAGTAGGTTGGTGGAAAAACGGTTATCCAGAATACTTTGCTAAAGTTCTGAACTCCATCAACTGGATCGGGATGAGCTGGAATCTCAATGGAGAAACGCTTGACCTCAATCAGTGCGATGTATTATCCTTCAAAAGGGAATTGGATATGCAAAATGGTCTGCTTTCCCGATTTTTTGAGGTCCGGCTATCCAATGGCCTACTCATACAGGCCAATATCAAACGATTCGTTTCAATGGCGGACGACCGGTTTGGTACTATTCAGTACGAGCTAATGCCCCTGAACGGGGAGTTGAATTTCAACCTCAGCTCCTATCTGGATTTCGATGTACACAACAGTGACTCCAACTATGACGAGGTCTTCTGGGAGAAGTTTGAAACCCGTGAGGTAAATCGAATCCCCATTTGCTCCTCACAAACACGAAAAACCGGATTCAAGGTGGTCGCTGCCATGCAGAACACTTTAGAAACAGAAGGGGTTCTTTCAAAAAACTCTATCCGAAAAGTCAGTGACAAAAAAATCGAAGAGCATTTTGAAGGCTCCGTTTCGAAAGGACAAAAAGTTACTATCGTAAAATCCGTTGGGATTCTTAATTCTCTGCTCGATACTGATATGAACGATCGAGCTCTGCTGGAAACGCTATCTGCGTTTCATGGTAGAGAATTCAGAAAAAACTATGATCGCCATAAAAATGAGTGGGCTGATATCTGGAAAACCGCTGATATCCAAATTGAAGGGGATGTTAGGGCACAGCAAGGAATAAGATTCAATATTTTTCAACTTTATCAAACCTATACGGGTAAATATGACCAGCTCAATATTGGCCCGAAGGGTTTCACCGGAGAAAAATATGGGGGTGCAACTTACTGGGATACAGAAGCTTATTGCCTGCCTTTTTACATGAGCACCGCCTCAAAAGAGGTAGCTCTTCAACTCCTCCTTTATCGGTACAATCAACTTGATAAAGCCATTGAAAATGCCGAAAAACTAGGGTTCACCAATGGAGCTGCTCTTTACCCTATGGTGACCATGAACGGGGAAGAGTGTCACAACGAATGGGAGATTACATTTGAAGAGATCCATCGAAACGGTGCTATTGCCTATGCCATTTATAACTATACGCGCTACACCGGTGATGATAGGTATTTGCACGACAAGGGCATTGAAGTACTCATCGCCATAAGCCGGTTTTGGGTACAACGAGTCAATTGGTCCTCTGAAAAGAAGAAGTATGTGATGCTGGGTGTTACCGGGCCGAACGAATATGAAAACAACATCAATAACAACTGGTACACCAATTATCTCGCAAAATGGACCATTGACTATACCCTAAGCGTGATCAATGACCTGGACCGGGGTTTCATTGAAGATTCTGAAAAAGAGGCGTGGACAAGAGTCTCAAATGGGATGTACTTTCCGGAAGAAAACGGAGTTTTTCTTCAGCAAGATGGATTCCTGGATAAAGATCTCTCCCCTGCTTCTGAAATTCCTAAAGACCAGCGTCCTATAAATCAGCATTGGAGTTGGGATCGAATCCTTCGGTCCGTATATATCAAACAAGCCGATGTACTTCAGGGGTTGTATTTTTTTGAAGACCATTTCAAGCTTGATACCTTATCGAAAAACTTCGATTTCTACGAACCCTTAACCGTTCACGAATCATCCTTGTCGCCATGCGTACACTCCATTCTGGCCGCGAGGATTGGGCAACCCGATAAAGCATATCAGCTCTATCTGAATACATCCCGATTGGATCTTGACGATTACAATAATGAGGTTCATGAAGGGCTACATATCACCTCCATGGCGGGTACATGGATGTCTGTAGTTCAGGGTTTTGGCGGCCTTAGAATTGAAGATAATATGCTGGTTTTCAGACCAATGATTCCACATCAATGGTCTTCCTTTACCTTTAAAGTTCTGTTTAGAAATCGGCTGCTCTCAGTTCATATCTCAAACGCAGGTACCGATATTTCTTTGGAAAAAGGAAGTCCTGTTATGGTAAAAGTAAACGACGAAGTTCGCGAGTTGAAGTAAAATTTAGACATGATCAAGTATTTCTTATCGTTCCTGGCGGCAATGATGCTCATTCTGGGAAGTTGCAAAACCGAAAAAACTCAGGATTCGTTTCCGGAAGAAAACATAATCGGTCGGTTGGCCATACCCATACGTCTGGGTCATGGCTTAACTACGCTATACCCCATGGAGTTCCTTACAGACCTATCTATACTCGATTCTATGGGTGCTCCATCCGGAACCTCGGTTAAAACTTATGGCAAATACGACAGTATTCATCTGGTAGGAAACCCCAAATCAATGGTTTCTAACCTCACTCTTTTCACCCGGAAAGGTGAATTTGACATTCCTGTTTTTGCCTCAAAAAAAATAGAGCATACCCTGACATTTGACGATCGGGACAAGAAATACTCTTCCATTATTGTTAAGGGTTCCATGAATGGATGGTCCACAAACAGGGATTTCATGGAGTATACGAATGGCTCATGGAACATCACATTCCTGTTGAACCCGGGTAAATATGCCTATCGACTTATACTGGATGGTGAAGAAAAAATTGATCCTCAAAATGACAAAACTGAGGACAACGGTTTTGGGTCTTTAAATTCCATTTTTATGGTGGGAGATCCTAACACCAGAAAGCCAAATGTTCAAAGCTTAAATTTTGATGGAACTACCATAAGAATGATCTATGATCATGACAATACAGAGGTGCTTGCCTATTGGCAAAACCATTTAATCAACTACAACCACCTCCATAATTCAGGTGATACCCTAATAATCACCATACCCAGTGATGCCCGAAAAGAGGAGCGTTCCTATTTACGAGTGTATTCGGCCAATTCCGATCAAATTGGCAACGACCTTCTCATACCGTTGCATTATGGAGAAGTTTTGACCAATACCGACCACCTGAACCGAAAAGATCAGCACGGTTTCATTATGTATTTTATGATGGTCGATCGGTTTTTAAATGGAAATCCAGAAAATGATATGCCTGTAGATGATCCTGAAATTTTGCCTCAGGCCAATTATAAAGGTGGAGATATTATCGGGGTAACACAGAAAATCAAAGAAGGGTACTTTGCGGATTTAGGGATGAATACCGTTTGGCTCTCACCCATAAATACGAACCCAAAAGGAGCGTGGGGGCTTTGGACTAAGGAAGTTCGAAGCAAGTATTCAGGTTATCACGGGTATTGGCCGATAAGCAATACTGCAATAGACCCAAGAATGGGAAGAAAAAGCGATTTAACCGACCTCATAGCTGCAGCTCATCTTAAAAACGAAAATGTATTGCTCGATTATGTGGCCAATCATGTACATCAGGAGCATCCCGTTGTTGAAAAACATCCAGATTGGGTCACCCCTTTGTATCTGCCTGATGGAACGATGAATACTGCACAGTGGGACGATCATCGATTGACAACGTGGTTTGACACTTTCTTGCCCACCCTTGAATTGCGCAAGCCTGAAGTGACCAATGCTATGACCGACTCGGCCGTTTATTGGTTTAAGAACTACGACATTGATGGGTTCCGGCATGATGCAACAAAACATATTCCTGAACTGTATTGGAGAACCCTGAATTACAAGCTTCGCAAAGAGGTAATGATGCCGCAGAACAGACCGATTTATCAAATTGGAGAAACGTACGGCAATCCTGAACTCATCTCAAGCTATATTTCTACCGGGATGCTGGATGCCCAGTTCGATTTCAATTTCTATGATGCCTGTATCACCATCCTGGCCAACGACGAAAGATCTTTTGAAGATTTGAAAATGACCTTTGATGCCGGCCTCGAGGCCTATGGGTCTCACCACCTTATGGGAAACATTACCGGAAATCAGGACAGGCCCCGCTTCATTTCACTGGCCGATGGATCGGTTCGTTTTGATGAAGATACCAAGTTGGCCGGTTGGACTCGCAATATTCAAAATAAATCCTTCAAAGGTTTCCAAAAGCTTGCCCTGCTTCATTGTATAAATATGAGTGTACCAGGTATTCCGGTCATTTATTATGGTGATGAAATCGGCCTCCCGGGAGGTAACGACCCGGATAATAGACGCATGATGATTTTTGATGATTTGGATGAAGACCAGCTGTGGCTTAAGGACTTAGTTGCTTCGCTGGCAAAATATCGGTCAGGGCATCCTGAAATGCTTTATGGGTCCAGCGTAATGAGGGTGCCACAGAAGGACCTTTTAATCATCGAACGAAGGTATTTTGATCATAAATCCATGATCATCATTAACAAGTCAAACGATGCCCTGACCGCCGATCATATTGAAAAACTTGAGCCCGCTATACTCTCCGACCCAGCCACTCAGGTAAGTAAAGGAAAAATCAATATACAACCGAATTCATTCATAATCTTAAGTAATATGCCATGAAAAAGATTCTAATACCAGCTCTTGCCATTTTACTGTTATCATGTACCAACAACGAATCAAAAATGAACCAAACAGAAACCGTAACACCTGAAGTGGAGTGGGACTCCATGCATCCGGAATGGAGTAAAAACGCTACAATTTATGAACTCAACATCCGTCAATTCTCTGAAAATGGTGACTTTGCCAGTATCCTGCCTCATATTCCAAGGTTGAAGGAAATGGGAGTTAAGATCATCTGGCTCATGCCCATTCACCCCATTGGTGAACTCCACCGAAAAGGATCGTTGGGGAGCTACTATTCTGTTCAAGACTATACCGATGTCAACCCTAATTACGGAACTAAAGAGGACTTTAAAGCTCTGGTAGAAGAAATCCATGCCCATGACATGAAAGTCATTATTGACTGGGTAGCGAACCATTCTGCATTCGATAATCCCTGGACTGAGAATGAAACATGGTATAACCGCGATGAAGACGGTAATCCTGTTACTCCGGTCGACGACTGGAGCGACGTCGCAGATTTAAACTATGACAGTCCTGAGATGCGAAGAGCGATGATCGATGCACTAAAATACTGGGTTCAGGAGTATGATATCGACGGTTATAGATGTGACGTGGCCATGATGGTTCCTACAGACTTTTGGAATCAGGTGCGAATTGAATTAGACGCCCTCAAACCGGTATTCATGTTGGCAGAAGCTGAAGAGGTAGATCATCACCAAAAAGCATTTGACATGTCCTATTCCTGGGATTTACATCATTTGATGAATGACGCTCAAAAAGGTGATAAACCCTACACAGATTTTCATGAATTCATAAAAGAAGACATGAACAAGTTTGGTAAAAATGCATATCGAATGACATTCACTACCAATCATGACGAGAACTCCTGGAACGGTACCGTATTCGAGCGTTTTGGCGATAACCATTTGAACTATGCCGTATTGGCCTTTACCGTGCCCGGAATGCCATTAGTCTATAGCGGGCAGGAAGCCGGGCTGGACCATCGGCTTGCATTTTTTGATAAAGATCTTATCGATTGGAACGATTATCCTCTGCAGGATTTCTACACCGAACTCCTTAAACTTAATGTACGAAACGAAGCACTTTGGAACGGTGAATTTGGCGGAAGCTATCATCCTATTGAAGTGGTAGGGTCGGACAAGGTTCTTGCCTATTATCGCAAAAATGGCGATGACCTCGTAGCGGTCATCATCAATTTTGATGAAAACCCTGTCGATATCACTTTAGAAGTGCCCGAAACTAAATATCGTAAACTATTCTCGGACGAAATCTGGGATTCCAATCAACTCGGTTCATTACATTTGGAGGGGAACAGCCACATGATCCTCGAGAAAACCGAGTAAAATGACAGACAAGAACAAAGGACTGCCCAGACTCAGTACGTCCAGTATCGTGAATATGAGTATGGGCTTTTTAGGCATCCAAATGGGATTTGCCCTACAGAATGCCAATGCCAGTCGAATTTTACAAAGCTTTGGTGCCGATGTTCATCAACTTAGCTGGTTCTGGCTGGTGGCGCCATTTACTGGTATGATTGTTCAGCCCATTATCGGTTACTATAGCGACCGCACATGGTCAATTCGTTGGGGACGTCGAAGGCCATTCTTTTTAGCTGGCGCCCTGCTCGCTGCAGTAGGCCTCATCTTGCTGCCTAATGCAGACATGTTTACGGCCTATTTACCGGTGCTAATGATAGGGGCCGGTATGCTGTTCCTTATGGATGCGTCCTTCAATATTGCAATGGAACCTTTTCGGGCTTTGGTGGCAGACAAGCTTCCTACCGAGCAGAGAACTACGGGTTTTGCAGTTCAGACCGTATTAATTGGTATTGGTGCCGTCATTGGTTCATGGTTACCCTGGGTTCTTGCCGAATGGATGGGCGTAGCCAAAAATGCTGAAATAGGCAATATACCTGCCAACGTAATCATTTCCTTTTTTGCAGGTGCAGCTGTCCTCGTTGGAACCATTCTCTGGACCATCAAAACAACTACTGAATATTCTCCGGAAGAACTGGAAGACATGGGCGTCATTGAAAAAGAGCAAGAAGAAAAAAAAACCGGCCTGTTGAAGGATATCATGAACATGCCCGTTGCCATGAAGCAATTGGGTTTAGTTCAGTTTTTCTCGTGGTTTGCTCTTTTTTCGATGTGGGTTTTCACCACTCCAGCGGTAGCTCATCATGTTTATGGCCTTCCTTTGGATGACAACAGTTCGGAATCCTATCAGGAAGCTGGAAACTGGGTAGGTGTAATCTTTGGTGTCTATAATCTCGTTTCGGCCCTGTATGCCTTTGCGCTTCCGAGAATTGCAGGAAAACTTGGAAGAAAACGCACGCATTCCTTATCCTTGCTGGCAGGTGCTGCAGGCCTCATTTCCATTTACTTTGTAAAAGATCCTAATTATTTGATTTTAAGCATGATAGGTGTTGGTATTGCCTGGGCCAGTATATTAGCCATGCCCTATGCCATCCTGGCAGGCTCCATCCCTGCCAGAAAGATGGGAATTTACATGGGCCTATTTAATTTCTTCATCACCTTTCCACAAATCGTAAACGGAATTTTTGGAGGGCCAATTGTAAAATACCTCTATGGTGGAAATCCAGTCTACTCCCTGCTAACTGCAGGAGTATTTTTCATTTTAGCGGCAATTAGCGTACGGTTCGTTGTGGACCGCGATGATGTCGTAGTCGATTAGTCGATATCGAGAATTAAAATAGACCCTGGTTGTAGCTCTACTTTTTTCGAAACAAAAACACTTGCACCATCCGGAATTGAGATTGCAGTGAACGAATTGGGGATTATTTCTTCAAAACGATCCAATTTCAGTGTGTGAGCCTTGTCAGAAGTGTTGACCGCTATCATGACTACTTCGCTTTCAAAGTACCTGAAGTAAACATATACCCCATCGTTAGGCACAAATTGCATCATTTTTCCCTGCGTCACCGGCCAACTGGTTTTTCGCCAGTTTAGAATGCTTTTTGTGTAATTGAACACACGGGAAACCTCGGGGTTATTGATATTCTCAAAATAATTGGCCGAATCCCCGGGCCATCCGCCCATAAAATCCTCGCGAATTACTCCATGGTTTTCGGTGCCCTGCATATGCGTTTCCATACCATATAAAATCTGAGGTATTCCTCTTAAAGTCATTAACATCCCAAGTGCTATTTTGTATTTATCAAAATCACCTTTGACAATACCGTTAATTCGGGCCAAATCGTGATTGTCTAAAAAGGTCACCTGTTGCTCAGGATGCTCATATAAATAATCCTTGGCAATGGCATAATAAACGGCCGCCACACCTTTCGTCCAATCGTAAGATTCCGTCACCGCTTTGGTTAGCGCAAAGGCAACCTGAAAGTCCGTCAAGCCTGAAATGCCCTTGTTCGAATTGGGATTGCCGACTGAATTTCCGTCATACCAGTTTTGGACCGCGGCTCCGTGTACCCACGTTTCAGCAAACATGAAAAAACCGGGATACTCCGCCTGAATTGCCTTCGCCCATTTCTTTGTGAAATCGAGCTCTGCATAAGCGTAGGTATCTATTCTGTAGGCATCTATGTTGAACTCTTCAATCCACCAGATGGAGTTTTGTATAAGGTAGCTCGCGACATCAGGATGGTCAAGGTTCATATCGGGCATATGGTGATCGAACCACCCTTCAACAAACCGTTTCTGATCGGCCTTGGATGCATGAGGATCCATGAGAGTAGGAGCTCTGAAATTGCTTGAGGTGTATTGCGGCCAGAAATGAACCCAGCTCGAATCGGGCAAATCCTGATATAGGTAATGCTGGTCACCAAAATGACTTAACACTACATCGCGAATCATTTTCATGTTCATTGCGTGGGTTTCATCAACCAATGACCTGTAGTCGCGGCTGCTCCCGAATCGTGGATCAATGGCATAATGATCCGTAATGGCATAGCCGTGATAGCTCGAGGATTCTTCATTATTCTCCTCAACGGGATTCAGCCAAAGAGCTGATACTCCAAGGCCGGAAATATAATCGAGATGGTTTCTTATTCCCTGAATATCACCTCCGTGCCGCCCGTAAATTTCGGAGCGATCTACGACTTTCTCATTCATTTCTTCGAGGGCGTCATTCTCCATATTCCCATTGGCAAAACGGTCGGGCATAATAAGGTAGATCACATCACTTTGATCCAGTCCTAAGGGTTGATATCCCGACCTCGCTTTTAGTTCATAATTGAATTTAATGGACGGCTTTCCTTTTGCTTTCAGCTTGATCTCTATAATTCCCGGTTCAGCCACATCCGAGATGAGAAGGTCAACAAACAGATAGTTTGGATTTGTGGTTTCACGGGAATCCAGAATGCGAACCTCACTATAATTCAGGCTCGGATGATACCCTTCAAGATTATCGCCATGGAGCAATAGCGTAAGGGTGTCGTTTTCCATACCTACCCACCAATGCGGAGGGGCCACATGACGAAGATCATTTTTTTGGGCATTTCCAAAATGAACAAAAAGTGCCATCATGATGGCACTTAATATGTTGATTTTGAATCCATTACAATAATTGTGTCTTTCGAATTTCATCCGTTTGATTTGAATGTATCCTTAACGTTAAAGGAATTGGTAATATTCCTATATTTGAAAGTGTCAAAAATACAATTACTGTTTTAACAAGTTAAATTTTAAATTATGAGAAAGTTATACTTATTCACGATGGCCATGCTGGTTTCCAGTGCTATATGGGCCGCTAACGTGACTTTTACGGTTAACATGGATACATTGACCGTGGACTCTAATGGAGTACATGTGGCTGGAAATTTTGATGCCAATGGTTCTTCCGGAACGCCATGGGATCCATCAGCTTACATGATGACCGATATGGGCAGTGGTTATTACGAGATTACCCTTGATCTTGAGCCCGGTATGTATGAATACAAATTCATCAACGGCAGTGTATGGGGCGGTGCTGAGGCTGTTCCTGCAGGTGCTCAAGTTGGAGGTGGAAATGGAAATAGATGGGTTTATGCCGACGGAGCTACCGTGGTAGACACTGTAGCCTTTGGTGGTATGGCTGATATCGGAAAGCATGGGGTTCTCCTTCAGGTAAACATGGCTACTCAAACGATTAGCCCACTTGGAGTTCATGTTGCGGGTAGTTTTCAGGATCCAGCATGGGATCCTTCAGCTACGATGATGCACAATCCGGATGGCAGTAACATGTATAAGCACTTGTTTCAGGTTATGCCGGGCACCAGCATAGAGTTTAAATATGTCAACGGCGATGTATGGGGCGATGACGAAACCGTTCCTCCCGGATGTGCTAAGAGTGCGCAGAATAAAAATCGATTTTTCGACAACATCACGGGCGATTCCATTTATCCTGAAGTATGCTATGGTTCTTGCGATCAATGTGAGGGCTCCTTGGTAACCTTCCAGGTTGACATGAGCAACGAAACGGTTTCTCCTGATGGTGTTCATATAGCAGGTGCTTTCCAGGGCTGGAATCCTAGTGCAACACCTATGACTGATATCGGCAATGGTCTTTATGAAGTGCAACTCACTATTCAAAACCAATCCCATCAGTTTAAATTTGTAAACGGCAATTCCTGGGGAAATGAAGAAAGCATTCCATCTGGATGTCTGGTAAGTGGAAATAGAGAAATTAACGTTTCTGCCGATACGCTGTACAAAGTTTGCTTTGCCTCTTGCACATGGCCTTGTGTTCAGTTCCCGGATTCTTCCACCATCACCTTTGGTGTTGAGATTCCGGATACTATCACCGTTCCTGCTGATCCTGATTCCGGTGGAGTATGGATTGAAGGTTCATTTACAAACCCTTCATGGCAAGATGGTGCCGTTAAAATGATGGATGACGATGGAGACGGTATATATACGTACACTATTAAATTAGGTGGTGCTCCGGAAATTCAGTATAAGTATGTGCTCGGAAAACCCAATACAGCCGGATTCGAGGAAGAAAGTGCGGATTTCGAGACGGACGGCTGTGGCGTTTCTAACCCGGTTTCTACTCCAAACAGATTGTTCAACAGAACAGATATGGACGAGGGTGTAGGACATATTTGGAATAGTTGTGATACTGTATTTATATCAACCTCAATAGGTAGCATTGGTGCCGTTGGAAATTCAGTAAAACTATTCCCTAACCCAACTGAGGGTGTCACTTATTTGGAGTTTGAAAAAACAGCAAACTACGACATCAGAGTATATGACCTGAGCGGTAAAATGGTAGAGCGCATCAGCGCAAGAAACAACCTTATCACTCTTAACACTGAAGATTATACTCAAGGCATGTACATTGTGGACATTCGCGATGAAAACAATGACCAACTTCAATTGAAGCTTGTTGTTCAGTAATTGGACCGAGCAGTATTGATCAATAAAAGAAGCTGTCTCATAACCG
>DNTB01000042.1 GCA_003499525.1 Flavobacteriales bacterium
AAAACACCGGGTATAGGTATGGCTTCCAGGGTCAGGAAAAAGATGATGAGTGGAAGGGAAGCGGGAACTCCATTAATTACAAGTACCGGATGCATGACCCCAGATTGGGCCGATTCTTTTCTATAGATCCTTTGGCTAAAAGCTTCCCTTGGAATTCACCGTATGCATTTAGTGAGAATAGGGTGATTGATGGAATAGAGCTAGAAGGTTTAGAGGTTTGGTTAATTGGTAAGCAATCTTCAGTTGGAGCAGTTATTAGTGGAACAGCAGAAGGGGGAATTGCAATTGCGCCAGATGGTGTTTTTGCGTATGGTTCTTTAGCTATTGGGATTGAAACAAATGTTTCTGTTGCTTCTCAATTATCTGTGACATACTTTCCAAATATGCCTGTAAGTAAATATGCAGAAGGCTGGGGCTTTGATGGTGGAGTATCTGGAGGTGTTCCTGGTGGTATTGTTACAGGCTCTGTTAATGCAGCTTATTCATCGGGTTACTGGGGAGTTAACTTTACTTTTGGTGTTGGAGCATCGGCACTACCTGTAGACCTTTCTGGTTATGCAACATATACTGAGTTAGAACCATTAACAGCAAGTGAGTACAATTTGTCTTTGCTGTATGAAATCAAGGAACAAACAGGTAATAAGCTCTCTGAATTAAATACAAGAAAAGAGGAATTATTAAATGATACTGATAGATTATTTAAAGGCGAGCTTGATAGCGAGCTGAATAATGTTGAAAATAGTATTCAGGAATACACAAATCTATCAACCGTTGTCAATGCTGAAATAGGGAGAATTGAAACTGAACTGGAAAAGAAAGGTGAATGAGTGTAGTTAAATTCATTCCGAATCCCTTGATTTATAACCTTTCGGTGATTTTTATCGGGGGGGCATTATTGTATTTTAATATTTTACCAAATGTTTTGGTTATGTTCTTAACATTGCTTTTAACATTTATGTTTTCTCTACTCGCTTATATTTATTTAGGTTATACATTTTCACTTTTTGTTAAAGAGAATTTCTTTAGTTATTATGAGAATCATAAATCATTAAACAAGTTTAACGAGGAGGTTACATTTATTAAACCAAGTGTTTACCTCGATTCTAATTTTACAGAAAAGTTAGACGCGATGCGCTATAAATGTTTGTTCAAGTATTATTATTCATTTCTATTTATCTTTATTACTCTTATGTTAAATATTGCTTTATGGGTACTACTGTGATTAACACCCCGCTTCGCAGGATTTACCCCTGCTCCCGCATTCTATGTTAAAACACANNTTTATCAGCAATAGGATGAACTATCCCGTTGGCGCGGATCTCCAGATCCGTGACTAAACCCGTATGGAACTCAAAGATCATCTCGGAAATGTGAGTACGGTGCTTACCGATAGAAAAAAAGCGACACCGGCAGTGGATGAACTTCCGCGTACTTACGATGCCGACGTGCTGAGCTACGCGGATTATTATCCGTTCGGGATGGAGATCGCACACCGAACAGAAAGCAAAGAGCACATGATTAACTATCGGTACCAAAGTGCGACGCTAACGGATTTCGACAACCCTATATTCACGACAGTTTCATTTCACGAAGATTTTACAAAAATTGCCAATAGGGAAAGCAATAGGTACGTGGAGACATACAACAGGAAATATAACAACCAAGGAAATCCAAGTAGCGGTGTGGATAGATGCTACTACGGTACGGGGTACTTTGAGGGGTGGACACAACACATGCCGAATTCGAATTTACCCTGGCATGAACTTTCGGGAACAGACCCGGCAGATTTGCACAATCGTAAGCTTTTGAAATACAGTGATGAATGTGCCCTTCCGCACAGTGGCCAGTCTGACTATTATTCAAACATCTATTTCAATAATAATGATGTGCTCCTAATTAGAAATTGGACAATGTACACGGACGAAACTGAGGCCATTCTATATCTGGGAGAACAAAACGATATTGGCGGTTACGATGGAAACGGAATAACACCGGGGTATTATGAAATATCAATAACTATGCTTTTAAACTGGAGAAACATTGATGTAAATTCGCTGGATGTATGGTATGAATCCGAAGATCCGAATGTTAATCCCGAGGTGCATGCCACCATTGATTTTGGAAACACCACCACCAATGGATTAACCCCGGCAACTTTGAATATTGTGATCAATCAACATTTCAAGAAAGATGCTTTGCATTTCTATTTCCGGGATGATGGAAATTATGGATTGCTGATGATTCGAGATTTGTACTACAACATCAAACGATTTACCCGCTACCCTACGTATGAAGCCACCATAGGCAACTACCAAACCGCAGAAAACACCGGGTATAGGTATGGGTTCCAGGGACAAGAGAAAGACGACGAGTGGAAGGGGAGCGGAAACTCGATTAATTATAAGTACCGGATGCATGACCCGAGGTTGGGGCGGTTCCTTAGCTTAGACCCACTAGCTCCCGATTACCCGCATAACTCTCCGTATGCGTTTAGTGAGAATCGGGTAATTGATGCAGTTGAATTAGAAGGACTTGAAAAGGTACATTATACGTTAAGCCGAGCAGGTGGTGTGGCGTATAACCTCTACGTTTCAAATCGTGATGCCTCTTCTCCTTCGCAAAATACTTCAGTTCAAAACAACAGTATTGATAACAGCGGAGTTGCAACTGTCACAAATACTGCGGGTCCATTTACGGGTCGAAGCCCTATGGTAAACAGTGCCGTTAGCTCATTAACCCCCCAAAGACAAGCAAGAGTAAATTCTATTATTAATGACGACCCATTGTCAGGAAGTGCATTTGGGCAAAATTTTGCCATTTCTAATCAGTTCAATTTCAATGGCACAACTAGACCTCGTGGAGGATCAAACCCAGCAAATCCTCCAAGCCCTGACTTTGGGGCCCTAATAGGCAATGTGATAAATGGTACAGATGCCAGAAGCCCGATTATCAACGGTAACGTAAGATCGGTAATGCTGATAGTAAATAACCAACCTCAAACAGTTAGGAATGCCTTAGATGTCGTAGGAAGCCCTGCAACTTCCAGCCAACCAGCGACTGGGCTAATTGCTCGATTCCCAAACACTCAGTTTGCTATATCTACAAGTAATGCATTAGGTTTGAATAATGATGAAGTCAACGTGCGATTCAATCCAACCCAGGACGTTCTAGTCCCACTGGGACTTAATCCTGTCTTGAACTGGACAGACTCTCAAGGAAATTCTCAAACACCAATTCCGACAGTACCACTTCCTAACGTAAATCCAAGGCAAAACCGAATTGATATTGATTCTACCCCATGATTCATAATTTCTTTTCAATTTGCATAACATCAATTTTTTATGGAATTTCTATTGTGGGCTATATAAATATTTCCCTGGCTCAATCTGATTCATTGTCGGTGGTTTTCGAGCCTGAATTGGCCGACTCAAATGGGTCTGTTCTTCCTTTTTTTATTGCTGAGAAACGATCTTTTAGATATCCGAATGTAAATTACGAATCAAAAAACAGAAGATTTGCAACTTATGGCGAAACTATATTCTTTGAGTTATTATCTGATTCCAGCACTGTACTCGAATTCTACGAAGGGGTGTTTAATATTGGATATGATATTGTTTCTATTTCATCGGAAGATTTTTTTGATGAGAATTTTGTTCTACAGGTTTCGAGTAAAATAACGGATACAGTGCCCTCTGAAATAGTTGTGTCTGTCCCAGTTTTTATTAAATCTGGAAGGTATTGCAAGCTAAGCTCAAATGGCCAGGTGTCAGTAGTAGGCGATTACGAAAACAATTCAAAGTCAGGTAAGTGGTTCTTTTTTAATGAAAATGGGCATCTTGATTATGTTGAGCAATATAAAAATGACAACCGCACAAGCAGAAAGAACATAAATGCCAAAGCTGAAAAGAATCGAATAAGAAAGAAGTGTGCTCAGAATCGAAAGAATAACTCATCGTGGTCAGCATTACCCCCGATAACTATGGATTAATCAAGTATTAATTCAACATTTTTTACTTGGAATAGTCGATTGTCTTT
>DNTB01000026.1 GCA_003499525.1 Flavobacteriales bacterium
ATCTGAGGATGGTCTAATTATCAGGTATACCATGAACCTTTGGTAGAATGGAAAATTGATTTTGGTCAAAGAGGGGTTGGAGGCGATAATAGCTGGGGGTACGACGTTCACGATAAATATAAATTGACCGATAAGAATTATCGTTTTCAGTTCATTCTAAAACCCTACATTGAAAACCAATTTAAAGGACAAAATGGTCTTGTGCAGATCATGAATTAAATAGTTTTATATGTATAAAATAAAGATTTATCATCTATTCATATTTGTATGCGTAGCATTTATTGGAGCCACAGCTTGTACAAAAAAAGATAATGGCATCAGTCCTGGGAATGACCACCTGAAATTCCTCGTTCTTGCAGATAATCCGAAGCAAACCATACAAAACTTTGGAGCATCGGACGCCTGGAGTATACAATTTGTAGGTAAAAACTGGCCGGAACAGAAGCGTCAAAAAATTGCTGAATTACTGTTTAGCAATGAAAATGATGATGCCTCAAACCCCCGAGGGATTGGTTTAAGTGCCTGGCGATTCAATCTGGGCGCAGGTAGTGCTCAGCAGGGTGTGGCCAGTGATATTCAGGACGCCTGGAGGAGAGCCCCGGGAATGTTACGAAATGATGGTAGCTATGACCTGGAAGCACTTGAGGGACAAAGAAATTTTTTGAGAATGGCACAATCATATGGGGTCGATCAGTTTATTGCCTTCGTTAATAGTCCTCCCGTACAATTCACCAAAAACGGTAAGGCATATAGCAGTGGAGGAAGTAGCACGAATTTAAAAAATGAGCATTTTGTTGACTATGCGGTCTACCTGAAAACAGCATTGGAAACTATTAAAGCTGAAGACGGAATAGCCTTTAACTACCTTTCACCCTTTAATGAGCCCCAATGGAATTGGGATCACTCCGGACAGGAAGGTTGCCCCTGGCGAAATTCTGAAATCGCTTCTACGGTCAGAATTATTGACAGCGTATTTGCATCAACTACTCTACCGACAAAGGTAGAATTATCAGATGCAGGAAAGCTTACTTATTTATATGAAAATGATGGTGATGCCACAAGAGGATCTCAAATCGAAGCATTTTTCTCAAATAATTCTGTGTGGTACATTGGTGATCTTGAGGTTGTTGCAAAAAAGATTTCGGGTCATAGTTACTACACTACCTACAACAATAAATACCTGTTGTCGGTAAGAGAAAATCTGAGAGCCAAGGTTAAAGAGTTTGGAAGTGATTTCTCATTTTGGCAAACAGAATACTGTATACTGGAAGACAACGAGGAGATTCAGGGGCCTGGCCGAGATCTGGGAATCGAGTCAGCTTTATATATGGATAGGGTGATCCATACAGATCTTACTGTTGCTAACTCTGAAACGTGGCAGTGGTGGCTGGCTGTAAGTCCATATGATTACAAGGATGGTCTCGTGTACATCGATTACAATAAAGATGACGGAGATATTTATGAGTCAAAGATATTGTGGACGCTGGGCCATTATTCAAGATTCATAAAGCAAGGTGCGAAAAGATACGATATGTGGCGCTCTGATAATAAATCTGTAGAACAATCAATCGATGGTATTTATGCCAGTAGCTATAGAAATAGTGACGGTTCGTGGGTAATTGTTATCACCAATCAGAGTGATATTGATATTCCGGTTCAGGTGGGTATAAAAGACCTTGATGACCTTACTTTTAAATTATACGAGACCAATGCAGACCCTGAAACTAACCTGGATTTCACTCTTGATATCAGCAGCGATGAAACTATTGAAGTAAAAGGCAGAAGTATTATCACATTGGTATCAGATACGCCTTAAGAAGCATATCTACAGCGATTATTACCAATTGTAATGTTTTTTAGAAGTATCGACTTCTGGTTGCAGAGTTTGATTTCCAAAGATCAGGACAATTATTACAATGAAAAGTATGTATTTTGCAGAGCTTGCGTAAGCACTACGTATCAGTACATCGGATCGTTTTTTGTTGTTTGAAGTCCTTTTTCCTGCAGATACTGATAAATGCCTTTTGATTTTTCACCGCCCATTTTGGCATGATGCAACAAGGTGAAACCGTGGGGTCCGCTGGCATTGATCAATGAAGGATATTCATCCAAAACAGGTATCACCAGCTCTTCTTTTCCCAGCATCGTCAAAACATAGAGTGTAACCCGTGCACCCCGGTCGATCAGGTATTCGGCAATTTCGCGGTGGCCCACATGGCCTGCCCCTTCGATGGCCGCTTCGAAATCGCCATTGCCCCAGTGGTACCGGGTGTACAACAATTCAGGGTTGTCTGACAGCATTTTCTCCAGTTTGTCCAGATCGTTATGTCCGGCTATCACGTATTCTCTTATTAATTTTTCTGGTATTTCCCCTGCTTTTGATGATTGGAAGGAAGAAAACCCTAACGTTCCCAATCCACCGGCAGTCAGCAGACTTCTTTGAATAAAATCCGATCTCGTCATTTTTACAGCCATTTTACTTTTCTTTTCTAATGATAACGATATTCTTCCAGGTTAATTTTATCTATGGAATAAAACAAACAGGATCGGGAGCAGCATTTTAGCCGAATGCTTAAAATTGACGTATATTAGATACCCAAAAAAGAAAGGCACTATGCAATATCAATGGATGACACTTCTTATCATACCTATATTTTTATGTTCTTGTCAGGGCAACAAAACACAGGAGGAAGAGACTGAAGCCAAAACACTTTCCGATTATCGAGAACCTCACCGCAACCAGTACCATTTTTCACCGGACAGCATGTGGATGAACGATCCGAATGGTATGGTCTACCACGATGGGAAATACCACCTATTCTATCAGTATTATCCCGACAGCACGGTGTGGGGGCCGATGCACTGGGGCCATGCGGTAAGTTCCGATCTGGTACACTGGACCCATAAGTCCATTGCCCTGTACCCCGATGAGTTGGGTTATATTTTTTCTGGCAGTGCGGTGTACGATTTGGGAAATACCTCCGGACTGGGATCTGAGGATAACCCTCCTCTGGTGGCCATTTACACCTATCACGATGCGGAAAAAGAAAAACAGGGCGATATAAAATATCAAACGCAAGGTATTGCCTATAGCCTGGACAGTGGTGATACCTGGAAGAAATACGAAGGCAATCCGATCATAGAGAATCGCGGTATTCGCGATTTTCGCGATCCCAAGGTGTCGTGGTACGAGAAAGGCGGATATTGGCTTATGGCGCTGGCCGTGAAAGATCATATTCGGTTTTACCAGTCGCCCGACCTGAAAACCTGGACTAATTTAAGTGAATTCGGACATGAAATAGGTGCCCATGGTGGTGTTTGGGAGTGCCCCGATCTGTTCCCGCTCACAGCTGAAGATGGCACGACCCGATGGATATTATTTGTAAGTATCAATCCGGGTGGGCCACAGGGAGGTTCCGCCACACAATATTTTGTAGGTGATTTTGATGGCATCACTTTTACCCCTGACGATGAAAAAATAAGATGGCTGGATCACGGTGCCGACAATTATGCCGGTGTTACCTGGTCCAATGTATCTGACAGGAGGATATTCATAGGCTGGATGAGCAACTGGCAGTATGGTCAGATAGTGCCTACAAAGCGTTGGCGCAGCGCCATGACACTGCCACGCGAACTGTCGTTGGTTCCGTTTGGCGATGAATATATTGTACGGTCGGAACCCGTTAAAGAGCTTGGGAAAATCACAAAAGACTCAAAAACTATCTCGGAGCCACAGGCTACATTTGATGTTGTGGAAAACCTTTCATTGCCCAATGCGACCTATCGCCTTACAACAACTGCTCCTTCAGACACTAGCTGGCATTTTAATCTGAAAAATGATGCGGGAGCAGCATTGTCTATTGGCTATGATCAATTATCCGGCCGGTTTTATATCGATCGCACTTCGGCAGGCAATACCGGTTTTCATGAAGCCTTCGGGGCCAGGCATTTCGCTCCGCGCCTCTCCGATAAGGAACAAATCGAGATAGAGGTGTTCGTTGACCAGGCATCTGTGGAGGTGTTTTTTGATGGGGGCAATACCGTAATGACCGATCTCTTTTTTGCCGAAGACGGCCTGCCTATTATTGAGTTGGGGGAAGAAGGGTCGGTAAACCCGTTTAGCAAGTGCGACGTTGCCGGTATGGAGCGAATCTGGTGAATTTTGGAAGAAATTTAAATACTATACAAGAGTAGGAAGTGCCTGAAAGCAATAATAAATCGAAACAAATCCATAGCACTTCCGTAAAGCTTTTATGTCAAAAATAAAAGCTTTACTATTATGATTAAAAGTAAGATAATTAACACATTTGTTCCTCTTCTACTTCTGCCATTTTTTATTTTAGCTTGTGGTGAAAGTGACAACATCGAGCCCAAAGATGAAAATATTGATTCTGTTACTGAGTTTCTAACTAATGATAACGGATTAAGAATTACACTTTTAACGGATGATGAAGACAATGAAACGTACTTAT
>DNTB01000024.1 GCA_003499525.1 Flavobacteriales bacterium
AAAACCTATCCCGCTCAAAAAAGCCAGGAAAGTGATGGGATTTTAGCGGGCCTGGCTGCCGCCGATGCAGAGAGAAAAGCAGCAGAGACGGAAGCGCAAAAGAAAGAAGATCAATACAAAGAGATGATTTCACAGGGAGACGCTGCCATGGCACAAAAGAACTGGGATTCGGCGGAATTGGCTTACAAAGGTGCTATGGCTTTATTCCCATCAAGAACCTACGCCGGATCTCAATTGAAGAAAATAGAAGGTTTTAGAGCAGAAGAGGCAAGATTGGCAGAACTAGAAAAGCAAAGAGAAGAGGACAGGATTAAAATTGCAGCAGCAGTTCGAAAGCTTATTGATCAAGGCGATCAACTCATGAAGAAAGAATCTTTTGAATCTGCTAAGTATAAGTATGAGGCCGCGTTGAAGCAAGATCCTGGTAATGAGGAGGCTTCAACGAAGATGATGGAAGCGGAGCGCAGGTATACAGAGCAGCAGGAATTATTGAAATATTATGCCGAAAACGATACTGAATTCAACAAGGAGTTAGCCAAGAAATATCCACAGGGGAAATCAGAGAAGACTTTTAAGGAAGGGAATAAAACCGTCACCCAAACTGTAATCGTCAAGGGAGATAGGGGAGACGAATACAGGAAAGAAGTTTATAGCTGGGGACAAGTATTCTACCTGAAAAATGGGAAAAAGATTAACGAATCAGTCTACAAGAAGGAGGTTCGTTAGGCACGAACTTCTTCGGTAAGCCATTCAGGTTTGTTATTGGAAACCCATTTGAATCCAGCATTGAGTAACAATAAACTAACCGTGGTTCCAAGAAGTGTATTTGGAAAAAAAGGAGCACCAGCTGCATATGCGGTCATCAAACCACTTAAATCTTGAGTATACAGAGGGTTGCCATACCAGGCCCCGAAGTTGGTCATTAAATAAAAAATCGCGGAACCTAAAACAGCGGACGACAGTGCATTCCCTATGCTCCATTTTTGCAATAAAAAGCGACCAACCAAAGCCATTCCAACAAACCCTGAATAAATAAAGATTGCTCCTTCCGTAAAGAGTGTAAATCCTTCGAAGTAACCACTGTATATCGTGTTGTTCAGCACTAAATCACTCACAAAAAGGGCCGCGAGGGGTATCAATAAGGCCTTAAAACCATTCTTATACATTGCTCCACCAAGAATCGCAATACCACCCAACGCTGTTAAATTTGGAGGGTGAGGTATAAGCCTGGTAAAGGCTATAATCATGACTACACCAAACAAGGCAAAAAGAGAAAGGACTTTATTTGAGTTCATCTGAATTCGATTTTGGGCAAAAGTAGCCAAACGTAGTTTTATTTGAATTTATAATCTTTCTTTCGCTATGAATGTTATAAACGACATGATCTTAAATTGTTTGCCCGTAACTCTATAATTGCTAATTTAGGTAGATCAAAGTGTACACCGGTTTATTCCTGAATACGCGGATTTAATAATAATTTCTCATGGTAATAGATCTTAAAAGCACCTTAAAAGAATATTTTGGATTTGATTCTTTTAAAGGTGATCAAGAGCAGATCATTAGGAGTATTCTCGATGGTCATGACGTTTTCGTAATTATGCCTACTGGTGGCGGTAAGTCCCTGACTTATCAACTGCCAGCTTTGGTCAGTGAAGGAACGGCAATCATCATATCTCCGCTTATTGCCCTGATGAAAAATCAGGTGGATAGCATTCGCGGTTTTGTGACCAATGAACATGTAGCCCATTTTCTGAATAGTTCCCTGACAAAAAGTGAAGCTCTGCGTGTTAAGAGTGATCTCGTCAGTGGCGAAACGAAAATCCTTTTTGTAGCTCCGGAATCCTTAAACAAACAAGAGAATATTGATTTCTTCAAAGAGTTGAAAATCTCTTTTGTTGCTGTTGATGAAGCCCATTGTATTTCTGAGTGGGGACACGACTTCAGGCCGGAATACCGCCGGATTCGTGAAATGATTAAAGCAATAGATTCGGATATACCAATCATGGCTTTAACCGCCACAGCCACCACTAAGGTTCAACAGGATATTATCAAAAACTTGGGGATGAAGGAAGCCCATGTTTACAAGGCCTCTTTCAACCGCCCAAATCTGTTTTATGAGGTAAGGCCGAAGATTCAGCCTGAAAAGCAAATCATCAAGTTTATCAAGGAAAATGAGGGCAAATCCGGAATTATTTATTGCTTGAGTCGCAAAAAGGTTGAGGAAATAGCAGAGACACTGCAGGTAAACGGTATCAAGGCACTTCCTTATCATGCGGGAATGGAGGCAAGTAGGAGAGCCAAGTATCAGGATATGTTTATAATGGAGGATGTCGATGTGATTGTAGCGACAATTGCATTCGGTATGGGCATCGATAAGCCCGATGTACGGTTTGTCATTCATTACGACATTCCCAAAAGTCTTGAAGGCTACTACCAGGAAACAGGTCGTGCAGGTCGCGACGGAGGAGAAGGGAAATGTATTGCATTCTACGACTACAAGGACATTGAAAAACTCGAAAAGTTTATGGCCGGAAAGCCGGTTGCTGAACAGGAAGTGGGGAAACAACTCCTTCAGGAAGTCGTCACCTATGCCGAAACTGCAATGTCTCGAAGGAAGTTCTTGTTGCACTATTTCGGGGAGGAATGGGATGAAGTGAACGGAGACGGTGTGGGAATGGATGACAATCAGGTCAATCCGAAGGAAGAAATGGAAGCCGGACCCGAAATGGCTATTTTGTTAAACACCATAAAAGATATACGCCAGGCCTTTAAAGCTGCAGTAGTCATTAAGGTATTGACTGGCAAGGAATCTGCTCCCATTAAGGCTAACAAACTCAACAAACATGAGGCATACGGGAGAGGAAAGGCCCAGGACGACAAATTCTGGATGGCGGCAATCAGGCAAGCTCTTGTCAAAGGGTTGATCAGTAAAAAAGTTGAAGATTATGGCACTTTACATCTAACATCAAAGGGGGAGGAATTTATCAACAATCCAACCTCATTTACCCTCTACAAAGACCATAACTATGATGAGCTGATGAAAACAGACGCCATTGTGCCGGGCAAATCGGGCAATGCCGGTGACGAGCTGCTCTTCAAAATGTTGAAAGATCTTCGCAAAAAGATTGGTCACGAAAAGGGTTTGCCGCCTTTTGTAATCTTCCAGGATCCTTCTCTGGAGGATATGGCCATACAGTACCCCATTACTATCGAGGAACTTAACAACATCAGTGGTGTTGGTGCTGGCAAAGCAGCAAAATTTGGTAAGCCTTTCGTCGAAATGATCGCGAAGTATGTCGAAGAGAATGGCATCGAACGCCCTCAGGATATGGTGGTCAAAAGTGTGGTGAACAAATCGAATCATAAGATTGCCATAATACAGGCCATCGATCGAAAAAAACCATTGGCCGACATTGCAAGAAGCCGCGGGCTTGAAGATGAAGAGCTGGTGAAAGAGTTAGAAAATATTGTGCATTCCGGTACAAAACTTGACATATCCTACTATCTCGATGACCAAATAGATGAAGATCATCAGGAAGAGGTAATGGATTATTTTCTCGAAGCCGAATCAGACGATATCGAGCTCGCCCTCGAAGAATTAGGTCGGGATGAGTACACTGAAGAAGAGGTAAGGTTGATGCGCATCAAGTTTTATTCTGATCACGGACACTAAAAAAAGTCCTGAAATCATTCGATTCCAGGACTTTGTAATTGATCGGTAAGAATGTATTCTCAGGACTTTGATCCCAGCATGATAAAATCCTGTGCTATTATTTCAGTTACATATCGGGTTTTGCCCTCCTTGTCTTCGTAGCTTGTGTTCTGGAGTCGGCCCTCAAGAGCAATTTCTCTTCCTTTAGCTAAGTATTGTCCGGCAATATCAGCCAGATTTCCCCATGCTACAATGTTGTGCCATTCTGTAGAAGTGACTTTTTCACCTTTACCGTTTTTGTAGACTTCATTGGTTGCCATAGGAAAACGTACCAGCTTTTTACCACTTTCCAACTCAATCACTTTAGGATCTTGTCCTAAATTTCCTATCAATTGCACTCTGTTTCTCATCGCGTTCATAATTAAAATTTAATGGTTAAAAATTTGATTCTCGACCTTCCGGAAATCGACGAGACAAATGAACGATGAGTAAATCTGAGGACTCGGTTAACAAGCGTTTATGATCCGTTTGTAGTCGATAGTAATTGTTTGAAAATGAATAAATGCTTTGTTTTTTTTAACTAAGCAACTATAAATGAGGGTGTTATATATTTTACTCCAAATCCGTGCTAATTCGACATATATATTTGAACCGACATTTTTTAGCGTGAAATCATCAATTTCTGGTTTGTAGAACAGACACTTTCAAGGTATCATTGAAACTTGTTCAAACAATTCAACAAATTCAATGTTGTTACCAAGCAATGAAGAGAGCAATAGTGGTAGGGGCCGGTGTGGCAGGCTTAGGTATGGCAATTAGGCTGGCGGCCAAGGGATATAAGGTGGCAATACACGAGAAGAATTCCTATTCTGGCGGAAAGATGTCTCAAATTGAGATGGATGGATTTCGTTTCGATTCGGGACCATCCTTATTCACCTTTCCCGAATATGTTGAAGCATTATTCCAGATCAGCGGTAAAAAAGTAGAAGATTACATCTCATGGCAAAGGCTCGACGTCCTTTGCAACTATTTCTTTGAAGACGGAACAATGATTCGGGCATACAGCGATGTAGATAGATTCGCAGATGAGGCCAATGAGAAAACTGGTGAGCCCAAAAGGAATATTCAGAAGTACTTTTCGAAGTGCAAAACTCAATACGATTTGACGGGTGAGTTATTTATCCGAAACTCTTTTCACAAGCGCAAGACGTTCAGATCACCAGAGTTCAGGAAGGCTCTTAAGAAAGGATGGAAGCTGGATCCATTGCGTACTATGCATCGGGCTAACTCAAATTATTTTAAGGACAAAAGGCTTGTAAAAATTTTTGATCGGTTTGCGACATACAACGGTTCGAATCCTTATCGGGTACCGGCAACTCTAAATGTGATTCCCCATATTGAACATCAACTTGGTGCTTATTTTCCTGAAAAGGGAATGATCCATATCGTGGAGGCTCTGGTTCGTCTAGCTAAAGATGTTGGAGTTGAAATTAACTACGAAAATCAGGTTGATGAGATTCTTATCCAGGGAAATTCGGCAGTAGGTATCAGAACGGAATATGGTGTTCACGAAGCAGACTACGTAGTAACTGATGTTGATATACATTTGGTATACAAGCAGTTATTAACCGATCTTAAACCCCCGGCCAGATTATTTCGCCATGAAAAATCGACCAGCGCACTTATTTTTTACTGGGCAATGGATCGGGAGTTTCCGCAAATGGATCTGCACAACATATTCTTTGCAGAAGAGTACCAGGAAGAATTTGAAGCACTGTTTGATACGAAGTCTTTTTATTCGGACCCAACCGTATACGTTTTTGTCAGTAAGAGACTTGTTCCTAATGATGCGCCGGAAGGTAAGGAGAATTGGTTTGTAATGATAAATGTGCCTGAAAATGTGGGGCAGGATTGGCTCAACTTTACGCGATTGGCCAGGATGTTTGTGATTTCAAAGCTGGAGAGAATGCTTGGTGAGGAAATAAGTGGCAGCATAATGAATGAACATGTGGTAAACCCTGTGACGCTTGAAATTGAAACCGCTGCTTACCATGGCAGTCTTTATGGAAACAGTTCAAACGGAATTTTTGCTGCATTTAATCGACATCCTAACTTTCACAAAAAAGTAGAAAACCTCTTTTTTACCGGCGGAAGTGTACACCCCGGAGGAGGAATTCCACTATGTTTGGCTTCTGCAGAAATTGTCGATCGCTGGATACCTCATGCCAAAGTTCAACCTTAGACCGAAGCCTTTTTTATACTTTCTCGTTGTAATGTATTTCGCAGGCATTATAGGTCTGAATGCATCAGGTTCGAGAGAGGTTTTTATTTCATTAATTCCTTTTAACTTATTGGTAACCAGTGCTATACTCTTCTCATTTCACAAACCGTGGAACCACAGATTTGCCATGGTTTTTCTCGCAGTAGCTCTGACTGGCTGGATTGCCGAGTGGATTGGTACGTCTACCGGGTTGTTATTTGGAGACTATCAATATGGAGAGGCTCTGGGGTTTAAAATTGCCAGCACACCATTGCTTATTGGATTAAACTGGGTACTTCTGAGCTATTCAATTTGGAATATGCTTACTTTCTTTCAGCTGCGGTTTCCTTTTCGAATCATCTTTGCCGTTATCCTGATGGTAGTTCTCGATATTCTTATCGAACCCGTAGCTATGGACACGTTGATGTGGACATGGAAGAACGATACCGTTCCCTTGCACAATTATGTTGGATGGGCCGGTGTGTCTTTTATCGTCTTTCTAATCTGGTCGCGTTATAAGGATATGGAAGAAAACCCACTTGCCGTTCCTGTCATTCTCTTACAGTTTCTGTTCTTTGCGGTAATGAATGTTTTCTTAATCCTCTGAATGATAAAGGCCAGACATACTCCGGTTCATGTCCGATTTTTTAACCTGTTCTCCGCGGTCATGCTGAACCGACATTTCCGTGCGGTTCAAGTCCATTTTGAATCTGATTCATTTCCAAAAGCTGTATGTTTAGTGGGCAATCATTTTAGTTGGTGGGATGGCTTCATCGCCAACTATCTCGCGAAGAAGGTTTTTGACAAAAAACTCTATATCATGATGCTGGAAAAAGAGCTCAAATCGCGTATGTTTTTGAATAAAGCCGGTGCTTTTTCAGTAAACCGTGAAAGCCGATCTATGATAGAATCAATGAACTATAGCGTAGAGGTTTTGCAAGAGTCTGGAAACCTGCTGGCCATGTATCCGCAAGGGAAAATTGAAAGCATGCATATCTTTCCTTTTACATTTGACCGCGGGTTGGAAAGGATCAGGTCGAGATCCGAAGATCACCATTTAGTTTTTTATGCAGCAGTGGCTGATTATTTCAGTCACAAAAAGCCCCAACTTGATATATACCTGAAAATGACATTACTCGATAAAACCTCTTCGATAGAAGATATTCAGGAGGGTTATAATTCATTCTACAGAGACTCCATTCACAGCCAATCGCAATACGAATGATCATTGCAGCCTGGATCATATTTAGCTTCGCTATCCTACGATTGTTGGTCATGATCAGCAATTACATGTGGCCTCAAAAGCTCACTTTTCACAATTCCGACAAGACGGTTACTATCGGCGTGCTAATTCCCGCAAGGAATGAGGAAAAGAATATCGGCAATCTGCTAGAGGATTTATCGAAACAAACCTTTGTTCCTCAGGTAATTCGGGTGTACAACGATAATTCTACTGATGATACAGAAAGGATCGTACTTGATTGGAAGAAAAAATTACCCCAGCTTGAACTGATCAACGGGAAAGAGCTCCCAAAGGGCTGGTTGGGAAAGCACCACGCTTGTAGCCGAATGGCTGAAGAAATCGACACGGATTATATTCTGTTTTTGGATGCCGATGTTCGCTTACAACAAACCCTTATTACCAGAGCTTTAGGTGAATCGCAAAACTATAAACTCCAGCTGCTGAGTATCTTTCCAACGCAAACGATGGTAACATTTGGCGAGTCTGTTGTCGTACCGCTTATGAACTGGATATTGACCAGTTTGCTTCCTATGGAACTAATCAAAACCTCGTCCAACCCTCGATTTGCAGCAGCCAATGGCCAGTTTATGCTGTTTTCTAATGAGTGTTATAAAAAAAATGCCTTTCATTCCGAATTTCGTATGGATCCAATCGAGGATATTCATATTATGAAAATGATGAAGGATAAGAAGATGAGGGTTCGCACTCTGCTAAGTCAGGGAGAAATCAATTGTCGCATGTATGCAAGCGGAAAAGAAGCAGTAAATGGTTTTTCTAAAAATGTATTCGCTTTTTTCGGAGATTCTGTTTTGATTACCCTTCTATTTATGCTGGTCACCACCTTGGGTTGGGTCCTTGTTTTCTATGCCTTGCCGTTTTGGCTGGGACTGGTTTATGTGGCCGTAATAATCAATATTAGGTCATTAGCCGCTTCTCTTAGTCGACAACCCAGAAACTTTTTTATTGTTTATCCTATTCAACAATTAGCCTTCACATGGGTTGTACTATTGGCCGTTTTGGGCAAAATTACGCGTAAAGTTGAATGGAAAGGAAGAAATATTTATGAATAAGATATTGATAATCAGTTTTTTAATACTGACAGCCACCTTTGTTTTCGGTCAGGAATACGAGCAAAAGCTCTACGAATTTTATGTTGAGGGGGATATGGGAAAATATGGTCAGTTGCTGAGGACCATGGAGAAGGAACTGGATCGGTCCAGTAATGAAGGACTTTTCCTGCTTGTCCAGACTCAGTTTATCTATAGCTCCTACCTGATGGAGGAGGATGAGGATGAAGCTGAAAAATGGATAGAAAAATCATGGCCCATGGCCGAATCTTTGAAGGCAAATAAATTCAAAACTGCTCAGGTATTGGCAATGGAGGGCAGTATGTACGGTTTCATGACTTCTATAAATCCCTGGAAGGTTATGACCTATGGCCCTAAAAGTATAGAGTATCTGGATAAAGCTATTGAGACAAATCCCAATTGCCCCATTGCGTGGTTGTACTATGGTAATGCTGATTTCTATCGCCCGGAAATATTCGGAGGAAGCAAAACCGAAGCTCTTAATAAGTACAAGAAAGCATATAGCCTTCTCGAAGAAAGGGATGTGCAGAAGTATGATCAATGGAAAGTGCTCAATACTCTGGTGATGATGGGGCAGGCTTATGAAGCTCTGGACGAACCTTCATTGGCAAAAGAGTATTACCAAATGGCCTTAGAGATTGAGCCTGATTTCGATTGGGTAAAGAACACCTTGCTTCCTGAATTGAATTAGTCATGACCCCCAGTTTTTAATCACCACTACGCGCCTTAAACTTTGCAAATTCAGCATTGATGATGCGAGGGAGAAGTCTCGATTAAATTCTGCCCCTGAGTTTCTAAAATACACTGGCAATCCTCCATTCCGTTCATTAAGGGAGCTCAAGAATTCCTTGAAAACTACGTGCCAAAAACATGGTTTTGGCAGTTGGGCTGTCATTGGAAAAGAAGACCATGCCTGCATGGGATGGGGCGGGCTCAATCAACATCCCGGTTTTGTGGATTTGGGGTGTCGTTTTAAGAAAGAATATTGGGACCAGGGATATGCAACCGAAGCGGCAATAGCCTGCATGCACTATAGCTTCGAGATTCAGGGGATAACTGAAATACTTGGACGTGTGGTGCATGGCAATGATGCCCCCGTATCGGTCCTAAAAAAACTGGGAATGTCCTTTTGGAAGACGGAGCATTGCCACGGGATGGTTGCGGATTATTTCAGAATAAATAACAAGTTCAGTTCTTAGTTTAAACTCTTAGGATTTAAACACATAGACGCTTAGATTAAAATCGGGGATTAAACCTTTCTTTTCTTTTGTAATCAGAGGAAAAACCGGTTTATGCTAAAGTGCTACATTTTTGTTCTTCTTTCCCTTAGTATTTCGGTTCGCGCCCAGCAATACGATTTCTCTTCTATTGACCAACTCCTGGATGATTCTTCTGCATTGTATCTAAATAGGATTTATGTGGAAGTGTTTCAAGATGATTCGTCCATTTATAAGTACCAAAGCGGCAATATCTTTTGCAACAATATACGCATTCCGCAGGGCTCAGCCACAAAGTGGATCAGCGCGGGAATAATGCTGAAGCTGGCCGAACTGGGGTGGTGGAATCTGGATGACTCTATTGGAATGTACCTTCCACAGTTCACTCAATATGGAAAGGGACACATCACCTTGAGGCAGAGCTACTCCTTGTCTTCCGGGATGTTTAACCCGGGTAATTCAAATGACTATCATCGAATGTCCTCTCTGACTCTAGAACAATCTGTAGATTCCATAGCTCAGAATGTGGATATCCTTTATCCTACCGGGCAAATGATAGGGTACGATGGAACCATGATGCATGTGTGGGGGAGGGCAGCTGAGGTAGTCGATAGTCTAAACGGAAATATTCGCGACTGGCGGACCATAGCAAAAGAGGAATTCTTTGATTTACTTTTTATGGACAGCACGGATTACACAGATTTCCTTCCTAACCCTGCCGTTGCTGGTGGAATTGAAACTACTCCATGCGATTATTTGAAGTTCTTAAAAATGATCTCAAATGACGGTTGGTACAATGGAAGCCAAATTCTGCAACCCTCATCCATCGATGAGATTTTTACCGATCAGACGAGTTCTGCACCAATATATTATACTTTCTGGCCGAATAATCATCCCGATTTCCCCATTGGGTTGGATACGTTGCGATACACTTTTGGAGGGTGGTGGTTGGAGTTGGATAATCAGCATAACATCACAACAGTATGCAGTCCTGGTGCATTCGGACATTATCCATTTGTAGACCGATGCCGCAATATGTACGGAACATTCTTTTGCTTCATACCTGCATTTCAGGGAGGAGCCCAAAACGTAATGGACACGTACCTTAAATTCATGCACATGGTCAGGGATACGGTAGATTCACAATGTTTGCTCACAACTTCAACCCCAGAAAGTCAACGAGCTGAATTGGTCTACTTCCCCAATCCTACGAAAGACCACATTATTATTCAATCTAAACGGAATGTAGCATCGGTACAGGTTTATTCTTTGACCGGCCAAATTGTATTGGAGCAATCCTTTCCAGAAATAAAGGAAATACAGCTAAACAGTAGCAATTGGGTAAGAGGTATTTATCTCGTTTCAGTTACTCAATCCGATGGAAAGTCAGAGCTATTTAAAATCATAAAGCAATGAAAATGAGGTTTTTACTTCTGATTTGCATGCTATTGGGGCAGGTATATGCACAAACGGTAACGGTGTCACAATTGAACGTTCCGGGAGAGGACTACTTTGATCCCGAAATACACTCAGACGAAGATGCCATGGTATGGATGGATGGGAATCGTACGCTTTGGTATGCCGATCTCGACTCTAATACTGGCTTTTTTATTCAAAATGTTGGAAAGCAAATAGTTGTAGATACTTCGGCCCCTCTATTGGCAACCTGGAATGCCGGAGAGTTCCTTATAGATAGTCAGGGGTGGAGAATTGTCTACTCCAAAACGGCCCTGAATAGCACCGTTCAAATTCACGAAGCCATTCTGAATGCTGGGAGTTTTCAAACGAATCAATTAACCGTTGGCAATAAGTCAAATGCCGGAGTTATTCCAAGTAGAAGTGCCTCATATCCATCGGGTAAGCTGCTTTTTTTTAGAGGTAACATCAACAATCAACCTGATTTGAATTGGAGCGACCGTACTACTCCGAATTTGTTGAATCCAATAGGAACCTATGAAAAAGGTTTTACGCATGGCGACTTTTTTCAGGGCAGCGAGTTCGGTCTGCTTTATTCTCATCCGGATAGCAGCGGTGTGTATCAACTATATATAGCGGATAGCCTCAATCAAATTACCCAAATCACATTCTCACCCTCTCATAAGCAAAACCCTATGACTCTCGAGGCCCCTGAGCTTGGTGGAACGCTCATTCTAGCCTGTATTGCGGAGCACACCACCGGAGATTCTCTTCTGTTCTTTCAGAAAATTGCAGGAAACTGGAATCGATTGACTGCACTTGGATTGCCTTCCGGTACGAGTAAACCCCGGTTCTCTTCTTCGGAAATGTTTGCATTCCAGGGGAGGACGATGGTTAGTGTACAAATTGAAGACACCACAGGTGGAGGAGTGCAGGACGCTGAAATATGGCTTCTTAGTATGGATGGCGCCTTGGCACTGCGGGTCGATGATCAGTTAGGCGCGGCACAAAGAACCGATCCGGAATACTATGTCACCGACCAAAAGGCATTTGTGTACTACAACATTTATAGAAACAATATTTGGGAAATGTGGGTGAGTGAGGTTTCAGGGTGGCCATTGAATCAAGATAGCCCTGAGGAAAGAACTGAGTTAACCAATGTGTACCCTATTCCTGCGGCTCGTGATTTATATGTTTCTTCTGGCTTCAATTCTGGATCCTATGCTGTGATTTCAATTACAGGTAAGGTCATGTATGAAGGGCGTTTTGAAACAAGCGATTTCGAAGTTCCACTAGTGAATTTTGACCGCGGCATTTACCTTCTCAGAATTAACCGTTCAAATCAGACAGAAGTTTTGAGGTTTGTTGTGGGTCACTGAATGAGTTCATGTGATCTTCCTTCATGAAATGAACAGATTTCAGTTTTTAATGATTTACCGGATACCGCCCTGGTGTATATTTAATGCGAATCCAACAGAATGGAAAAACACGCGTCGAGAAGTTTGTTAAAACCGGAGGCTGAATAAAACCACAAACCCAGGCGGCCTATAAATTTAAAAGGGTTGCTTTAACGGCAACGCATTAACACTCAAATGCAAACCCTAGTTTTGATCGCGTTTAATGGACATTCGGACCTTCACATATAAATCCAAATTTGGAGATCTCATTCTTGGAGACTATTCGGGCAAAATCTGCCTTTGCGATTGGAAGTACCGAAGAATGAGGGGCGGGATAGACCGGAAAATTTCGCAGGGGCTTAATGCCCCATTTGTGGAAGGCAGAACGGTCCTGCTTGATCAGGCGATTGAGCAGCTCCGCGAATATTTTAGTGGAAAGAGAACAACATTTGACCTTCCATTAAAACTCGTAGGAACTGATTTTCAGATTGAAATATGGAAGCACCTGCAAAACATTCCTTTCGGTGAAACGGTGTCCTACCTTGAATTGGCGAGATTGTACGGCGACGAAAAAGCGGTTCGTGCTGTGGCATCCGCGAATGGCGCAAATGCTATTTCGATTATTGTCCCTTGCCACCGTGTTGTTGGAAGCGACGGTTCTTTAACCGGATACGCCGGAGGATTACCGGTTAAGAAAAAACTACTTACTCTGGAAGGAGCACTCCAGAGCGAACAGACAACGCTTAACTTCAGCTATGATTAAGTCATTGATAATCAGTATTTCGATTCTGTTTGGCGTCCATGAAATGCAAAGCCAGGCCGACACCATAAGGGTTCTTTTTCTAGGGAACAGTTATACTCAGGGCAACAACTTACCACAACTTGTTGAAGACTTGTCAACGGCGGAGGGGAAGACCTTAATAACTAATCGAAATACTCCAGGGGGACATACACTGGACGGACATTCCACCAACACTTCCTCATTGCAGAAAATAAGACAGGGCAATTGGGACTATGTGGTGCTGCAAGAGCAAAGTCAAATTCCAACTATAGATTTTTATCGATATGGATTTATGTATCCGGCGGCTGAGCGACTTAGTGATAGTATTAAAAAGTACAATCCCTGCGCTAATGTTGCGATGTTCATGACCTGGGGTAGACAACTTGGTGGGCAACAATGCGATGGTTCGGGGTCACATTGTAGTCCTGTTTTCATGGATTTCAGCCATATGCAAGATTCATTGGAAAGTGCGTATACTCAAATTGCTGACTCCATTAATGCCTATGTTGCTCCGGTTGGAATTTCATGGAAATCAGTCATAGAAGATACCAGTATAGTGTTGCATACGGCTGATCAAAGCCATCCTAATTTGAATGGAAGCTACCTGGCGGCATGTACGTTTTATGCTACCTTCTGGAAGGAACCGGTATCAGGGAATACATTTACTTCGGGATTGTCTCCGTCGTTCGCAAATTATTTGCAATCAAAAGCCGACTCGGTCGTGTTTCAGGCGAGTACTTCTTGGAATCATGATATTGATGAACCCAAAGCATCATTCACATGGAGTCAGAATCAGGATACCGTCTGGTTCACTAATCTCAGTTCTGGTCTTTCACCAATGATGTACAACTGGGACTTCGACGATGGTTCAAGCTCTAGCGTCGAGCATCCTGTTCATGTCTATGCCGCCAATGGAAATTATGATGTTTCACTCCAAACGGTTTATTGCAACCGATCAGACTCCACAACGAATCAGATCAATATTGGACTAATAACTCAGCTCGAAAACCCTAAGGATAAATCTAGCTACATTCACTGGGAAAAAAGTAATAATGATCTGATAATCAAAAATTTAAGTCAACAAGATGTTGCTGTAGCGTTATATGATTTGGCTGGACGAATTCTGGTTCAGTTCAAATGCCCGGCAAAAGGAACAAGTAATGTATCAAAGGAATTGATTCAGGCTGATTTTGTTTTGGTGCGCGTTGTGCAGGCTCACTCGAAGGAAGTGGTGTATAATCAATGGGTTAATTTCTAATGGAAAGAATTGTGATATTGGGCACAATATTTGGTTAGTTTATATTTGAATTAACAATCCAATTTAAATGAGATCACCTTCTATTTCTCTCCCTTTTATAGTAATAGTATTTCTTACTTCTTCCTGTGCTTTCCATTCTGGAATGATGAGTGCTAATCTGCCTGAATCCGGAACGTATTATGAGTTTAAAAAGATTGCATATGGACATTCTTCTTCCACCAGAGTGCTTGGTATTGGAGGTTTAGGAAAAGAGGGTCTCGTATTGGATGCTAAGAGGAATATGTACCGTGAATATCCTCTAATGAAAGGAGAGGCCTATGCCAATGTGAGTGTCGACTTTAAGAATACTTTTCTCATCTTTATCCATATAACTGAGGTAGTTATTTCCGCTGATATTGTTCAATTGGGCCGACAAATATACAATCAGCAGCAGCAGATTTTCAGTACAGATTACACTGTTGCCGAACCTAAAACTCAGATTAATTTTGACTACGATACCGTTATAATTTTCAAGACCTATACTCCTATTTATGGGATGATCATTGATTCGAATTGTCTAACCAATGGTGAGCTAAGGTGCGATGTTAAAGGGTTTGAAACAGGTCAAATAAAGTCGTTTCGTACCGACAACATTTATAAGTCAAACGGAGGATTTCAAAACGGGTATGGCGAAACCTTACGGGTAGGCGATGAAGTGGCCTATTACCGAATCAAATCTTCCGATAAAACCCGAAAAACACGTTTCACTAATTATCGCGCCTTCATCTATGGATTTAGAGGGGAATCCGCGATCATTAGCATTACAAACCTGAATGGTAAGCATATTGGATACAGAACCGTCCACTATAACCAATTAAAACCTATAAAATGAACAAACCGCTACTCCTACTTTTGATGCTGCTAACACTCGGCTCTTGCGCTACCCATAATGGAATAATGACCGGCAATGCACAGTTAGAAGGGACTGATTTCGAATTGGTTAAACTGGCAATAGGAAACGCAAGAACAGTCAAATTTCTTGGGATAGGAGGTTTATCCTCAAAAAGCCTGGTATTTGATGCTAAGAAAGACCTATATCGCAGTTATCCATTAAAAAGAGGTCAGGCCTATGCAAACGTTTCGGTGGATTTCAGAAGACTTTATGTGCTGATATACACGAGAACTGATGTTACGGTAACGGCTGATATTGTCAACTATAATGGCTATCAGGGTGATACGAATCAAGCCATTTTCGATCAAGAAAATTACCAGGGTGATGCGAACCAAGCCATTTTCGATCAAGTACATTATAGAAGCTCTCAAACGGGATTAATGAGCTCGTTCAAGGGGTTAGCTCCCCAGGACAGCGTGATTTGGTGGCTAGAAACATCGGAAACCGAGCAAGCGATAATAAGAGGGATCTTTCGCGGTCATGATGGAATGGTTTATACCGACCTTGAGGTCTTCGGAGAAATCATCCCGTACATTCCCATCGAAACGCTCTTCTTGAATAGCGGAAAAGTAAAGAACAACAGTGGTGAAGCTATTGAAATAGGCGGTCAAGCCAGATTGATGGTTGCCAGAAAAGGACTGGATATTGGAACGGAGGTTCAAATAAAAGGTAAGCGAAAGAATAAGGTTCTTATTCGGACTAATTAATGTATGTCCGTCTGAAT